>CAZXNM010000009.1:0-204592 GCA_964641955.1 uncultured Planctomycetota bacterium
GCGCTGTTGAAGGTTCAAGGTTGAAAGTTGAAGGTTGAAAACAGAAAGGAGGCAATGCGAAGTTCAAGGTTAAAGGTTGAAAGTTGAAGGTAAAAACCCAAGCCGCGGGCTTCAGCCCGCGGGAAAGGAGCAATCATGCCTCGATTTCGCACAGGCGTCTTGATGCGCCGTCACCTGGTCGTGGAGAAGCTTGTCAGGGGCTACTCGCCCGAAGAGATTTCCGACAAGTTCGGAATACCCATCTACACAGTCTACAACGACATGCGCGTAATACGCAGCGGGAAGTACCACGCCCTGAGCTCGTTCGCCAGGGACAGGGTCGTATGCCAGTTGTACCTCAACGCAGCGGCCCGGAAGAAAGTGCTGTGGAACCTGATTGACAAGGAGGACCTTTCGCCCCACGAGACTGTCGCAATCATGAGGGAGGACAGGCTCAACGACGAGCACATACTCAACAGGCTCCCATCTCCCAAGGAGAAACCGTCCGACGAAGAGAAGCTGGACAAGACCGACGTGGCAGTTGTCAGGTCGGTGCTCCGGAAGTACGAGGAGCGGTTCGCGGAAATCAGGAAGGATGACAATCTCAAGTATCTCGCAGGCCCGACTCTGACTGAGCGGGACAGGGATTTCATGGCAGTGCTGGGGTTCGAGAAGCGCAACGGAACCGGCGGTCCTGCTGCCCCGGCGCAGCAGGAGGTCTGCGCCGACTGCGGGCCCTGAAGCCGGGGCAATGAAACCGAGCGGAGGGTCCGCTCACTTCTCTTTCCCCCCGAAAGGTGGCTTAATTAACTGAGTTTCCTGCGTGAAAATCTGGAGGATTGGCAGTGCGGGATAAGATTCTCTGTCTAAAAAAGTGGTTTTATCGCCTTTCGTTTGGGGCCCCCGACCCCAAACCCCGGCGACCCGGCGCTGAACCGGAACGGCGCCGGTTTGTAAAAACTCGTCGTAAGTCGTTGGTGGATATAGGAGTCGATGTACAGGCGAAGTTGAAGGTTAAAGGTTGAAGGTTAGGGGGATGGAGTTTTGGGTACACGATACTCGAATTAGATTTATCGCCTTACGTAATTCTGCTGCGCAGAATGACTCCCGGCGATGTGGCGCTGAACTTGTACTGCACCACGGAACTGCGCCAGAGTCGTGTCCCAGAGACGCCGGATACGCCAATACTCACGCCTCAAGCCTGTTCCGGCAGTGGTACTTGATTTTGAGGTGCAGCGGATGTAACATGATTATCGACAGGCAGACGGGGGAATGAAGATGAAACTGGTCGTAGCGATTATACTGGCGGTCCTCGCGGCGGTTCTCGTGTCGTGCAAAGCCGTACCGCCGCAGGGCGGCAATGAAGATGCAGGCAAGGGGGCCGCGCAGGAGCCGGAAGGCAAGGATGGGGGAGAAGAGAAGAAGGCCGGGTCGCAGGAGGCGAAAGGTTACGCCATGACCCGGCTGCCGGAGCTTGACGACCGCAGGAATTTCGAGGAGACGATGTCGAGGCTCAAAAAAGGCTTGGACCAGGAGCGCAGCACGATAATGGTGGCGTTCCAGCTCAAGATGGACCTCTGCCTGCCTTACATAATCGACCACCTCGAGGACAAGGAGCCGTTCAAGGGGCTGACCTACCTGCACGTGACGCGGCTCGGCGAGAGGATAGGAGAGTTCAACATACCGGACAAGGGGTTCAACACGGGGGCCGCGCTGGAGCTGTTCCTGGTCAGCTATTTCTACAGGGACCCGGCCCGCAAAAACTTCAACATACCCAATCGCGCCCGTGCGACGGACATCTGGAAGGCCTGGTACGAGCAGCGCAAGCGCTCGTTCCACTGGGCCAAGTCGGGCGTCTACCTGACGCGATAGGCCGCACACCAACTAATAGTGTGGGTGCGGTCAGTGGCTTCGAATGCCGCCGTCCTTGCGGCCTTTCTCGTTCTCGTCGAGCCACTTCCTGATTTCGTCCGCGCGCGGGTGGCTCGGGAAGTGGTCAAGAAATGTGTGGTAGTCGGCTACCGCTAGGTGCATTATGCCCTGCATTGCGTATGCGCTGGCGCGGTTTATGTAGGCGGTATCGAGGTCGGCGGCGAGCTTGATGGCGCGGGTGCAGTCCACGACGGCTTTGTGGTAGTTGCCTTTCTGGAGGTGCGCCCAGCCGCGCTTGCTGTAGGCCAGGCCGTTGTTGGGGTCGAGCCGGATGGCCTTGTCGAAGAGCTTGAGAGCCTCGTCTGTCTTTCCGGCGCGGTCGAGGACGATGCCCTTGTTGACGAGAGACCAGACGTGGTCGGGCTGGATTTCGAGCGCCTTGTCGAAGTCCTTTTCGGCCTCCTCGTTTCTGCCCTCGTCGAGCTTGATGAGACCGCGGGCGTTGTAGGCCTGGTGATAGTCGGGCTTGAGCTCGATGGTCTTGTCGTAGGCTTCGAGGGCTTCGTTGCTCTTGCCCATCTCGTAGAGGGTGACGCCGTATTCCATGTGAGCGAAGGCGTTCTGCGGGTCGGCCTCCCGGGCGCGTTTGAAGAAGGGCATTGCCTCGTCGTACTTCTTCTGGTGCGCGAGCCTGCGGGCGTAGAGGGTGCAGGCGTCGGCGAGGCGCTTGCGGACCTCGGCCTCCTGCTCGCCTTTGGGCTTGAGGTCGAGCGCACGGACGAGGTCTTCGATTGCGTCGTGCGGGTCGCCGCTGTTCTTGTACTTTTCGCGGGCGCTGTCCATGAGCTTCTTGACCTTGTCAGGCGTCTCGTCCTTCGCAGGCTGCTGCGGCTGCTTCGCTTCTTCGGATGGGGCCTTGGGCTCCGGGGTCTTTTCGGTGCAGCCGGCCGCGAGCAGGGCTGTAAACACGATAGAGCAGGCAAGTATCAGTCTCATGGCTGTTCCTCTGTGTCAGTCCGGTTGTCCGACAAGTTTAACCGCGTGATTGTGTTTAGTCAAGCCGTGATATGTCATGCTTTCCTGCGGCTTGTTACTTCGTCTACCGACATCAAAATGATGCCGGTCTTTCCGGCGGCCGAGTCGGGCACGCGGCCCTTGTCCGGGTCGAGGCCGCGGAGCTTGTCGAAATGCGCCTTGAACTTCTTGAGATAATCCAGCCTCTCCGCCGGGTCCTGCACGATTCGCGCCTTGCCGAAGCAGTGCACGGACTCGTAGCGGTAGTTGCACTCGCTGTCCGGCCGGTGGGGGAGAGTTCTATCCGGGTGCCGCGAGACGACGAAGCAGACGCGCGGATTAGCCTCGATGAAGTCGAGCTTCCTGCCGCTGGTGGCGCAGTGGAAGATAATCTCTCCGTCCACGAGCGCGTAGGAGAGCGTCACACCGTAAGGCTCGCCGTCCCTGCTCAGGCAGAGAACGCCGGTGTCCTCCTCGCCGAGAAGCTTCATCATCTCCTCGCGGTCCATGCCCTTCCCGTCCTGCTCGCTCACTGTTTTGTCCGGGCGAATTACCGGGTTGCAGTCATGTGGAGTTTATAACACTCCCGGCGGGTTTCAGGCGACAGAAAGACTGCTCTCTCAGTATGAAACATCCGGCACAACGAAAAGGTATCCTCTGATGGGCGTCTTCTCCAGTCGCAGCAGGAGTTGTGCCAGCCACTGCCACTTGAGGTTTTTGGCATTATTGAGGAAATCCATGACGACCACGATGTCCTCGTCTTTGTGTTGCGCTATCAACTCGAACAAAGGTTCAATGCTTTGATAGGTTTCGGGTTCTTCGCCCTCAATGAGCGGTATCACCCAGGTCATCTTATCGGCCCAGCGTCCCGACAGCGAAGTGAAACGGTATCGTCCTTCCTTCCTGGCTCTGACTTTGAGTTGCCGGACAGCCCCGGTCAGCCAGATTGGCTCATCCTTCCAGTAGCCGTAGAAGTCACCCCCGCTGTAGAAGTAGCTGCAGAAACTGACAGCACGTAGGCCGGGGCCTTTCCGAACGGCAAAGCAGACATCATGGCAGAGCATTTGGCATGTGAAGAAAAGCAGAGGCAGACACTCCTGAAGCGGTGTGTCCTTGTCAATGCAGAGAAATACCGGCGTCATGCATGCCCGCTTTCTGGCCCACTCTACCGGGAGCGTTGTCCTTCGCTTGTTGAATTCAGCTTCTCCCTTCTTTAGCATTGCCTCGAACTGTTCGCGTATCTTGTCTCTGTCGGTTGCCTGACCATTCAGGGACAACGGGCCATCGCGTTTAAGCGTGAGCACTACGCCGTCCCATTTTGTGAACGGCTTTCCGGCGTCGAGTTCGGGCAGGTTCACGCCGGGGCGGAAACTGCGGCACCCGCCCGCAGTCATCAAGACAGCGATGGAAGCTGCGGCGAATGTGATTGTGCCAACCTTTCGCAATGTGATGCTCCTTTTCACATCAAGCATACAACGCTTGCTGCAGTGATGTCAAAGATGGCATTGATTCGGACGGCGGGAGCCCTTACCATGCTTGCACAGGGGAGGGTGATTTGGCGGAAGAGCAGAACAACGACGATAGCGCGGACAAGAGGCGTAAGTTCTTCCGCATGGTCGGAAAGCGGTCGAGGCGGACGCTGCTGATTGCGCTGCTCGTCGCGGCGCAGCCGTCGCGCTTTTCGCTCATTATCGGCCTTTCAATCGCGGCCGCGTCGGAACTCTGGGTAGTCCTTTCCTACGGCGCGTTCACGCGCAAGGGCGACACGAGGGGCGAGCTGATAACGACCGGACCTTTCGCATTCCTGCGGAATCCGGTCTATTTCGGCTACATGATGGTCGGCGTGGGCTTCACGGTGGCTGCGGGTTTCCATCTGCTGCCCGCGATTCTTGGGGCTATCTACCTTGCGGTTGTCATTCCGAACTACCTGTTCCGCATCCGGCGCGAGGAAGCGCTGCTTTCGGCGCAGTTCGGGGAAAAGTTCGAGCAGTACTGCAGGCGCGTCAGGTGGCGTATGATACCTTCGCCGCTGTCCGGTCTGCTGAACGGGGGATTCAGGCTGAAGTGGTCGGCGAGGCTTGCCATCGAGAACCTTGCGATTGCCAAGACGGGAAAGGCTTTGACTTGGATGCTCGTCTTCATTGCGAAGTGGGCTGTTCTGGACAAATGGTACCGGAAGGACGTGTTTGCGCCGTGGACTCACCGGCATCTGCCGTGGTTCCTGGTCGCGCTGGCCGCCGCCGTATTCATCATGGTCTTCGTGCCTCGCCTGCGCCACCGGGTAGCGAATAACGACCCGGAGCCGTCGGCCGGCGCACGGGATGCGCCGTAAGCGGAGCCGCCCCCGTTTTCCCTGCCGGACACCCTGAAGGAATCCCACCCAAAGAATTTACGGATTTTTCGGAAATTTATATTGACCGGATGGGTAAATATGCGTATAAGAGGGTACTTACCCACAAAGAACGGGTAAGGGAAGAGGCGGGAAGTAAAAGAGTAGATGCGAATTCGGAAAGGATTACCTATGACACCGAAGCAGCGGCAGCAGGCGATACTGGAGATTATCGAGACGCGCGAGGTGAAGAGCCAGCGCGAACTCGGCAAGCTCCTGGCCGGGCGGGGCTGCAGCGCGGCGCAGTCCACGCTGTCGCGCGACGTGGCCGAGATGGGGCTGGTGAAGGGGGCGAGCGGGTACATGCCGGCTGCCCCCAACGGCAGAGAGGCGGCCTCCGGCCGGGGGCTTCGCGCGACGCTGCGTGCGTTCGTACTGAGCATCGAGGCGGTTGGAAACCAGATAGTGGTGAGGACCACCTCGGGCGGCGCGAACGCGGCGGCGGACCCGCTGGACGATGCGGGTTGGAGCGAGGTAGCCGGGATTGTCGCGGGCGACGACACGTTCCTGATAATCACCCGCGAGACGAGACAGGCGAAGGTGGTCGAGAAGAGAATCAGGAAATTCATAGAATAGAAAAACGAAAACAGAGACCAGATGGAGGTCAACGATGAAAGCGAAGAAGTACCACAAGGTCACTTCGTACGAGGCGAAGCCCGGAGAGGTGAAGAAATGCGTGCTTCTTTTCTCCGGCGGGCTGGACTCGTGCATAATGCTCAAGTGGATAAAGGAGCATTATGACTGCGAGGTGATTACTCTCACGGTGAACCTCGGGCAGTTTCTCGAGGACGCGCACGATGCGAAGAAGAAGGCGCTCATGCTCGGGGCGAAGAAGGCGATTGTCGCGGATGTGGGCGAGGAGTTCGCCGACAAGTATATTGCAAAGTGCATTAAGGCCAACGGCGACTACCAGGGAGGCTACCACCTCTCGACGCCGCTGGGCCGGCCGCTTATCGCCAAGATGGCGGTCGAGACGGCCATCAAGGAAGGCGCCGACTCGATTGCCCACGGCTGCACGGGCAAGGGCAACGACCAAGTGCGAATAGACGGGGCGGTCCTGACGCTCGCGCCGCACCTGAAGATGATAGCGCCGGTGCGCGAGTGGGCGATGGGTCGCGAGGAAGAGCTGGAGTACGCCACGGAGCACGGCATAGAGATTAACCGCTCGGTGGACAAGCCGTACTCTCACGACGACAACATCTGGGGCATAACTTCCGAGGGCGCGGAGATAGAGGACCCGGAGAAGGTGCCGTGCTTCGAGAAGGTGCTCAAAGTCACGAACCTGCCGGAGAACGCACCCAATGAAGCGGAAGTGGCCGAGATAGAGTTCAAGGAGGGCCTTCCCGTCGGGCTGAACGGCGACAAGATGAGCCTGTACGACATTATCGCGTGCCTCAACCCGGTCGCGGCGATGCACGGGGTGGGCATGACGGTGCTCATCGAGGACCGGATATTCGGCGTCAAGGTCCGCGGCGTGTACGAGAATCCGGCGGCCACGGTGCTCATCAAGGCGCACAAGGCGCTCGAGAAGCTCGTCTCTACGCGCGATGAGAACGAGTTCAAGAGCCTGATTGACACCAAGTGGTCGTATCTGTGTTACGGCGCAAAGTGGTTCGAACCGCTCATGGACAATCTCAACGCATACATTGACAAGGCCAACAAGAAGGTCACTGGCAAGGTCAGGGTCAGGATGCTCAAGGGACACGCCATGGTGGTAGCGGTCGAGTCGCCGTATTCCATGTTCAGCGAGGCACTGGCCACGTTCAACGCGGAGGAAGAGTTCAACCAGAACGCGGCAGCGCCGTTCATTCAACTATACACGCTGTCGCAGCAGCTTGCGCATGCGGCGCAGCACAAGAATCTTGAAGGGAGCGAGGTCAATGAAGAAGCTGTGGCAAACTGAGGGCGGGCTGCACCCGGCCATAGAGAAATACACGGTGGGGAAGGACTACATAGTCGATGTTCACGTTCTCCCGTACGACCTGCAGGGGACGGCGGCCCACGTGAAGTGCCTGGAGGCGGCAGGCGTACTCGACAAGGATGAGTGCAATGACCTGCTCGGCGGGCTCGAGGAAATCGCGTGCGCTCACAAGGCGGGGAAGTTCAGCATTACCGTCGAGGAGGAAGATTGCCACACGGCGATAGAGAATTACCTGACGAGCGTGCTGGGCGACCTGGGCAAGAAGGTTCACACGGGCCGTTCGAGGAACGACCAGGTAGCGACGGCGGTGCGGCTCCTGACGAAGGACAAGCTCGGTCTAATCAGCGAGGCGGGGACGGCGCTGCAGAAGGAACTCGGCGGGCTCGCCGAGAAGACGTCGGGCATGATAATGCCGGGCTACACGCACTCGCAGCGCGCGATGCCTCTGAGCGTTCCGGTGTGGGCGGAGGCGTTTGTCGCTTCGCTGAGGGATGACCTCAAGCTCGTCGAGGCCGCGAAGTCGCTCAACGACTACTCGCCCCTGGGCTCGGCGGCGGGTTTCGGCTCTCCGGTCGCGCTCGACAGGGAACTTTCGGCCGGGGAGATGGGCTTCGCGGGCGTCGAGTGGAACACGCTCTACTGCCAGCACCGCGGGAAGGCCGAGGCGGCGGCGGCGTTCGCCATGAGTTCGATAATGGCGACGCTGGCCAAGCTGGCGGCGGACCTGCTGCTCTTCTCGATGCAGGAGTTCGGGTTCTTCTCGCTGCCGAAGAAGCTGACGACGGGTTCCTCGATGATGCCGAACAAGAAGAACTACGACGTCCTCGAGCTGGTCAGGGCAAACTCGGCGGTCGTGGCGTCGCTGCAGTTCCGGATACAGGAGCTGACCAAGAACCTCATGAGCGGCTACAACCGGGATTTCCAGCTTCTCAAGGAGCCTCTTATCGACGCGCTCGGCATTACCCTGGAATCGCTCGGCGTCATGGCGCTTGTCGTCAAGAACCTGATTCCTCACAAGGACAAGATGAAGGAGGCCTGCTCCGAGGACATATATCTTACGGAAGAGTGCTATAAGGCGGTCGCGGCGGGCGTTCCCTTCCGGGAGGCCTACATGATGATAAAATCCGGGCGCTCCAAGCGGTTCTGGCACTAAGGCGGCGGGCCGCTTCCTCGAAACCGGCGGAAAAATACTCTGGCCTTCAGTGTGCCGGGTGTCTTATAATACGCCACGGTGTCGGCGGGTCTGCCGGGTAGAGGAAAGTGGTCGAAACACATCACATAAAACTGGCCGTATGCACGGTGCTTTTCTCCTGCGTGCTTATGCTGTGCTGCTGCAACAAGAAGAAGCAACCGGAGGGGAATCCCGGCCAGCCGGCCGTGACTGAAAAAACGGAACTCGATATCCTCGAGGCGACAGAGAATCGCAAGCTCGACCTGAAGGTTACGGGCGACCAGAGCAACTCGATGACGCTCGAGTTCATCGTGAGGTCCAATCGGCCCATCGTCGTGCGCCTCGAGCCCGGCTACCTGGCGACCTGCACCGACTTCGGCGCTCTGCCAGACAAGCTGATTGTGGAGAAGCACGAGTTTAAGCTGGAGCCGAAGCAGCATATAACCAAGACGGTTCGGGCGCTGAACACCGAATACCCCGCTTCTTCCGCGGGCGGTGAAAAGCTCGAATTCAAGCTGGAGAAGCTGCCTCCGGATGAGCCGCTGGCCCGGGTGGCCTCATACCTAATTAACAATCCTGACATCGCCGAGAAGACAGCTCTGATAGCATCCTGGGCGGCGGCCGAAAAGATGTCATTTGTAATGCTGCGCGCATTGCGCCTCGAGGGCTCGGAGGAGCCGTTTGCATCGGGAAGAGGTTATCTCGATGCTCTTGAAGTGCTTCGGAAAGCCGGTGTAAGGATTGCCAACCTGCGGTTCAGCCTCGAGACAGAAAGAGTTATTCTGGATTACAGCGACATACTCAAGAGGCACGATCGAAAGGACAGTCTCGATGCGATAGAAAATCTCAGGTGGTTTCACGGTGTGCAGCGTGCCACAAGCGTCCTCGTCGCGCTGCTCGAGGACGAGGAGGACGCTCTTCTGCGGGAGCGGGCCGCCGAGGCGCTCGGGGAAAGCGGGCTCGAATCCGTTAAGGAAACGCTTTACCAGACGCTGGAACTCGACCCGGTTCGGACCGTAAGGCGCGCCGCGGCGTTCGCCCTGGCAAAGCTCGGCGAGCTGACCGCGGTGCCGCTGGCGATTATGTTCATAGGCGACAAGGGGCTTGAGAAGAAGGAAGTCAGGCTCGTGACAGACAGGCTCCGCGAGACAACGGGCATCGATGCCGGGAACTGGGAGGCAAGGGACTGGGAAATCTGGTGGGTGACAAAGAGCGGCTGGGACTGGCTTGAATCGAAGGGTGCGGACGTGGAGCGGGCCAAGAGAATCATGAACGCGCAGCGCCGCGCGGCGCACGACCCCGGAGCGGAGGCGGCCTCTTCGCTTCAGACGGAAGACACGGAAGCCCTGCTCGAGTTCCTGCGCAATCTGCACAGCAAGGAGGGCAGGGACCAGCTCGACAATACCAGCGTATTCGACAAGGTGGTCGAGATAGGCAAGAATACGCGGGATGCCGGCGTCGCACTGAACGTCGTCTGGATACTCAGGGAAGTAAAGGATGCGCCGCGCAGGGAGAAGGCCAAGATGGCGCTCGTCGAGATGCTGTCGAAAAAGGAAAACCACATCACCTACGAGAATATAATAGCACTTCTCGCCGAGTGGAAAGTCAAGGAGGCGGTGGAGCCGCTGGTCTACCTTGTCGAGGATGAGAAGTACGGCGATGCGGCCGTGGACGCGTTGGAGAAGATAACGGGAAAGATGCTTGGCTCAAAGAAGCGGGCGGACTGGGAGAAGCTCCTGGCCGGGCACAGCACGGGCATCAAGGAGGACTTCATCAAGAGGCTCAAGGAAAGCGAGGGCAAGGAGCTTCTGCAGGTCTTGAGCGACTTGGGCTCCAGCAGGTATAAGAGGCTGTGGACGGACCCGAACGTCTACGAGACCCTCGTCGGGATTTCCGATAGAATCAGCACATGGGAGCAAGTAAGCGCCTACGTGCCGGTGCTCACCAGGAACGACAAGGACCCCATGACGCAGAAGACGCTGATAAAGATGGCGGGGAGCCTTGAAAACCTGCAATTGAAGAAGTTTCTTCTGGAATCGCTTGCCACCTGCTTCCCGAACGGGCAGACCATCGATTTTCTTCTGGATTTCCTGGAGAAGGGCGAGCGGCGCTTGAGAATGGCGGTCCGGAGCATGCTGTACCAGATCACGGGGGCAAGTTCTTCCGAGCGGCTGAGGACCAAGAGCAACTGGCTCGAATACTTCTCGAAACACCCCGCAGCCCGCTGGGGCAGGAAGAAGTGAGCAGGACGCCGCCGGCGTTGTCGTCCTGATTCGTGGCGGGACGGTTGTTCTTCCAACTACAGGCTTGACAAGCTGTTTGCGGACGACTATTATTCTCGCTTCGCGCGCGGAAGTGGCGGAATTGGCAGACGCGCCAGGTTGAGGGCCTGGTGACTTTAAACGGTCATGGGGGTTCAAATCCCCCCTTCCGCATGTCATTATACACTTGTCTAAATCGCTTACTGCCTCAAGGTTATGTCTTTCCCTCTCTACGTGCAGAATCCCGGCATGCACAGGATGATTGCTTCCTCGGAGTGAACGACTGCGCAGTGGTTGCACGGTTGCAGCGATTTCCGCTTGCCGAAGTGCAATTATTGTTGTAAGGTATTGCCAGAGAGAATCTGTGATGGTCACGAACAAGTTCTATCTGGGAAATCCCCTCTAAACAGCCGATTTCGTTTGCCAAGCTAAGGAACTTTGGCCATGGGAATGATAAGGCGGATAGTCAAGAAGCTACTAAGCCCCTACTTCTACTTGACAGTGAACAGAGAAAAGGGTCTTGTGAAAGAAGTCGCATTCTGGGACAGATACATCAGAACAAAGGGCGTCGATTGGCTTGAGGAAAGCGCGCCATACGAGTATAGGCTCGATCCCGAATCCATGATTAAAGGCTATCCTTTGGAGGCTGTTGATTCACTGGAGTGTGAAGTGGTAGAGATACTTGATGTTGGCTCGGGCCCCCTCACCACGATCGGCAAAAAACACCCCACGAAAGACCTTAGAATAACTGCTGTTGACCCTCTGGCTGATGAGTACAAGTCCCTGTTCAGTAAGTACGACATATCGCCCGTAGTACAACCACTAAAATGTGAAGGCGAACGACTGACAGAGTTCTTCCAAGAAAAGAAATTTGACTATGTACACGCTCGAAACTCCATAGATCACTCTAGGGATGCCATCAAATGCATTTACGAGATGGTGAATGTCACCGCGAGCGGTGGATTGGTGACCCTGGTTCATGAGACAGACGAAGGAAAGCGGGAATCCTGGCGAGGACTGCACTTGTGGTGTTTTAACGTTACGCCCAGTGGAGATCTAAGAATCTACGGACGGACTCAGAAGAAGACAATCCTGAACACGAAGATACTCGGCCATGAAATGTCAAATCACGTAGCCCATGGTCATGTGTTCACTACTATAAGAGTCCGAAGATGATTCAGCTCGACCTCCTCCATGCTTCGTCCAAGCAAATTCACGCGTGACTCTCAGAATAGTCATTTACTTCCAACGCGTAAGAACGCCACAGTATCTGAATAGTATCGCGTGTGCGCGCGAGAAATACACCGCTTGGCTGTACGTGAAAGACTGCGGGTATTGAGTCTCACTGCGGTTGCACGATTGCAGCGATTTCAGTCAGGTTACAGGGCAGGCAAACACGGTGCGTGATGTGCACACAGCTTCTAAGGTTCAAATCCCCTCCAGCTGGTTTCTCGGAACCTCTCGATGAGAGCGTGCCGCCAGTCTATTTCGTGCGCGGTTTGATTTCCGCCTTGAGGCCGCCGACCCAGTGCTTGTACTCGTCAGTATAGTACAGGTAAGCCCTGCTTGCCGGACCTGTATAAGTGCCGGGCACCGCGGCGACGAGGCTTACCGGCAGCCTGACCTTCTCCCCGCCTTTCAGCTCGCGCCAGTAGAGCACGACATCTCGTCCTATGACCTCGTAGGCGGCGATTCTGTCAGCCTTGACGAGTTCCTTGAGCTGGTCGTGCCTCGGCTCGAGCCCGCCGGGGATGCCGATTATCGCGACCGGCGTCGGAACTGGTTCCTTGTCGAGGTTTGCGATTGACACGTTCGCTTCGGTCACTTCCCCCTCGCTTACGTTCGCGTTCGAGAGCGCGACTTCGAGCTTCAGCCTGCACTTGTCGGACGATTCCGGCTTCAGCGTATGGTAGTTGACTGCGATTGCGTAGGGCATTCTCGAGCCGCCCTCCATCCGGAGTTCGATGGTGTGTTTGCCGGGCTCCAGCACTTCGCCGATATCGGGCAGCTTGATCGCGCCGGACGCGTTCTCGTCGAACTCGTACCAGCCGCCGGACTCATGGCCGTCGATTGCCAGGCGCGCCTTGCCGGGCGCCTTCGGCGTGGCGCGACTCTTGTCGTAGGCGATAATCGCCCGCAGCGCCAGCACGGTCGACTGCGTCGAGCCGAAGCGCCCGCCCTTGCAGCATTCGCAAATCCAGCGGATGGCCTTCTCGACGCTGCCGGCGTACGCATCGTCATGCAGCCACGCGAGCACGGCGAACGAGGTTGTCTCTATGCTGAGCGCGATTCCGCCGCTGCCGACTATCGAGGTTATCGCCCCGCCTACGTGCCCCTCGTCCGTCTGTGCTTTCGCGAGGCGGTCCATGAATTTCTTCGCATCGTCCTTGCGGCCTGCGAGGGCAGCCACGTTCGCGGCGAGCGCGAGCACGTAGCTGTTCTCGCTCCTGGCGGCGTTCTGCAGGAAAGCCTGCACTTCCCTGTCGATGCCTTTCTCGCCGCACTCCAGAAGCGCCCAGGTGATGTAGCCGTCGGAGCAGTCCTTGTCCATTATCCACGTATGGAGCGCCCTGCGATTGCGGGTGAAGCCGCCCTTGCCGTCGCGCATTTTGAGCAGCCATTCGTGGGTCCGTGTAATCATTGCAGTGTCAACGTTATAGACGGTTGACATGTCGGTGAACTCCATGAGACCGTACGCCGTAAGCGCCTCGTGCCCCGGGTCCTGGCCGAACCACTCGTAGCCCTTCTGCCCGCATTCGAAGCTGAGAAGCCTCTTGTACCCCTTGTCAATCAGGTTGCCGGCGCGCTCGATAATCTTCGGGTCAACGCCGTGATGACTCTTGAAATACTGCTGCACCATGATTGTCGGATAGGTGGCCGAACTCGTCTGCTCGAAGCAGCCATAAGGCTCCCTGAGCAGGCGGTCGAGCGCCTGTGCGAGGCTCGCCAGCGGCGTCGGATATATGGCGATTTCCGCCGTGACGCTTCCCCTGACCAGTTCCGCCGGAATTACTATTTCCTTCTTGATTGTCTCGTTCGGATTAATCATTCCGCCGAAACCCACCTCTACGGGGAAGCCCAGAGGCGTAACCTTCAGCCGGCGCGTGACCTTGTCTGAGTAACCGGCGGCGCTTGCGGAAAGCACGAGATTGGCTTCGCCGAATATTTCGCCGATGCTCATTTCGAGGATTGCGCGCCCGCGCTCGTTTGCGGCAAGCTTCATGTCGGCGAGGCTGCCAAGCTTGATACCTTTATCCGCGGATGCATTGATTCTGACGTTTTCGAGGAGGGAGTCCGTGCCGTTCACAAGGCTGACGGGAAGCATGATAACGTCGCCCTGCGTCACTTCGAGGGGCATCTTCGGTTCCGCATAGAACGGCTCGACCGATTCGATCGCGCCGGCGCAGTAGCCGAGCGCGCCGCTGCCGGAGAAGGCGTCCGCGAAAACCCGGAAGGTCGTGACGGAATCGCTCAGGTCGAAGGTGAACTGCACCTCGCCGGTCTCCGCGTCGGTTCGTATGGCTGCGTTCCAGTAAAGGGTCTCGGCGAAGTCTTTTCTGTCGCCGGGTCTGCGGCCGGGCCGTACAGTGTGGGCATAAATGCGAACGTACTTCATCGCCACTATCGCTTGCCTGCGGCTGAGTCTTTTTCGTTTTGCCATTTCCGGCAGTTTGAGTTCTTCCGCTTCTTGTAGTTCTCTGGCCGGTCTTTCTTCTTTCTTGCCCGCGCGCCTGTCCGCCGGGACCTTGGCGTCCTTGTCGGCGAGTGGTTTCTCTGCGACGGGTGCTGGTGCGGCGACGGGCTTAGCTTCATTTCTTGCGATAGCTTTTCTGGGCTTGTCTACGGGAGGCGCCGCGCCTTCCGGGGCTTTTCCGCCGAGAGCGCCTTTTCCCCATCGTCCGCCCGCCGTTTCCGGACGTGGCTGGAAACCGAGTGCGAGCACGCGGCGAGCCATATCCTTGTAGTTATCCAGGAATTCCTGCGGCTTGAAGAATGCGAAGCGGCGCCAGCCCTGCGTGCCGAGCAGCAGGTCAACGGCTGCGGGCGCATCGGGGTTCTTGTCGTCGAGATAGACATGCGCGTCGGCAAGCTCCTTCACCTCGCCTTCGAAAAAGACCATTACGGGCAGCCGCGGCGCCTGCTCGCGCTTCTCTATCATCTCGAGCACGCTGTCGTCCGTAACGGCGATGCCGACGACCGCTTCGGTCGGCTTTCCGTTCTCGTCGGTGGTCCTTATTTTCACGCTGACTTTGCCGCCCGGAATGTATTTCTTCCTGTCCGGCACGATTTCGACGTGCAGGCTGTGCTCGGGCTCCCTGAAAATGAGGCGTTCCGCGAGCGGTTTATCATCTTCGTCCCAGACGGTTGCGACGAGGACGCCGCATATGCCGGGGGAAGGCGCAAGCTCGACATCGGCGGTTTTTCCCGCCTCGACTTCTATGACTTTGGCTGCGACTTCCTTCTCGCGCCTGGACAGGGTCACCTTGAGCTTCCCGGCTGAAGTTGCGGCGACTTGGAATCTGACATCCTCGCCTTTCCTGCAGATATCCGAAGCTGCCCTGATTACGGCGCCCGACTCCCCGACCGCGGGCAGTGCGAAGCGCGTCTTGATACCGGAAGGTTCGGTAATTTTCAGTTCGTAGCGCTTGCCGCTCTCCGGCGTGAACTCGAAGCGCCCGCGGCCCTCGTGTTCCGTTCGGAACTTCGCAACTTCGGCGCCTTCGCCGTCGAGGACGACGCCGGCAATGTCGGCGGGCTTTTTCGCGGGGGTGCGGCCCTCGATGTAGACGCGCGCCGGCAGGCCTGCGACAAGCTCCCCGCCCTCGGGGTAAATTCCAAGGTCGACCGTCTGCAGGAGAATGGGGATTGTCTTTGCGGCCGTCTCGACGACTCCGCCGTCCTCGATAACGAAGGCTATCGTGCCTTCGCCGCGCGCGATGTCTTTCGGCAGCGGGAAGCTGGCGCTGCAGTTGCCCGCGGAGTCAACGCTGTACTTGCCGCGGTACGCCTCGGTGCCATCGACGCGGGCGATGACGGTGACTTTCGCACCGGCGGGAATGCCGCCCTCGGCGCGCTCCGTGTGAAGTGCGGCCGTTACGCTGTCGCCCGGGCCGTATCCCTTGCGGGCGAAGACGATTTGCGACCTCAGCCGCGGTGCCCGGTATGCGCGAACGTCGAACTTCCGTTCTGCGGGCGCGAGAGATGGGCTGTGATACTTGACCTTGACCTTGTACTCACCGCCTGCGGCACCGTCGGGCACTTTCCAGGCGAAGGCGGTCACACTGTCTTGTATTTGCGCCTGCCCCGTGAAAAGGGTCTCGCCCTTCGGGCCCGTTATGTATACGAGCGGATACAGCCGAACCTTTGCGTCGAGCGGCGTGTTGTTCTGGCAGTTCAGTACTGCGCCGCGAGCGTAGACGGTCTCGCCGGCCCGGTAGATGGGTTTATCCGTCGTAATGTGAGTTAAGTAGCGCTGCCCTGCGGGGAATACCGTCCCGTCCTGCGGTTTCGCCGGCAGGGTGCCGCCGGCGAAGACGAGGAAAAACACGGCGAGCGCGCCCGTAATCAGCTTGCGGTAAGACATTAACCCGTTCATGAGAGACCTCCCTTTTGAAGAAACAGGCTGTTGTTCTTCTTTCTTTGACTAATCCGGGACGCCGCGGTTCTCATATTCGAGGGCTTGACATTAAATTCCCGGGCGTTGAATTGCCGCCCGGCGCGCAAACGATGGTCCGGCACATAAAAACTCACCAAAACAGTCGTTTTTTTGCTTGCAGTGCCGCCGGGGGAGTGCTAAAAAGCATATTCGATTATCCGAATACCCGAATATTCCCGTTTGGATGCCAATGAATGCCTGTTGATGACAAGACTGTCAGGCTTTTCAAATGCCTTTCGCATCCTACGAGGCTGGCTATTATACGAAAGCTTGCAGGCGGCAAGCTTTGCGTACAGAAGTTCGTAAAGGAACTCGGCATCAGGCAGCCTAACGTGTCGCAGCACCTTGCCATTCTGCGGCAGTGTGGGCTCGTAACGAGCAAGAGGGAGGAAGGAAAAGTCTGCTACTACCTCGATAATCAGGAACTCGCGAATGTAATACTTTCGGCGCGTGATATAGCGAAGAAAATGTAAGGGAACCGTTTTGGAGGAGGGAGCATGAGGAAGCTGATATTGGTTGTGCCGTTAGCGATTGTCCTGCTTGTAATCGCGCTTTTCGGCTGCATGCAGCCGGACAAGGCAGATGCTCAGGGAGACCAGGGCAAGGCCGCTCCCGCAGAGGGCGAGAAGAAGGCCGGCGGCGAAACCGCCAAGAAGGAGCCCGAGGCGTGTCTCAAGTCGTTCTTTGACAAGAGCCTGCACGCCACCGGCGAAGGCATGAGGTACTGGTACGAGGAAGAGAACGGCTTTCTGCAGGTAACGGGGATTCCTTACAACGATAAGAGGATTGGCTGCACCAACTGCCACGCCGATTCGTGCGACAAGTGCCACGCGGAGAAAAAGGGCGACGTAATGGTCTTCACCACGGAGAAGGCCAAGAAGAACGAGACCTGCCTGAAGTGCCACGCCAGGGCGGGAGCCGCCATGAAGTTCGACAAGAAGGCGGGAATCGAAGACGTCCACATGGCCATGGGAATGGGATGCGTGGATTGCCATTCTGAGGTGGATGTCCACGGCGATGGCAAATCATACTCGTCTATGAGGTCGCCCAATGCCGTCAAGGTATCCTGCTCGGCCAAGGGCTGCCACGATGAACTCGACACAACGACGCCGTATCACAAAGTCCACAAGAAGAACGAGAAAATCCACTGCAACGCGTGCCACGTTTCTTCGACGATAACGTGCGTCAACTGCCACTTCGATGATTTCGTTGCTAGAGGCGGAAAGCGAGTTGCAGGCGAAAACTTCTTCCCCGGCAAGAGCTGGATCCTGCTCGTCAACCACGCAGGCAAGGTCACCACAGGCAACGCTCAGACGCTGGTCGGGAAGGGCAAGAAGTTCGTGTCCTACGTGCCGTACTTCACGCACTCAATCGTGAAGAAGGGCCGCAACTGCAGCGACTGCCACGGCGCCGACGCGGCCGTCAAGATGGCCAAAGGCGAGGCCGTGGATATTGCCACGTTCGCCGACGGCAAGCTGAGTCACGCGCAGGGAGTGATTCCCTTTATCCCCGAGCTTATCAAGTGGCCGTGGCTGGACAAGGATAAGGATGGCAAGTGGGTCGAACTCAAGAGCGACGAGAAGCCCATTATCCAGAACGGCGCTTACGCCGAGCCGCTCACGCCGGAGCAGTTGAAGAAACTGAGCCTCAAGATAAAGGACAAATAGCCCCGGATTTGCAGGTACTGTGAAAACACGGGCCTGGCTGCAAAAAACAAGGCAGCCAGGCCTTTTTTAATGGCGCCCGGGGAACCGTGTTACTTCGAGTAGGCGTTGTAGTGGAGCGCTTGCTCGCACGGCTGGTCGCCTGCGAGCCTGTTCCTGAACAGTATGACCCGTTCCGTCTCCGACTTGTCCAGCCTGCGATGGGAGTCTTCGGCTATCTTCTCGGACTTTTTCTGCGCTTCGAGCATCTCGGCGAGGAATTTCTTGACCGAAACAAGTTCTGCTTTCGGTGCATCTTTCTGTTCGCCAGCGTAGAACGCATCCAGGGCGTAGCTGTGCAGGAGCGAATCCCTGAATTTCGCCAGCAGCTTGGGGGAGGCGAAAAGGTCGCAAGTCGCCACCTTGCCGTTCACGCACACTGCGAACCCGCAAATGCCGTCGTCCTTCTCAAACGCCTTGAGCGCCTTGAAGTAATCATCAGCGTCGGCCGCGACTTTCTTGAGGACTTCCCTGTACGTGCCGCTCGGCGTCTCGGCTTGGAGCTTGGTAACCGTCTCTGCTACCTCTTTCCATACCTCGGATTGCGCAGCCTGCCCCTTGGCCTGTGCAAGCTTCTTGATGCCGCCCTGGGCGTTTATGTAGCTGTATCCCGCGAAAGAGATGCCGGCCTCGCCCGAGTGCGGCGACCATCGCCCGTGCTCGACGCAGCAGACTTCCACCTGCTTCTTCCCGCCGGGCGGTATGATGGTGTCCTTCGTGATTACCCTGTCCTGCTTGCCGCCAGTAATAATTTGCCCGGCGAGTATGTAAACGGGCTTGTCGGAGCCGTTGCTGACTTCGACGGAGTTGACCTCGCCTTCCTGGTCCTTCTCGCTGACCTGGACCTGCTTCTTCGACATCGCCTCTTCAAGAGTGGCATAGTCTTCCTTGACTTCGGCGGCTTTCTTGAGATAAAGCGGGAAGACCACGAGGTTCCTGTGACTCACGGGCCTGCCGACGAGAATGTCGCCGGCGCAGGCGACCAGCTCTCCCCCCGGCTGTACTGCTCCGGATGCGCTTTCCTGCTGGGGTTCGGCGTCGCTTGTGCATGCCGAAAGGCCGATAACGAGAAGACAAACCAGCAAATACTTACACATTGCCGCTCCTCCGTACATAGTGACAGACTTGCCCCGCCTTCCTTATTGGATTAGACTCTCCAGCCTGCCGATAAGTTCTGCTTTCGTGCCCTTGGCACAGGAAAATGCCGGGTGGAATTTGTGTGATTTTGTGCTTGCAAAGGCAGGATGCGTGCTATATCTTCGTGTAGGGTAGACAGGTTATGAGGTTCTACCGGAGGCGTCCATGTTCAACCCTTCCCCATCGCAGTTGCAAGACCTGAAATCTCTCAGCGGGCAGATAGAACGTCTCAATGCGCCGATACGCGAAGAAGACCAGGTAATGGATGAAATCCAGGACCTTCAAGGCAAGGCCATCAAGCTCGAACGTCAGGCGAAGGCGGACCGCTTGCGAAAGAGGTCGCTCGTGCGCCGGGGAGGCAAGGGGAGGGCCCTTCATAAGAAAAGCAAGCCCGCCCAGTCCGGCGAGCTGGATGAGATATACAGGCACATGGACTTGCTCGAAAAAAAGCTCGATGAAATCGAGGACCTGAAGGACGAGCGACAGCCGGCGGTACAGCGCAGGCGGGCACTTCTCAAGGAATTGGGTGCGACTGTCGGGCTGAGCGCCGGGATATCGCAGAAGCTCGAAGAGGAGAAGGAGCGGCTGAAATTTCTCGAGGATGGAATTGACAAGCTCCACCGGGCGAAGAAGCTGCTAAGGCGCGCCGTTTCGCAAATGCAGGAAGCCAAGAGGCACATCTCAACTGCCAGAAAGGCTTCCGTGATTGATATTCTCGGAGTGGGCGGCGTTGCGGGCGAGCTTATCGCGGAAGGCGTCAAGCACAAGAAAATGGGCAGGGCCCGGCAGGCAATGGGGCCGGCCCAGAAGAACGTCCGCGCCGCCAACAAGATTCTCAAGAGCCTCGACCTGCGCGGCACGGGCGCGGGACCCGACATTCCGCGATTGAACGCGTTCGTCGATATCGCTCTCGATGGCTGGTTCGACTGGGGCGTCCATGACCAGATAAAACAGGCGGAGCACAGCACCGAGGTGTCCTCCCAGCGCACCGCGCGCCGGGCCAAGCAGCTCGATGCTGTAATCGAAGCCTTCGAGCGCGAGCATTACCGGGTCGAAAACGCCGTTTACGAGCTGTACCTGGATGCCGAATCTGCAGCGGCGGATGAACTCATCAAGACAGCCCGAGGCTGAGAACGCCTCCCTGATTCTCGAACAGCCCGGGTCGGCCCCCGGCAAGGATGTTGAAGAAATTCCCATCTCGGGCGCAACTTTCAGTCCAGCAGTGTCGTGACATCTGTCGATGGCGCAATTCCCGTTCGGGCTTGCTGCCGATGATGATTCGACGAATACGCGAAACGCATTCGAATAGGAGGCTCTGGATGCAGTCTCATATTTCGGCTATATTTGAATGCCACAAATGAAAGGTTCCTGTCGTTTATTGTTTCGTTTGAAAGGAGGTGGCGTGTGAGGAGGTTGCTGTTATTCGCTGCGGTGCTGCTGGTGGTCTGCGGCGCCGTGGTTGCCGCGGACAAGCTCTCGGAGCTTGCGAAGAAGAAAGTCGAGGTAGTGCAGAAAGAACTCGCGACGCAGGTCAGGAAAGCTCCGCTTGATTTCGGCGAGTTGAGCTGGATACAGCTCCAGCGACTCGACAGGGAAAGCCAGAAGGAGAAGGGGGAATACGAAGAGCCCGACCCGCTGAAAAGTCTTTACGCGCTCCGGTATGCTACCCGGAAGAGAATCCGGGAACTCAATCCCTACTGGGAGCCGGAGAGGGAGCCGCGCAAGAAATACAAGTACATCCATAAGGAATACGACATAACGGACCTTGTCACCGTGGCGCCGCACCGCTATGCCCCCAGCATAGGGTTCGGGAGCGGCTACAGCCTGCACAGCGCCACGACGAGGTCCGCAGGCGGCGGCGGAGGGGGAATCATCGACCTCGGTAATGGCGAGGAAGAAACGATTGGAGCCGGCTTCGACAGGGAAAAGATTGATGAGGTTCTGGACAGGTTCCTGCCGCCTGACCCGGAGGAGCGGCGATGGTTCCGCTATTCGGGCAGCAAGCTCGTCTGCTACGTTACGGAGGAAGACGCCAAGGCTATTGAAGCCATTCTCGGGCAGTTGCGCCGGACTACGGGATATGCCATCAACATCGAGGTCAAATATATACGCGCCGATGTTAAGTATCTCGCCGCGCTCGGGAAGCAGAAGGTAGGCTCGGCCATTTATCTTTCGGACAAGGCGGAGAAGCGGCTTCTCGAAGATGCCGCGAAGAAGAAAGGCGTCGAGGTCGTCGCGTCGAGCGAGGTTATCGCCGCCAACGACCAGGTCGTCCATATTCGCGAGGGCCAGCAGGTGTCCATGCTCATGGATTACGATATAAACACCGTGGGCATTCCCACGCTGCAGCCGGTGGTCAAGCTCGTCAACGAGGGGCTGATATGCCAGTTCCGGCCCATCGTATTTCATGGAGGCGGCGAAGTCTGCGTGGATATCATGGCGTCGCTGTCGAAAATCAGGAAGGACATACGAAAGGGCGAATTTCTCGGCGGAGAGTTGCTGTTTCCCGCGATGGACATGTCGCGCCTGCGCACCACCGTGCAGGTCCCTAACGGCAAGGCGGTGCTCGTGGGCGGGGTCGCAATGTCGCCTGGGAGCAAGGAGGACGCCCACGAGTACGTCGTCTACGTCAAACCCACCGTTAACAGAAAAAGCAGGTAAGGAGGTGTCCACATGCGAAAGCGTATCATAACGGGCGTGCTCTGCGCCCTGCTGGCCCTGGGGCTCGCCTACGCAGCCTACGGGCAGAGCAAGGAATACATAGACAAGCTCAGGGAATCCGAGAAGCACATAGCGTTTCTCAAGAAAATCGAGGATGCCATAGGTAAAATCGAACAGGACCGCGAGGTCGAAAGAGAGTTCAAGATAATCGACATAACCGACCTGCTCGCGAGGATACCGGACTACGCCCCGCCTTCGCCCTTCGTGCACGATGTCGAGGGGCTAACCTACAGCGAGGGCGGCGCGGGCGCCGTCACCTTTGATGATGAAGATGAGGAAGACTTCGAGGGCGAGCCTTACGGTCCGGACGAGTTCGTCGAACTCATCAAGGCGAGAACCGAAAAGGAGGATGAATATACTTGGCCGGAGGAAGAGGACGGCTTCGGCACCATCGAGGTACACAGGGGCAAGCTGATTGTCTGCAACACTCCCGAGATTATCCGTGAGGTCGAGGCGATAATCGAGGAAATGCGCGGGAACCTTCCGGCGCTGATATCCTCTTCAGTGTACCTCTTTGCCGCGGATGAGGACTATCTCAAGCAGATTCGCGGCAAGGGGTCTTCCTCGATTGAGCCGAAGGCCGTAGAGAAAATCATCGCCGACGCCCAGACCGGCGGCAAGGTCGAGCTGCTCAAGGCCGGCTATCTCACCGGATATTCCTCGCAGGCCGTGTACGTGTACACCGGGACAATACACACGTATCAGGGAGATACCGACACCTCAGGCGCGGGCGGGCTGGCGCCTTTCTGCATATTCGACCCGATTATCAATGTCTTCCGCGAAGGGTTCATTATCGGGCTGCGGGCGCAGTACAACAGGACTACCAACCAGGTCAACCTGGTCTCCATGGTCAGCCTCAGCAGGCTCACCGCCATCGAGGAGCATATCGGCATAGGCGGCGGTACTGCCGAAGAGGGAAAGGCAGGCGTCGCGGTAATGAAGTGCAAGGTCGAGACGCCAAAGGTGGACCTGCAGATTGTTTCGGGCAGCTCCGACATACCGGAGGGCCACGGCCTGCTCCTGGGCGGCTCAAGGCTCAAGACCGCCCAGACGGAGCAGAAATCATTCGTCGTGCTCATCGTGCCGGAAGTGCAGAAATAGCATCCGCACGGCGAGTAAAAAAAGCCGGGCGGCGTATACCGCCCGGCTGCTTTTCAATTTCCGGCTCGTTTTGCTCAGTCCTTGGACCAGAGCCCTATGCGGTTGCCGACGTTGTCCGAAAAGGTGGCGAAGTATCCCATCCCACCGCCGATTTCGGTCTTGTCCTTCAGGATGCTGCCCCCGTTGCCGGCCACGGAGCTGAGAGTCGCCTTAATGTCGGCAACCTCGATGTAAATCACCGGCCCGGCTTCCCCGGCGGACTGCTCCGTTGTGAACCCGCCGCCCGGCCCGTCCGGAGCCTTCCACAGCCAATAGTCCTGGCCCGGCAGGCGCGTCACCTCCCAGTCGAACACGGTCGAGTAGAAAGCTTCCGATTTTTCAAGGTCGGGCGTGGGCAGTTCGACATGCACTATCCCGTTCATAACCTGCATCCCATGTTATTAAAGCCTTCCAGACAGACAACAAGGCCCTTGTCCTGCAAGGACCTTGCTGTTTTCTTGCTACTTCGCTGCCTTGTTCAGGCAGTAGGCGAAGTCAGGCGCGAATTATCCGCCGGTGCCATCACCTTCAGGGGCCTTTTCGCCATCGCCCTCGGGGGCCTTCTTCTCGCCATCGCCCTCGGGAGCCTTCTTCTCGCCATTGCCTTCTGTCTCGGTTCCGCCGCCGTCTTCAGTCTTCTCGGCGCATGAGACTACCATGCTGACCATGTAGCACATGACCAGCACCAGCAGTAAAACCTTCAGTCCCTTCACTCCTCATCCTCCTTTCCTTGGAGACAAAATCTCCAGGCAACTAAACTATACAGAACGGTTCTTACCGCATCCGGGTGCCCGTGAGGCTGTCCTTGTCTTTTGCCTCCTCGTGGCACTTAACGCACTTGCCCTTCATTCCTTCCGGCAGGTCGATAATGAGCCTGCCTTTCGCGTCGCGCATCTGGTATTCCCAGTCGCGGGCGTCCTTGTCGAAATCCTTTTTCATCTTAATCATTACGGCGATGCCGTCAACACCTTCCTTGCCGTCGTTGTCAAAAAGCTTGAGCGCGACGGTTCCCTCTGGCACCTCGAACTTCTCCTTGTCGATAATGCTCTCGATGTTCTTCGAGTACCAGATGCGGACCTTGCCGTGCGGGCTTTCGCCCTTCTTCATGCTGCCCATCAGGGTGAAGAAGGTCTTCTCGTATTCCGGTACGAACATGCCCGGGCCCGGTGCGGGGCCTTCCGCTTTCTTCTGCTCCTTCGGCGCGCAGGAAAGCACGAACCCGAAACACGACAGCATGAAAATCAAGGACAGGACGAGAATGCTTGTTCTCAAGGCGTCTCCCTCACCTGTTTATGAAAAACTCTCCCTCGCTCGAATCAGCCTTACATTTTGTGCCTGATTAACGCAATTTCCACCATAATCTTGGATTTGGACAAGATTTTTTAGCGGTCTGACCGGTCACATGTATGAACGTCGGCAATCCCGCCCCTGTCCTGTACCTGGTCATCGGAAATGCGTCTTATACATTTTGACTCGCGAAATGCGTTCTGTCAACCAAATTTTCGCATTCACAGAACCTCCTGCGGACATCGCGCCGGACACGATAACTTCTCGAACTGCCGGAAAGCAGCTTGACGCCCGCCTCACATGCCCTATTATTATCATCGGTGCCGTTTCCGAAGCTTATTTCTCCAGGTGCGGAGTTTGGTGGATACAATAACATCTCGGCATGCAAGGTCAGGGTCAGTGCCGGCGGGAGGCGAGAAAGCCCGCTTCGGAAAAGCTGTCTGGCTCGTGCTGCTTGCGGGCGTTCTCCTAAGCTCCTGCATCTCGAACAACCTGCGCCAGGCCCGACAGATGATGGCAGAAGAGCGCTTCGACGAGGCCTGCCGCTGGTACGACGAAGCCATCGCCGAACTCGTGCCCACTAACAGCCTGACCAACGAACGGCGCATCGCCTACGATGCCGCAGCTAAATCGCACATCTCGAAAGGCTGGAGTCGCCTCCAGGAGTCGGCTGTCGAGAGGGCGCTGGCCGAGGCGAAAAAAGCCCGCAGGTGCGAGGAGGTGATACCGCGGCTCGCCCCGGATATTCAGGCCCTGTTCGAAGCGGTCGCCGAAGCCTTCGCGAAGAGGGCCGGGGATAATCCACTCGGCGGGGAGGACGGTTTCAGGCAAGCAGTCTCCGACTTCGAGAAGGCGACCAAGCACTCTTCGAACGATGAGAAGAGGCAGGAGTACAGCGCCGGCCTCGACCGGGTCAGGGAGCGGTATGCCGACTGGCTCAAGCAGAGCGGCCGGCTCTCAGAGGCGGCCGAAATGCTCGCGAAGCTCGCCCGCCCGCCCGGCAGGGAAACGCCCGCCGGCAAGAACAGGCGAATCGAAGACGAGATTGAAAAGTTGCGCCGGAAGGCCAAGGAGCTTTTCGCGCAGGCCGAGGGACTGCTGGGTGATAAGAAGTGGGAAGAGGCCGTCGCGGCATACCGCAAGGTGGCCGAACTCGACCGGGCGCTCAAGCGCAGGGCGGACTACGGCGTCACCCAGGCGCTCGCGGGCCAGGCGAACGAAAAAGTACAGGCTGCAATCGCCGTGAGAAACTGGGACGAAGCGGGGAAGTGGCTCGACCAGCTCAGGGAGAACGGCGACAAAGACGCGGCAGACAACACCGCCCGGTTCATCGAGGCCGGGGTCGAGTTCGACGGGCTGCTGGCGCAGGCGAAGGAAGAAGCCGACCGGGCGCAGTTGAGCGCGGCCCGGGACCTGCTGAGAAGGGCCAGGCAGTCCGAGGCGGCCGACCTGCCGGCAGTTGACGCGCTTGACACCGATATTGGAGAGCGCAAAACAAAGGCGCTCGAAGCGGCGAACGAGGCGAAGAATCTGGCCATTCGGGCTCAATTCGACCGGGCCATGGCCGAAATGGAGAAAGGCCGCGAGGTTTGGGCCGACTGGAAAGGCTGGGAGGATATCGCCCGGTTCGTAACCGAGGAGAAGAAGCGTGAGAACCTCGCCGCGAAGGCGGAGGAAGCGTTCGAGCAGAAGAAGTACCCGGAAGCCTCCAACCTGTTCTGGAAAGTCCTGCTTATCAGGTTCGACGAGGCCACGGCCGCAAAATATGACTCAGCCAAGGCATGGGTCGCCTCGAACGAGCTGGTAGCAAAGGCACAGGCGGCGATTGACAAGAGAGACATCGCCCGCGCAATCGAGGATGCGCGCAAGGCCGCGAAGCTCCAGCCGCAGAACCGGAAAGCCGCCCTCGCGATAGAGAAGGCCGAGAACTTTCATGACAGCGCCCGGCTCCTTTTCGGCAGCGCTGTCGAGGCGAAGCACAGAGGCGACTGGCGCGAGACGGTCAGCCTCCTCGAACAGTGTCTCGCTCAGGATGCAAGCCACAGGGGCGCTTCTGAGGCGCTCGAAGAGGCGAAGAAGAGGCTCAGGGAGGAGTGGGGCATCCGCTACAGCACGACCGCCGCGCCCGCGCACGTCTACCTGCGCCACTGGCTTGCATGGCTCGCAATCGCGGGCCTCATGGGCGCCCTCGTCCTGCTGCGAAGGAACGCCTACCTGACGTTCTCCCTGGACGGCGGCGGGCAGCTCGTCTTTCGAAGATACCTCCTAAGCCTGAAGTGGTGGCGAATCGTCCGGATTGCGAGCTCGGCGGCGTTCGGCGTGTTCCTGCTGGTCCTTCTCATCCTGTGGCTCTCTTACGAGGGCGGTGCAGGCTCGCTTCTCGCGGGGCACGACGGGCCCGAAACCGCGCAGGAAGTGCTAAGGGCGCGCGAGGCGCACCAGTCGCTCATCGAGCAGAAGCCCTTCTCGCACCGCCTGCCTTCCTCGCGACGGGCAGTCCTGAACCTCTCGCAGAAGCTTGACGGGGAAGAGCGCGTGCCCGTCCAGGTCCGCCAGACCGGCCTTCAGAACTTCTTCGAGGGCAGCCGCCGCGCAGTCAGCCCCTACAGCATCGACTACACGCCCATCCTCGTGTCGTTCCTGTCGCTTGGGATAATCGTCTTCCTTCTCGCCTTCCGGCTCAAGAAAAGGCTTGTCCCGCGCTTCCTGCTTTGCGTCGCCATCTTCCCGCCGGTCATGGTGCTGCTTATCGAGATGCTTTCCACCCGGTCGGTCGGCATGGGCGAACTCGCCCTGCCGCTGTCCGCCTTCAGCCGCTACATCCCCTACATCGCCGCCGACCTGAGCCTCGCCGCCGCCGCAGTGCTGTGCTTCCTAGGGACGCAGAAACCAGGCGCCGCTCTCGAGGCACTGCGCAAGCTCAGGGAAGAAAAGGCGATGACAAGGAAGCTCAAAGAAAGAGATAAAGTCACCAGGAAGAAAAAAGAGAGGAAACCGCTCGTCATAAACAAAAAAGAACGGGAGAAAGAGCTGCGCGAGGAAATGCCCTGGCTGCCGGAGCGCAAGGCGCAGAGAAAACCGGTCGAGGAAAAGATACCGCTCCACTCCAGCCACAAGCCCGGGCGCCCGGAGCCGGACAGGACGCTGGAAGAGCCGGAGTTTGCACAGGAGCCCGCCCCAGAGAAAGTCGATTACGGCGACGTGGATGTATTCATAAAACAGCTTCAGGACGAAGACGCCGGCAGGCGAATCGAAGCCGCGCAGACGCTCGGGAAGATAGAAGACGCCAGGGGGCTCGAACCGCTTATCGCCGCGCTGGGCGACTCCGAGGTAGCCGTGCGCGAGGCCGCAGCACTTGCGCTGGAGAGCGTCGGCAGGTTCGACCTCGACCTCTTGAAAATCTCCCACAAAAACGAAAAGGACGAGCAGAAGAAAGAGAAGCTCGGCGAGATTATCACCGCCCTCACCGGCCGCGAGGAATAGTAACCAATAAGCCAACAGCCATGAGCCAATAGGCTTGAGACTTGAGGCCTGAGGCTTGAGTGGTGACGCTGCCTCTGTGACCTCTGCCTTCTCTTCTTAGTCCCACCCATAAAGATGCTTTTTCTGCGTTATCTCCGCGTCTTCGCGGTGAGATTACAGCTTGTAAATCGAGTTGTTGCTATCAAACGACTTGCGTCGAGTTTTTACAAATTATTTCCCAAAAACACCTCTCTATAGTGTGCCACGCTAATCATGCTTGCAAGCGTAACACACTGGTGTTAAATAACTTGCAGCGTCACCTGTTTGCCGGGAGCACCAGAATCCGCATGCTCGCTGTTTACAAATGGAGTTAGTGGAGAGGCGTAACTACAGAATAAGCAATGGGTTATAGGCAATAGCAGCAATTTGTAATTCGAAACTCGCAACCCGAAACTCGGAACCGCGCGGAGCGCAGTTCTTTACATTTCCTTTACATTTGTCAACGACGGATACTCTGGTTAACGGAAGCTCCGGTCGAGGTCCGGCTACCGCGCAACCGTAACCCTGTACACAGTAACGTGTTGCAACTTTGCCCGCGCGTCGGGCCTTCCCGGCATGGAAGTTGCGCTTGCACTTGGTGGGTAACTCTGTCCCGTGCAGTAAGGGAGGTGTCGTCATGTCCAGAGTCCCGGGAATCCTGCTGGCGGTAGTTGTCTTCTTGAGCGCATCCTACGTCTTCGCCGGCCCGGCCGAGGACCTCGCGTTCGCAGAGGGCCTCTTCAAGCGCAAGTGGTATGACTGGGCCGAAGAGGCTGTGGTGAAGATAATCGAAAACGCGAAAACCCCGCCTGTGCTGAAAGGCTGGGCCGCCCAGCTCCACCTGAACATCCTCGATACGCTGGCGAGGGAAACCGGCGACGACTCGTACCGCGAAAAGCTGAAGAAGCTGGAGAAAAAGTACGCGAAATTAATCCCCGCGAAAGACTTGGAGGCGAGGTTCACGCAGCTTCACAGGAAGCTTCTGCGGGCGCAGGACCTCGTCGGTGCGGCCCAGGTCGAGCCGGACGAGAAGAAGCGCGCCGGCCTGCGCGGGCAGGCCTTCAGGATGTTCGAGGAGCTTGATGCGCAGTGGGAAAGTCTCGTCAACGACCTGCGCGATGAGGTAGCCAAGTACCCGCCGGAGGAAAAATGGCCCGGCCTGAAGGAGAAGCTCACGCCGCAGCAGTACGAAAAATTCCTTCACACGGTCTGGCGGCGCGATTCGACCGAATATGTCTACGCCTCTATGTTCGTCTACTGGAGCAAGGTTGCGCCCGAAGACAAGAGAAAGCAGATACTCGAGCGCGGGCTCAAGAAGTTCGACAGGTTCCTTGAAGGCAAGAAGGAACATGACAGGGATTTCGACCCGCGTGCAAGGGGAGTAATAGGAAGCGACAAACCCGGAGAAAAAGCGCGCAAGCGCAAATAAAACAGGTAGTCAGGGGTATCCGCCATGCGAATAGCCATTTCCGCTGCCGTCTTCGCATTATTCCTTCTCTCAGCCGCACCGCAGGCCTCAGCCGACGCTAATGAAGACCTCCGGTTCGCCGAGGGGCTTCTCAAGCGCAAGTGGTACGACTGGGCCGAAGAGGTGGCTGTCAAGCTGGTCGAAAGTAAAGACACCCCACATGAAATCAAGGGCTGGGCCGCCGAGCTGCATGTCACTATCCTCGATACTCTGACGAAGCAAACGGGCGAAGAGTCCTATCGCAAGAAAGCGGATGAGCTCAGGAAGAAATACAGACAGCAATTCGACAGTACTCCTGCCTGGGGCCATCTCACAGGACCGGGCAAGTCGCGATTGTACAGGGCGGAAGAACTCGCCAGAAAGGCTCAGTCCGAACCAGACACGCAGACACGCATCAGGCTTATTAGGAAGGCTCGTGAGGAGTTCAAGCAGCTTGACAAGGACTGGCAGAAACTGGTCAAGGAGCTGCGTGAAGAGGTCGCGAAGTACCCGCCGAACTGGGACAATCTTAAGAAACAGCTTACGAAAGAGGGATGGGAGAAGTTTCTCGATGCAGTCTGGAATCGCGACCTCGCCGAGTATATGCATGCGACAATGTTCATTTCTTGGGCGAAGGTTGTCAGTGAAGAGAAAAAGAGAGAAATTCTCCAGCGCAGCCTCGGGAAGTTCAACCGCTTCATAGATGGCGAGAAAGAGCATGAAAAAGACTTCGACCCGCCCGCGAAGGGGGAGAAGGGACCTCAAGAACCTTCCTCGCGCACCTGGTTCAACATGCTGCTTTACAAGGCGGAAATCGGCAAGGGGCGGTGCCATCTCGGACTCGCAGAATACGACAAGGCTGTAGAGAGTTTCGACTGGATGACTGAGGCGGAGCTGCCGTCAGGCCTTGGGAGAAGCGAGGTTGATATAAAGAGGATAGTAGATATTCGCCTGGAAGCTTATTACCTGGAAGCTCACGCCTTGAATCTCGCTAAGAAGTACAAGGATACTGTAACGATTCTGACCGACCCGGCAGTTGGCATGTTCGCCCTGTCTGGCAAGCCTGTCCAGCCAAACCGGCCCGGAATACTGGCTTTCTGGAAGCAGCAGAACCGTCCCGAAGTTGCCCTGATGCCCAAAGTAGTTGAGACCCTCCATGGAAAGCTTGCTGTGTTCGAGCTGGCGAAAGCGCTTGCTGCGCTCAAGAGGTACAGGGAAGCCATAAAGGAGGTTTACGGGCTGCTCGAAGCGCAGCGCAGGGCGGAGGGTGAGAAAGCGCCCAGCCCGGTTCGCCTTGAAGCTGCAAAGACGCTCGCGGGGCTTGTCGAGAAGTACCTGACCAGCCTGCCGCCGCCGCTGTCGCGCACGAAAGAGCAGAACCAGCAGGCGGCCGAGGCAAAGCTCAAGCTGGCGCAGGCGCACTACGAGAACGGCGACTACGAGAAGGCGGCGAAGCTCTTCGACGAGCTCAGGCGGCTCGCCCGCTGCCCCGTGTGCGGCCATGAGAAGGTACTCACGCTCGAAGAGTTCGACAAGCCGCCGGAAGACTGCCCGAAATGCAGGAAGGAAGGAGTCAAGCTCCGGAAAGTCTACGCCGAATCCCTGCCTGTCCAGGACGGTGCCGCAAAGAGCTACCTTAAGCTCTACGAGAAAGACAACAAGAGGAAGGGAGCACTCGACAAGGCGCAGGACATCTTCCAGCGCATGTACGGCCAGTGCGTCAAGAGCGAAGACGCAAAATGCTGGGAGGCCGCCTACTACATTATCAAGATATGGTTCTACAAGCGCGACTATAAGAGAATTATCGGCGATGTAAAGAACCTCATCCTCTTGACCGGGGGCGACCCCGACGACCTGCTGGAGGGCCACTGGAAGGACGCCTTCCCCGTCCAGCCCTGGCGCGACAGGATAAGAGACCTTTTCGAGGAAGCGCTCGAAGAAACTAAGTAAAACAGGTAACGTCGAGGTGCTTCTCATGAAGAAATATGCAACGGCAGCTATCTCGGTTATTGTCCTGATGGTCGCATCCCAGGCACACGCCGGGACCGAGGAAGACCTCCGGTTCGCCGAGGGACTTTTCAAGCGCAAGTGGTACGACTGGGCCGAAGAGGTGGCTGTCAAGCTGGTCGAAAGCCACGACACCCCGTTCATGACTAAAGGCTTTGCCGCCGAGCTGCACTGCACGATACTTGATACGCGGGCAAGGGCGACCGGCGATGAATCCTACCGCAAGAAAGCCGATGAGCTGAGAAAGAAGTACAAGAAGATGTTTCCTTCGGGAACTCCGTGGGACCCGAGTACTGTAGGAAGGTTCGCGGAACTTCAGCGGCATTTACGGAAAGCGGAGGAGCTTGCGAACAAGGCCGAACTTGAGCCTGACAGGGAAAAGCGCGAAGCGCTCATGAAAGAGGCGCGCAAGGGGTTCGAGGAGCTTGACGAGCGATGGTGCGGGCTTGTCTCCGACGTGCGAAAGGAAGTCGCCAAGTACCCGCCGGAGGAGGAATGGTGGAAGCTGAACAAGGACCTGAGCAAGAAGGAATGGGAGCGATTCCTCGATAAAGTCTGGCAGCGCGACCTCGGCGAGTACCTGTACGCGGCAATGTTCGTGTCCTGGGCAAAGGTTGCGCCCGAAGAAAAGAAGAAAGAAATTCTGCACCGCGGACTCAGGAAGTTCAACCGCTTTACAGATGGCGATAAGGAGCACGAAAACGACTACGACTTCCCTGCAAAAGGGCAGAAGAAACCGCAGGAGCCATCCTCGCGCACCTCGTTCAATATGCTGCTTTTCAAGGCGGAAATCGGCAAGGGGCGGTGTTACCTCGGGCTGGGCAAATACGAGCAGGCGGCCCAGAGCTTCGACTGGATGACTCAGGCGGAGCTTCCCGATGGGTTAGAGAAGAGCGAGGAGGATATAGCGAGAATAATCGATATCCGCCTCGAAGCGTATTTCCTCGAAGCTTTCACGTACAATCAGGCGGAGAACTACGGCGATGCAGTCAAGATTCTAACCGACCCGGCGGTGGGCATGTTCAGCCAGTCCGGCAGGCCAGTCCAGCCGGAGAGGCCCGCAATGATGGCCTTCTGGAAGCAGAAGAAGCGACCCGAAGTCGCGCAAATGCCGAATATCCGCGAGAACCGCTTCGGCAAGCTCGCCTGCTGCGAGCTTGCGAAAGCATACACGGGGCTCGGCAGGCACGCGGAAGGCTTCGACGCTGTATTCGGGCTTTTCCAGAGCGAACAGAAGGCCCGAAGCGGCGGCCCCGTCACGCCGTTCGAGGTCGAGGCTGCAAAGACTATGGCGAAGCTCTCCGGGCAGGTTAAGGGTGTGACCTTTACCGTGGACAGGGCTTTCGCAATCGGCGAAGGCTTCTGCTACATGAAGCGGTGGGATGACGCAATATACGCCTACAAGCAGGCTTACGGTGCGCCCGGGTCTCCGAAGCAGATAGAGGAATACGGCCCGCGAATCCTGTTCGAGCTCGGCAAGCTGCTCTACGATACCGAGCGCTACTGGGAGGCTGCCATCGCGTTCGGCGAAATCTGCCAGCGGTTCCCCGACTTCATCAAGATAGGCCAGGCGGCAGGCATGCTGCGCGCCAGCGCCCGGAAGGCTGTCGAGCAGTCTGGAAAGCAGGGAGACAGAGGATGGCTCAACAAGCAATTATATGAATGGGCCAATAAAGTAGCAATTTCCCCTGGTCTGGATTGGTCAGATTGCCAAAAGGAGGAGTTGCGGCGTGCAGGTGATTTGGTCAAGGACCGCAAGTTCGAGAAGGCTGCGGAAGCCTACGAGGGCATCCCCGGGTACTACACCGATAAAAATGCGAAAGGCGAGGAAGTCAAGAAGCCCATCCCGTTCTACCCCGACGCACAGGCGCAGGCCGGGTACTGCCATTACAATGTGTACCTGAAGAACCAGAAAGTCAGTTTCAGGAAGGCCCGGGTGCACTTCGACAGGGCAGTGAAGCTGCTGGAGAACGCGCTCAAGGTCGCCGAGGAGATGGAGCGCCTCTCGGGCGGGATTACCGCCCGGTTTTACCTTGCCAAATGCCTTACCGAGGACATGTGGGAAGAGAAAGATGTAAATAAGATGGCGAAGAGGGCGCTGGAGCTGCTTGAGCCTTTCGACAAAGACTACGCGAAGAACATGTCCGCAAAGTGTTACTTGCCCGAAGTGCTGGCCACACGGGCGCTCGCCCACTTCAGGCTTCAGGATTACGACAAGATGCACACTACCTTCAAGGAACTGGAAAAGAAATTCCCCAAGAGCCAGACGCTCAGGGTGACTGCGTATAAATTCTATGAGCTTATGAAGAACCTGGGCAAGGAGATGGAGAAGCTTGGCGGCAAGGAAGTTGCGAAACCGTACTTCGAGAAAGCCGGTGACTACCTTGGGGTCTTGTACACCGCCTCGAAGGATGACTTCAAGCCCAAAGACCTTCTACCAACGGGGAAAGACCTCTGCGATGCTGAGAAGTACAGGGAAGCCTCGGAAATGCTGACAGAGTACCTGCGCGACCTGCCCAAGCCCGAGGACCGCACCGAGGAACAGAAGAATAATGCCACCACAGCCAAAATATTGCTCGCCGAGGCGAGATACGGCATGGGTGAGTACAAGGAAGCGGCGAAGTTGTTCGACAAACTGCGCCATACGACCGCATGCACCAAGTGCGGATATGAAAGCACCCTCAAGCCGGAAGACTACGACAAACCTTTGAAAAAATGTCCAAAGTGTGGTGCGGGGAAAATGTATAAACTCAATGAAGGCAATTTACAGATTCTCGAGGGAGCGGGAAAAAGCTACCTGAAGCTATATGAGACTGACAACAAGAACAGAAAAGCGCTCGACAAGGCGCAGGACATCTACATGCGCATGTACACTAAGTTCGTGAAAGCGGCTCCCCCGCTCAATGAGAAGGAGAAGGCCAAGCTCTATGAGGTTCTCTACACAATTCTCAAGATATGGTACTACAGGGGCGACTACAGGAGAATCGTGGGAGACATCAAGAACATCTTCGTGATAGTGGGGGGTGGAGACCCGGACAGTCCGACGGAAAAAGACTGGGAGAGGGAATTTCCCATCCAGCCGTGGCGGGACAGGATAAGGGAAATTTACGAGAAAGCCCGCCAGGCGCTCAAGGATGAAGAAGCGCGCAAAGAGCTGAAAAAGAAGCTGCGCAAGTGTGAAGATGCCTTAAAGGTGGCTGAGAAAGACAAAGATACTGCTGCAGAGGTATCGGCGCGGATGATGCTCGCCAGAGGCCTTACGGACAGGCTCTGGAAGGACAAGGAAGCGAAGGAAAACGCGAAGAAGGCGCTCGAAACGCTTGAGCCTTTCAAAGACAGGTTAGCCGGTAACGAGCGGACGAAGAAATACATGCCGGACGTGCTCGGCGTGACCGCCATGGCGCATCACAGGCTCGGGGAGTTCGACAGGATGCACGCCGCGTTCCTCGAGCTGGAAAAGCAGTTCCCCAAAAGCCAGGTGGTCAAGATAACAGGGTTCAGACTCTTCGAGCTTATGAGAGGCGAGGCGAAGGAAGCGCAGAAGAAAAGTGACGCGAAAGCCTGCTTTGAAAAGGCGGGTTATTACGTTTACGCCTGGTACAAGGCTTCCAGGCCCGAGCTGAAGCCGGAGCATGTCATCTGGGCCGGAAACGCGCTCTACGAGACCGGGAGCTTCAAGAACGCCGCCGAGGTGCTGGCCGAGTACCTGCGGAGCCTCCCGAAACAGGAAGACCGTACCGGGGAGCAGAAGAACAATGCCGCCATGGCTAGGATACTTCTCGCCGAATCCAAGTACGGCGTGGGCGAGTACGAGGAAGCGGCGAAAATGTTCGACCGGCTGCGGCACACGACCGCATGCAACAACTGTGGCCACGAAGGCATTGTCAAGCCCAAAGAATATGACATGCAGCCCGAGAAGTGCCCGAAATGCCAGGTAGGCGAGATGCAGAAAGTCCACGACGGCAATCTGCAGATACATGAGGGCGCGGCGAAGAGCTATCTGAGGCTCTATGAGTCAGACAACAAGAATGTTGAAGCTCTGGACAAGGCACAGGATATCTACGAGCGTATTTACAGCCGTCTGGTTAAGTCGCCCACCGTCAGCAAAGAAATGAAGGCCAAGCGCTATGAAGTGCTCTACAAGATTCTCCTGATATGGTTCTACAAGAAAGATTACAGGTGCATTGTAGAACTGAACGCACTTGGTCCGAGGACCGACGAGGACTGGAAGCGCGAATTCCCAATCGAACCCTGGCGCACGAAGATAAGAGAACTCTACGAAAAGGCAGTCAAAGAACTCGAGAAGGGCAAATAGCCCTGCATCCTATCTTGCAGCTCGCCGGTGTGGCCATATTGACACAATTTTGCGCTTGAAATGGGTCACATCGTGATGTAGAGTTAATCTGGAAGGGTATTGTCGGAGCAAGGCATGGGCGAGCGCGGCACAGTATTGATTGTGGCTCTTGTGGTTTTCGTGCTGCTTGCAGGCCTGTGCGCATCCTTCTTGTCAGTAAGCACTTGCACCATCGTCGAGGTCCGTACGCGCCAGGAGCGCATTAAAGCTTACTATATCGCCGAGGCGGCCGTTAGCGCCGCGATTGCCGAGATTACCTCGGGCGCCGACCCGGGCGGCGACGGCGTCGGGAACTTCAGCGGCGAGTTCGACGGCGGGTACTATTCGGCTGTCGCGACCGACAACGGCGACAGGACGTGGACGCTGCTTGTGGCTGGAATCTGCGGCGAGCAGTCGCGAGTGCTCGAGGTGACGATAAAAGAGAGACCGAGCGGGCCATTCCGCGGGATGGTGTTCGGCGTTTACGGCGTAAAGGTGGCGGGAGACGCGGTCTGCGACAGCTACGACTCCCTGCTCGGGCCGTACGCGGCTCAGGTCTCGGGCGACCACGCGCGGGAGAACTGCGACGTGGCGTCCAACGGCGATATAACGCTCGCCGGTACCGTCGAGCTGTACGGCGATGTCACGCCCGGCCCGGAAGGCAAGCTGATTATGCCGGGCAGCGTTTTTGTCAGCGGCTCCACGTGCCCGGCGGAAGAAAATCGGCTTATCGAGAAATACACGTACAAGCCGGAAGGCATCGACCTGGGCATGCTCAGCGGCGACTGCACACTGGCTGACGGCACCTACCACTGCTCGGAAATCAAGCTTACCGGCGGCGACATCCTGCACCTCGGGTGCCTTGCCGGCGACAGGGTGACGCTCTACGTGGATGGCTTCATTTCCGTCAGCGGTTGGGCGAAAATCCAGATACACAAGGGAGCCACCGCGGTCATACACCACGGCGGGGACGGGAAAGCCGGAATACTGCTTGCCGGCGGCGGCATGATAAATGCGGCGCACGTGCCGTCCAGATGCATCATATACAGTGCCACTGCCGGCTGGGTAACCGTGGCCGGTGACAGCGATTTCCACGGGGCGATATACGCGCCCGGCGCGCCGGTGATGCTTACGGGAACACATGATTACTACGGCGCCGTCATTGGCGCGACCGTCGAGGTATTCGGCAGCGGACTACACTACGACGAAGCGCTCGGCTTTACTGCTGGAGAATCTCTCACCCGCTACGAATCCAAATCGTGGCGCGAACTCGGCCAGTGACAACGCGTTATCCCTGAATGCATTTTCCGCAGGCTCTCGGTATTCGCACATCACTGCTCTCCGAGCGGGAGAACTTGCGCAATATTACTTGCAAAACGATATGTGCGATTTATGATGGGAGCGGCGGAATCGGGGAGGAAATTGCGTGGCGATAGGGGACAAGCAGGCATTCGGCGCGATAGTCCGGCAGAATGCGGACATGCTGCGCGCGTTCTTCCTGGCGCTTACCAGCGACATGCAGCTTGCCGACGCGATGTTCCAAGATACGTTCATAACCGCGTGGCGGAAGTTCGACACGTACGACCCGGAGCGCCAGTTCGGCTCGTGGGTCAGGCAGATTGCCATGCGCGTGGCGATGGACATGAAGCGCAAGACGAACGGCCGCGGGATGCTCTATTTCGACCAGGAGAGCCTGGCGCTTCTGGAAATCCAGTTCGCCAGGGGCGCGAAGCCGGGCATGGACAGGTGGAGCGACAGGCTGGGTGCGGTCAAGCAGTGCGTCGAGGCGCTCCCCAAAACCGCGGTGGATGCCGTTTCCCTTTACTACGACAAGAATTACAACGCCCGGGAAATTGCGGTCAGGCTGGGGCTGGACCTCGAGACGGCGAAGAAGAGGCTGCAGAATTCCCGGAAGCTGCTGTCCGACTGCGTGAGCGCGAAGCTGGGCGGCTAAAGTTGATTGCGGAGAATTGATGTCGGTCAAGCTCGGCGAATATATACTGCAGAAGCCTATAGGCAAGGGCGCCATGGGCCAGGTGTGGCTGGCGCGGCAGGAGTCGCTGGACCGCATGGTGGCGGTTAAGGTGCTGCCGAAGGAGCTTGCCGGCGACCCGTCGTTCCGGGCGCGGTTCGAGCGCGAGGCGAAGGCTGCGGCCGCGCTGATTCACCCGAACGTCATCCAGATATACTCATTCGGCATCGAGCAGAACGTGCCGTATTTCGCCATGGAGTTCGTCCGCGGCGAGGACCTCAGCGTAAAGATACGCAAGGGCCAGAAATACACCATCAGGGAGGCCGTGAAGATAGCCTCCGACGTGGCGCGGGCTCTCGAGTGCGCACACGAGCGCAACCTGGTGCATCGCGACATCAAGCCGGGCAACATCATGATTGCCCACAACGGGGTCGTGAAGGTGATGGACTTCGGGCTGGCCAAGGCGGCCAGCGCGCAGAGTTCGATAACGCAGCCGGGCCTCATAATGGGCACGCCCAGCTACATGTCGCCGGAGCAGGGCATGGGCAAGGAACTCGACGTTCGCTCCGACATGTATTCGGTCGGGGTCGTGCTGTACAAGCTGCTTACCGGCGAGGTGCCTTTCACGGCCGATACGCCGACGGCGGTGATATTCCGCCATATTTACGAAGAGCCGAAGTCGGTCCGGGAACTCAATCCGGAGGTGCCGGAGGAACTTGAGAGAATCGTCAACAGGCTTATGGCGAAAAGTCCGGACGACCGCTACCGGACTCCGACAGAGCTGATTGCGGACCTCGAGGCGTTTCTCGGCGGAACGACAACCACGACCGCGGCGCAGGCCGCGCCGGCTGCTCCACCGGTCGCTGCACCGGCCAGCAGCGAACCGACGATGCGGACCGAGGCAATCGGCGACAAGGCGGTGCAGCGCACCTCCGCCACGGAGCCGATTCTCGCGCCGGCGCAGCCGACCACAAGCGAGGAGCTGACGGCGCCGCTGGCACAGGTTTCCGCGCCGGCGCAGGGACAGGTGAAGACGCAGGAGGACGAACTCCAGTTTCTCGAAGACCTCCTGCAGGGCGAAAGCCCCGGCGCGATGTCCAGGGCGGCCGATATCTTCGCGCGAAATCCGGGCCTTCGCGACAGCTACGTGAGGCAGCAGTTCGTGCATGCGCTGCTTCGCTCGCAGGTGGACATGCAGGACCGCGCGGGGCGCCAGAAGCGTGTGACGAGAGTCCTCTCGATGGTCGGGCCGGGTACAGACGCGGCGGTCGAGATGGCCACGCTGCGAGCGACCGGCGGCGGCGCAGGCATGCACTCGCGCCGGCCGATGCTGCGACTTGCGGTCATTGCAGGGATAATAATAGTCATGATGGCCGTCGTGCTCATTATGATGATACCGGGCCTGCCGCCGGAGCTGACCGAGATAATGGACAAGGCGAACAAGGCTGCCGCGACGGGATCGGACCGAGCCTACACGATAAGTGTGAAGATGCACCCCAGCGGCCAGAACTGGGCTCTGGACGGTTCCCTGTATATGCGAGGCTTGAAGAAATCGGTGACCAGCGTGCTCACGCCGGACGGGAAAAGTCTCGTGCTCGGCTCGGACGGGGAGACCGACTGGGTGGTTGCGCCGGGGGGCAGCGCCTATTTCGGCGAGCACATGGACAGCCTCAGGACCAAACACCCGGGCGCGGCGGAGATGCCGCTTCTTACGTTGGAGCGCCTGCTGCCGTCGTCCGGAGGGTACGTGGTCTCGCTGAAGGGGGAAGGTACCCTTGAGAACCAGCCGGGCAGGAAGCTCGTACAGGTTCGCGCGATGGCCAGGCCGGGCAAGGAGAAATGGGGCATCGAGGAAGGAACCTACTGGATAGACAAGGAATCGGGACTGCTGGTCCGGGCGGTTCTTACCATGAAGAAAGGTCCCACTGGCGTTACGGAGAGGTACGTTACGGTAGAGTTTTCCGAAGAGACGAAGAAAGAAGATTACTTTTACAGCTACACGGCGCACAGTACCGGGGAACGGGGAATCTTCAGGGACAGCGGTTCATCGCCGGAAGTGCCCGGGTCGGGCTGGGTGACGCCGCCCGAGGACAACAGCGGACGCTGAGCAGCCGCGCCATCATACGCCAGCCGGATTATCTCTCCCATGTGTAGACTTTGCCGTTCGTGCCGCCGAGGAAAAGGATGTTTTTCCCGGGCGGGAAGGCGAATGCGGGGACCGGGGCGTCTATTTTGTTGAGCAAAGTGCCGGTCTTCGTGTCGTAGACCTCTATTCCAGAGCCTGACGTCTCGATTACGGCGAGGCCTCCATCATGGGAGAGCGCGAGCCGGCTCTCAGGCTTGCCCTCGTAGCTGTCGAACTTGAAGAGTTCTTTTCCCGCCTCGCCGTTCCAGAGGCGCGCCGTGCCGTCGCGGCTGCCCGTCAGGACAATCTTGCCCTCCGGCCCCACGGCTATGGCTTCGACTGTGTCTTCGTGCCCCTTGAGCACGGCGAGTTCCTTGGTTTCGTGGTCCCAGAGCTTGGCAGTCTTGTCGTGCGACGCAGTGCCGATGACCTTGCCTTCGGGGCTGAAAGCCACGCAGGAAATCGCGGTCTCGTGAGCCTGTTTCGGGACCTTGCGGTCCTTCTTTTCCGGTTCGTAGAGGTAAAGGAGTCCGGCCTTGTCCCCCATTGCGAACAGCGTCGAGTCGGGGCTGAAAGCCATGGACTTGGCTCTGAAAGCCGCACCGTCGAACTCGTGAGGCTTCTTCTCGCCGGGGTGCGTGCTGTCCCATACGAAAGTCTTGGGGGATTTGGAATAGATGAGCCACTGTCCGTTTCCGCTCAGAGCGGAGATTGCGGACAGCGCGACCGAGAACTTGTTCAGGTCCTTGCCTGTGCCGGCCCCCCAGAACCGGACCTGCTCGTCGTAGCCGGCGGTGACCAGGGTGCTTCCGTCGGCCGAGAATGCGACCATCTCGGCGCGCACGGTCTCCGCCGCGGTCTCGGCGATGCGCTTGCGGCCGCTGATATCCCACACCATGACCTTGGCCCACGAGCTGAGGTCCGAACTGGCCACCTGCGAGCCGCTCTTGTTGAAGACGAACCCGGCGACCTCGCCGTAGTGGCTGTAGCCCCCGAAGCGTTCCGCCGGAAGGCCCGAGAATACGGTCAGCAGCACGATGATAATTACGACGACCGCAACGCCGCCGCCAATCATGTAGTAATGCTTCGTCTCCAGTTTCGAAAAGCGCTCTTTGACAGTGTCAAAAAAGCTCATTTCCCTCTCCCTTATAGGATTGAATGCAGAGCAATTCCCCCGGTTCCGTGCCGCCTCGTACCGGCCGCACGGCATACCCCAAATCAGATTCTATACTCCCGATGACTCACATTCAACCCCAAAAGCCCACTTTTGGCGCATGCGTCCCGGATGCGGGGTTCCGCGTTTGTGTTTGACTTCGGATGCATGCGGCTGATATTATTGTGCTGTTGGCATTCTGCCGGGCACAATGCGGCCGGCTCCGGCACGGCAACTGAAATATTCGGGAGGTGGATAGATTGGCTAACACGAAGGAATACGAGGAGCGGCGCAAGACTGAAAGAAGAGAGAAATCCAAGTTCTGGAAGTTCGTCGGCTATCTCGTCCTGGTGGTGGTGATATTCGTGGTGGGAATGTTCGTCGGCGATGCCTACATGCCCACGATAAAGGGCTGGGTGAGCCGAGGCGCCAAGGCGCCCATCGACACGATGCGGGGCGCGCTCGACAGCGCCAGCTCCCTCGCTTCCGAGAAGGAGATAAAGAGCGCCGTTGATGGGTGCGACGACCTGACCGAAAGGGAGAAGAGCGGGTTGAAGGAGCAAATCGCCGAGGCCTACAAGGTCAAGTCCGGATACGATGGCGAGAACAAGCTCCAGGTGGACGTCCTGTGGCAAGAGGCTCACAAGATGTTCGAAGAAGCGCGAAAGGACGGCCAGCCTTCGGGTTCGGACATGCGCGCCGTCGCGGGCAAGCTCGGCGAGGCGGCCGACATGGCCAAGTGAGCGCTCATTCTTCCTTGTCCTGGTCCTCTTTTTTCTTGTCCTGCTTGTTGAGCGACCAGTCGTACTTGATGTACTTCGGCGACACCTGGTTGTCTTCTATGTATTCGAGGTCTTCCTTCGACAGGTACTTCTTGACGTAGTCGAGCTTGGTGCCGGCGGCCTTGACGAAATCCTCGCCGTACCAGTAGAAGAGCGAGGACAGCATGAGCAAGCCCTTCTCCTTGTTGACGTACGCCTGCTTGCGCCCGGCGAGATAATCCTTCTCCTGCTTCGCGAGCTGTTTATCGAGTTTCTCGGCGGTGTACGGCTCCTGCAGGAGCGCCGCGCAGCCCTTCGACGCCCGGACGATGGCCCAGTGCATCCGCGGCTCTTCCAGGTTCCTGAGAACGCTGTTCTCGATTTCGCCGACCGAGTATTCCTTCTCGCCCGCGTGGAGCACGATTCGGTGCCAGAAGTCCTTTTCGTCCTTGACGCTTTTTTTCGGATTAAGCTCGATGACTCCGACAATCACGGCGGCGTTGTAGGCGTTTATCCAGTATGCAAGCTTCTCTTCCTTGCTCTTGAGCTTGTCCGGGTTGAATGTACCGAGGTAATCGAGGTATTCGCGCAGGGCCTTGCGCTCCTTCTTGTCCTTCCTGAGGCCCTCGTAGTCCACGAGCCCGTTCTTGTCCACCCTGTTCTTGAGCACCTTGCCGAAGGCGGAGTGGTCCACGGTATCGGCCGCCTTTTTCAGGTCCCCCGGCTTCGCCTTGGAATTCACGTATACCTTCCCCGCCATGAACGGCAGGAGACCCAGGAACACCGTCGCGCACAGGGTCGTCAGCCTGGAATTTCTCATTGCACATGTCCTCCTTCGAGTATATTAGCCGGCGCGGAGGGCTCTGTCAACAAAGACGTATTCTGCCGGACCCTGCCGCGCCGGATGTTATGCATCCACATATTATGCTGGCTCGAGGCCGGGCGCTCTGCTATCATTAACGTCCATGGAGCGCAAAGAGTATCTCCTGACATCCGTTGAGGCACGCATGCTCCTGCAGGTGCAGGAAGAGGCGCAGCTCGAACTGTCCCTTGACCTGGGGCGCAGCACGACGCTCGTAACCGCCGCGCCGGAGAAGCTCGTTCTCCCGTCGGGCCTGGAAATTACGAGGGGCGAACTCGAGGAAATTGCCGGCAAGAAGAACAGGGTGTTCTCGCTGGGGCCCGAAGGCGCGCTTCCCGTGGAGATAGTGGGCGAACACTACTACAAGCTGGCGCCGACGCTCGGCGCGCCCACGCTCGAAATAGACGGCGTGCAGATGCACAGGACGAGCACGGTGGAGCCGTGGGAAGACTCCCGCATGAAAGCGGATGGCACGGTGAAGGAAGGCGACGTCGTGCTTGATACGTGCGGCGGGCTGGGATATACCGCTGTCTGGGCCGTCAAACTGGGTGCACGGCGCGTAGTTTCAGTGGAGGTGAGTCCCGAGGTTCGAGAGCTGCGGGCGAGGAATCCGTGGTCGGGCGAACTCTTCGAGGAACCGATTGAGCTTGTGGATGGTGATGTCCGCGACAGCGCGAAAGATGCCGGCGATGAGACGTTCGACTCGATAATACACGACCCGCCGCGGTTCTCGCTCGCGGGAGAGCTTTACGGCGCGGAGTTCTACGCGCAGCTCATGCGCGTGCTCAAATCCGGCGGGCGGCTGTTCCATTACACGGGGGCGCCATATTCGCGCCGCGGCATGAGGGACTTCCCCGCGGAAGTGACGAGGCGGCTCGCCGAGACGGGATTCCGCGCGCGCCGGGAGCCGGACAAGCTCGGCGTGTCGGCGCGCAAGTAGGTGCCGGTTCGGGTTTCACGCCGCCGCATCAAGAAAACCACTCACAGGAGCTACAGACGGACTACTGGTACAGTAATATATTTGACAAATAACATTTTTCCCGCTGATATGGGCTTGACACGTGATGACCGAAGGACTACAGTGTGAGTCTTCGGGCGGCACAGAAAGAGGTATAACAGGGACGTGTTAGTCAGCAGGGCTTTCGACACCTTGGCGGAGCGCGGGTCAAGACCGGCTCTAATCACTTCCAGCGGGGTTGTGACCTTCGGCGGGTTGCGCGACCTTTCATTCAGGCTCGCCACGGCGCTTAAAAGCGCCGGTGCAGGCAAAGGCTCTCACGTCGGCATACTGCTGCCCGAAGGCGTGGATTACTGCGTGTCGTACGGCGCGATATGGCTGCTCGGAGCGGTCGCCGTTCCCCTGAATGCGGCCATGAAAACGCAGACCGCCGCAGGCGTGCTCTCGCACGCCGACGCCGAGTTTCTCATACTCGACGAATCGTATCCGGAATCGCCCATAAACATGAAGAAGGCGGCGCCTTCGCTGAAATGGGTAGCATCCACGAAGGATGGCACGGCGGGAGCGGACGACAGCCTCGAAAAAATCTACGGCGCGCCGGCGGAGCGCTTCGAACCGCCGCAGGTCGCCGAGAGCGACACGTGCGCCATTTTCTACACTTCCGGAACCACGGGCGAGCCCAAGGGCATTGTCTGGAACTACCGCCACCTCGATGGCCCGACGATGATTATGGAGCATTTCCTGGACATGCCCGGAGATGACGTCCAGATATGCGCCGCGCCGCTCGGCCACGCCGGGGGGCTTGCGTACTTACTCGGATGCCTGAAATGGGGCCTGCCGACCGTGCTCATGCCGAGGTTCATGCCCGGCGCGTTTCTTCGCAACATCGAGAAGCACCGCGTGACCATGTGTTATCTCGTGCCCGCCATGTTCGTCGCGCTCGCGCGGGCGCCCGAGTTCGACACGGCGGACCTTTCGAGCCTGAGATGGGTCGCTACTTTCGGCGCGATGGCCGACCTCGGGGCGCTGGAGCGATTGCAGGAGAAGTGCCCCGACCTGATAATATTCAACGGCTGGGGAATGATGGAAGCGGCTCCGCCGAACACGCTGCCGTATCTCGACCGGGAGCGGATTGACCTGAAGGGCGTCGGCTTTGCCCCGCCGTGGATTGAGGTCAGGGTGGTGAGCGACACGGGCAGGGAACTGCCGAAGGGCGAGATGGGCGAGGTGGTGCTTCGCGGTTGGGTCGTCATGGACGGCTACCACAAGGACCCCGAGCTGACGGCGCAGACCGTGCGCGACGGATGGCTTCACAGCGGCGACCTCGGCCTTGTTGACGAGCGGGGTTACATCTACATTGTCGGCAGGAAGAAGGATGTGATAATAGTCGGCGGGCTCAACGTCCATTCCTCTGAAGTGGAGGGCGTTCTTGCGGAGCACCCGGCGGTCGCGCAGGTCGCGGTGACGGGCGCGTCCGACGAGGTCAGGGGAGAGGTCGTCAAAGCGCACATAGTGCTCGCGCCCGGCGCATCAGCCGATGCCCCGGCGCTCACGGAGTTCTGCCGCGACCGGCTGGAAAGCTACAAAGTACCCAAGGCGTTCGAATTCCTCGATACACTACCGCGTACTTCAACTAACAAGGTGGCGAAGTGGCAGCTTCGGTAAAGACGTTTGCGGGTTTGGATGCGATAGACCAGAAAGGCTGCACCATGACGCAGGACCTCGTCCTCCTTGGAATCCTCGCCGACGGACCTCTCCACGGCTACGAGGTGCACAAGGCCATCGAGGGCAAGGTGACACCCGTCGTGGGGCTGCAGCCCAGGAGCGTCTACTATGCCCTGAAAAAGCTCGAAGAGCGCGGCCTTGTCAGCTCCAAGCCCGCGCGCGCCGGGAAGCGGCCAAGGAAGTTCGTGTACAGGCTCACCGCGAAAGGCCGAAAGGAACTCGGGAAACTGCTTATTAAAAACGTGAAGCAGCTTCAGAGACCGTACATGAATATCGACCTTTCGCTCTTCTTCATGAATCACGTTGATCACAGCGCCTGCGAGGGCGCTCTCAAGAGCCGGCTGGAGGCGCTTCACAGGCTGGAAACGGTTGATTTCGAGACCGTCCTTGAGAGGTGCGGCTTGGCGGAAGAAGAGTGCCTGATGAAGATAGCCGAGCATAACGCCACAATGCTCAAGGCGGAGTTGGCTTTCACCAGAAAGCTGCTCGAATATGTGAGGCGCGCGGAAAAAAAGGCCGCCCGCCGACTGATTCGCCGCGGGCGGCACTCCTGATTCTCCTCGAAAGCTAATCCTCCGGCATCGCGATGCTGCCGGACTCCATGAGCATCTGGGCCTGCTGGCGGGCGTGCTCTATCTTGCTCTTCGCCACCTCGAAGGCCTCGTCCCAGGTGAGTTCGACCCGGGCGACGCCCTGCTCGACCGCCTTCACCGCGACGGCCGCGGCCTCGCGCGGGAAGACTTCCCAGTCATCCATTGTCGGGATGAGGTAGTCCTGCCTGATGCCCCTGTCGCGCGCGACGTTGGCGAGTTCCATGGCCGCGGCGATGCACATCTCGTCGGTTATGGTCTTCGCCATGACGTCCAGCGTTCCCCTGAAAATGCCGGGGAAGCCGAGCGAGTTGTTGACCTGGTTGGGGAAGTCGCTGCGGCCCGTGGCCACTATGGCCGCGCCCGCTTCGAGCGCCTGGTCCGGAAGTATCTCCGGGTTCGGGTTGGCGCATGCGAAGACAATCGGGTCCTTCGCCATGGATTTAATGCCTTCAATCGGTATGACGGGCGGCTCGTCCAGCGACTTGCGCGACTTCGAGAGCGCAATCACGCAGTCGGCGCCCTTGAGGGCGTCCATCAGGCCGCCCTCGAGGTTCCCGGCGTTCGTCTCCTGGATGAGGTCCCACTTGTATGGCTCTTTCTCCTTGAGCTCAGTGCGGCCCTTGTGCAGCGTTCCCTTGCTGTCAACCAGTATCACTTTGCCCGGGTCCACGCCGCCCGCCTTCATCACGCGGTAGATGCACACGTTCGCAGCGCCGGAGCCCAGCTGTACTACTTTTATATCGCCGAGTTCCTTGCCCGTAAAGCGGCAGGCGTTCACGAGGCCGGCCAGCGTCACCGCGGCCGTTCCCTGTTGGTCGTCATGCCAGACGGGGATGTGACATTCCTTCCGAAGCGTGTCGAGGATGTGGAAGCAGTCGGGCTTCTTGATGTCTTCGAGGTTGAACCCGCCATACGAGGGCTGGAGCATCAGGCAGAACTCGATGAACTTGTCCGGGTCCTCTGTATCCACGCAGATGGCATCCGTATCGACGCCGCCGAGGTACTTGAACAGCAGCGCCTTGCCCTCCATGACGGGCAGGCCCGCCTCGGGGCCGATGTTGCCCAGGCCGAGGACGCGCGTGCCGTTCGAGACGACCGCGACCCGGTTGCCCTTGTTGGTGTGCTCGAACACTTTTTCCGGGTTTGCCTGTATGTCCCTGCACGGGGCCGCTACGCCCGGCGTGTACCATATCGCGAAGTCGTCAACGCCCCTTATGCAGCACTTGGGCGCCATCTGAATCTTGCCCCTGTAGAACGGATGAAGCTTCATCGCATCCTCAGCAGGCTTGTTCGCCTTCGCAGCCGCGCCACCTTTGTCCGCCATGATGCACCTCCAAGAAAACCTGTATCAACCTGACAGCCAAGGCGTGAAATGTAACACCGGCCCGCAGGAGGGTCAATACTTTCTCGAAGGTTTAATGCAATTCATTTGCCGGAGCGCTCATCTGCCGGTAAAAAACGGCAGTCTTTCTCCGACCACAGGAAACTCGGTTTTCGCTCCGCGAGCCATTTCTTCCAGAAATTCGCGTTCCTGCCCTCGCCCGGCGCGATGAGTTCGAGAGTCCGTGTGGCGCTCTTCGTGCTTTCGGGGTTACCCAGCATCTTCGCGACCAGCGCGAGCAGCTTCTCGCCATGCGCGGGCGCGGCGGCAACTGCAGCATCCACACCGTAATTTATCAGATAGGAAGCCACGGCGGATGGACTGGAAGAATGTACAGCGGTCGAGTATAGACACAAGAATCGCGTCCTGCGGTCCGAACCGAAGGCCTCCTTCACGGCCTCCGGCAGGGCGGTCATTGCCGTTCCCGCGAGCGCCTTCGCAATGGTCCGCCTCACGACGGGATTCTCGTTGCCCAAGGCAGCGGACGGCCAATCGGCTTCTGCAAGGTCGGCTGACTTGACGAGCGCCCCGACCGCGCACTCGCGGATGGACCAGTCCGGGGCGGCGAGGCCCTTGACCAGCTTCTCTTCGGGTAGCCTGCCTGTCTTCGCGAGCGTACCGAATGCTATGTTCGAGACGAGGCGATGCCCCGATTCCATCGCGGCATTGAGGATTGCAATTCCCCCTTCTGTTTTCGTGAGCGCGGAAGCCGCAGAGGCGTGAACGAACGCATTGGGCCTGTAGAGGAGCGCCTTCAGAATCTCCTCACCTCCATCGAGAGGGTGCTCCTGAAGCACCCTTGCCGTAGCAGCCATCAGCGCGGGCCAGTGAGGGTATCCCCTCGTCACTTCCTGCAGGTAGGCCAGCGCCTCCTTCGGCCAAGCGGAGGCCATTGCGGTCACGACAGTTTCCCAGTCCTCCGCCGGGCGGCGCGGGTCGGATTTCGACAGCGCGACCTCAGCCAGCGAGCGCAGCTCCTTCGCGCTCTGCGCCTTGTACTTAGCGAGAAGCTCATACCTGTGCAATTCGGCCTCCAGGCGCGGGTCTCTCGGTTTAGTGGCCTGCATGTGCTGCTCCACCTTTGCATACGCCGGCGATTTGCGCAGCACTTCCATTGCCTCCGGGTTCGAGAGCTTCGCCAGCGCATGAGCCAGGGATACCTGTCGCGGTGGCGTGAAACCGCCGTAGTGCTTGAGGGCAATGCCGATGGACTCCGCCGTGCCGATTTCCGCGAGCGCCTTGACCATGAAGTACCTGACTCCTTCGTCGCGGCTCTTGTCCGCAAGTTCGGAGAGCTTTTTCACGGCGGGCTCGTATTTCAGCGTGCCCAGCGTGCTGACCGCCGCAAGGCGCACGGAGCGGTCTTCGCTGTCGAGAAGGCCCGCGATGTCGGGGCAGAGCGCGTGGTTGCGCTTCCTCTGCACTCCCTGAATTACCGTGACCTTCTCCTTGACCGAGCCGGTTTGCAGCAGCTTTCGAAGCAGTTTCAGGCCATCCTCGCTCCCCGAGGCTGCGAGCAGCTCTATGAGTTCGGGGCGGGGCTTCTCCGCGCCGGTTAGAAGCTTGAGCGCGGCCGCTGCTATCCTCTCGTCATCTCTGTCTCGCAGGGCCAGGGCTGCCGTCTTCGAGATGGTCTGGCTCTCATCGCGGAGCAGTTGCAGGAACACGTTGGTCGCTCCGGCTGAGTTATCTCTCCACAGGGCGCGGCAGATAAGTTTCTTCGTCTCTTCGTTTGTTTCTCCCGCTGCGAGCGCGCCGAGTTGCTCGGCGACTTCCCGGAACGGAATATCCCGCAGCGACCGGGCCGCCCAATTCCTCACCCCCGAGTCCCTGTGACTCAGTGCCTGGACGAGCGTTGAGACGAGCTTGCGCCTGAGGTCGGGGAAATGTCCTGCCTTCAGTGCGAACTGCCAGCAGAACACGACGAATCCGCTGGCGGCATGCGGGCTCGGGTCCTTGAGGGATTTTTCGCATGCCGCCGCAAGCGTTTCGGGAATCCCGGCGGAGCAGAGCGTCTTGTACGCGCCGTGGCGAACATCTTCGTCCCGGTCCTCCAGCGTCTTGAGCAGTGCTTCAGTGAGCTTGGGATGCTCGAATTCAGCCGCAGGACGCATTGCAGTCAGCCGCGTTCTTCTCTCCTCGTTCTTGTTCGCTGTAACCACCGCGAGCGCTTCCGCGGCCTCGGGCGTGCGGACCGTAAGCAGCGCATTAACTGCGGCTTCCCTTACAGAAGGGTTTTTATCGGCGCATGCCGCGGCGACGATTTTCACATCCTTGTGCCTTCCCGCCTTCGCGAGCGCGAACACCGCAGCGGCCCTGACGGCGGGCGATTCGTCTTCCTTGGCCATCTTGGCGAGCCTGTCGAGCACGTCGGATTCGGGGAAGGAAAGGCCGAGCCCGGCTGCCGCTGCAGCCCTGACATCCGCTTCAGCCTCGCCGAGGGAGTTTTTGTAAGCTTCGTCCGCAGGATAGCTACCGGTCACGAGCAGATCCAGGGCAGGGAGCCTGCCCGCCGATTTATCCGACGCGACCGCGAGAATCGATTCGAGCATCTTCCGCCGCAGCGCCGGTATCAGCTTGTTGCAGAAGAGATTACGCATGGGCGCGCTGGCGCGCCACGCTGCGGTGAACTTCGCGGGCTTTTTCTTCGAAAGCCGGACGAAATCGGCGGCGAGGGTGTCTGGGGAAAGCCTGTCTGCGGAGGCCAGGGCGCCGTAGGCCGCCTTCTCATCGCCGCTCTGCACCTGTTCAAGAATCACGTCCCAGTCGAGCCTGGCCGGCGCCGGGGGCTGCTGCGGGAACGCGGTCGCAGAGAGCATTACAAGAACGGACGCGAGCAGTACTATTGTCTTCTTCATTTTAATCCTCCGTTTTGGCCGGGCCGCAGCCTTGCGGTCGGCGTGACTTTACTATAAGATGTACGCGTCGGATTCGCAATAACTTTGACCGGCGGCGGAAAGGCTTCGGCTGTATGAGCAAGCGTGCATTTCTGTTGGCGTTCCTGTGCCTGCTCGTATTCTGCTGCGGCTGCAACGCCCTGTACCAGCTCGAGATATTCCGGCGTGTCTTCGGGAAAGACGAGGATGACTACGACTACCTGCCGTACATAGGCGTCTGGGTCGATGCGCCCCACATGCCCGCCCCGCGAGCCGCGGCCTGCGCGGCGATAGACACGAATATCTACGTCTGCGGCGGCGAGGATTCCACCGGCGCGCTCGACACGGTTGAGGTGTTCGACACGGACGCAGATGCGTGGGCGACCCTGCAGTCCCTGCCTGCCCCGACGAGCGGTCACGTCTGCGTCGCGCTCGATGATAAGATTTACGTGTTCGGAGGCACCGGCGGCTCCTGCGTCTACGACCCCGGCATGGACCAGTGGAACTCCGTCGCTGCGCCGCAGCCGACACTTTACGCTTCGGCCGCGGTATACGACGGGAAGATATACTACTTCGGCGGAGCGCTGCCGGGGGGGTACACGTGCTCGACTGCCCAGGTGTACGACCCGCTGCTCGATTCGTGGTCCGGCGCCGCGACAATGCCGGAATCCGGCGCCGGAGCTTTCTGCGAGACTATAGACGACAGAATCTATGTCTCCGGCGGATACGCGAATCCCGGAGGCGGGGGGCCGGACACATATACCGAGACGCTCCTCGTGTACAACCCGGTGGCGGACTCCTGGGTCGCGCGAAAGCCCATGTCCATTGCGCGCGCTCACGGCTGCAGCGGCATCGTGAACGGGCGAATGATTGTTCTCGGCGGGTTCGACGGCACGTACCCCGGGCTGCCGGATGTTGAAACGTACAATACCTCGTGGAATTCCTGGAGGCGGCTGCGCAGGGAGCCTTCCATGCGCTGCTTCACGTGCGGGGCGACGGTCGGGACGAGGGTGTTCGTAATCGGCGGTAAGATTGGGGTCTCGACGTACACCGCCACCGTGCGCGAATTCGTGGCCCCGTGGCGCTGAGTCTGCGACATGCCCGAAATCGCGCTTCCGAGGGAACCGCGTCTTGACTTGGGGCGGCCGTTCTGATATTGTCACGCAGACCCGCCTCAGAGGTGAAACAGGATGATAAAAACGCGCGGCCTCACGAAGAAGTACGGCCTGGTGGAAGCGGTCAGGGATCTCAGCCTTGACGTGCAGAGCGGCATGAGCTTCGGGCTCGTCGGCCCCAATGGGGCCGGCAAAACGACGACAATCCGCATGCTCGCCGGCCTGCTGTCGCCAAGCGGCGGAACAATCGAGATAGACGGGGTAGACCTCGCCGACAGCCCCCGCAAGATACACCCGCGGGTCGGGTACATGCCCGACGAGTTCGGGCTCTACGACGACTTGAAGCTCTGGGAATACCTCGACTACTTCGGCAGGTGCTACGGCCTGGCCTCCGCCGAGAGGAAGAGCCGGACCGACGACCTGCTGCACATGGTGCGGCTCGGCCACAAGATGCACGACTACGTCTCCTCCCTGTCCCGCGGCATGCGCCAGCGCCTGCTTGTGGCAAAGACGCTCATCCACGACCCCGACATACTTCTGCTGGACGAGCCCACGAGCGGCTTGGACCCCCGGTCGCGCATCGAGCTGCTGGAGATACTGAAGGAACTCTCCACCACCGGAAGGACCATGGTGGTGGCCTCGAACATACTCTACGACCTGAGCAGCTTCTGCAACAGCCTCGGCATAATCGACGGCGGCGTGCTCGTCGAGAGCGGCCCGCTCGACATCCTGCGAGAGAAGTACAAGAAGGAGCGCAAGGTCCACATCCAGGTCGTGGACGGGCTCGACCGAATCGAGGAGGTTCTCGGCGGGGATGACAGGATTGTTTCCTTCTCGATGGAGGGCAAGAAGGTCACGCTTCGCTACGGCGGCTCCGTGGCGGACCTCGCCGGGCTCAACGCAAAGATAAACGCAGCCGGCATCCGCATAACCGGCCTGTGCGAGGAAAGGGAAACTCTCGAAGACATCTTCCTGAGAATAACGGAAAAGGGATAGCAGCAGGGAGACGACGGTGAAAATACACGAGTACCAGGCGAAGGAGATTTTCAGGTCGTTCGGGGTTCCGGTGCCGGCGGGCGGGGTGACATCCACGCCGCAGGAGGCCCGCAAGGTGGCCGAGGGGCTCGAAGCCGCGAAGTTCGCCGTCAAGGCGCAGATTCACGCGGGCGGGCGCGGCAAGGGCACCATGAAGGAGGACTCCTCGGTTCACGGCGTCGCGCTCGTCTCTTCGGCCGAAGAGGTCGAGAAGGCAGCGGCGGGCATGCTGGGAAAGACGCTCGTGACGAAGCAGACCGGCGACGCCGGCAGGCTGGTCCAGAAGGTACTCGTCGAGGCGGCGAGCGAAATCGAGCGCGAGCTTTACGTCGGCATGGCGATAGACCGCGCCAGCGAATCGCCCGTGGTCATAGCGTCCGCCGAGGGCGGCATGTCAATCGAGGAGCTGGCCAGGGAGAAACCCGAGGCCATCGTGCGAATCCCGGTGGACCCGGTCGCGGGGCTGCGCACGTACCACGCGCGGGGACTCGCGAAAAAAATCGGCTTCAGCGGAAAACCCATGGAACAGGCCGCGCGGCTGGTCGCGGCGCTCGCGAAGCTTTTCCTGAAGGCAGACGCATCGCTCGTCGAGATAAACCCCCTCGTTGTGACGAAGGACGGCGCGCTGCTCGCGCTCGACGCGAAGGTCAACTTCGACGACAACGCGCTTTACAGGCACAAGGACTACGTCGAGCTTCGCGACCTGGCGGAGGAAGACCCGCTCGAAGCGAAGGCCAAGGAAGTCGGCATTAACTACGTAAGCCTCGACGGGAATATCGGCTGCATGGTGAACGGCGCCGGGCTCGCCATGGCGACGAACGACATCCTGACCGTGTTCGGAGGCCAGCCCGCGAACTTCCTCGACGTCGGCGGCGGCGCAAGCGCGGAGCAGGTCGAGGAGGCGTTCAAGATAATTCTCGGCGACCCGGACGTCGCCGCAATCTGGGTGAACATTTACGGCGGCATCGCCCGCTGCGACGTGATTGCGGAGGGCGTCATAACGGCTGCGAAGAAGGTCGGGCTGCCCGTCCCGCTCGTCGTGCGGCTGCAGGGCACGAACGCCGTGGAGGGCCGGAAAATGCTGGCGGAGAGCGGCCTGGAGCTAACCGCCGCGGTAACCATGGCCGAAGGCGCCGAAAAGGCTATCGAAGCGGCAGGAGGCAAGTAAGTTGAGCATACTCATAGACAAGGACACCAGAGTCATCGTCCAGGGCATTACCGGCTCGCAGGGGCAGTTCCACACGAAGCTCATGCTCGAGTTCGGCACGAAAATCGTCGGCGGCGTTACGCCGGCCAAGGGCGGGCAGGACTGCCTCGGCGTCCCCGTCTTCGACACGGGGGCCGAGGCGGTCGAGAAGACGGGTGCGCAGGCTTCCTGTGTAATCGTGCCGCCGGCATTCGCGGGCGACGCCATCATGGAGGCCGCCGACGCCGGCATAAAGCTCATCGTCGTGATTACCGAGGGCATTCCGACGCTCGATGTCATCAAGGCCAAGCGCCATGCGACGGAGCGCGGTGCGCGAGTCGTCGGCCCGAACAGCCCCGGCGTCATTACGCCCGGCGAGTGTAAAATCGGCATCCTGCCGGCCGCCGCGTTCGAGCGCGGGCCGGTCGGCATTCTCTCGCGAAGCGGCACCCTCACCTACGAGGCAGCAGCGCAGCTCAACGAGCACGACATAGGCCAGTCCACCGCGCTCGGCCTCGGCGGCGACCCGGTCGTGGGCACCACGTTCGTCGATGGGCTGAAGCTCTTCGGCGACGACCCGGACACCGAAGCCGTGGTCCTCATCGGGGAGATAGGCGGCTCGGCGGAGGAAGAAGCCGCGGAGTTCATCAAGAACGGCTTCGACAAGCCTGTAATCGCCTTTATCGCTGGCCGGACCGCGCCCAAGGGCAAGCGCATGGGCCACGCGGGCGCGATTATCGCGGGAGGGAAGGGAACCGCCGCCGAGAAGGTCGCAGCCCTGAAGGAAGCGGGCGTACACGTCGCGGAAAGCCCCGCGGACATAGGCGAGACGGCGAAGCGCGCGCTCGGGAAATAAGAACCGGCGCTCCGGGAGGATTCAGCATGGGTGCAACGGGAATGACCAGCGAGGAAGAGAAAGAGCGGACGCGCGCGTCCGTGCGCGCAATATCGGCCTTCTTCAAGCTCCTCGGGTGGATTGCCCTCGGCATAGGCTTCGGGTTCGCGCTGACCCTGTTCACTTTCGCATCGAGCTACCAGGCCGAGACCGACAAGATCGTCTCGCTCGCGGGCGGGCTTATCTGCCTGCTGGTTACGATGCTCATCTTCGTCCTGACCTACGGGATGTCCGAAGTCCTCAAGATGTTCCTCTCGGTTGACGAGACCTGCGACGACCTCGCCGAGAGGCTCGGCCATGTCGTGGACCAGATAGAAATAGTGCCCGAAGAGCCGGTCGAAGGCCCGAAGGTCGAAGAAATCGAATCACCCGACGCCGGCGAGGAGCCTACTTCAGGGACATGATGAGCACTTTGAACGACTTTTTCCATAGCACCTTGTAGCCACCTGACTCCAGCCCGGGATGCCACAAATGAACCGGTGGGTCTGAAGTTTCAAAAATTTCTATCGTATAAGTCACATCTCTGTCTTCGCCCTTGTAGTCATACCAGTAGTCTATGTAGTTCGCGTCGTCAGGAACGGGAGGACCGGTCAGGCAGAAGAATTTGCCGTCGCGATAGTACTTGGCGGCTACGGAGAATCCGTTTCTTACCGGCAGGACAACCTTCCGGGCATCTTCCTTTCCGTACCTGACCTCCAGCCGCTTGTTTATTCGGAGCCGCTTGGGCAGCCAGTATTCCTTCGTCTTTGGCGTCTCCTTCAGGACCATCAGCGTGAACGGCCCGGAAGTTATCGTACCTGTCCAGAAGCCTGCAGCTTCCCACTCTGCCTTTGTGCCGTGCCAGCCGATTACCCTGCGTTCCCAGGAGTAGGTGAACTGCACCCGGCACTCATACATCCCGGGAACGAGGCCGTCGCGTGCCCGTACCAGCGGGAAAGTCGTTTTCCAGGGCTCTATTTCGCTCCCGTCGAGAGGTGCCGTGTACTTCCCGTCATCCGTCGCCTCCATGCCGTGAGTCGGGTCATACGGGCGTACCTCGACCTCTTTTTCAGCAGACTTGCCCCGCATGCGCAGTGTGACGTAGCCGCTGTGCAGGAAGGTGTTGAGCTTCTTCTTCCCTTCGGGAACATCCTCCGGCTGGCAGTGGAACTCGATTTTCGCTTCGAGCGGCATTCCCTGCTCGATTTCCTTCGGGACTGTGACCCGGCACTGCAGCCCGTTGTTTCTCTCTCCCCAGGGGGATGTCTGAAGCGCCGCCGGCTTTTCGCCTTTATCCTGGGCTTTCTGCTGCGGCGAGCATCCGAGCACAAAGAATGTGCCGAAAAGCAACGCAGCCGCGAAGTACTGCCGGATTATCATTGTGACTTCCTTAACACGGTTCTGTCAAAAGCCGAGGTCTTCGTCAACGAGAATCACGTGGAAGCGGCCGGGCGCCGCCTGTCGCCTGATTATGCTGTAGATATTGCAGATTCTCTGCGGCGAGCTGCAGTCCTCGCACTTCCCCGTCTTCACGCACGGCGTATCGACGCCGAATCGCTTCGCGTTCATCGGCGCGACGTAGTTCTGCACCCTGTCGAGCGCCTTGTGCACGTCGTCGCAAATCTTGTTTCGTCCCACGACGACGATTACGTTTTCCGGCCCGTAAGTGAGCGCTGCGACCCGGTTGCCGAAGCCATCTATGTTGACAAGCGCACCGTCCTTCGCTATCGCGTTGGTGCCCGTGACGAAGACTTCGGCGGCCGCGCCGCGCCTGCGCCGGCTGTAGTTCTCTTCCTTCGAGATGCCTTCCTCGTACTGGTCGCAGAGGTCAAAGCTGCCCTCCCGCAGCGCATCCAGCAGCCCGATTTCCTTGACAGTCACCGACCCTCCGAGCCCCACTACCGAGCCTTCCGGAATCAGGGCCAGCGCCGCCTTCACCGCCTCGTCGCGGTTCGTAACGACGATCACCTCGAAATTCCTCTTGCCCAGCATCTCCGCAACCTGTTTCAATTCATCCATTATCCTCTCCTGACAAGCAGTGCTTCGGGAATACCGTTCTCTTCTCGAAAGCTCTTAGTCTCGTTGATGAAGCGCCAGCCATCCTTGTGATAGCCCGCCGTGGGCCTGAGGTCCGGCATCTTTTCGCAGAACCACTCGTTGAGCTGGATGAGAAACAATTCGCGCACGTACTTCGAGAACATCGAGGCCAGCGCGACCGGCAGTGCTTTCTCCTCGCCCGACTTGATGAAAAGCACCCGCACGCGCCCGCCGTCGCGGGAATATTCGTAGACAGACACGTCCCTTCCCATCTTGGCGCGGTCCGGCTGCGCATCGCCGAGCACATCCTCGAGCAGGTCGTCGTATCGCTCGCGCCCGCCCAGCTTATCGACGCAGACGGTGAGGTTCTCGCCGCCGCAGACCTTCATGGCCTGGTAGATAATGCGCGAGACGCGCTCCCACAGCAGCATTGCCTTGTTGCGCGTGCGCGCGAGGTCGCCGTTGAACCTGCCCGCAAGCACCGGCTCGCTGTAGGCGGCGACGAATGCCATGTCCTCGCCGCGCATCGCCTTTCTGAGAGTGCGACCGTGCCTGCGCGCCGTGTTGTCCCAGACTTTCGTGGGCAGGCCGAGCTTTTCGGGTGTGTACCAGGGGTAATCCTCGTGCTCGACTGCGGCGTTGATGCGCTTGAGAAGCTGGGCGAGGTTCGTGATGCGCCTGTCGCCGCGGCTGTAGAGGAACGAAAAGACGGCCTCTTCGAGTCGGCTCAGGTCGCCCTTCTTGTGGACGGCCTTCGAGTCGGCGACGACGACCCGCCCGGCCGCGTCCTTCACGCGGCCGCAGACGCAAGACTCCAGCATGCGCCAGAAGTTCGCGCCCTCGTCCGCCGCGGAAGTCTTGAACAGCGTCCCCGATACCAGGAGCGGCCCCACCACGGGCGATAGACCAGCTTCGTCGATGCCGAGGACGTACGCCACGAATTCCCTCTCATACGGCTGAATATTCGAGTATACACAGCGTCCGCCCGCTGTCAACTCACGTCCGGCAGGGGCGAATCCTTTTGAAAAACAGTGAACCCAGACCCACTCGGCATGCTCTAAATGGATGAAAACACAACATTTCATGCAGGGGAGGTTCGTTATGCACAATTCGAAAGCATTTGCAGCGTTGACTGTTGCCGCGCTCGCCGCGAGCGCAGTCTTCGTAATCTTCTCGTGCTCCGGCAGCAGTTCCGAGCGAAGCGTCATGAAGTGCGAAGACGAGAGCTGCAGCGAGAGCGAAGCCGGGTATGCGCAGGCGCCCGCACCGGCAGCCGGGAGGCGAGTCATTGCCCATCGCGAGTATGACCGCGCTTCGAACAAGTACCTTGGAGAACCGAAAGAGAGGTATAAAAGAGAATATGCGGAACAGGCGTCTAAATCAGCCGACTGGAAAATGAAGGCCGGAGAGGACCGCCGGGCGCCTTTGCGTGGACCCAGACCGGCGGTGGTTACGGAGAAGCCGCAGGCTGAGCCTGAGCGGTTCGTGCCGCAGGAAATCCCGCCGCTTGGCGATGCGGAAGCACCGGATACGCTCGCGCGCTCCGGCGGCTTCAGGCCGTTCGTGCAGACTTCCGAAGACCATCTCTCGACCTTCGCGATTGATGTCGATACGGCGGCGTACGCGCTCGCGCGCAAGTACATAGAGCGCGGCCAGCTTCCCCCGCAGGACAGGGTGCGCGTTGAGGAGTTCGTCAACTACTTCAAGTACTATTACAAGTCCCCCAAGAAGGGCGCTTTCGCGGTCTATATCGAGGGTGCGCCCTCCATCTTCGGCCAGAAGGGGCACCAGCTCCTCAAAATCGGTGTGAAGACGAAGGAAGTGAAGAAGGAAGAGCGCAAGGACGCGCTGCTTACGTTCGTAATCGACGTGTCCGGCTCGATGCGTGAGAACGGCAAGCTTGAGCAGGCCAAGTCCGCGCTCTACTGCCTGATAGACCAGATGCGCGAGGGCGACCAGATAGGCATAGTCATCTACAACCATATCGCACAGGTCCTCGTCAAGCCCTGCTCGGCGGAAAAGAAGGAAACACTCGTTTCCGCCATTCGCGGACTGATACCGGGCGGGACGACTAACGCGCAGGCAGGGCTGAAGCTGGGCTACGAGCTCGCCTGCAAGCACTTCGACCCGAAGTGCGTGAACAGAATCGTCTTTCTCTCCGACGGCGTGGCGAACGTCGGCGCGACGAGCGCGGAGGTCATTCTCGAAGATGTCAAAACGCCGGATACCTGCGGCATCTACCTGACCACCGTCGGGCTCGGCGTTGACAACTACAACGACTCGCTGCTCGAAAAGCTCGCCGACAGGGGCGACGGGCACTACGCGCACGTGGATTCGCTCGACGAGGCGAAGAAAGTCTTCGTCGATGAGCTGACCGGGACGCTTCAGGTCATGGCGAAGGATGTAAAAATCCAGGTCGATTTCGACCCCGAGGTCGTCAAAAAGTACCGCCTGCTCGGCTACGAGAACAGGGCTGTAGCCGACAGTAAGTTCCGCGACGACTCGGTGGATGCGGGCGAGGCCGGCGCGGGGCACTCCGTTACGGCTCTGTACGAAATCGAGCTTTATGAGGGCCTTGACAAGAAGCTCGGCTCGGTCCACGTGAGGTACAAGGACCCGGAGACCGGCAAGGCGACCGAGATGAAGCAGGCGTTCGGCTCCGGCGACTTTACCGGGAGCTACCACGAGGCGAGCGAGAACTTCAGACTGGCCGCGCTTGTCGCGGAGTTCGCCGAAATACTGCGCGGCAGCCCGTACGCGGCCGGCTCCCGGCTCAGCGCCGTCTACAAGCTCGCCTCGCAGCTTGCGCCCGAGTTCGACAATCGCAGGGATGTCGTCGAGTTCGTGAGACTCGCGGAGCGCGCGGCACAGCTCAGGGGCGAAAGCCTCGACGATGGCTACGAGAGCCTGCCTGCCGGCGCGTACTACAGCCCCCCCGACTATCCGCAGAGGCCGGGTTACGTGTGGCGCGAGGTTGATACTGTCAGGCTGCTGCAGGTGCTGGTGCTCACGCTGGCTGTGGCGATAATGGTGATGGCGCGCGTGGCCTACGTCTACGGCTTCCGCCTTCGCCGCCTCCCGGCAAGGAAAAACGGATAGCCCGCAGGCTTTGCATGAAGGTTGAGTTCAGATGCGCTACTTCGCCTTGTTCTTCTCGTGCCATTCTTTCCAGGCATCGTAGTCCCGCCTGAAGTTCTCGCCGGTAATTCCCTTGAGCGCGCTCGCGGCGCTGCGCCGGACCATCCCGTCGTCATCTTTCAGGGCTTCGATAAGCGGCCCCAGAGCCTCGTCTTCCTTTATCTGGGCGAGCGCCCACACGGCGTTCCAGCGTTTTCCGAAATCCTTATCATCCAAGGCTTCAACAAGGTAGGGAATTGCTCTCCTGCCGCCGACAGCACCCAGCTGGCTAATAGCAGATGAGACAAGGAGCGAATCTTGGTCGTCCAGGGCCTCCACGATGAACTGGAAGAACCCCTCTTCGCCCGTCAGACTGTACAGTGCGCCTGCGATAGCATACCTGTTCTGGGGGAAGTCTTCCGTTTCCCAGAGAGAGCGAAGTGGCCCGACAGCCTTCTTGTCGGCGAGTTGTCCCAGCGCGCTCACCGCAGACCTGCGCATTGTCTCGTCCTTCAGATGTTTTATCAGCGGCTCGACGGCCCTCCTGTCGCCGAATCTTCCAAGCGCGAAGGCGGTCCGCGACCGGCAGTGTTCATCCGGGTCGTCCAGCGCTTTCAGCAGCGGCTCGAGCGCTCTGGGCTCCTTCAATTCACCGAGGCAGGAGGCGGCGGAGGCGCGGACAAACGCGTCCGGGTCATCGAGCCTTCGCAGAAGTGGCTCGACTGCCTTCTCCGGGTCAAGCCTGACCAGCACGGATGCAATGGGCGCGCGCGCCAGCGGCCCTTCATTTTCCGTGTCGGGATTCTCGAGTATTTCCCTGAGCGGCTCGAACGCGCGCATGTCGCCGATTTCGCCCAGTGCATTCGCCGCCGTGCTCGCTATGTAGTTGTCGGTAAGCAAGTCAATCAGAGCCGGGACGGCCCTCCCGTCGCCGATTTCCGCAAGAGCCCATATGATGTGGTGTCGCATACTACCCAGCTCGTTTTGTCTCAGTGCCGCAATCAACGGCTCGACCGCCGGCGCGCCCATCTTCACCAGCTCATCCATAGCTTCTTCGCGTTCCGTGCCTGTGCACCAGTCGAGGTCTCCAATCAGCCGCGTCACCCTGTCTTCTTTTACCTCAAGTGGCCCCTCGGGACCTACAAGCCTGATACCCAGAACGACGAGGAGAATCATAACGCCGAAGGGGATAATCAGGCCAAAAGCACAGATTGATACCTTCTGCCAGCGTATTCTCCTCAGAGGGGTGCTATCGGTGTAGTTGTACATGCGCTCCAGGTAGCGGCACTGTATCTTCTTCTTTACGCATGCATCGCGCGCGATTTTCGCCATCTCGTTGAAGCGTGGCATGCCGCTGTTGAATCCTATGTCGCAGTCCGGCGTCTGGATATTAATGGTTCCCAGATACCGTCCTTTCGGGAGCTGAATATCCACGAACGAGGCGTGCTCCCACCGCACTTCGAATTTGGTATTCTGGAAGGTAGTGCCACTCACGCCATAGGCACTCACCTCTACCTTACGCGCCACCAGTTCGTTGCGGGCGAACAGGACTCGCCAGAGCTTGCCTGACGCCATTATTACGATGAAAATCGCCGGAATGAAGAGGGCCATCAGGATGCAATAGCCCTGCGGTGCGCCCTTGAGACGCATAAGGAGATACATTGCGCCCAGGCACACAGCGACGATTGTAAGCGTCACAGGCCAGCTCGTGCCCTTGCGTTCAGGAAACTCCGAGCATACCACCTCGGGTTCTTTCTCTGGTGTCTTGTTCCCGTTGGTGTTTTCCTGCTGCGCCATCTGCGTTTCCCCGGTGCCTGTTCCCTCTGCTTACTACTTACCACATACGCGGCTCCCGGGCCATTACAATTGTACGCATTTTCTGTAATACCCCGGTTGTCACAGAACAGACCCGGATGTCGGTCCGATTGGCACCTGGCAGTGGGGATGGGGTGCACTATAGACAGGTAAGGAGCAGAAGATTTGGCGTTCCGGGGTGTTAATACTGATGATGGTAAGAGTACTGAGAATGCTGATAATCGCATCCGTAGCGGCCCTGACGGCCGTTTCGGCCGTGCTCGTGGTAAACGCACGCTACGTCATCCCGGAGACGCCGCCCGTAATCCAGTCGATACACGTGATTGAAGCGCCCTGCCCGAAACGGCCCGAGCCCGAACCGAAGCCTGAACCTGAAATGGCAGTCGAGGAAGAGCCGGAAGAATTCAAGATACTCTGCATGCTGGCGGAAGACACCCGCCCGCAGTACCCGTACGCGGACAATGATAACTATCCTGAAATCAAAAAGGCGCTCGAAAAAAGAATATCCGTTCGTTTCATAGACACTCCCATAACCGAGGCGCTTGCGTTCGTGAGCCACCTGCTGGGGATAAACATAGTGCTTCATCCTGAAGTGGATACGGAGATTGCCATAAATCTCCGCCTCAGGCATATAAAAGCGAAGAATGCACTTGCACTCATACTTGCAGTTGACGAGGGTCTTGCCTACAGGTTCAGGCACGAAGGATTGGTGGTGTCCTACGACTCGGGGCTTTCCGTACAGGAACAGATAAGGGAATCCATAAGGGAAGCACACGCGGAGCAGCAGGCGCAGCGCAGGCAGCGGCAGTTTCTCGAAACTCTCAACTCGCCTGCGGAGCGCGAGTTCGACTGGACGGGGAAAAGCTGCCGCGAAGCGCTGCTGGAAGTGTGCACGGCATGGAGCCTGCCGCTCAACGTGCAGTCCTGCGAAGATTTCAGCCTGTATCTCAATGCACCCCACGGGCGCTGGAAAGGCAATGCGAAGGCGGCGCTGGAACGTGCTCTCGCAGGCACCGGTTTCTCGTATACGTTCTACGCGGACGGAAACACCATGAATATCATGCGGGGAGAAGATGCGAAACTCTACCGCTATTACGCCGCCATGAGGGGGAGCGCCTTCAGAAGACTCAAAAGCGCCAGGCTCAGTTTCAACCCGGCCGGGATGAAGCTCAACGAGATTCTCAAACGAATAGAGAATGATATTAGCATGCTTGTCGTTCCGGACAGGGAGACCTGGGACAAACACATCACTATCTCGCTCGACAGTGCGAACCCGACTCTCGGCGAGCTTCTGGATTACCTCCAGCGCAAGCATCTTGTATGCGCATGGTATGTCAATGGATTCATGATCAACTCATACGACTGTGACAACGCGCTCGTGCTGTTTTCACCGGACAAGGGCAACTCGCTGCTCTGCTCCAGCAGCGGACACTAATACAGGCCACTAACCCGAACACGCCCGCAGCGGAACTTTCGAATGAAGATTGGATTCAGGTGAATGTCTATTGCTTCTTCTTCGCCGGGAGCAGGGCGAGGCAGATACGGTTGGATTGGATGTACGAAACGCCGGTGTCTTCCCGGAATATGCCAAGAGTGTATGTTATGAAGTAGATTCCTTTGCCCATGTTCTTGTAGTTACGGAAACACACGACTTCGTCATCGGCCCAGTTATAGTAACGTGTGTCGCAGGCGAAATCCTTGCCCGAGATTGTCTCTCCCTCGCCGATTTGGACTGCTTTATCAGGCGCTGTGATTTCATGTACGACCTTGTACTCTTTCGGCTCATCTCCCAGGTATGTTTCGATTGCCGTGCCGTGAAGGGGGTTGGTGATAATGCCGCCGTCGTGCGTCAATATATGCAAAGGCTGCGGGCCGACATTCTTCAGGTCGATTGCGATAAATCCCCGTACGACATTGCCTTTGAACACGGGTTGATCTGCGTCCATTTCATAATAGAGTATGGGGTCAGCGCTGATACGGCACTTCAAGCCATCTTCTTCCTTTCGCCATCCGTTGTCAGTATGCCGTTTGCAGAAATCCCTGATTGCGTCGAGACCTTTTTCCCCGTGATTGGCGAGGTAATTGAATGCTTTCCGGCGGACTGCTTTATCGCCCGATTCCAGGGCCTGAACGTGCATCTTGAACTGCGTGTCCGGCTTTTCGGCAGGCACAGCCTTGCCGCCGCCGCTGCATCCGGCCAGCATTACGAGCGCAGCTATCACTGTGAACATCTTAACCATGACATCACAATCATAACACGGCCCAGAGCCCGGATGCAAACTGCCCTGGTGCTTCAACGATGGAGCGTTGCGGCGCTGGGTCGGGCTACTGCTCGACGACCACGATTGAGTCGGAGTAGGTGCGTTCCGTGGCGCCGCTTTTGAGCTTGACGTAGACGGTTTTGGTGCCCAGGCCGGGTTCGAGCGCCCACGTCTTGTCCGACGCGAACGCCTCCCAGCTTGCGCCTGCGAAGGTTGCGGAGTTGGACACCATCATCTGCGACGCCCAGCCGGAGCCGTAGATGTAAAGGTCAACCGTCGAGCTTGCGGTGGCGAACTCCTCGCGCTCGATTACCACGGGGTAGATATTGGAGCGCGCGCCGAAGTCCTGCGTCCACCAGTGCCTGTAGTAGGTGGACCCATCGTAGACGTAGGAAACGCCTATTTCGCGGAACGTCGTGCGCATTATGTTGGCGTGGTGGCCGGGGCTGTCCATCCAGCCCTGGACGACGGCTGCGGGCGAGGTGTAGCCTGCGGCGATGTTCTCGCCGCAGGTGTACCAGATGTACCCGGCGTCCGTCATGCGGTCGCCGACGGACGAGCCGTCCGTGCCGGTGTGGCTGAAGTGTTCGTTTACGGCCATGTCGGTCGAGTGCCGCAGCGCGGCATCGTCAATGTGAGATTCTTTCTTGAGCGGCGGCAGGTTCGCCCCGCCGTCGGCCGTCCAGCGCTCGATGTTGGTCAGCCTGACGACTTCCTCCTCCCAGGTGGCGACTGCAATCACGGTCTGCGCCTGGCCCGTCCTGCCGAGGCTGTCAGTTATGGTGAGCGTTACCCAGTACACCCCCGCGCTGAAGGTATGCGACGGCGAAGCCGAGGAGGAACTTCCACCATCGCCGAAATCCCAGTCGAACTCGTCGATTGTAGCCCCGCCGGCGGTGCTGCCCGTGCCGTTGAAGTTGACGGTGAGGTTCTCGATTCCGTGGTAGACGTTCGCCTGAATGACTGCTTCAGGCCCGTCGCCGGAAGCGTTTATGGAGACGGTGACATTGCTCTCGGCGTCGAGGTCGTCCGTGACCGTGAGCGTTGCGATGTAGGTGCCGGCGGCGCTGTAGGTGTGGCTTGCGATGGCGCCGGTGCCGGTCGCGCCATCGCCGAAATCCCATTCGTAGCTTACAATGCTGCCGTCGCTGTCGTAACTGCCCGAACCGTCGAAATCCACCAGGAGCGGCGCGCTGCCTGTCGTCGGGTCCGCGACTGCGACTGCGACGGGCGCCTCGTTGGGCGCGGGCCCGCTGGCGGTGATTGTCGTCGTGTCTGTGTTGGTCGCGCCGAAGTCGTCCGTGACGGTCAACGTCACGGTGTAGGAGCCTTCCGCGACGTACTCGTGCGAGGGGCTGACTCCGGTGGCGGTCGCGCCGTCGCCGAAATCCCAGGAATAGCTAACAATGCTGCCATCGCCGTCGGAACTGCCCGAGCCGCTGAAGTTCACGGCCAGGGGCGCTTCGCCCGAGGAGGGATTTGCGCTTATGGCCGCGGTCGGCGCTTCGTTCACGAAGATGTCGATTACGGCCGTGTCTGTCAATCCGCCGTTGTCGGTTACGGTCAGCGTGGCTGTGTAGCTGCCAGGGGCGTATATGTGGGAGGTTGACGCACCCGTGTCGTTCGACCCGTCGCCGAAGTCCCAGTCGTAGCTTACAATGGAACCGTCGGAATCGCTGCTGCTTGCGGCCGAGTAGGACACGTCGAGCGGCGCCGTACCCGAGACCGGGTCCGCATCAATGACGGCGGTCGGCGGCTGGTTCGTGCCGCCTGTGACGGTGATGGTGATCGATGTTGTGCCGGATGCGCCGAAGTCGTCCGTGACGACAAGCGTTGCGGTGTAGGTGCCGGCGGCGGTGTAGTCGTGGCTCGGACTCGCGCCCGTCGCTGTCGCGCCGTCGCCGAAGTACCAGGTGTAGCCTGTCACGGAGCCATCGCTGTCGGTGCTGCCCGAGCCGTCGAAATCGACCGAGAGCGTTGCGGGGCCGGAAGTCGGATTGGCGCTTATCGCAGCGACGGGGCGGGCGTTCACAAAAATGTCCACGGTGGCAGTGTCCGTGCCGCCGCCGTCGTCGGTCACTGTGAGGGTCGCGGTGTGGTTCCCGGCGGCGTAGGCGTGGCTGACGTTCTCTCCCGAATCGGAAGCTGAATCGCCGAAGTCCCAGTCCCAGGTATCGATGTAGCCGTCCGGGTCGCTGCTGCCGGAGCCGGAGAAGCTTACCGTAAGCGGCGAGGTGCCGGACAGCGGCCCCGCGTCTATCAATGCGGTTGGAAGCTGGTTAGGAGCGCCTGTCACGGTTATCGAGATGAGCGCCGAGCCGGTTGCGCCGTCGTCGTCGGTTACGACGAGCATGGCGGTGTACTGCCCGGCGGAGGCGTAAAGATGGCCGGGAGTTGTGCCGCTGCCGGAGTAGCCGTCGCCGAAGTTCCACTGGTAGCTTACAATGCTGCCGTCGCTGTCCGCGCTGCCCGAGGCATCGAACAGGACGGTGAGCGGCTCGTCGCCCGTGAGCGGGCTGGCACTTATCGCGGCGGTCGGGGATGCGTTTACCGAAACGTCCACCGTTGCCGCATCGGTCCCGCCGGCGTTGTCGGTCACTGTCAGCGTCGCCGTGTAGTTTCCCGCAGCGTAGGTGTGTGCGACCGTGACTCCCGAGCCGTTATCGCCGTCGCCGAAATCCCACTGGTAGCTCACAATAGAGCCGTCCGTGTCGCGGCTCTTCGAGCCTGACAGCATAACTTCGAGCGGCGCCGTGCCCGTCTCCGGGTCGGCCTCGGCGACTGCTTCCGGCAGTACGTTGGGCTTGCCGCCGGTTACGCTGATAGGAGTCGTCGTCGAGTCTGTCGCGCCGCCATCGTCCGTCACGACGAGCGTCACGGTGAAGTCTCCGCCTGAGGTGTAGGTGTGTGCAGGGGCCGGGCCGGTTCCCGTGTTCCCGTCGCCGAAGTCCCAGGCGTAATCCGCGATGGAGCCGTCCGGGTCGCTGCTGCCGGTCGCGTCGAAGCTCGCCTCGAACGGCGCATCGCCTGACGAGGGGCCGTTTATGACGATGTCTGCCGCAGGCGGGAGATTCGCGCCCGCGGCCCTTACCGTGACCCTAACTACGGCCTGGCCCGCGAGGTCGAAACTGTTCGTCACGACGAGCATGACATCGTACGTGCCGGGGCTGGCGAAGGCGTGTGTCGCGACCTTGCCGGCTCCTTCCGCGCCGTCGCCGTAAATCCACCAGTACGATGTAATCCTGCCCGACTCGGTGAACGATTTGCCGCCGTCGAAAATGACAGTGTACGGCGCGCAGCCATCTTCCCCGGAGGCCTCTATCACCGCTATGGGGTGGATTCGCGCTTCGTCGTCTTCCTCGAAGACCGACTTGCACCCGAGCGATGCAAGTGTCAGAACAGCCGCAACCAGCAAAATCCGCTTCATGCTATATCCTCGCTGTCAGTCGGAGATTCGAATAGCACCGGGCGGCGAACGCCTATATAATATTGACGGTTCTCGGGGCGGGTTTGTTATGGCTAAATTGAAGGCTCTTCTTGCATGGTCCAGCGGCAAGGACTCCGCCTGGGCGCTGCACCTTCTTCAGCAGGCGGGCGAAGTTGAGGTCACAGGGCTTCTTACCACGATAACCGGGCCGTTTGACAGGATATCGATGCACGGGGTGCGCGTGGAGCTGCTCGAAGCGCAGGCGGCGAGCCTGGGCCTGCCGCTTCACATGATACGCATTCCCCACCCCTGCTCCAACGAGGCTTACGAGGCGGCGCTTCGCTCCACGCTCGAAGAAGCACAGGGTGCGGGAGTAAGCGCGGTCGCGCATGGCGACATCTTCCTTCAAAGCGTACGCGACTACCGCGAGAAGCGGCTGGCGGAAATCGGCATGGAGGCGCTGTTCCCGCTCTGGGGGAGGGAGACGCGCGAGCTTGCCGGCGAGATGGTCCGGGGCGGCCTGATGGCGTACGTCACGTGCCTCGACCCGCGCCACATGCCGCGCGAGTTCGCAGGTCGTGTGTTCGACGCGGAATTTCTCGCGGACCTGCCGCAGCGCGTTGACCCGCTTGGCGAGCGCGGCGAGTTTCATACTTTCTGTTTCGATGCGCCCGTCTTCTTCTCTCCTATCGCGGTCGAAAGGGGCGAGACGGTCGAGCGCGAGGGCTTCGTCTTCACCGACCTTCTGCCCGCATGACGCAGTCGCACTTGACATCGCATACCGAATGAATGTATGCTTACATGCGTCCGTGATGTTCGGGAGACCGTCGAAATGAAAAAATCAGCCATGCTCGCCCTGCTTCTCGCGGTTTTGCTGTGCCCCCTGCATGCGCAGGACAAGCCGCCGCTTTTCCCGTTCCTGAAAGAGGGCAAGGTCGGCTACATGGACGCGGCCGGCAAGGCGGTTATCGAGCCGCGCTTCAGCACCGCGTGGCCCTTCTGCGGCGATATCGCCCGCGTCGAGGTCGATGGCAGGTTCGGCTTCATCAACCGGGCGGGCAAGTTCGTCATCCAGCCGCGGTTCGCCATAGCGGGCGACTTCAGCGAGGGGCTCGCGGGCATTGGCGTGCCCGGCGAGAAAAAGGCCCCGAACAAGTTCGGATTCGTGGACAAGAGCGGCAGGCTCGTGATCGAGCCGAAGTATCACGCCGTCGAGGGATTCAGCGGGGGATTCGCCCTCGTCAGGGAGAACGGCAAGTACGGCTTCGTCAATGCGAAGGGCCAGTCCGTAATAACCCCGTGCTTCGCGGATGCGAAGAGCTTCTCCGAAGGCCTCGCGCCCGTCTGCCTCAGCGGGAAATGGGGCTACATAAACGGCAAGCGAAAGACAGTCATCCCCATGAGGTTCGACGATGCCGGCATGTTCGGCGAAGGCCTCGCGGCGGTCAGGACCGGCGGCAAGTACGGCTTTATCGACAAGACGGGCAGGATGGTCATAGAGACCGGGTACGAGGATGCGCGCGGTTTCAGCGGGGGACTCGCCTCCGTGAGCGTGAAGGGCAAATGGGGATACATGGACAAGGCCGGCAAGATAGTCGTGGAGGCGAAGTACGATTTCTGCGCGCCCATGCACGACGGGCTCGCCGCAGTCCAGGAGAAGGACAAGTGGGGTTATATCGACGGGACGGGCAAGCTCGTCGTGAAGCCGGAGTACGACTGGGCGATGGACTTTCGCGACGGGCTCGCGCTGGCAGGGAAGGGCGACAAGGAGTGCTGCATCGACAAGGCCGGCAAGTGCATCCTCGAATCGCAGGTCGGGCCGAAGCTCGAAGACCCGAAGAAGGTGAAATACCTCTTCGCCGTTGTCATGGACGAGAAGTGGGGATATATCGACATAGAGGGCAAGGTTGTAATCAAGCCGCAGTTCGAGGAGGCGGGCGACTTCTCGGAAGGCCTCGCAGCCGTCAAGCTGGACGGCAAGGTCGGCATAATAGACAAGACGGGCAAGTTCATCGTGAGCCCGCGCTTCACCAGTGTTCCCGGCGAATTCTCGCAGGGACTGCTGGCGGTGAAGCTGGGCAGCGGCTACGGTTACGTGGACAGGGCGGGCAGGCTCGCCGTTGATTTGCGCCTCGACAAGGCGGATTCCTTCAGCGAAGGCCTTGCCCCCATCATCTTCAGCAGCTTTTTCAAGCCGAACCAGGACCTGGATGAAGAGGAGGTCGAGGGGGAGCACGGCTACATTGGCCGGGCTGGCAGGCTGAGAATCAGGCCCCGGTTCGACGAGGCCCGCGGCTTCAGCGGAGGGCTGGCGGCCGTCAGGGTCGATACGGAGAAATGGCAGTTCATAGACAAACGGGGAAAAGCGCTGGGTGACATGGTTTTCGAGGAGGTTATGCACTTCGCCGAGGGGCTTGCGCCCGTGAAGCTCGAGGGCCGCTGGGGCTACATCGACAAGACGGGCAAGATAGTCATCCCCCTGGAGTACAACTGGGCGTGGCCGTTCAGGGAGGGCCTGGCTTTCATGTGCTCCAAGTTCCACAAATGGGGCTTCATCGACAAGAAGGGAAAGACCGTGATAGACCCCGTGTTCGACGACGCATGGGATTTCTCCGGCGGCCTGGCAGCCGTGCAGGTGGACGAGAAGTACGGTTTCATAGACAAGAAAGCCAACATGGTCATCAAGCCCCGGTTCGACTCCACCTTCCGGTTCAAGAACGGCCTCGCGAAAGTCACGCAGTACGAAGCGGTGAGGGAGACGATTCGCGAAGGCGGCATGGTCATCGGAGAGCGCGTGGTCAACAAGGAACAAATCGGCTACATCGACAAGACTGGCAAATTCGTCTGGCCGCCCCGGAGATAACAGCCAATAAACCAATAGCCGGGCAGCCGGTATCGAGTCTCAAACCTGAGTGCTTGTGTAAAGAAGTTGGCGAACTGCAATCAGGGAATTGTTCTGAAATTGTGGCGCGCACGTGGGATGACACTTGAAACCGGCATCAGTGCAAAAGTATAATAACTACAATTACGAGGTGTGACTGGTACTTATGCCAGGTCGGGGTTGGGCGGGCTCTGCGCTGCAGCTCCACTCGTTGGGAGGCAACGGAGGGGAAGTAATGACCCGACACGTTTCCGTTTTCGGTGTAATAATGCTGTTCCTGTGCCTTGCGTGCTGCGGGTGCAGAGACAGTGCAGACGTGACCGGCGCCCCGGGGAGGGTGACCGACCGGCTGCCGATAGCGAATGCTTCGGATGTTCCGGTTACGATTGACCTGAAGTGGGGGCCGGCGGCGAGGGCGACGTCGTACATGGTCTATTTCGGAACGGACGAGAAAGGCGTCTGGCAGGCGCGCCCTTCCAGCGCCGAATCCAAGGGCGAGCAGACAGAAATGCACTTCGACCCCGCCCCGAGCGGGAATCTGGCTTACGCTACATGCTACTACTGGCGCATCGATACGAAAAACGGCATGGCGGTGACGCGGGGCGAGGTGTGGTGCTTCGAGACGGAGGATGCTCCCACGGTTGCACCTGGGCAGGTGTCGAACCCCGACCCGGAAGACGGAGCCGTAGATGTCCCGGTCGAGCAGGTCCTTCGCTGGGCTGCTGCCGCGGGCGCCAATTCGTACGATGTGTATTTTGGCGCCGACCAGGCTGCGGTGGCGCAAGCGACTACTTCGAGCCCGGAGCTTATGGGGAATCAGGTGGACGCGCACTACACCCCGCCGGGCATACTGACAGACGCCTCGGTGTTTTTCTGGCGGGTCGATTCGGTGAACACATTCGGCACGACACCCGGACCGGTCTGGTCTTTCACTACAGTCGGCGGACGGCTCGTGGCCGATTCAGTCGAGGGTGAGGAATATTCGTACCAGCTTACAGTTAATGGGACGGCTTCGGGCTATACATGGAACCTCAGCGGCGGCGAGCTGCCGCCGGGCGTTACGCTGCTCTCTTCCGGTGTGCTCTCGGGAACGCCGCTTGTGACGGGGGAATATACATTTACGGCCAATGCCTCTGAGGCGGGGACGCCGACCGTTTACACGACGAGATTGTACAGAATCGCCGTGAAGGCGTGGCAGCGGCCGGCGGATGTGACTTCGAGCGGCGCAGATTCGCATAATTCCTCGGTCGCCGTGAACAGCGGCGGGGTGGCCCACGCCGCGTGGGAGGAAGGCGCGGCTGGCAGCAGGGAGATTTACTACAGCGACGACCTCGGCACGATTGCGGTATCGCCGATGAACGTGTCGAACACGGCGAACGACTCGGTCCACCCATCCCTGACTGTGGATGGCGGTGATAATCTTCACCTTGTATGGGCTGAGGACACGGGCAGTACGTTCGACGTGATGTATGCCGACAACGACGGGTCCGGCTGGTCGGGCGCGACCACGCTTTCGACCGGCGCGTCGGACTCGGAAGAGCCGGCAGTGGCAGTTGACTCAAGCGGCAATATCCACGTCGTGTGGACGAGGTCCAGCCAAATTCAGTGGACATGCCACAGCGGTGCTTCATGGACCTCTCCGCAGGTGATATCCGCCGCGGTTCCCAATTGCGGGGAGCCGGCAATCTGGGCCGATTCGGAGGTTCACGTCGTATTTTCCGGCGGGACGGGCACGTCGTCCGAAATATACTACACGTCGTGGTCTGGTTCTGCCTGGACGACGCCTCTCAATATTTCGCAGGATTCCGTCGAGTCGGCGGAGCCGGCTATTCACGGCCAGGGCGGCACCGTCGCGGCGGCGTGGGCTTCCGGCCCATCCGGGTCGCGGCAGGCTGCATATCGGGTTTTCTCCGATGGCGCGTGGTGCGACGCCGGTCTGGCGGACTCGACGGGCGGTGAAGCTGCGCATCCGGCTGTGGCAGTGCTTAGTGGAGGCAGAGCTACCGTCGTCTGGCAGGACGGAACGGCACCGAGGAGCCTGTACATGTCACAGGCAGCCGAGAACGTGGCAAGTGCGCCCGTAGGCCTTTCTTATGGAGGGGCCGATATGATTGAAGCGAGCCTTGCCGTCGGCGGCGATGACAGGATATACGGAACTTTTTCTTATGATGGCTCGCCGGACTACCAGGTCGGATACTCGGAGTTTGCCGTTCACGTCTGGCGTGAGCCGGAAGAGATACCCGCGACAGGCACAAATCCGAGAAAAGCCCGTATCGCAGCCGATTCCTCGGGAACAGCCCACTGCATTTGGCAGCAGGATGACGGGCCAGGGCTCAGAAATATATGGTATGCATCGCTGGAACCCGGCTATTCGTGGGCATCGCCAGAACTCGTATCGATATCTAATACGGGAAATGTGGACCACTCACACATGTTTATAGACGCTGACGACAGGGTTCACGTCGTCTGGGGCGGCCCGGGGACGGGCGGGAAGTCGCAGGTCTGGTATGCGAGGTGCGACAGTGGCGCGTGGCTTGCGCCCATTGAGGTGACAAACGATGCGGCTAACGATTCATACTGGCCGGACATTGCAGTTGATTCGACCGGCCAGATGCACCTTGTATTTGTGATCTACGTAGCGGCCAACGCGGACCAGGAAATCTACTACTCCTCGAGCGCCACCGGACTCGCCTGGTCGGCTCCTTCGGAAGTTTCAGCCAGCTCGGCGGTTACGTCGTGGGGCCCGGCGATTGATGTTGATAAGGACGACCTGGTCCACGTTGCCTGGACGGAAGGAACCGATGTGGTCTATAGGAGCTACAACGGCGTCTCCTGGTCCAGCACGCTGAACATAAGCAATACGGCGTCAAACTCCAATGCTCCTGATATAGTGACGGGTACGGATGGAGAGCTTCTGGCTGTATGGACTGATTATACTGGCTCGCCGATTCATCCCATGTCTGCCTGGCATAATGGAAATTCATGGGGCGCTTCGGCCAATGTGGCGTTCTCGGTGCCGGATAGAGGAGAATCCCCGGGTGCAGCACAATATGGGGGCGTCTTCTACACCGGGTGGGCACAGAAAGTAGACGCAGCGACGCGCAATATCTGGTTCGCCGGGTTCGACGGAGTCTCATGGTCTGAGCCAGTTAGCCTCTCGAACGGTGGTGAGAACTGGTTCGGCGGCTGTGGCGGTGGGATTGCTCCAGACAACACAGGCACCATTCATGTTGTTTTCAACGAGAGCACAGCCGGTAAGCTCTGGTATACGAGAAAGTAGCACGCTGGTACTACTGGTCCAGTAGGAGAGGGAGTGTCTGACGGAAATCCACAGAGAGTGTTGGAAAAACCGGGACATGGCTCAATTTTGAGCCATGTCCCTCTTATTGCTTTTCTCGTCTGCTCGGCGGGACTAATGCTCTGCATCGCGTGGCAGCCAACTCACATGGCGCTTAGATACGTTAGCGACGATGGTTTCTACTACATGGCGACAGCCAACAATGTCGCGCTTGGGAATGGCTCAACTTTTGATGGGGTGAATCCAACCAACGGGTATCACCCATTGTGGATGTGGACACTCATACCGGTGTATCTGCTGTTACCACATTCTATTGGCCTTGCCATGAGCGTGAGCATCACGCTGCAGATAGGACTCTACGCTGTGGCGGTCGTTCTGCTTTGCAGACTGCTGAGGTATTTCTTCCCGATGTACGCGGTGATTCTGGGGCTCATGGTGCTTGTCAGTCCCTGGGTCTTTCGCGTATGGATTAATGGGCTTGAGGGTTCACTGCATTTACTTATGCTTGTTCTCGCGGCAGGTTATTTCGCTAAAAACAGAGATAAAATACTTCAAGGAAGAAACTGGAGCAAAGAGGCTGTACTGGGCGTCCTGCTCGGGTTGCTTATTCTGGCGCGGATTGACTCCGCCTCGCTGGCCGTGTCTATAGCCGTTGTTATTGTGGTAGCTAATCGGGACAAGCTGAGAAAATTGCAGGGTGCGGTAGCCGTGCTGAAAAAGATTGTACGGATAGCCGTAGCATCTTTTGTGATTGTTGTTCCATACTTCGCGTGGAACATCTTGAAGTTCGGGCATCTGATGACGATAAGCGGGACGGTCAAGAGCCAGGGAAAGCCGTTCTTCTGGTCGAACATCCTCAATGCCGTTGAGAAGATCAAGAGGAATGTACCTGTTCTGAAGAGTAATGCTCTATTTGTGCCTGTCGTGCTCGGATTGGTGCTGCTTGCACTGTTTCTGCTGAAATCCAGGTCTCAGATGTTACAGAAGACTCGCGAGAAACTCTGGAAGTTTGACTTCATGTTCGTTTTTGCCGTCATTCATATGCTGGCAATCTTCACGTTCATGAGAAACTTCACTATATGGTATGTTGTTCCTGAAATCATCCTCGGTGTGCTTGTTGCTTCGGCAATTGCCGCAACCGTGCTTGAGAGATGTAATTCACGTCTGAGAGCCGCGGTCATCACGGCTGCAGTGGTGGTGATGGCAAGCGCGTTCTTCTGGATGAGCTGGAACACCTGGTATCTGCACAGGCGCGGTGATGACTCTTTCAACGCGGTAGTCTATCGAGCAGCCGAATGGCTTAGCAAAGAGGCAGAGCCTTCAGCAATTATCGGGTGCTGGGATGCCGGCGTCATGGGGTATTTCTGTCAGAGGAGAGTTGTCAATCTCGATGGCGTGGTCAATAACTTCGAGTACCTGCCGTATCTGAAAAAGGGCGATATAACGGAGTATTTGAGGCAACAACGGATATCAGTGATTGCTCAGTCATTTCACGACCAGACCATTCAATCCGACGGGTCAATAGATGATGCAAACTACCGCGCTGCGGCAGGCTGTCTGGGTGAAATGATCAAGGAGTTCAAGCTGACGGGTCATACAGGTAGATGTTATCATTTCTGCATATGGAGATGCAGTCCATAGCAGGGCATTCTTGTGGGCACAATCTAACTAAGGAGAGTGAAGATACTGTGCTGCAGATGGACAAACCATTGCTCGGTCTTTGTCTCAGATGACATGCAGAAGCTCTCGTGCACGCTAACATGAAAGGACTTGATGTTCATTTGGGAATTATCAAGGTTCTACATGTTATACCGACTTTGTCTCCGCGGTTTGGGGGGCCGCTGCATGCCCTCAATGCCATAATCGAAGCGCAGATAGGGCAGCCAGATATAAATGCAACTCTGCTGACGACAGATATTGGTGTGCCCGAAAGCCCTGTACAATACAATTCTATTCGCGTCATAGTTGCTCCTGCCAAGAGGATTCATCCGTTTTACTACGCCCCTTCGTTCAACAGAGATGCACGACAGGCGATCAGGTCGTGCGATATCGTCCATATCCATGGCCTGTGGAACTATCCTGATATCACCGCTGCACTGGAAAGCTATAGGCAAAAGAAACCGGCAATTCTGCGACCTTGTGGCACGCTAATGAGAGAGAAGTTTGTGAGGAAAAGGCTGAAGAAAGCGGTTGGATATCACCTTGTGATACGCAGGGTTTTGCGTTCAATCACAAGACTTCATTTCGCGACACGAATGGAGAGAGAGAAGTCTTCCTGGCTCACAGCTGGTGTGAATTCGGAAGTCATTCCGCTGCCAGTGGTTCCAGTCAGTCCATTACTTAGAGGAGCGGCTGTTGAGGAGTTGCGGGGAATTCTGCCATCGATTGCAAAGAAGAAAGTTGTGCTTTTTCTTGGCAGGCTGAGTTGGCTGAAGGGCATTGAAATACTCTGCGATGCAATGAGCAGAGTTGTGCGAGAATCCAATGACGTGCTGCTCGTAATAGCCGGCCCTGATGATGAAGGGATAGGCGAATCAGTAGCCAAACGCTGCGGTACTCTCGGGATAGAGAATCACACTGCAATGATTGGAAGTGTTGATCCGACGAGACGCGCGGCGCTCCTGTCAATCTCTGAAGTGTTTGTTCTACCTTCCCTATCGGAGAACTTTTCCATGGCATTGGTAGAGGCCATGTCTGCTGGCGTGCCAGTTGTCACGACAGATGGTGTAGGCGCGAGCGAGTACGTCAGAGACTTTGGAGCCGGGCGAGTCACAGGACGCAACAGCAATGAGATTGCTGATACTGTTTTGGAGTTGCTTCGCTCCGATAAGAAACGTTTGAGCATGGGAAGCGCCGGAAAGCGTATGGTTGCGACGGAGTTCTCTCCGGATAAAATCGCTGATAAACTGCTTTCTCTTTATAAAAGGACGATTTCCAGCACACAGCGCGTGAGCCGAGATTTTCCTGAAGATGCTTCTTCATACAGAGCACGGCAACAGTAAGGAGGAGGCAATCTGAAGGTACTCATAGTCTTACCGCGTTTGAAGCCGCTGAGTGGAGGCATTGTCGTTGGTGGCTCAAACGTCAGTGCAGTTAGGCTTTCCAGAGGGCTCGCGGCTCTTGGCGCAAAGGTTATGGTGTGCTGTGGCACTGCTCCGGAAGAAGCGCGCAACTTACCAGACCTGTTACCCTGGGCAAAAGTATTTGCTGTACCGGTCCTACAGCGAGAAAGCAGTTGGAAGTATGGCCTGTCATTCTACCGCGGGTTTCTCAATCGCCTGATTTCTCATGGGATGGAATCCGACCTGATTTCATTTCATTCCGGATTCTCTGAATACGCGTTGTTTCTTGGCGCTATACGCAGGCTTTTCGGGAAACCCGTTGTCTATACGGCTTACTGTACATTGAATGCGTCAGGAGGAACCAACAGGCTTCTGTCTCGTTTGGTGAGATGTTCGCTGAACTCAATCGACCAAGTTATAACGATAAGCGGGAACGTGGCGAAGTCGATGATTGCCGGCAGGGTGCAGAAAAAACGCGTTCTAAGAATTCCACCACCCGTAGATATGGAGCGTTTCGTCTTCGCTTCTGATGGAAACGTAATGCGCGAACGCCTTCGCGTGGAACAGGATGAGGTAGTGTTCCTTTTTATAGGAAGCTATAAAGAGTCCAAAGGCCTTGATATTTTAGTGCAGTCGTTTGCTGAAGTGTTGCTGCATGTGCCTCGTGCCAGGTTAATATACACTACTGAACATGAATCGGACGCAGCTGAGGATAACAAACGCCGGGTCATGTCTCTTGTCGAGAAATTGCCTTATCGTGAAAAAGTCTTACACCTCGGGGGCGTTCCTCGTATGGAGAAGCTCATTGCATCGGCTGATGTGCTTGTCATGCCTTTTCTGGACACAGATGGCCCTTCCGACTATCCGATAGCTATAATTGAGGCGATGGCATTTGGCAAACCAGTGATTGCAACGTCTGTTGGTGGAATCCCGGAGATAGTAAGCCATGATGAAACGGGAATCCTCGTGGAGCGAAATTCGGTTGGAGGCCTGGCGCGTGCGATGATTGAACTTGGGAAAGACGCAGAAAAAAGGAAGCATTTCGGGATAAACGCAGCCGAAAAGTCGAAGAGATTCAGCTTGGAACGCATAGCAAGGGAGACTCTCGAAGTCTATGAGAATGCATGCAGGCGATAATAGCTATCCAACTGATCGAGACAGTTTTAAATCCGGAGTCGAGTTATTCTACGATGCGGATTCTTTTACCTATGATAAAGACCGCTGGACGACTAATGCCGGGTTGAGCAACACGCGCGCGCAAATCAGGAATATCGAAGAACTTGGTGAAAACTGGAGCAAGAAGAAGATACTTGAAGTTGGAGTCGGCACCGGCCGGATTGCAGCACATATTGCGGGCAAAGGCGCTGAAGTAGTCGGAGTTGATATTTCCGAAGGTATGTTAAGGGAATGCCGTGAGAGAATGCGACGTTTACAACAGCAAAGAGTACACGTTGCGCGTGCCGATGGTCTGCGATTGCCTTTTGAAAGCCATGTTTTCGACGGTTGTGTCTGCATTAACGTTTTGAGTCATGTGCCGGACTATCGAGGAGTCCTCGCCGAAATCGCAAGGACGCTGAGCGATAAGGGATTTGCGGTCGTGAATGTGCCCAATGTTCTGAGTTTGTACTTCCCTTTTGGCATCCTTGTCAATCTAACTAACAGGTCGATAAAGAAAAACGTGTTTACGAGGTGGTATTATCCCTCATCTTTTCTGAAAGCAGCGCGGTCTTATGGGCTTGTCTGCAGGCGCGTTACCGGACAGGTGCACATTCCTAGCGGTGTTGGGATTGCTGCGGCTCACAAGTTACTGCTTGCAGCCGATAGATTAATGCGCTCTTCATCGTTGCGATGGTTTTGTCCTATTTTGTTCTTCCGGTTTGAGAAGATGTCTTCGTCTTGAAAAGTGCGGTCAATAAATGCAGGGCGACTGCCATCTTGTGATTCCGGGCACTTGAAATCGGCCATCTGCTCGTCTAACATGTGACTTGGGAAAATAAGTCAATAAAGAGAGCTAACCGTTAAGGAGGATTTGAGGTGGCGGAAGAGGAGAAGCAGGATGGGCAAGAAGTCAAGGTGGAAAGCATGGAAGCGCACGCTGCGGCGGCGGAGAACTGGCTCGTGGATTTCTTCGCGTTCAAGCTGTTTATCACGAAGCCATTTATCAGGATAATCTACGTCATTGGCGTGCTGGGGCTGGTTTTCAGCAGCTTCTACGCAATGTTTAGTGTTGACCAGGTTCTCTGGGGCATTATGTTGTTGGTCCTTGGAAACATAATCTGGAGAATCATCTGCGAGGTCGAGATGGTGGTTTTCCATATCCATGATTTAGTCAAATCCATGGAGAATGAGCTGCACGAGGATTAGCCTCGCAATTTCTGTCTGTGTGAAATCAGAGCTGTGGCACGTGTGCGCTGCCGCGAAACTCCACATGTAGTGGCATTCGAGTCTCACATCTGTCAAAATGGCCATGTTTTGTGTCAAACCTGTTTGCATATTTTGCCGATAATACAGGCGGAAACTGCTTGACAGTTCTTTGGTGTGCAAATATAATCATTTCATCCCGGGCAACGCGGCAGGTGGACGGCAAATTTCCACAGGCCGGGCGGACCGGAAAATGCCCTTCGGGGCAGGCGGTCGCCGAGTTGTCCTACAAACGAGAGGGGGCCTCTCAGCGGAGGCGAAGATGTTGAGGTTTTTGTCGTTTGTTTGCGTTTTTTCGGTTGTAGTGCTGGTTCCTGCTCTTGCCTATGCGCAGGATGATTCTCCGATGACGGGTGTTCTCACCGGGGACAAGGTGCGGGTAAGAACGGGTGCGAGCAAAAAGCACAAGATACTAACGGAGTTACCTAAAGGAGTAGGAATCAAGGTTGTTTCCAAGAAGGACGAATGGTACGAAATCGAAATGCCAGATGAAGTAATTCTTGTGGTCAGCAAGAATTACGTGAAAGAGATAAGGAAGGAAGGGGGAATTCTGGAAGGCGAGGTCACGGCTGAGAACGTGAACGTTCGCACCGGGACCGAGGGGACCGATGTACGCGTCGGCGCCCTGAGCAAAGGCGACAGGATAACCATTGTCGGCAGCAAGACCGGCTGGTACAAGATTCGGCCGCCGAAGGGCTTCACGGCCTACATATCCGCCCAGTACGTGAAACTCGGCGAGGGCGCGGCGGTCGAACCGCAGAAGAAGGATGGTACTCCCAAAGCTTCCGGGGAAGATGATAAGCGGAAGCTGCTCGATGACTTGATTAACGAACGAAAGAAGATTCAGGAGAAGATTGACAGAATTTCAGAAGCCATTGAAAAACAGGAAAAAGAGGAGAACGAGTATAAAGAGAAGCTGAGGAAAGCTCAGGAAGCTATTGACAGGTTTAACAAAGAGAAAGAGGAGCTTGAGAAACAAGCAGAGATAGCCAGGCAGATTATCAAAACCGGTCAGAAGCCGAAGCCCAGGTACAATGCGGAGGGTTACGTAGACGACATGGGAAGGTATTTCAATCCTCCGCCGGCGACTCATCGACTGTACGTGAAACCGGGCGGCAAGCCGAGATATTATCTGAAGAGCGCGGACGCCAGCGTGGACCTTGACAAGTGTATCTATAAGCGGGTTGGCGTCATGGGCGAAGTTGTTCCTGCTGAATGGAACGGCGACAAAATCGAGGTAATAAAAGTAACGAGAATAGATATCCTCGAGGAGTGACAGCCGCCGCCCGGAGGCCGGTACATCCCTGGCACATTCGAAAAGCTCCCGTCGTTTCCATAACGGCCCGAAAGGTTGTTGCATTATGACCTGCATTGTGGAAAGTTTCCGCACCATGCGCCGGACCCGTGCGTTCCGGCGCGGCTGCGGGATTGTATTGCAGGCCTGTTCGCACCGGCCCGGGGCCGTGTAGCTTCCTTTCCAATAACCGCATCCTGAGCATCCTCGGAATCTTCAGTCGTAAGTGTTTAACGTTGCTGTGGCTGTATGTACGTGCAACTTCGACATAGAATCCGGAGGTAAAATCGAGACATGGTTCAATGGCACTGGATGATATTAACGCTGGTTCTTGGGGTTGCGGGCGGGCTGCTGCCTTTTATCATAAGCATCCTCTCCCGCAAGTCAGCCCTGGCAAAGGCTTCGCGAATCCTCGAAGACGCCGAGACGAAGGCCGAGGGGCTTGTGAAGGGCGCGGAGCTTAAGGCAAAAGAGGAGGTAATAAAGCGAAAGGAAGAAATCGAGTCCGAGCTTCAGGATGCGCGCAACGAGCTTCGCGCCTGGGAGAAGCGCCTCAACAAGCGCGAGGACGGCCTCGACAACAAGGTGGACATCCTGAACAAGAAGGAGCGATTCATTGAGAGGGCCGAACAGGACCTCAAGAACAGGGGCGACCGCCTCAAGGACAAGGAAGGCGAACTCGACAAGGTAATCGAGGAAGAACGGGTCATGCTTCACAAGGTCAGCGGTCTCTCCCGCGAAGAGGCGGAGAAGCTTCTCCTTGAGAAGCTCGATACCGAACTCGAGCACGAGACCGCCGAGCTGGTGGCTCGCAGGCTCGACGAGGCCCGCGAAGAGGCGGACCGCGAAGCCCGCACCATTCTCGCGACTTCAATCCAGAGGGTCGCAGCCGAGCACACGCAGGAAATCGTGGTCTCGACGATCGACCTGCCGAACGACGAAATGAAGGGCAGGGTTATCGGGCGCGAGGGCAGGAATATCCGCGCCTTCGAGAAGGCGACCGGCATAGACCTCATTGTGGATGACACGCCGGGAGTCGTCGTCGTGTCGGGCTTCGATTCCGTCAGGCGCGAAATGGCGAGAAGGGCTCTCGAGAAGCTTATCCAGGACGGGCGAATACACCCGGCGCGAATCGAGGAAGTGGTCGAGAGCACCAAGAAGGAAGTAAACGAGCTTATCATGAACACGGGAAAGCAGACATGCGCGGAAATCGATGTGCGCGGCCTGCATCCCAGGGAAATCATGCTCATAGGCAGGTTGAGATTCCGCACTTCCTACGGGCAGAACGTGCTGCAGCACTCCCTCGAAGTATCTCATCTCAGCGGAATCATGGCTGCCGAACTCGGGCTCGACGTCAAGCTTGCCAAGCGCTGCGGGTTGCTGCACGACATTGGCAAGGCCGTGGACCACGAGGTGGAAGGCGGCCACCAGCAGATAGGCGCCGACCTTGCGCGGCGATACAAGGAGGCCCCGGAGGTCATAAACGCCATTGCCGCTCACCACGAGGACGAGCCCGCAATGAGCCCGTACGCAATAATTGTGCAGGCTGCGGACGCCGTGTCTGCGTCGAGGCCCGGCGCGCGGCGCGAGACCCTCGAAAAGTACATCAAGAGACTGGAGCGGCTCGAAGCGGTCGCGACCTCGTTTGATGGCGTGAGAAGCGCGTACGCGATTCAGGCCGGACGGGAAATCCGCATAATGGTGGACCCGGAGCAGGTCGATGACGTCTCGGCGGCTAAGCTGGCCAGGGGTATCGCCAAGCGCATTGAAGAGGAACTCGCATACTCCGGCGAGATTAAAGTCACGGTAATGCGCGAGACGAGAATAGTGGAGTACGCCAAGTAACTACTGGCTCTTTTCCTGGTGCGGTCGTTTGGGCCCGCGTAACAGTGGCTGCAGCAGTCTTTCGAGCTGCGCCGGGGGCAGGGCTCGCAGGGTTTTCAGGTCTTCTTCGTCCAGGCCCGGCGGCGGCTGGGCTGGCGGGGCAAGTGGCCCTTCCTGCAGCAGTTGTCTCAGAATCTCCAACGCTTCCTTGCGGCGGGGCGGCGGCAGCCTGTTCAGAATTGCCGAAAGTTTATCCTTTAGCGGCTTGAGCCGCCTGTCTGTTTCCTGAAGCATCCTTTGTACCGCTTCCTGCCTTTTCTCGGGGGGCAGCGATTCAATCCTCTTGAGCTGTTCCTGCGTGAGGAGCTTTTGCAGCTTGGCGGGCAGTGGTGCCCGGGCGCGTCTGCGCCGTTTCATCTCGAGCAGTGCGCGGCGTCGCTCCTTCTCCGGCAGCGAGGCCAGGCGCTTCTTTTCTTCCTCGGGAAGCGAGTTGTAGAATCTCTCGAGTTCCTCGCGCTGCTTCTTCTGGGCCTGCTCCTTCATCATAGCCTGCAGCCGCCTGAGGCGTTCTTGGTCGGACAGTTCCTTCAGCCGCTTCTTATCGTTGTCAGGGAGCTTCTTGTAGAACTTCTCGGCCCTCTCCTTCTGGTGTTTGGCGAACAGGCGGTGCAATTCCTCGGTGCGTTTCTCGGGCGAAAGCGAGTTGATTTCCTTTCTCTTCTCCGCGGGAAGGTTCTGAACCAGCCGCCTGCTCAGATTTTCCCACTTCTGCTGCTTCCTGCGAAGCTCTCTCTTTGCCTGCGCGTCCATCCTGGCGAGCCTGTCCTGGCGCTTGCGCAGTTTGCCTACATCTTCCTGCGGGAGTTCGCGGAGGGTTGACAACCGCCTGCGAAGCTCACTGCGCTCTTCTTCCGGCAGGGTTTTGAAGTAAGTCCAGCGCTCCTGCAGCTCGCGCCGTTTCTCGGGAGAGAGAGACTGCCACTTTTTCAGGTTCCGGGCCAGAACGGCGCTGTCAGCACCCTCGGCCAGGAGAACCCCGGTCGAAAGGACTGTAAGCAGGATTGCCGTCAAAACTGGCCAGTTCTTAACCATCACGCCACCGTACTCTTTCAAGACTTCTTTTTCTCAGGCATATCTTCGGGAGATTCGGGCGTTTCATAGGAGCTTTCGAAATCTTCCTCGTCGTATGCCAGCAGCAAATCCAGGTTGTCGAGAAGCTCCATGTCTTCGAGGAGTTCCAGGTTCTCCAGAATCTCCATGTTTCTCACGATTTCCTGTTCGGCCGGAGGCAGGTTGGCGATGCTCTGCGGTCCCGCAGACATCAACGCCCAGAGTGTAACGGTCAGGATGACTGCAGCCGCGGCGGCTACCGGCGCGAGGCGCCGAAGCAGTCTCAGCCGCGGGACGGGAGCCAGCTCGGGGGCGCTCATGGCTCGCTGCATGGCCCTGTCGGTGAACTCCGGGGAAGGCTCCACGTCTGCGATTGAGTCCAGAGCGGCGCCGATGGTCGAGAGCTTCTCCGCCTCGAGCTTGCACGCGGGGCAGCGCTCGAGATGCCCCTGCATCTCGGCGGCCGCGCCGGCGCCCAGCTCGCCGTCGAGATATGCCACCAGCTCCTTGCGTGCCTTATCACATTCCATTGTTCTGCTCCAACCTTCTCATCCAGATAAACTCACATTCCACCCGCAGGTTTCTCTGTACGTTCATTTTTTTCCTTTGAAATCTCCGCGTTCGAGATAGTGCGAGAGCATCTGTTTCAGGTTATTCCGCGCCCTGTTGAGCAGGGATTTCACCGCCATCGAAGAGAGATTCATCGAGCGGGCGACTTCCTGGTATCCGAGCCCTCCGTAACGGTTGAGAATCACGGCCATCCTCTGGGTGTCCGGAAGCGATTCCACGGCTTCCCTCACCACTTCGGCAAGCTCTTCCTTGTCGAGCCTTGCGCCCGGCGGGTCCATGTCGTCGCTCGACCTGTCCGTGCGCAGTTCCCCTTCCCGGGTTTCGAGGCTGCTGTCGAGCGAGTAGGCTTTTCTGAGCTGTTCCTTTCTCAGCGTGGAGAGGCAGAGGTTCGATACTATCCTGTAGAGCCACGTGCTGAATTTCGCGGTTGGCTTGTAGCGCTTCCTTGCCTGGTAGACTCGGACGAATGCCTCCTGCGAGACATCCTCTGCCGCGGAGCGGTCGCCGATGTACCTGTAGACTATATTGAGAACGACCTTTTTATGGCGCTCGATAAGCTCCCGGAGGGCCGATGAATCCCCCGCCGCAAGCCGCTTCATGGCAGCGACATCAGCGTCCTCCCGCCGTTCTTCCTTGGGCATATCCTCACCTGCGCGCGATTCTACCAGCAGGCAAGCGGCGTTCGCAAGGAAAAGTTGACTTGCGGCTCCGCGGACAGGGTCAACTTGAAACTTGACCCGTTCGCTGCTATATTCGAGAATCGACGCTGCAGAATTGCCGTCGTTTTTTTGCTTTTTCTGCGGACTGCGCGGACCGCGCCGGTATTACGTGGTGGAGTCACATGACAGAACTCCCTGGCGACAACCAGTTGATGGAAAGGGTGAAATCCGGTGACACCGCCGCGTTCCAGGAACTGTTCGGGAAATACCAGCACGGCGTGCTCAACTTCTTTCACAAGCTCTGCTTCAATCAGACGACCGCCGAGGACCTCACGCAGGAGACTTTCCTGCGGCTCTGGCGGGCGCGGCATGGCTACAAGCCGGACGCGGGCAAGTTTTCTACTTACCTGTTCCAGATTGCCAAGAACTGCTGGTTCAGCTATTCGCAGAGGAAGAAGCGCCGCGCCGGAGCGGGCGAAGCCGAGGCAGCGGAGGGTATGGAAGCCGTCTCGGAAGCAGACCCTGCCGGGCAGGTGGAAAGCGCGGAACTTCAAAGAAAACTGCGGGAAGCTATCGGCTCGCTTCCTGATGACCTGCGCATTCCTTTCGTCCTCAGCAGGTACGAGGACCTCAGGTACGAGGAAATCGGGCGTGTGCTTTCCATTTCGCCCAGGACCGTCGAGCGGAAAGTCAGCGATGCCGCGAAGCTCCTTGCTAGGCGGCTTATTGGGAAGTGACTAAATGGCGGACTGCCCTGAGATAAGAGAAAAACTTTACTCATTCGTCATTGGCGAGTGCGATATCGACACCGCCGCGCTTGTCAGGACGCACGTCCAGGGCTGCGCGTCCTGCGCCGAAGAGTTGAAGCGGATGCGCACGGTGGCGCGACTGACGGGAAAGATTGAAAGCATAAATCCATCCCGCGACTTGAGCCGCGAAGTTATGGCGCAGATACGCCCGCCTTATTTCTGGCTGAAGGTCGCCGGGGCGGCCGCGGCTGCGGCGCTGCTGATTGCAGCCATTCTCTATACCGTGGTCGGAATGCCGGAACCCGTCCCGGTTTCCCCGCACGAGACGGCAGTGGAGCCCGGAGTGGAACCCGAAGGCATCAACGTCGCACAGGACAAACAGCCTTCTCCGAAAAAGCCGCTTGAGCAGAACAAGCGCGTTGCGCCCGTTCCCGATGGGGAAGGGGATGCTCTGGTCCGGGAGGAATCCGGCGGCGGAGAAAAGAAGGAGTCTCCTCAAGAAAAACCGGTTCGCGGGAAAGAAGAAAGCCGGGAATCCCTGGCGGAAACGCCGAAGCCTGTGACAGGACAGCCGGCGGATAAAGCGGCGAAGGAGAACGCTCCTGCTCCTGAGTCGGAGCAGCTTGCTGCAATCGCCCGAGTGGGGAATATCGTCGGCGAGTTCAAGGTGAAGCGAAAAGACGGCAAAAACTGGCTTGAAGGAAAAGCCCTTTTAAGCATACTGCCCGGTGATACCATCGAGACCAACGCGCTGGGCCAGGTCAGGGTTGATTTTCAGGGCGGCGACTACATCTATCTAAATACGAATTCGCGCGTTGACTTCGTAAAAAGCGGCGATGAGACGCTTGTTAAAGTAAGCAAAGGCGAGGTCTACTGTGAGAAGGAAAGCCCCGAAGGCGAGCTGGCGATAAGCACCGGATTCGGAGAAGTGCGGTCGGCGAAAGGCTCTTTCGATTTGAAGATGTTCGGTTCGAACCAGTGCCTGCTGCAGGTTCTGTCGGGCGAAGTGAAGTGCCGCGAATCGGAAAAGGGATACGATGGAAAGCACGGCGAGCTTACCCGAATGTGGCTGCGACGGGGCAGGCGATGCGACAAGGGAACGAAACTTCGCTCGCGGGAAGGATTCCGCTGGGCGGTAAAGCTTCTGCCTAAGAGGGATGATGAAGACGGTAAACAGGTAAACAAGCCCGGAAAACAGGATAAACCCGGCAAACAGGACCCCGGAGTACCCCCGGGCACGGTTCCGAAACCCGGCGACCAGCAGGGTCAGAAACCCGGCGGCGGGGAGCCCGGCGGGAAAGTTGGCCCCGGTCCGTCTCCCGCGCCTCCACCCCCGGGAGGAGAGCAGCCGGGTCATGGAAACGGGCCTAACCCGGGAGGAAAGCACGGCGGCAACAAATAGAGATTGGCAAGGTTTGGTTATTGGATATTTTGGAAGGAGGTAGCGCATGAGGAAGCTGTTGATGGCAGGGCTGGCGGTGTTGATAGTATTTGCGGTTATGGATACGGCCTTGGCGCAGGGCAAAGGCGGCGGCAAGGGTGGCGGCAAAGGCGGGGGAGGCGGCGTTGGACCGGGCGGTAATCCAGGCGGCAATCCCGGCGGCGTTACGCCCGACCCCGGCGCGCAGCCGGACCCGAAGGCCGACCCACCAAAAGTCGACCCCGGAAAGCACGGGCAGCAAGACGGGGAAGGCGAGGTTGACCCCGGCGTTGTCAGGCTTGTACGCACGCTGCGCAAGATGATTCACACACTGCGGATGCTCAAGGAGAAAGGCGCCGACGAAAAGAAAATCGAGGATATTGAGGCGAAAATCCGTAAGTTGATGGAGATGCTCGAGAAGCACGATATCAAGTGGCGCGAGATGAACAACCACGAGAAGTGCAATCTCGACCCAGAAGTCGGCAAGCTCATCCGGGCGCTTGAATGGCTGCGCAACGAACTCAAAGGCCTGGACCCGGACGAAGACAAGAAGAAGATTCAGAAGATACACAGGAATATAAAGAAAATCATGGAGGCTCTTCGCAAGAAATACATCGGTAATGACGACCTGCCGGAAGGCCTGAAACCTCCTAAACCTGAAGGTGATCATCCGAAGGGCGATGGCAAGGGTGACTGCCCGAAGCATGACGGCGGCTGCGACTGCCCCAAGGGCGACGGCAAGTGCGATTGCCCGAAGCACGATGGCAAACCCGGCTGCCCCGGGCATGACGGAAAGGGGGATTGCCCGAGAGGTGACGGAAGCGGCGACGATGGCAAAGGTGGTTGCGACGGAGATGACAAGTAACCACTGTTTCTGGCAAACAAAAAGGGCGCAAGGCTTATGTCTTGCGCCCCTTGGCTTTTACGGCGAAGTCGTGTTTGGTCCCGAAAAGCTACTTCGGCGGTATGGGCTTTAGAATCGCGAGGTCGCTGTCCTTCCTGATATCGCTCTTCTTCGAGATTATCTCCGTTCTGCACATGTCCTTGATGAGAGAAACCACCTTTAACCAGGCGACCTCTCTTTCGCCACGCGCAATCAGGAACGTGTCGCCTTCTTTCACTCCGTGTTTCGTGCCGACCCAGAGAAAGACGTTCTTTTCTTCAACGCTTGCTATTTTTGCCTGCAGGCCGAATGGGCGCTTGGCGGTTGCGGGCTCTTCGGGTTGCGAGGTCGTCTTCTGCGTGTCTTCGGTGGTGCTGCCGCCTCCGGCGGTTACCGGTTCCCCGCTTCCCTCGAGCGATTTCTGTATCCTCTCGACCTGTTTGGCGAGGTCGTTATAAAGACCTTCGAGCGTCGTGACCCTCCTGTTGAGCCTTTCAAGCTCGCTCTGCGGCTCCCTGTCGGGCTCCGAGGATGCGGTTGCAGTCCTCTTCGCCTTGCTGATTCTTGCCACCTTGTCGCCCGGGAGAAGCTCCGCATCCGACTCGACGACGTCGGCGTTCGAGATGTTCTTGTCAACCATGCGGCAAATCTTAATCTTGCCCACTTCCTTGCCGTCGCGCACGACCTTGAACAGGTCTCCTTCGGCGAGGTCGTGGCTCTTGCCGAGGTCTATGACCACAATCTTGTTGTCCTGGCTTACGCCGGTAATCTTGCCTTCGAGGGCGTCCTCGTCCTTCTCCTGCCCGTTTTCCTTCGGCCGGGGATTGTCCGCGGGCTTCTCGGCGGGCTCGCCCTTCAACTGGGCGAGAGTTCCCTTGGCCTGCTCAAGCTCCTTTTGCAGTTTCTCTATCAGCTCCGCCTGCTGCGCCACGGTTTTCTTGAGAGCCTCAATGCCATCGGACGCGTCCCCGCCGGGCGTTTCCTGGGCAAGGAGCAGCCCGGGCACCGTGACCGAAAAGATGAAAATGGTCATCAGAATCAGGCTTCTCATAGTTGTTTCCTCCGGAAAAAGCCTTTGTGCAACCATGATGCAGTGTAGCTCTCAATTGCCTGAAATCAAGCAAAAACCGCCTGTGGAGAGCTTGCGTGCAGTACAGATAAGGCATATAGAAGCCCTCCCGGCCATCAAAGCCGGGAGGGCGGTTAATGCGTTCGTGACAATCTACTTGATGGATTTGTACTCGCCGCCGCTCTCCGAGGCGAGCTTTTTCATGAAATCAATGAAGCGCTGCGCCTTCTGGTGGTATGGTGGTTTGGGCCCGCGGTTGGGGTCCCAGACACCCTCGCCGTCGAAGCCGAACGTGAATATCTTGACCTTGCGGAACTTGTTCTCGCCGCGGAACCACGTCAGGATGGTGTCAATCAGCTTGATGTTGTCGGGGTTCTCCTGGCCCACGACCGAGGGATATTTCTCTGGTGCGCCGTCCGAGAGGAAATATATGGTGTCTGCTTCCTTGTTGGCGAACGCCTCCTTGAGTGCGTCGTCGGTGTACGTGCCGCCGTTTGCGGAGAACTTGTCCACGAAGGCAATGGCCGCCTGCTTGTTGCGGCTCGAGGCGAGAACGAGCTTTCTTTTCTGCCACGGCGAAACGCCGTTCGAGAAAGCAATGACGTTGAATTTCGCCTTCGGCGAGAGAGCCGCGATGGCCTTCTTGAGTTCGTTTTTCGCCCTTTCAATCCTCATCCTGTCCTTATTCATCTTTGAATATTCGCTGGCGCCCTGCCCGGCATCCTTGCCGGCTTCTCCGCCGCCGGTGCCGCGGTCCTTCATTATCATCGAGCCGGAAACGTCTATGACGAAGACTATCTTCTTGCTCAATATTTCCCTGCCGAAGAACTTGGGCGCCTTCTTCTTCTCCTCTTCGAGCAGGCCGGTTTTGACCTCGCCCGGAAGCAGCGGTTTGGCGGTATCGGGAGAGTTAGCGTTCTTCTTAATTTCTTCTTTCTTCTGGACCCAGAAGTTTCGCCACTTCGCGGCGGTCGTGAAGTCATATCCGCCTGTAAGCTCGTGCAGGGCCTTCCGGGCCTCAATCCACGGGCGCCCCTTTTCCGCTTCGAGCCTGGCCAGAGCCTCGATCAGCTCATCGACGGCCTCTATATCGCCCAGTTTCCTGAGAGATGCAATGGCCTCGCGCACTACTTCCGGCTGCTTTTCCTGCAGCAGCGTGGTCAGCGCATCGAGCACCCCTTCTCCCTTGAGGTCTCCCAGTACTTCCGCGAGGAGCATCTTGACCCTCCAGTCGCGGGATTTCTTCGCTGCTATGCTGCAGAGATACTCGATTGCAGCCTTATCTGTGAGGCTGCCGAGGGCTTTTTTCGCCGCGTCGAAAACCTCGTTAGACTTAACGCTATCGCTGAGGGCGACCGTGAGTATGACTTTTACTGCATCGACGGAGCCTTCTTCGCCCAGCTCGCCTATCGTCGAGGCGGCGGACGTGAAATCTCCGGCCTGCAGCTCCTGGGCGAGCTTCTTCTTGAGCTTGCCGATGTCACCTGCGTACAGGAGCATCGCAAAGGCAAGCGCCACGGTAAATACGACTGCAAAAAGCGCCACCTTTCTCATGGTAGTTCTCCCTTCAACACGGGACCTTTGTTTGTAAGCTCAATCATCGATATTTAACACCCGCGAAGAAAGGGAATTCTGGTTTTATGAACATATTTGGCTGAGCAGTTTTGCAGCCCGTTCGTGCCGACAGGCGAAAAACAGGGTTAGAACGAGCCCTTGGGTATCAGGGCGGTCAGTTCCTCGCGGATGAGGAAATGCGGCCAGTCCAGCTTTTTCTCTACCGCCTGCAGGAGTTGGGCACGCGCCTCGTCCTTGCGTTTCGCCGCCAGCAGCGAGACCGCCGCGAGGTAATGGTAGGCGCCGGCGTTCTTGGGCACGGCGCTGGGCACTTCCTCGGGCAGCACATCCATTGCGAAGATGTCAATTACGCCGCGCGTAAGCGGCCCGAAGAAAGACGGGTTGTCGGCGAAGGCAGCAGTCAGGTTCTTTAAGGCTTCCGCGCGGTTGCCAAGCTTCAGATAAATGGCATAGCGGATAATGCTGACCTGCGTGTTGTGGTCGAGCATCTCTTCGTCGATGCCGAAGATTCCCTGTGCGAATTTAGGGTCGGGGCGTTCTTCTCCCACGGCGGTCGGCTCGCGCTGGGGCGTCCTTCCAATCATCGTGGGTGTGTGAAATGCCAAGTCGAGAGCGGCGAGTGCCTTCTCGTGGCTGCCCTGCGACGACAGGAAGCAGCCTTTCCAGAATTCCGCCCAGCGCTCGAGCTTGCCGAAGCGGTCGGTCCTCGCCAGGAGGTAGTTCGCCGCTGTGCTGCCCCGGGCGCCCAGGTGCAGCCTGTCCGTGAGGGCATCAAGAAGAGTTACCGCCTGCCTGAACTTGCCCTGTTCGGCATAGACCAGCGTCAGGGAGTGATGCGCGGTATTGTACATGGCCACGTAGCTGTTTATAAGCTTCCAGCCCTGCCGGCTGGCTATTACGCGCACGACGCGGCCTTCGCTGCGCACGACGTCCCTGATTACTCTGCGCAGCAGCGTTTCCGGGGTGTAATCCTTGAGCCATTTCTCGAATTCAGCCGCCGCCGCCGTATAGTCGCCCGTGGCCATACGCACGCCCGCGAGATGGAATCTCGCCTCGAAGCAAGGCAGGAACTGGTCCGAGTAGGAGCCGAGGACCTCTTCAAATGCGCCAGCTGCCTTTGCGTGCTCTTCCTTCAGCAGGAGCACCTGGCCGAGTTCGACAAGGCTGGTGGCGAGCAGTCCCTTGTCGCGCTTCTCTTCGGGGAGCGAGTTGCTGAGGATAATAAGCTCGTTCAACCTTTTAATCCTGACGTCCGGGTCGGCTTTCTTGTCGGGGAACTCCAGCCGCGCCAGGTAGGACGAGATTGCTTCCACCGGGGCTTCGCGCAGGACTTCTTGCAGGAACGGGTCGAGTCCGTGTTCGTCGAGGAGCTGTTGAAGCGCCTTGTAGTTGTGAAGCCTGAGATAGGCCAGGCCGAGCTGCAACCTGGCCGGGGGCACGTGCCTCGATTTCGGATAGAGGGCGTCAACCTGCATGAAGCATTCCACCGCGGATGGCAGGTTTTCGAGCTTAATATAACCCAGCCCCATCTTGTACAGCGCCTCGGCCGCCATTTCGGGAGTCGGAGGCATTTCCGCGACGCGCCTGTAAACCTCGATTGCCGGCTCGAAAAGACCTTCCATGAAGAGCCTGTCAGCCATAATCAGCGGGGAACCCTTGAGGGGCATTGACTCCTGCTCGATGAGGACCTCCGCCACGGAGATGCGCCCCTGCGAAAGCAGGAAGCGCAGCCTTGCGCATTTCTTGCCCGTCAGAGGCTTCGGGTCCATGTAGTGGAGCACTTCCGTGCCATTGACGCTGAAAGACAACGCGTCGCTCTGTCGAATAAGCGTGATTTTATACTGGCGCAGAGTCTGCAGGCCGAAACTTACTTCCTTTTTCACGGTGTCGCCCTTCAGCAGAACGAGCTTACCGGGCAGGAAGAGGAACCTGTAGCCGGAGGGCAGGGAATCCTGCATGCACGAGACGGCGATACCGAAGTGCCCCTTGAGCGGAGCATCGAGCATGAAATAGAACTGCACTCTCAGGTTTCCCCAGAGGTTATCGATGAATTCGAGCGATGCGGAATCCTTGGCCGAGGCGATAAGGTACTTGTCGAGGGGTTTCCAATCGCCGCCCGTGGGAATCCAGTGCGCCATGGAGGAATCGTCGAAGGGCCGGCTGAAAATCTCCCTCCACTCGCCGCGCTGGTCATCCTGCTCTATCTCCTTGCGCCGGAGTTCGTGTTCGAGCTTGGTCGCGGTCCTGCGTTCCTTCTCGCGCAGGCTCGTAAGCTCCCGCTCTGCGGAAATAGTCCTGTGTTCGAGCAGCATGAATACTATGCACAGCACTATCACCGCGGCCGAGACGGCCATGGCCAGTTCCCTGTGCTTGTTTATCTTCTTGCGGACGCTGTAAACGAAAGTGGAAGGCCTGGCTTCAATCGGCTCGCCGGCCCTGAACCGTTCGATATCGGCAAGCAGCTCTTCGACAGTCCCATAACGCCGCGCGGGGTCCTTTTCGAGCGCCTTCATGCAGATTGTTTCGAGGTCCTTAGGGATGCCCGGACGGAGCTTCCTGGGGTTGGACGGCTCCTCCTGGATGACGTTAAGGACGATTTCTACAGGCGTATCTCCGTCGAACGGCGGGCGTCCCGTCAGCAGTTCGTAGAGGACGGCGCCGAGACTGTAGATGTCGGTCCGCTGGTCAACGACTCCTGAGCCGCCGCATGCCTGCTCGGGCGACATGTAATGCGGCGTTCCGACGGTGACGCCGGAGCGGGTGACGTTGCGCCCCTTCTTTATCTCCTTGGCGAGCCCGAAGTCCGTCACGCACACGTGCCCCGACTTGTCCGTCAGTATGTTGCCGGGTTTGACATCGCGGTGGATTATCCCGCGCTCGTGCGCGTGGGCGAGCGCCCTGCCGACCTGCACGACTATGTCGAGCGCCTGCTCCTGCGAAACGGGGCCTTTCGCGAGCACTTCTTCGAGCGACTTGCCCTCCACGTACTCCATCGTGAAGTAGTGGCGGTCGCCGACTATTCCCATGTCGTATATGGGTATGATGTTGGGATGGCGCAGTTTCGCGACCGCCTGTGTCTCCCGGTAGAAACGCTCTATCTGGTCCTGGCTTGCACGCTCGCCCGCCATCAGCAGCTTGAGCGCGACTATCCGGTTGAGGTTCATCTGCTCCGCGCGGTAGACAATGCCCATCGCCCCGCGGGAAACCTCGTCCACGATTCTGTAGTTTCCGAAAATGTCGCCGCGTCCCGACCGGCGCGGCATCCCGCCCTGTTCAAACTTGCGCGAGGACTGGCCCGGCCCCACCTCGACGGTCTCGCTTGTCGGCTCCACCCTGTCGGCCGATACGTCGAGCTTCATGCCGCACTTCGGGCACTTGAGAGGCTCGGGTGCGATGCCTTCGAGTTCTGTAAAATGGCTGCACTTTTTGCATTGCAGCAGCGTCATATCGGACTTCCCATCCTTCGGGGCCTTCCTTCCATAGGTTTAGACGCAGCTTGTCCCTAATTTATACGACAGTTCCTGCCCGCTGTTGTAAAAATAACCGGCTTTAAGCGCATCTAAACCCTTTCCATTATTAAGTATACCATCCCGGACCCGGTCCGTGCCAGTCTGCGCACGCATGCGGGGCGGGATTGCACTGCCGGCCGGGAACTTTCGTGGCAGACCTGCATCTATGCAACGAGGCTGCATTGTCATTGCGGATAGATAAGGCGACGAAAGCATTTTTCTGTTGAATTTCACCTGTGGCGTCTTAGCATTTACGGAGTTATCCTGCACGTACAACATTGCCCGGCGTCCGCACGCCGGGCTCAGGGGGCTTTCCCGCGGGGAAGGCTTATGGATATATGGCTGGGCCGCCGGATACGACTCTTCTTCTCATAGGCGCTGCTACCGCTCTTGCCTTCTTCGTCGGCAAGCTCGCTAACCGTGTCCGGCTTCCCGCGGTGGTAGGGTATATCGTAACCGGAGTCGCGCTCGGCCCTTCGCTCCACTCAATCTTCGACCTGGAGCCGGTCTTCCACAAGGACCTCGTTAACAGCATGGGCATCGTGAGCGACATCGCTCTTGCGCTCGTGGCGTTTACGATAGGCAGCGAGCTGAGGTCCGACATTCTCCGCAAGGTGGGCAGGGGCATAGTCGTCGTGATGCTCTACCAGTCGTTCCTGACTTTCGGTCTTGTGACGATAGCCGTGTATCTGCTGGCGGGCGACTGGCCGATGGCGCTCATCTTCGGAGCGGTCGGAGTTGCGTCAGCGCCGGCGGGCACGGTGGTGGTGCTGCAGGAATACAGGGCCAAGGGTCCGCTTACCAGCTCGATTCTGGCAATTGTGGGCCTTGACGATGGCCTGGCGATTGTCATCTACGCTTTCGCCGCTGCTGGTGCGCGGATGCTGCTGGGCGGGTCAGGTGATGCGGAGGCTGTCGAGCATATCGGAGGGGCCTGCCTTGAGATTGTCGGCGGAATAGGTCTGGGCGCTGCGCTCGGCCTGGCGCTGACGTTCATCGGGCGGAAGCTTCGCAGCAGGAACGATGTCCTGATTGTCTCGGTCGCTCTTGTGTTTGTCTGCGCGGGGCTCAGCAATCACTGGAACCTTTCGCTCATTTTGTCGAGCCTAATATTCGGGATGGTCGCGGTCAACCTTTCCTGGAAAACAGGCCAGCGCGCATACGACGCCCTGCAGTCTGTTTCATCCCCTGTTTACGTCCTGTTCTTCGTTCTGGCGGGGGCTCATCTCAATATCGTTCTGCTGGCTGCAATGGGCGTGATAGGCGCAGTCTACGTAATATCCCGTATAGCGGGCAAGATGCTGGGCGCGTACGTTGGAGCGAAGATGAGCAGCGTGCCGGATGTGATTCGCAAGTACCTGGGCTTGGGCACCCTGTCGCAGGCAGGCGTGGCAATCGGGCTGGCCCTGCTTGTGATGCGCGAATTTTCCGGCCTGGGCGAGGCGGGCCAGAAGCTTGCCGTGCTCGTGATAAACACGGTGGCCGCGACCACGATAGTATTCGAGATTCTCGGGCCTATCGCCACGAAGATAGCCATTCAGAAGGCGGATGAGATAGGCAAGGCCGTGGTCAGGGAGTAGCGTCCTCTAACCTGCGAGCGATTCCTTCAGCGCGTTTACGACCTCTTCGACCTGGTTTTCTTCCATTTCGGGATGGAGCGGCACGGCGAGCACCTCGCGGGTCGCCTGTTCGGAAACCGGGAAGCTCCCCTCGCGATAGCCGAGTGCGGCGTACGCGGGCTGCAGGTGCACGGGTGTCGGATAGTAAATCGCGTAGCCTATCTCGCGCTCCTGGAGCTTCTCCGTGACTTTCTCGCGGTTTTCCAGTCTGAGAATGAACAGGTGGTATACGGGTTCCGCTCCTTCGACTATCTCAACGGGTTTCGCTTCCGGCACATCCTTGAGTTTTTCGAGATAAAGGGCTGCGAGTCGGCGGCGCTTCTCGTTCCATTCGTCGAGGTGGCGCAGCTTCACTCTCAGGACCGCCGCCTGGAGCGCGTCGAGCCGGCTGTTTATGCCTTCGAGGTCGTGGCGAGTCCACGTGCTTCGGCCGTGGTTTGCCAGCGAGCGCATCTTTTCGGCCAGCTCCTTCGAGCCCGTGGTAATGCACCCTCCGTCGCCGTAGGCGCCGAGATTCTTGGTGGGATAGAAGGAGAACGACGCAGCCGCGCCGATGGCGCCGACGCGCCTGCCCCGGTAGCGCGCCCCGTGCGCCTGGCAGGCATCCTCTATCACGCGCAGGTTATGCTCTCCGGCAATCTCCATGACCCTGTCCATCTCGGCCGGCTGGCCGTAAAGATGCACGACCATTATCGCGCGAGTCTGCGGCGTCACCGCCTCTTCCAGAAGCTCCGGGTCGATATTGAGCGTCTCGTTTCTGACATCGATGAGGACAGGCTTCGCACCCGCCATGCGGATTGCACCCACGGACGCGACGAACGTGCACGGCACGGTGATAACTTCATCGCCGGGGCCGATATCGAGTCCTTTGAGCGACAGGTATAGCCCGTCCGTGCCGCTTGCGCACGCGACGGCGTTTTCGGCCTCGCAGTAGGATGCGAACTCCTGCTCGAACCGGGTCACCTGCGCGCCGCCAATGAATCTCGCGCTGCCCACAACATCGGCCATGGCGGCGTCAATCTCGGGCTTCAGGATTTCGTACTGCTTCTGCAAATTGAGAAAAGGTACTGCCATTGTCGCCCTCTCGAATTGTTATTGTTTTTCTTCCCGGGATATAAACCGGAACTCCTTCAGAATGCCTCCGGCCATATTCCGGGCGGTATCGTCATCTGCCAGATACCGGAAGATTATTGTATACACTCTCCCGGCGTGAATCAATGTCGCTTGTGCATAAAGCGTCCTGCGGCCCTGCTGGTCACGCGACATCTCGAAATACACAGCCTGCTCCCGTCCAATCTCCGGATACGTGAGCCCTCCCTCGGGATGGAAGTCCTCTTGGTTCAGATGCGAGCGCACCTGCCACGCAATCTCGTAGGGGTCTTCCATTCCCTCGGCATCGCGCCACGTGACAATGCAGATTGCCCAGTTCCTGGTCCAGATTTCGAGCTTGCCCTCTTCTTCCCTGACGGACGTCCCTTCCGGCACGGGAATCTCGAAACCGCCTTTTTCGGAGACGTGCCCGGGGAATTCGCGGCTTCGCTCCCGGGTCTCATCGCCGAATGGCTCCGCGGTGTCGGAAGACACGAAATTGGCGAATTCCGCCCGGAAATGTGCAATCCAGCTCACGAGACACACTGCAATCGCTGCGGAGAAAAGCATGCTGACGAACATCGCCGGCCTGGGACCGGCAGGCTGTTCCCTGAACTTCACCGCCCTGAACAGGAGACCGAGAACCGCGCCTGCTCCGAATCCGGCAAGCAGGCCTTCGATATTTCCTTTTCCCTTAAATGCCAGCAGGGCCAGGAAGACCCAGAACACGGGCCAGAAGATTGCGCCGAATATCATCCGGTAGAAAGACTTTGGCGGGAGGACGCTCCGGTTTCTCAGGGCGAATCCGAGCAGTACGCCGTCGAGCCCGAACAGCCCCCCGAGTGTGCCGACCTGTATGCTTGATGAAGACGACACGGCGACCGTCGTGAGATTGGCCGCTATCGTGCATCCGACGTACAGGATGAACATTCGCCGCGCCCCGTAGAAAGACTCGACCGCCTTGCCGAGGCTGTAGACGCAGAAGCAGTTGAAGACAAGGTGTATCAGGTTCAGGTGGACGAAGGCCGCCGTGACAATGCGCCAGATTTCTCCGCTTGCCAGCGCATCACCCTTGAGACAGCCGAACATCTGCAGTATTTGCGCATCGAAAGGCCTTGTGGCGAAGTCTATCAGAGATATTTTCCTGTCGAAGGACAGGCAGACCATGACGGCATACAGCAGCAGGAAGGATATAAGCAGGGCGGTGGCGGCGACGGCGGAACGTCCCGGCGCGGGACTCTCTCCATCTTGCGCGGCGTCTTCAATATCATCGTGTTCGATATCTTCCAGTCGGCTGCCCTCCCCGATAGAATACAGTTTAGCAGCATGAACGCGCTCAGGACACACAGAACATATTTTTCTGCCATCTATTTCATTTTTTCTCTGTGCCGGAAGCTGCTCCACGGTTAATATTGACGAAGGTCGTAATGGAGGTTCCGGAAGTGGAAAAAAGGCGCTATCAGAGGCTTCCCCGCGAAGTGGCTGTTGATATAACGTTCATGGACCCCGCGTCAAAGAAACGCAGGGAGGTGGAACGCTCCTGTTCGCGCAATCTCAGCGCGGTCGGCCTCCTCGTTACGACCGACAAGAAGCTCGAGACCGGCAGCACCGTGGAAGTGAAATTCTACCTGCCCGATTCGCCGGAAGAGGCGGTCCTGACCGCCCGGGTCGTGCGCGTCGAAGAGCTTGTGAAAGACAAGTTCTTCGACATAGGCCTGGAATTCACCAACGTTGACGATCTCACGCTCGCCAGAATAAATGCCGTAGTCATCCAGGACTCGACCGAAGAGTAAACCGGGCCTGCAGGACGCAGAGGCACCGGCAGGCTAATAATCAGTCCGGCCTTCGAGCGCCAAAGGCCGGACTTCGGAGAAGAGGGTTTCACTTCAGCCCTGCCGGGGCTTTTCCTCTTCCATTCTCATTACGACCCCGGTAGCATGCACGTCCGGAAAAAACAACCTAAATTCCCCTCGCGCTGGGATGGCGTCAATATGGCACACCCCGAAATGACCGTTACGCCAAAATGGCGTTCCCGGAATTCCAGACGGTATTTTACCGCAGTCTGGCTTTCGTCATAACTTCTAAACTGACCATAAGTTATGCAGGGAAAGGCTTAACGGATCGAGGAGTCCCTTCGGCGGCACAGCATTTGCACAGTCTCCGTTGACTCATTATGGAAATCAAGGCAGGAGACTTAGTTAGGAGAGGACAATGGCTGCAACTGGAAAAATCATAGGCATTGACCTTGGGACGACCAACTCGTGCGTCGCCGTGATGGAGGGCGACAAGGCCACGGTCATTACCAACGCCGAGGGCAACCGCGTCACGCCGTCCGTGGTCGGCTTCACGGATGACGGCCAGCGGCTGGTGGGCCAGATTGCCAAGCGCCAGGCCATCACCAACCCGCACAACACGGTCTTTTCCATCAAGCGCTTCATGGGCCGCAGGCACAGCGAAGTCGATGCCGAGGAGAAGCTCGTTCCGTACAAGATTGTAGGCGGACCGCAGGAACTGGTCAAGGTCGAGGTCCGCGGGAAGCAGTACACGCCGCCCGAGGTGTCCGCCATGGTTCTGCAGGACCTCAAGAAAACGGCGGAGACCTATCTCGGCGCCGAGGTGAGCAAGGCGGTCATCACCGTGCCCGCATACTTCAACGACTCCCAGCGCCAGGCGACCAAGGACGCGGGCAAAATCGCCGGGCTCCAGGTCGAGCGCATTATCAACGAGCCGACCGCGGCCGCGCTCGCCTACGGGCTGGACAAGAAGAAAAACCAGAAAATCGCCGTGTTCGACCTCGGCGGCGGCACCTTCGACATCTCGATTCTCGACGTGGGCGACAACGTGGTCGAGGTGCTCTCCACGAGCGGAGACACCCACCTCGGCGGCGACGACTTCGACCAGGTACTCATCGAATGGATTGCGGCCGAGTTCAAGAAAGAGCAGGGCATCGACGTCAAGAACGACCCCATGGCCCTGCAGCGCCTCAAGGAAGCTGCAGAGAAGGCCAAGTGCGAACTCTCCTCCTCGGTGCAGACCGAAATCAACCTGCCGTTTATCACGGCGGACCAGTCCGGGCCGAAGCACCTGCAGCTCAAGATAACGCGCGCAAAGTTCGAGGAGATGGTCGCGCACCTGGTTGACAGGACGCGCGGCCCCGTAAACCAGGCGCTGCAGGACGCCAAGCTCCAGCCCTCGGACGTGGACGAGGTCGTGCTCGTCGGCGGCATGACGAGAGTGCCACGCGTGCAGGAAGTGGTCAAGGAGATGTTCGGCAAAGAGCCCAACCGCAGCGTCAACCCGGACGAGGTCGTCGCGGTCGGCGCGGCCATCCAGGGAGGCGTGCTCGCGGGCGAGGTCAAGGACGTACTGCTGCTCGACGTAACGCCGCTCTCGCTGGGCATCGAGACGCTCGGCGGCGTCATGACAAGGCTCATCGAGCGCAACACCACCATACCCACGCGCAAGAAAGAGACGTTCACCACCGCCAGCGACAACCAGCCCTCCGTCGAGATTCACGTGCTCCAGGGCGAGCGCGAGATGGCGGCATACAACCGCACGCTCGGCAGGTTCCAGCTCTCCGGCATACCGCCTGCGCCGCGCGGCGTGCCCCAGATCGAGGTCGCCTTCGACATAGACGCCAACGGCATACTCAACGTCTCCGCAAGGGACCTCGGCACCGGCAAGGAACAGTCCATCAAGATAGTCAGCTCCTCCGGCCTCTCCGATTCGGAAATAGACAAGATGCGAAAGGACGCCGAGGACCACGCATCCGAGGATAAGAAGCAGCGCGAGCAGATCGATGCCCGCAACAAGGCCGACTCCATCGCCTACCAGACGGAGAAGCAGATAGGCGAACTCGGAGACAAGGTCGATGCCTCGCTCAAGACGGAGGTCATGGGCCACGTCGAGAAGCTGCACCAGCTCGCAAAGGAGGGAACGCCCGAGCAGATAGAGGCCGAGATTAACAGCCTCCAGCAAACATGGAACAAGTTCCACAAGGTCGCGGAAGAAATGTACCGCCAGGCAACCGCGGGCCAGGCCGGCCCCGGGCCGCAGCAGCCACCGCCCGGCGGACAACAGCAGCAGGGAAAACCGGATGAAGGCGAGGTCATTGACGCTGATTTCGAGGTCAAGTGAGGCGGCTAAGTAAGCCTCGCCGTGTTGCGAACGGGGACGCGCCTTCGGGCGCGTCCTTTTTTAGCCTGTGCCCGTGCCTTCGAGCCCCTTCTTGAGCATGCTTTCCGCGCCCGTCGCCAGAATCAGCCTGTACGCGATTATCGCTATGCCGTAGAATCCGATTATGTATATCACCGTTCCTATAAATGACCGCAAAAGCGTACTCGTCAGCACGAAGTACATTAACAGGAACGACGTGGCGAATGCGATGCCGAGGCCTATCAACATCATGTTGTTTTTGAAGAACTCCGTCGGGTTGTTGAGCCCCTTCTCGAGTCCCTCGGAGAAGTTGTAGAACACCAGCGCGACCACGATGAAGAATATGATGTTCGTGTACAGGCACTTGACGACGCCCACCTCTTCCACGCCGAGCCCTGCTATCCTCGAAACGAGCAGAAGCAGCACCGTCGGCAGGACCACCATGATTACAAGTCCTATGAGTATCGACCCGTACTGCATGCCCGACTCGCTGGCCCGCTTCTGGGACTTGGCTGTTGAGGGTGTCTCTTCCTGCGCCAGGCACGGCACGACCAGGAGCACGAGCAGCAGAATGAACAGAACTCCGGCTACTTTCATTCCTGTCCCTCCACGGAGGTTATTGCGCCTGCGCGACCGTGGTATCTTTGGCAAGCTGCTTAATCTGCTCGCGCAACTTTTTCTTCGCGTTCTCGGAACACGACGCCTTCTTCAGCGCCGCCTTCGCCTTCTTCAACGCCTGTTCGGCCTGTTCGTCGAAGCCCGACTCGTGGAAGCTGTGTGCGACGGTAATATACCCTTCCGTCGCCCCGCCCTCGGGGTACACTTTCTCGTAAAGGTCCGCCAGGCCGTTCTTGTACGTGCCCTTGAGGAGCTTGTCGCCGAACAGGAACATCGACCTTATGAACACGCAGTCCTGCCCGTACTCCGCGAGGAGCCCTTCGAGCCTCGACTGCGCCTTCTGGAACAGGCTTGCCACCTGCAGCATCTTGCGCGGGAAAAACTCGTGGACTTCCTGCAGTATCTTGTCCCGCTCCGTGAGGTCGCTTTGCTGGCCTTCCTCGTAAGCGGGAGCGTACGTGAGCACTGTGTAATGCTCTTCCTTCAGTATGGATATCTCGTGGTAGATGTCCGAGACGTACTTGTCGAACAGGTCGGTTATCTCTTCCGTCCTGAACATCTCGTGCGAGAGCCGCTTCAGCTCCCGCAGGTGGTGGTTCCTCAGCTCCTCGATGGACTTGAAGTCCAGCAGCCCCGCCACCTCGCGCGTGTCGAGCTGGAGCCGCCTGCGGTCAACAGACTTCTTCTTGGCGTAGTTCTTCACCAGACGCTCGTAGTTGTCGTTCTGCGCCTCGAAGCTCTTCTTCGCCACGAAGAACTTGTTCACAAGCTCCCACAGGAGGTTCTTCTCGTCTTCCTTCATTTTCTCCACACTTCCCATCCCGAAACGGAATTCTAACGGCCTTCTTCGCCCTTGTCAACCCGAATCAGCCGCGCCGCCCGCGGCGCGGCTGGATAGTATTCTGTAGCCTGCAGCGAGTAACGAGGGACGGGTATCAAAGAACCCGCGCAGCTATATGCCAATATGTTAAGCAACCGTTGCTTTACTTGATTGATGCTCTCCAGAAAGATGATGAGTTTATCCGGGAGACTGTAGCGGACCTGTTGAAAGACGTGACTAATCAGGACTTCGGCACTGACTACGACGAGTGGACAGCATGGCACGAGAGAAACAAGGATAAATAGGCACCCAAGTCCCCCGGCAAATTGCAGTTGCGAAATGAGAGAGAAGCAGACGATAGAAAAACTGCTTGCGGAAATCGGGCTTCCTGAAGGTCTTGTCCCGATTACCGACGAAAAGCCGGCATTTTACGACCCTTCACGGCATGATGGACGTTTTGCATACTATCTGGTAGCTGAAGGAGTAAAGCCGGAAGACCTCCGGGACACGCTGAAGTCCCATTTTCAGGCGGCGGGCTTCAAGCTGGATTATTCGGAGCGCCGGACTTTCTATTACAGTCGCGGTTCGACGGATTTGACCGTGGATTTCGACATCTCTCCCGAAGGGGCAAGCCAGCATGCGGACTTAGAAGGACACCGGTTTGCCGGGCGAACCCGGAAGGGAATAAAGGAAAGAAGCACGGTAGTCACGTTCTCTTTGACTCATAACGAGCCGTTCTGCTCATAGACAGCATGGGACAGACCGGCGGAAATTTTGTGTTAAACGGCATCAAATTAACCGCCCTTGGTTGCGTCTAACAGAATGAGGGGCGTGTCCATACAGGATAATGGCGGGGCTGCTTCCTGCCGGAAGAATCAGGGAGAGATAGATGAAAAGCGGAAGTTGTTTGTGTCTGTTTATCTTTCCAGTCCTGCTGGTGCTGACTGCCGTTCCGGGCTGCACTGACGTAACGGACGAGTCTCCTTCAGAGGGAGGAGAAATTCCGCTTGCCAGCGGATTGTCACCCGACGGGTCTCCGCGCGCCGCCCTCTCGGCGTTCTCGCACGTGGAAGTGCCCCAGTTCACGGCGCAGGTGCCGGGCTATTCTCTCCCGCTGGACCTGGAGGCCGACACGCTCAACTGGCTGCAGGTCGAGGCGGAGTTCTTCGGGTTCACCCCTCCTGACGCGAAAGTCCTCATGAGCCAGAACGGTTTTGTCGTGCTGGGAGGCATCGAGGAGAATTTCGCCGAGCCTTACGAGACTGTCAAGAGGCTGGAACTTCCCATCTTCGTGACGACCGACACGGTGCTGCATCTCTACCATGCGATTTTCGACTACGCGCTGTGCACGGTGGAGGAGCAGGCGTTCTACAACGACCTGCGCGCCTCCTCGAGCGCCATGACGGCAGCCATGATGGACACCTACGGCTCCGAGTCGGGCGATCTGCGGGAGGCCGCGAAGCTGGCCGCAGCCTTCTTCGCGGTCGGCCTGAAGTGCCTGGACCCGGATGCGGCCGTTCCCCCGGTAGTCCAGACGCAGGTCAATACGGAAATCGCCATGATAGAGGCGCACTCCGGGTTCGGGGTGAGTCCCGTTTTCGGCTACATGGAGGACTACTCGCAGTTCAAGCCGCGCGGTCACTACACCCGCTCGGAGACTCTCGAGAAGTACTTCAAAGCCATGATATGGTACGGCAGATTCACAATGCTGCTCAAGGGCGGCCCCGGATGCTTGGTCGATGAACAGACGGCGCGGATACAGACGCTGGCCGCCTGCATAATAGCCGCGAGGATGGACGAAGTGCTGACACCGGGCGGTTCGGTCAGGCGGATATGGGAGCGCCTGTACGCGGTGACTTCGTTCTTCGTCGGCGCGGCCGACGACCTGACGCCGCACGAATACCGGCTTGCGATAGAAGAGGTCTGCGGCGCGGCGTTTGCGCTCGCCTCCCTCGACGAGAAAGACAACTTCCAGGCCATCCGCGCCGAGCTTGCGCAGATGCGCAGGCCGGAAATCTACGGCGGCACGGGCGGCGTAACGCTTCCCCCCGGCTGCACGAAGCAGGACATCGACGCCGTCCTGGCGGAGACGCAGGGCATGCGGTTCATGGGTCAGCGATTCGTGCCGGACAGCTACTGGTTCCAGAACCTGCTCGGCCTGACATACACGGGCGCAGGGGAGCCATTCACCTGGGGGGGCGACATGCGCGTTTTTCCCAGGGGGCTGGACGTGATGAACGTGCTAGGCTCGGACCGCGCCTCGCAGATTCTCCACCTCGAGGGCGATGCGGACTATGAGATTATGGATGGCGGCGCCGTCAAGACCTACGACGACATAGTCGCCGACCTGCGCGCGGAAATCGCCCCGATGGACGAGGCCGCCTGGAATCAGAACCTCTATTTCGGCTGGCTCTACTCGCTCAAGCCGCTTCTCAAGGAGCACGGGACGGGCTATCCGACCTTCATGCAAACGGGCGCCTGGACGGACAAGCAGCTTCAGACTGCGCTCGCCTCATGGACCGAGCTGCGCCACGACACGATTCTCTACGCGAAGCAGACCTCGATCGGGCTGGGCCCGGGCCCGCCGCCTCCTCCTCCGCCGGTCAACGCCGGCTATGTCGAGCCGAATCCCGACTTCTACGCGCGGCTGAAAAACCTCTGCCTCATGACGAAAAAGGGACTCGCCTACTTCCGCATCCTCGACGCGGAGACGCGTATCAAGCTCGACAGGCTCATAGACGTTCTCGACCGGCTCCTGAGCATCTCGGTTCGCGAGCTGGAAAACGAGATTCTCGACCCGGAGGACTACACCTACATAAACGAGTTCGCCGCGACTGTCGAAGACACCATGATAGATGACGACGACGCCGTCTCGACCATACTGGTGGCGGATGTCCATACCGAGGCCGGCATGGGGCTGTGCCTCGAGGAAGGGGTCGGGCGCGTTGACTGGATAGTCGTCGCGTTCATGCTTCCCACAGGCGACATCCAGGTAGGCGTGGGGCCCGTGTTCAGCTACTACGAGTTCAAGCACCCCGCTTCGGACAGGCTGACGGACGGGCAGTGGTGGAACAAGGTGTCATATGACCCGCCTGACCGGCCTGCGTGGATATCGAGCTTCAGCAGGTAGCGCGCCGTCGGGTATCTGAGACTCTGATTGTCTCAGAGTAGAGAGTCTCTATGGCAGAGACCATGTTATGGATGGTGAAGTTCGACCTGACCAAATCGCGCACGACCGAGTCGTCGTATCCGACCATGGCCATCGGCCCGGACGGCGTTGTGCACGTGGCATGGCGCGGGGAGGCCGGTGTGAGCGCTGAGATATACTACCGCTCGGGCCGGTAACCTCGAAATCCGGTGCGTGCCGCGTGTCACTTCGCCTGCTTGAGGTAGGCCGCGATTATTTCGAGGAAGTTGATTTCCCCCATCACCTCGTCCCGGTCGTTGACCACGGGCAGCTCGTTCACCTGCTCGTCCGCCATCATCTGGACCGCCTCTGCGGCGGTGGCATCCTCGCGTACGAAGGAGGGTCTGGCGTTCATGAGGTCCTTGACCTTCTCGGCCGAGATGCTCGACAGCAGCGAGAGCATGCCTCCTTTGCCCGGTGGAGCGGCCGTGACCATGGGAAAAAGGTGCTTGAGCACCGAGTTGAGCCTGACGGAGCCGACGAGGCGGTTCTTCTGGTCCACGACGTAGACGTGGCGCGTGCGCGGGTCCTCGACAATCCTCGCGAGAAGTTCATCAATCGAGGAGTCCAGGCCTATGGTGGCGGCATCCTCGACAATCATCCTGTGGATGTCCCGGACCTTCACGTCGCCAATGAGCTTTTCGGCCATCTTCATATCCCTCCAGCCGGGGCCGGTTCCCGCTAAGCGTCTTCGGTGGGATTCTGAGCATCGCCGGCACTTCCTGGTACTTCGCCCGCTTTCACGAGAGCCACCTTGGTCAGGATGGGCCCGATTATCTCGAAGATGATGCAAGTCGCGGTGATTGTCGTTATGACGGCAGCGCCAAGCGCGGCCGCGCGGGTCGTGCCTATGTGGCTGAACTGCTGCTGGACTATCAACGCAAGGCCGATGGCCACACCCGCCTGCGAGAGTATGCCAAGCGCCACGTATTTCCTTATCTTCTCTTCGACGCTTGCGATCCTCGTGCCGACGCCGACCCCGATGAACTTGCCGAGCGAGCGCCCGAGAATGTAGACAATTCCAATCAGACCCAGGTTCGGCAGGGCGCCGAGTTCGAGGTGCGCGCCGGCCAGGCAGAAGAAGAGTATGAATAAAAGCGGCATAAACTGCAGCACGGGCGCCATGACCCTGCGCACAAGCTCTTCGCGGCGCGTATTCACCAGCACGAACCCGACCATCATGTTGGCGAGAATGAGCGAGAGGTCGTAGGTCACCGACAGGCCGGTGGTGATGAGAATCGAGCCGAAGACCACGATGAAGATTTCGCTGCTGCCCCTGAGACGGCGGACTATCTGGCAGAAGACGAACCCAACGGCGGCGCCTGTAAACAGGCTCAGCGCTATCTCCTTGGCGGGCACGAGCATCATCGGCAGCACGCTCTGTGAACTGCCCGTCGCCTTGTGTTCGAGGATGCTTCTTGCGATTGCGTCGGCGAAGCCGAAGATGAGAATCGCCAATCCGTCGTCGAAACCGACGATGGCGTAGAGAGCCCGGGTCAGGCTGCCCCTCGACTTCAGTTCCTGGATTACGGCGACCGTACCGGCGGGTGCGCTTGCCGGGGCGACGGCGCCGAAGATGAGCGCGAGTGGCAGGTCGCCGGTTAGCAGGTAAAGTGCGCCGAAGACCACGAGAAAGGCCGCGAATGATTCGCCGAGGATAATCGAGATTATCCCAAAGCCCTGCCGCCTCAGCGAAGAGATGCTGAGTTCCGAACCGATGCTGAACGCGACGAACCCCAGCGCGATTTCCGTGATGAACGACATGTGCTCGAGCGAGCCCTCGTCGAGCCAGTCAAATGCAGACACGCCGAGCAGAACGCCCAGAGTCATGTAGCCAATAATCGAGGGCAGGCGAAGCAGGCGGGCGAGCTTGCCGGCATAGAGACCGCCTATGGTCGCCATGCCGATAATCACCAGTACCGATATATCACCATTCATTCAGATGCGTTCTTCAATGTCAGGCTTCCAGTGAACCGGCGGTGTAGAACACTTCCTGTATCGTCACCATGACGTTCGCGCGGTCGTCGAGGCTGCCGGTTATGCTTTCGATGCGCCGGATGGTCTCGTTGGTCATCGTCTTGTCCACCGCAGCGACGATTGTGCGGCTGAAGCCGGCGTGCCTGTCGCTGAGCAGGCCCGCGAAAAGCGGTATCTTCGCCAGGTATTCCCTCGTGTTCCTGCTCTCGACCACGGCGATGGAACTTGACTCCATGCTCGTGAACTCGTTCAGGAGACTGCGGAAAAGCTCCTCGTCCTGGACGAAGACGTGGATGAGGTGCTTGCCGGCGTGGCCCTTGGTATCCACGTCGTCGCGCGCGTGGCGCAGGAACGTCTCCTGCAGCGCGTTGGGCGTCCGGGCAGCGATAATTTCCTTCACGGCGCCGGGAATGTTGAGCACGTGCGAGATGGCCGACAGGACCCGCAGGTGCTCGGTCGTCTCCCTCGCGGGTGCCACGATGAAGGCTATGAGGTTGACTTTCTTCTCATCCATGGCCTCGAAATCCACGCCGTCCGGCACCGTCAGGACGCCCACGACGAAATCCTGGACTTCCTCCAGCCGGCAGTGCGGGATGGCTATGCCGTTCCCGAAGCCGGTCGAGCCGAGTTCCTCGCGCTGTTTGAGGCCTTCCAGAATAAGGCTTTCGCCAACATCCTTGAGGACGGGCGATTTCGCGGCCGCCTGCGCGACCGCGTGCAAGGCCGCATCCTTGTCGGTGAGGTCGAGCCCGGGTACGACGCACTCCGGACGCAGCAGGTCGAATAGTTTCATGTGTTGCCTCTTTTCCGGTTCGGTCCGAAAAAAGGTAAAACAAAACTCCCGCCGCGCACACACCGAACGACAAGAGCCGTCAGCCTGCCAGCGGGCGGTTTAGGGGAAATCCATCCCCGTTTCTTTCGTCAATGATTATCGTATGTCGCGTGCCGCCGTGCCGCAAGCAAATTCTCCGGGCCGATTCGCACTGCGATTCGGTGGAACTGCGGACAGCCTCAGAGCATCTTCTCGATTTCCGGACGCTCGGCGTCGGTGAAGTCGCCCATGAGATACCGCGCGGCCGCGATGAGCTTCTTCTTGGTGAATGGCTTGACCATGTAATAGTCCGCGCCCGAGCGGTAGCTTTCCAGCATGTGCTTCTGGTCGCTCAGGGCGGTGAGCATGAGCACGGGCGTCTCCCGGCCCGCGTTTCGCAGCCTGACGAGCGCCTGGATTCCGTCCATTACCGGCATCATGATGTCCATCACTATCAGGTCGTAATCTTCGCTCCCGGCCTTTTCGAGCGCATCTATCCCGTCCAACGCCGTATCCACATCGTACCCGTGCGTGGCCAGCATGAGCGCGACAAGCTCCCTTATGTCCTTTTCGTCATCCACGGCGAGCACTTTGCGCGCATCCCCGGATGGGGCCGCCGCGACGTGCTGCGGCCAGGCCAGCGTCGAAGCGGCCGTCACCTGCGTTTCCTCGGCCCCGTTCAGCAGTCCCTCGCGAAACGCGGCCGCGGACTGCCACCGGTCGTCCGGGTTCTTCCGGAGTGCCTTCAAGATGGCGTAGTTGGCGTACTCTGGGATATGGGAGATGGGCTTGGGGTCCTCCAGGACGACCTTGGCCTCGATGTCGCCCGTAGAGAACGGCGGGAGGCCGAAGAGCATCTCGTATATGACGGCGCCGAGCGAGTAGATGTCGCCGCGGTGGTCCACCTCGCGGCCCATGAGGTGCTCCGGCGACATGTACATGGGCGTCCCGATGATAATCCTGCTCTCCGCCCGTCCGACCGCCCTGCGGATTCTCTGGGCTATCCCGAAGTCCGTCAGCTTCAGGACGTCCTTCAAGTTGATGAGGAAGTTGCCCGGTTTAATGTCTTTGTGGACGACGCCTTCAGAATGGGCGTAGTCGAGGGCAGCGCAGGCGTCTGAGGCGTACTTGAAGGTCTGTTCCAGCGGAATCGTCCCCTTCTCCTCGATAAGATCCAGAAGCGAGGGGCCGTCAACGTACTCCATTACGAGAAACTTCGACCTGCCGGAGACCTCGAGCGTGTGCAGCCTGACTATATTGGGGTGCGAGAGCGACATGGCCAGCTTCGCCTCGGAATAAAGCGTGTCCAGTGCCTCGTCGCTGCGTGCCAGCGCCGGCGGCAGGAACTTCACAGCCACGCTCGTATCCAGTTCCCTGTCTCTCGCGAGAAAGACGATGCCCATCCCGCCCCGGCCGATTTCCTCCTGAATCTCGTACCTGCCGGAGACGACGATGTCCTTTACGTCGGGTATGTCCTCGACAATGAGGTCAGACAGCCTGAAAGGAGAGGATTCGGGCAGCTCCCGCAGAATGCGGCCACAGTACCTGCACACGGAGACTCCCTCTCCCTTTTCGCCTTCACAGTGAGGACAGTCGCCTTGTTTCATTGACATGCAGCTCCGCCGTCAAACTACGGTATCCCGAAGCGCGAATTATAGCCTTTCTTCGTGTGCCGTGCAACATCTACGTCGGGGGCTGTTGAAAAGCGCGCTGGAATGCGTTATAGAGGATGGCGGCAATTGTGAAGGAGACATGGAATGAGACTGTTCAAATCCATTGAGTACGCAGTCAGGCAGGGCAGGGATGCGAAAAGTAAGATACGCGGCGCGCTTGAGGCGCTTCGGGAGCGCGCGCCGGAGTTCGAGTGCCTGCGGGCCGTGCTGCCGGGCGGCGTGGAAGTCGAGGTTGGCGAAGCGCCGAAAGACGCGAAGTCCCGGCTGAGCGTGGAGCTGCCCACCGGCGTGAAGGTCGAGGCGCTTGCGGGCCGCGTCGATGCGTTCGGGAAGCTGCACGCCGCAGCACTCGAGGAAACTGCCGGCCTGCTTCGCAGGGCGCTTAAAGTCCAGGCATCGCCCGGCTCGGGCACGGCGGCGCAGCAGGGGGGCGGGCCGCCGTTCGTGCTGCGCGAACCTGCCGTCACGCCGGTGTATGCGACGACGGCCTACGAGTTCGAGTCGGTCGCGCAACTCGAGGAATTCCTCGCGGACCAGGACAAGGGCTACATCTACTCGCGCTGGGGCAACCCGACCGTGACTGAGGCGCAGGACAGGCTCGCGGCGATTGCGGGCTGCGAGTCGGCGCTGCTCTTCTCCTCCGGCATGGGCGCGATTTCGTCCGTGCTTCTGACGCTTTTCGGCTCGGGCGAGAAGCTTGTGGCGCTTCGCCACCTCTACGGCGGGACAGTCTCGCTCGTGACGAAGGTCCTGCCGCGGATGGGAATCGAGGTCGAGCTTATAGGCTTCAAGGACATTGCGAACCTTGAAAAAAAGCTCTCCGGGGCGAAGGTTTTCTACTTCGAGTCGATGTCCAACCCGACGCTCCGCATGCCCGACATCGAGGCCATTGCAGCCGTGTGTAAAAAAGCGGGCGTCACGTCGGTATGCGACAACACGTTCGCGACGCCTTACAACCTGCGCACGCTGGAGCATGGCGTGGATGTCGAGGTCTGCAGCGGCTCGAAGTTCCTCTCCGGGCACTGCGACCTGATAATTGGTGCAGCCTGTGCCGCGAAGGAAATTATTTCGCGGGTGAACCTTACGATGCGCTACTTGGGCACGAACGCCGGTCCGTTCGAGGCGTTCCTGCTTTCAAGGGGTTTGCGGACGCTGAACCTGCGCATGGAACGACACAACGAGAACGCTTACCTGCTGGCCGGGCGGCTGGAGGAACTGCCCGGTGTGGCGGCGGTCTGGTACCCCGGCCTGCCGACCCATCCCGACAGGGCGAACGCGCGCGTGTTCGCGGGAGGCGGGGGCGTGGTCACGTTCGAGGTCGAGGGGGGGCTCGCGCGGGCGAGGGTCGTCGCCGAAAGGCTCAGACTGGCAAGGAGCCTGACGACGCTGGGCACGCCCGAGACTGGCTGGTGCATCCCCGTGCTCTCGTCGCACTATGGACTTTCAGCCGAGGTGCTCGAGCAGGCCGGCGTCACCGAAGGCATGATTCGGGTCTCCGTCGGGTTCGAAGACCCTGCTGACATTATCGCCGACTTCGAACAGGCACTGGGCTACGAGGCCTAAGCACACGCGATTATTCCTCTTTGTGGGAAATAGGTTGCGGGGGTGAGGTGGTCGGGGTATACTCCCATCAAATGAGTAAGAGAATACACACAGAGGGAGTGGATGGAGGACCGGTGGGTAATCCGTGAAAGCGACCCCGGACTGTCACGAGACTTAGCGCGCAAGCTTTCCATTTCAGAGCCGCTTTCATCAATACTCGTTGCGCGAGGCTTCGACGACGTTGACCGCGCCCGGGCGTTCCTCACCCCGCGCCTGGACAACATGCACGACCCATTCCTCTTCAGGGACATGGAAAAGGCCTCGCGGCGCATTCTCCAGGCCGTAATGAAGCGCGAGAAGATTCTAATCTACGGCGACTACGACGTGGACGGCATCTCATCGACCGCGCTGCTGTATTCGCTGCTTCGCATGGTCCACGCGGACGCCGACTACCACATCCCGGACAGGCTGACCGAGGGCTACGGAATGCGCCCGGAGCGCATCAGGCGCGCCGCGGACGAGGGCGTGAAGCTGCTCATCACGGTGGACTGCGGCATAACGAGCTTCGAGGAAGTCAGCCTCGCCAACGGGCTGGGAATCGACGTGGTGGTGACGGACCACCACGAGCCGGGCAGCGAGACGCCGCCCGCAGTCGCAGTCGTAGATGCGAAGCGGGTCGACTGCAACTATCCTTTCCGCGACCTCGCGGGCGTTGGGGTGGCATTCAAGCTGGCGTGGGCGATAGCCCAGAGCTTCTCGCCCACGAAGAAGGTTTCCAGCGAGTTCCGGACGTTCCTGCTGGATGCGATGGCGCTTGTAGCGCTCGGGACGGTCGCGGACGTGGTGCCGCTGGTGGATGAGAACAGGGTGTTCGTGAAGTTCGGGCTCAAGGCGCTCGAGGCGACGACGAACCCGGGCCTTCGCGCACTGCTGGAGGCGACGGGCCTTGCGGGACAGAGGCTGCGCACGAACCATATTGCGTTCCGCCTGGCGCCGCGGATAAACGCGGCCGGGCGCATGGGCCGGGCGCACCTAGGGATGGACCTGCTGACGACGGGCTCGACGCGCGAGGGGGAAGAGATAGCCGCCGAGCTCGACCGCGAGAACCGCCACAGGCAGAAGGTCGAGGGAGAAATCCTCGCGCGAGCGCTCGAGCACCTCGAAGCCGCGGGCAGCGGCAGCGAGAAGCTGGTGCTTCTGGCGGAGGAGGGCTGGCACCCGGGCGTGACGGGCATCGTGGCGGCAAGGCTCGCGGACAGGCTGCGCAGGCCGGTCGTCCTGATTGCGATGGATGGCGAGACGGGCAAGGGCTCGGCGCGCAGCGTCGCGGGCGTACACCTCTACGACCTGCTGCAGAACTGCAGCGGGCGGCTGATAGGCTTCGGCGGGCACGCGCTCGCGGCGGGGTTCGAGATAGGGCGCGCGGACATCGACGCGTTCCGCGCGGAGATTGCGAGCGTGGCCGAAAAGAGCATACCGGAGGATGCGTTTGACTACCGCCTCGACGCGGACCTGCACGTGGGGCTGGAGATGCTGACGGTGGGCGCGGTGCGCGAGCTGGGGCGGCTGCGGCCGTACGGCGAGGGCAACCGGTCGCCGCTGTTCGTGAGCGAGAACGCGTTCGTGGCGGGCAGGCCGCACGCCATCGGACGGGACGGCAAGCACCTTTCCATGCAGGTGCGCACGGGCAACATTGTCTTTCGCGCGGTCGGTTTCGGCATGGCGGGCGCGCTGGACAGGCTGGACGGGACCGAAGAGGTTTCGATAGCCTACGTGCCCGGCATCAATTCCTGGCGGGGAATCGACACGGTGGAACTGGAACTCAAGGACATTGCTATCAACGGGGAGTCGCTGGTGCACGGCCATGAGTGACGACGGCGCCAACGGGAGATGCCTTGCTATAATACCGGCGTACCGCGAGGGCGCGCGGATTGGCGAGGTGGTCAGGCGGACGCTGGAGTACGCGACCGAGGTGCTCGTGGTGGATGACGGCTCGGACGACGACACTGCCGCGGAGGCACGGGCCGCAGGCGCGGCGGTCGTCAGGCACGAGCGCAACCGCGGCAAGGGCTGCGCAATCTCGACCGGCCTGAGATGGGCCGAGGAGGGCGACTACGAAGTCGCGGTCACGCTCGACGGCGACGGCCAGCACAACCCGGGCGAGATACCGAGGCTTCTGGACACGCTGGAGCGGGGCGCGGACATCGTCATCGGATGCCGCATGAACAAGCCCGACGGCATGCCGGCCGACAGGCTGCTTACGAACAGGTTCATGTCAGCGGTCCTGAGCCTTATCGCGAAGCGGCGCGTGCTTGACACGCAGTCGGGCTTCAAGGCGATGCGCGTCGGGAAGGTCCGGAGGCTGGATTTTCGCACATGCCGCTTCGACTGGGAGTCGGAGCTTATTATCAAGGCCGCGCGCGGCGGGCTGAGGCTGCGCGAGGTGGATGTCGAGTCCATCTACTCGAACCACCACAGGAGCAAGATAAAGGTCGTCTCCGATACGATTCGCTTCGTGAAGCTGGTTCTTTTCAATATCCTGCACTAAGAGCGGGGGCGCAGGCGAAATGTCCCGGGCGGTGAAACTCTCGGTTACAGCGCTTATTGTGCTGATTCCCGCGCTGTCGGCGGCCCAGGATGCCGGCAGGGCGCTTACCGAGGGAATTTACAGCGAGTCGGTCCTGGGCGACCTGAGCAAGGCAATCGGTCTTTACAAGCAGGCCATGCAGGACCCGGGCGACCCTTCGCTCGCAGCCCGCGCGACTCTTCGGATAGGCAACTGCTACAGGAAGCTCGGCAGAAAAGACCTCGCCAGGAATTCTTACCGCAGGGTCGTGGACGGGTTTCCTGAACAGGAAGCGGTCGTGAGGCTCGCGAAGCTTGCGCTGCTGTCCATCGGCCCGGGCGAGGAAGACCTGAAGGAATGGACCAACCGGCTCAAGGCAAGGGCGATGCAGCTCAAGTCCGCGCTTGTGGCGCTGGATACGGGTCTTGACCGTCTGAAAAAGGAAGCCGGCAGCAACGCACCGGATGCAGGCGGGAGACTGGCGGGCGCGGTGGATGAGGCGCTTGTCGGCGGCGAGGCCCGGACTGTTGCGAAACTCTGCTTCGCTTCGGCGTTCCTGAAAACGGGATTGGCGGCATACAGGTCGCTGGATTACGAGCGCGCGCTGCGCGATTTCCAGGCCTCGCAGAGCCTGGACCCCGGCGACGGGCTCGTTAAGAGCTACATCGAGAGCACGGAGTTCATTCTCGGCCGCAGGGCCGGGACACTGTTCAGGAAGCCGGAGGACCCGGGGAAACGACTGCTCGGGGAGCTTCAGGCGGCTTTCAAAGCTGCGGAGGCGGCGAGGAAGGAAGGCAGCTACCACGCCGTCCTTGCCGCGGTCGAGAACATGCTGGAGAGGGCGCGCTGGGTTGATGACGCGTTCCTCGGCGGCGAGGCGCGGGACTTGCTCGAAAAGGCGGGCAAGCTGCAGTATGAGTGCCTGTTGAGGCTGTACCCGGCGGAGCTGCACGTTCTGGCGGCGCTTCTGGATGAGCGGCGGGAGCTTGCAGTGAAGGTGAAGGAGCGGCTCGGCGGGGTTTTCGGCGCTCCCGAGGCGGAGCGCGAGCCGGGCGACGAGGTGCTCGATGCGGCGGGCGACCTGGTAAGCGCCGGAAGGCTGCCCGAGGCGAAAGAACTTCTCGAGAAACACATTGCGCGGAAGGGCGGGAGCGCGGCGGTGAAGGCCCTGCTCGAAAAAGTGAACCGCGCGATTCTCGGCGAGACCCGGCCCGGTGATGAGGGCGCGGCGTTCAGCGTGATGGCGGCGGCCGTGACGCTGCGCACAGAGGAGGTGGCCAAGCTGGGAATCCCCTTCCGGACGGTCAGGCCCACCGAGAGCGAGGGCATTCCTTTCGTCTGGGCGGCCGTGGACGAGAAGAAGGGCAAGGAGGTCCTTTCGGCGGCCGCGCTCTCGGGACGCGACGCGGTGGGAAGCTTCCCCGACATGAACCTCGAGTCCGGCAAGAGGGGCTCGGGGTTTCTCGGCTCGTCGATGACCTACGTCAGCGGTTTCCGCAAGCCGGCGGGCGGCGGCGACAGCGAGCCCGTTACCGACACCGTGTTCCAGGGCATCAAGCTCGCGGTAGTCCCGAGAGCCGGCGCGGAGAAGGTCAGCCTGAGCGTCGAGGCGACCGTGTCGATGATTGCGGGCGAGCCGCGCGTGGTGCAGACCGAGGGGGGACAAGTCGAGATTCCGCGCGTCTACCAGGTCGGACTGAAGCACGCCTTCGAGGTCACTCCGGGGCAGTACATAATCGTCGGGTCGTTCCCCAACACGCTCGTAGCGGGCGCGGCGAAGCAGAAGGAGGACATGTACCTCGTGCTCTCGCCGAGACCGGCGGCGGAGAAAGGGAGGGACGGAACCGGCGACGGGGAGTAGGTTCTTCTCGCGCGAACGGAAGAAAAGAAAGAAGGGCGGCTCCAAGGAGCCGCCCTTCTGGTTTTCCAGGGCCGGATGCGAGCATCGCGCCGGTGGCCGCGAAGGGCCGCCGGGACTGCTACTCCTTCACCAGCCTGTACTTGTCGTCGCTGTACGGAAGCAGGTAAATCCAGCTCACGCTGTCCGCGTCGAGAAGCTGCGCGTCCGGATGGGTCGCTTGCAGCTCCGCAAGCCTCGCCTTGCCCTTGGCAAGGATGTCTTCTCTCTTGCCGTAAACGAGAGTCTCGGAGAGGCACGCGCTCACGCACGCGGGCGCCTTGCCTTCCGCCTGCCGGTCAACGCAGAAAGTACACTTCTTCATCATCTTGGGCGCGACCTGCAAGAAGCGGGGCACGGCGTACTGGCACATCTGGCACTCGAAGTCGCACTTGCCGTCCTTGCCGCCGACGCACTTGTCCGGGTCAACGACCACGGCGCCGTTGTCATGCTTGACGATGGCGCCCTTGACCGGGCAGTTGGCGATGCAGTCCGGCTCCTCGCAGTGCCTGCACTGTATCTTGGCGAAAAGCCATGCCATCTTCCCGTCCGCCTCGAGTTCGTTGAATGTCACGCGCGTGAACGTGTTCCATTCAAGGTCCGCCGGGTTCTCATAGGTGCCGACGAAGCACGTCTCGGTTGCGGGATTCTTGTTCCACTGCTTGCACGCGACCTGGCACCCCCTGCAGCCTGTGCAGCGTGAAACATCCACCAGAACAGCCATTTTGGCCATTTATTCCTCCTCGGCTGCTTAAGCCTTCTCAATTTCGCACAGGAAAGCCTTGAACTCGGGGATGCGCGTGTTGACGTCTCCGACGTGCGGTGTCAGCAGGTTCGCCGACGCGCCCTTGGAGCCGCCGCAGTATCCCCAGTGCCAGATGACGCCGACCTGGTGAACCAGGCTGCCGTTTATCTTGAACGGCTTGAACCGCTTTGTCACGGCCGCCTTGAGCTTCACCGTGCCGCGGATGGTGATGACCTTGACCGTGTCGCCGTTGCCGACGCCCTTTGCCGCCGCGAGTTCTTCGCTCATTTCGACGAAGGGCTCGGGCATGAGTTCGTTCAGCCACGGCAGGTTCCTGGTCATCATTCCTGCCTGCCAGTGCTCGGTCACGCGGTAAGTCGTGCACACGATGGGGAAGCTGCCGCCCGCCTTTGCGAATACGTTGGGCGAGCAGACTCCGCCGGGGCACTTCTCGTCGTAAACGTGCACGGCCGGCGTGTTCAGCGAGCCGCTGAACGGGTTCGCCGCGAGCGGGCTTTCCATCGGCTCGTAGTGTTCTGGGAACGGCCCGTCGGCGCGTCCTGCGCCGAACAGGCGCGCGTGGCCTTCCGGCTTCATGATAAAGGGGTACTTGGTCTTCGCCGGGTCAACGGCCATCGGGGGCCACCCGCCGTCGGGCACGTCGCCCACCCACTTGCCGTCCTTCCACTCGATTACCGCGTGCTCGGCATCCCACGGCTTGCCGTTGAGGTCTACCGAAGCGCGGTTGTAGATAATCCGGCGGTTGACGGGCCAGCACCACGCCCAGTTCGGATATATGTTGATGGCCGTGTTGCCTTCCTTGCTGCGCCGGGCCATCTTGTTGTCGCTCTTGTTCGGGCCGGTGTACGAGTTGCAGTACAGCCAGTTGCCCGAGCATGTCGAGCCGTCATCTGCGAGCTTGGCGAAACTCACGACCTGCTTGCCCTTGTCGGGTCCGCTCATGTAGTAGCCGTTGATTTCCTTTGCCACTATGTGTGGGTCCGCATGCTCGCCGTAGTTCCACATCATGTCCGTGATGGGCTTCGGGCACGTGCCGCCCTTTGCATAGAGCTTCTTCAGTTCCCTGGCGAGCCTGTCGAGCATCCAGAGGTCTTCCATGGCGTCGCCGGGCGGGTCAACGGCCTTGTAGCGCCACTGCGCCCAGCGGCCGGAGTTGACTATCGAGCCTTCCTTCTCGTAAGAGGCCGCCGCCGGCAGGAAGAAGACTTCCGTGTCGATGGTCTTCGGGTCCACGCCGGGGCCCTTCCAGAACGCGGACGTCTCGGTCTCCCAGAGGTCAACCGCGACCATCCAGTCGAGCTTGGCGAGAGCCGCGCGCTCCCTCATGGCGTTCGGGCCGCCGACCGCCGGGTTCTGTCCCCAGAGCATGAATCCCTTGATGGTGCCCTGGTACATCGCCTCGAAGAGGGAAATGTGCGAGTAGTTCCCATCCGCCTTCGGCAGGTGGTTGAAGCAGAAGTCGTTCTGCTTCGTCGCCTTGTCGCCGTAGAAGGCCTTCAGGAGGCTGACAATGTACTTGCTGCCGTTCGACCACCAGTCGGCGCTCTTCGGGTCTTTCGTATTCGGGTAGTAGCCCCTGTTCTTGCAGTAGACTTCCACCGAAGTGTCGTTGACGTTGGGGACGCCGAGGTAGCCGGGCAGTATGTGGAACAGCAGGCAGTGGTCGGTCGAGCCCTGTACGTTGGACTCGCCGCGCAGCGCGTTGATGCCGCCGCCAGCCACGCCGATATTGCCCAGCAGAAGCTGCATAATCGCGTACGAGCGAATGTTCTGCGTGCCGTGGGTGTGCTGCGTCGTGCCCATGGCATACATTATGGTGGCGGACTTGCCGGCCTGGCCCGTCGCCGCGTAGGTCTTGCAGACCTCGTCGTAGACGTCCCTGGGCGTGCCGGTCACCTTGCAGACCATGTCGGGGTCGTAGCGCTCGAAGTGCTTCTTGAGAAGCTGGAACACGCACTGCGGGTCCTGCAGCGTCGGGTCCTTCTTCGGGACGCCGTTGGCGTCAACCTGGTACTTCCAGGTTGACTTGTCCTTGTAGCTCTTGCTCGCCGGGTCGTACCCGGAGAACATGCCGGTGTTGACGTCGAACTTGAAGCCGGGGTCGATAAGGAACGACGCGTTCGTGTAGTTGACGACGTAGTCCTTGTGGTACATGTTATTGTCAAGGATGTACTTAATCATGCCGCCGACGAACGCGATGTCTGTTCCCGAACGCAGTGGCGCGTAGATGTCGGCCTTCGAGGAGGTCCTTGTGAACCTCGGGTCAACCGAAATGAGCTTCGCGCCCTTGTCCATCGCGCGCAGGACCCACTTGAAGGAAACCGGGTGGTTCTCCGCCGCGTTGGAGCCGATAATCAGCACGCAGTCCGAATTGCCGATGTCGCACCAGTGGTTGGTCATGGCGCCCCTGCCGAACGACTCTGCCAGAGCCGCTACGGTGGAGCTGTGTCATATACGGGCCTGGTGCTCGAGGTAGACGATGCCCAGCGCGCGGGCAAGCTTGGAGAGCAGGTAGCACTCCTCGCTATCGAGCGCCGCGCCGCCGAGGTTCGCCAGTGACTCGCAGCGGTTGAGCATTCTGCCCTTGCTGTCCTTCTCCACGAATCCGGCGTCGCGGGTCTTCTTAATCCTCTTGGCGATTTCGCTGATTGCCCAGTCCCAGGATTTCTCCTGCCATTCGCCGGATTTCGGCGCGCGGTAGAGCACCTTCGTCATGCGGTTCGGATTGACCTTGCCGTCATGAGTGAAGTGAAGCTGGTAGAGCGCGCTGCCCTTCGAGCAGAGCGAACCCTCGTTGACCGGATGGTCGGGGTCACCCTCGACACTCAGGACCTTGCCGCCTTTTTCCCTGCGCACCACTATGGCGCCGCAGCCCACGCCGCAGTATGGGCAGATTGTCAGAATCTGCTTCGCGTAGGCCACTTTCATGGTGCGAGCTTTGTCCCTGACATCCTTGATGGCCGGCCCGCCACAGCCCGAAATCATCAGGCCTGCAGCGGTCGTCCCTGCCAGGGTCAGGAACTCCCTGCGGGTGATCTTCATGCACCCCTCCTTTCATGCAGTACAAGGAACCTTGTGAGAAAATTCTTGCATCTCCAGAAGAAAGATAATTATGAGTATATAAGTCCATAATGTAAAGATGTCATCGGGTAAAAACAGAAAATTAATTTACGCAAGTACTTTTACAGCCAGAAGATATGTCGAGACCGACATAAGGGGCATCTTCGTCCGTATGCCGTTCGGGGCGGGGATTGAAAAGAAGCCGCAGTCGGTTATAATGGCACCCGGGCACGGAAAAGGAGGAGCAGGCACTGGACGGAAGGGAATTCGCGGCTGCACTCGGAGCGAGGGGATACGACTTCGTCGCGGGCGTCCCCTGCACGTGGCTCAAGGGGGTTATCGAGGCGCTTCGCGCCGAGTCACCGGTCAAGTACGTGGGGGCACCATCCGAGGCGGCGGCCGTTGGAATCGCGGCAGGGGCGTACCTCGCGGGAAAAACCCCTGCCGTGCTAATGCAGAACAACGGGCTGGCAAACTGCATGGATGTCGTTTCGTCGCTCGTGCAGCTATACCGGATACCACTGCTCATGCTGGTCACCTGGCGCGGGTACAAAGGCGAGGATTTCGAGGAGCACCTGTCGGTCGGCGGGGCCACGAAAGAACTGCTCAAGTCCTTCGACGTGCCGGTGTTTACGCCTAGTAAAAACACGGTTGCCAAGCATCTGAAGGTCGCATCGTTCACATCGAGGATGAGCAGGGGGCCCGCGGCGCTGCTTGTGCGAAAGGGCGTGCTGGAATGAGAATGAGCCGGGCGGTCGGGACTTTGCGCGAGCTTCTCGGGCCGGGAGAGCTTGTCGTCTCGGCCAACGGGTCCATCTCGCGCGAGCTGTACGCCGCCGGCCACAGGGAGGACAACTTCTACATGCTCGGCTCTATGGGCCAGGCCTCCTCGATTGCCCTCGGAATCGCGCTTTCGAAGCCGGAACGCACGGTCGTCGCCCTCGACGGGGATGGCAACCTTGTCATGAACCTCGGGATTTTGGCCGCGGTCGGCGAACTCAGGCCCGCCAACTTCATTCACGTCGTTCTGGACAACGAAGTCTACAACACGACGGGCGGGCAGCCTACGTCCACCGGAGCAGTTGACCTCGCGAAAGTAGCGAAAGCCGCTGGCTACCGCAGCGCGAGCGTTGCGAGGAACCGCAGCCAGCTTCGCCGGGCCGCGCGCAGGATGCTGCAGAGCAGGGGGCCTTCGATGCTTGTGCTGAAGGTCAGACCGGGCACGAACCCCGGGCTTGCGAGAATCAGGCTGACGCCCGAGCAGATAAAGCGGCAGTTCCGCGGGGCTGCCGCGAAAAAGATGCCCATCGAGGCACGGGGCTCCAGGAAAAAAAAGCGCCGTCCGGGATAACGGGATTTCCCGGACGTGCGGCGGTTGGTTCGCGGAAAAAAGCGTGGTCCCCGGCCGGTTAGGGCCGGGAATCGCCCGCTCTTTGACTTAGTATCTCATGTGACGGACGTCGTCGAGCATCAGCTCGCGCGAGATGCGCGTAAGCTCCTTGCGGATTGCCCGGGCGCCGATGTCGCGAACGGTATTGAGCATTGGCAGCCTTTTCCAGTGCTCGAGCCTTTCCTTGAGTTCTTCGATATGGGTGAGTACTTCGCTGCGCCGTTGTGTAGTCATGGCAGGCCCCCTCTCACAAAAACCTTGCCCCGGCGGTCTTCTGCCGCCTCAGTCTAAATATCGGCGCGTAAAACTGACCCGATAAGGACAAAATTCGTGCCGTCACGCAACTTTAGCACTTTTTCCGAAATTACCGATATTTTGCATTCAGAGACAGGGAGGAGTCGTGAAGAAGCTCAGCCTGTGGATATTCGTCGCAGCCGCGGCGGTGGCGACCGTGGTGCTTGCGCTCATGTACCCGAGGGTCGAGCCGGCCCCCGACTTCGCGCTTAAGGAAAACCTTCCGGGCGTCGCCAACTTCGGCAGGCTCACGCAGCAGGTGTGGCGCGGCCGCGCGCCCGACGCGGAAGGCCTGCGGACCCTGAAAAAATTGGGCGTCAGGACAATAATCGACTTCCGCACTCACGACGAGCACGAAGAGCTTGCGCGGGACCCCGGCATAGAGTACATCCAGATGCCGTTCAGCGCCTTTGACCCTCCGCCGCGGGAAATCGTCGATGAGTTCCTCGGAATTGTTACCGACCCGGACAGGCTGCCGGTGTTTTTCCATTGCAGGCACGGCAAGGACCGGACGGGGGCGATGGCGGCGCTGTACCGGATAAGGGTGCAGGGCTGGGAGCCGGAGAAGGCCGTGCGCGAGATGAAGTTCTTCGGCTTCCGCAGGATTTACCGCGACCTGCTGGAATTCGTGCGCTCGCAGAAGCCTTCGAAGATGCGGACCGGCAGCTAAGCGCCGTCGAGCAGGCCCTGTTCCTGTTCGAGGAACCAGGTCTTCGGGTCTGAGAGGTAGCGGTGCATGTTCTGCAGCACCTCGAAGTGCTTCTGCTCCTCGCCCGCGAGAAAGACGAACACCTTCCCGGCGCTCGGGTCGCTTGCCTTCGAGGCTGCTTCCTTGTAGAGGTTGTAGCCTTTGCGTTCCATTTCCATTGCTATGTTGAGGGCTTCGAGGTCGTCGGTGTCGGCTGCGACCTCCTCGGCCGCCTGGCCGCCGTATTGCCTGAAGAGAGCGCGCACCCTCACGCCCGCGTCGTCGAACTCGGCCCTGCACTCGCCCAGCGCCGTTTCGGTCGCGCCCTCCTGAAGCTGCAGCAGGCGCGTGTGGTGCCCCTCCTCGTCCTTCGCGATTGATTCGAGCATCTCCCTGCCGAGCTTGTTCTCGACTTTCCTGGCGGCGTTCAGGTAGAACTCGCGGTTCTCCTGTTCCATTTGAAGTGCCTGCTTGAGGATGTTGCCTTCGACGCAGTTTGCTGTCATTCTCGTCTCCCCCTTTGGTGTGTCCGCTTAGCAAATATAGGATGGGCGCAGCCTGCAGTCAAGACCAACAGCTTCATTTTCAAAATAAACAGTTGCCGGGACATAAGCTACGCGGGCGCCTCCGTCAGCCCCAGATGCGCGAGAGCGACCGCCAGTCCGAGCTGCAGGAAAAACAGCACGATGATAACGAGTATGGACCTGAGGAAACCTATGTTGTAGTAATTCATAAGGACCATCATCAGCACCACAAGCCCGACTACGAGACCGATGAAAGGCCAGAATAAGGCTCCTATTATGACGAACGACCATCCTATCGCCGGGAGGGACTTGTTTCTGCTGTTTCCCGCATCGGCTATCATGATTGCCAGCCACAGCAGCAGCCCGTTTATGACGACGCGCAGCGCTATTGCGACCACTATTTCCACGAAAAGATCCCTCCCGCCTGCAGTCCCGTTGTCTGCACGACAGACTACGAGAAACATCATTCTGCGTCAAGGAATCTCCGCATGACCGCCGCGTTAAACCTTCTTGTGCTTCCAGCGGCCGCGGGAGAACAGGATTATCATCATCAGGCAGCCGGTGAACTCGGCGATAAGGATGCTCAGCCAGACGAAGGACACGCTTGTTTTCAAATACTTCACGAAAATGAAAACGAGCGGTATCTGCACGCCCCAGAGCGCGACAGCCTGCACTATAGCAAGCGGGACGGTGTCGCCGGAGCCCCAGAAGGCGCTGCCCAGACCCGAGGTCACGCTGACGAACATGATTACGAACGCGCCGAATCGCAGCAGCCTGGCGCCGACGAGTACCACTTCCGGCTCGCTGTTGAATATCATGATAAGCTGCGGCGCGAAAGCGTAGGCCGTGCCCGCCAGGACGGACATCACGCCGAGCGTCGCGAAAGTGCCCCAGAGCGTCGTCTGTTCAGCGCGGTCGGGCTTTCCCGCGCCGAGGTTCTGCCCGACGAGCGTGCTTATTGCCGTGTGCAGGCCGAAGAGTGGTATGAAGCCGAGGTCGGCGATTCGCGCGCCCACGCCGAACGCCGCCATCGTCGCGGTTCCGAACGCGAGCACCACCCAGCCCATGACGAACTGCGCGCTGAACCGGCACGCATCGCCCACGACCGCAGGCAGGCCGATTACGACGAACTTCTTTATCCAGTAGAGTCGCGGCTTTATGAGGTGCCTGAGCGAGAGGCCGACGTAGGTCTTCCCGGTGAAGAAGACGTTCAGGCCTATCACGAAGAAGGTAACCTGCGAGATAAGCGAGGCAAACGCTGCGCCCGCCACGCCCCAGCCGAAGGTGAAGATGAAGATGGGGTCGAGCACGATGTTCATGGTCATCGCTATTGCCGCAAGAATCAGAGGCTTCTTGACATCGCCTATGCTGCGAAAGCCCGTATTGAGTGTCCAGCCCGCGAAGTATAAGGGAAGGCCAACAAGAAGTATTCGCGCGTAGATGCTGCCCAGAATCGCCACTTCCGGGAGCGCGCCGTACATTATGAATGCATCGTAAGCAAGGAAATATCCCAGCACGGCGGCGGGCACGGCGAAGAACATCTTGAACGTGATTGTCTGGCCGATTATGTCGCTTGTCTGCTCGTAGTCTTTCGCGCCGTAACTTCGTGCCATCAGCGAGAACGAGCCCAGCGCTACCATCTGGTTGAACAGCGACAGCAGCATGTAGAACATCCAGTAAATCGTTACTGCAGTGATTGCTTCCTTGGAGAGCCTGCCCAGCCATATCATGTCGAAGATGCTGTAGGCGGAGTGGAACATCATGGCGAGCATGGAAGGCAGGGCAAGCCTTATGACCTGTCCGGAGAGGCTGCCGCTGGTGAATTCGGGACGTGGCTGAGCCTCGCTGAAATCCTCCATCTGCGGATTTCCCTGCGCGTCTTCCAAGGTTGCTTTCCTCAGCAGTCAATTACGCACGCGCAAGGATAACGCGCCGGGCCTCCGGAAACAAATCAATACCGCTGCAAAAGCATTTTAACGCTAATGCCCCTGCGGCGGAGCTTCCTCTTTCGGTGGACTGGAGACCGACTTGTTGACTTTGAGCCTTCCGGGCGAGGCGTGGATGACTGTCACGCCGCCGTCCTCAGGCGAGGGCAGGACGAGCGGCGGCGGGTTCTGGCCGTAGCGCTTCCTGAATTCGGCCAGCGTCTCGTCCTTGTAATAGCGGCCCAGCGAGTCGTACATCTCGTCGTTGACCTTCTTGAAGAAGTCGCCCGTGAAGACCTTCATGAACTTCGCTTCCATCGGCGTGTCGGGGTCGCGGAGCAGCTCCTCGGCCAGCTTTCTGTTGCGTTCCTGAATAATCTCCTTCAGAATGCCCTCATCCTGCGTCTGCAACCCGAGCGCGGTCACCGTGTCTCTGACCCACCCGTCGAGTCGCTCGTCCGGCTTCCCGGCAAGCGCTTCCATGGCCTCATGCGAAGGGCCGAAAGCTTCGCGGTGCGGGGTTGCAATAAACTTTTTCACCCCGGCCTCTATCATGCGCTCGACATCTTCCTTCGACAGGGCGGGAGCCCTCTCGCCCGCCTTTTGCTTTTCCGGCTGCTCCGAAGCGCGCGCGAGTTCGGCGGCACTGTTCTCGGCCTGCGCCTGTCTGTCTTCGACAGCCTTCAGTGAGCTTTCGAGCCGTTCCACGCGGCCTTCGAGGGCGCCTGAGCTGGCGGCCTGCGGCTGTTGCGCCTGCGGCTGAACAGGTGAGCGCACCTGCAGCACAAGGCACCAAATCCCGAGAAGCACGATAAGAGCGATAACAGCAAAATCAAAAGCACGCATCTTCCCTCCTTCTTACTCTATCTCGACTACAATCCGCTCCTTGCCGTTCTTCTTCTCGTGCTCGACCTCGACAATCTTTCCCTCGACGCCGTCCTCTATCATCCGCGTGATATTGTCGAGGTCTATGCCTTTGGCCTCCATTTTGACCCTCGCATCCTTGGGGATGAGGCTCATGGCGACCCTGATAAGCTCCAGCGGCACGTTGACGTTCACCCTCGGCTTCTCCTCGCCTTCGCCCTGAATCTCGACGTGCAGCACCTTGCGGACCGCGCCGGGCACGCCGCCCGGTGTGCCCTTCGACTTCGGCCCGCTCTCGACTGCGGACAGAAGCTTCGCGGCGTCGTCCGCGCTTATCTTGCCCTCCTCGAGCATCTTCAATATGCGCATCCTCTCTTCGGACACCTCGCACCTCCTAAGTCAACACTATGAGAATTTCCGTATCGCCTTCTTTTATGTCGGCTATCGTCATGGGCCCGCAGCTTCTCAGCACGGTCAGCATCTGGCGCAGGTTGAGCCTCTCAACCGGCAGGTGGAGGTCGCCGTGCTTCCTTGCGACGTAGCGCAGCGCCCACTTCGCGAGCGGGTTGGCCGCAGCCAGCACGAGAGACACCGCCCCAAGCGGCAGCCGGAACGAGAACTTCTTCTTTCCATCCTCGATTATCTTCACCTTCAGCCATGACGCGCGCTTGCCGGCAGGCTTTTGCCAGCCGGTTTCGATTGCGGAAAGCGCCTTGCGAGCGCTCCATTTGCCTGCTTCGAGTTTGTCCAGCGCCTTGCCGACAGCCTCTTTCATCACTTCACCCGTTTCCCCGAAAGCATCTTTGCTGCAGTCTCGGCGTCTATCTCGCCCTTTTCCAGCCTGTCGAGCACGTCGGCTCGCTGCTCCGCCGCCTCGATGTCCGCCGTCGGCGTCATGCCGAGCGCCCGTATCACCGCGTCGAGCCTGTTGCGGACGGTGGGGTAGGAAATACCCAACTCGCGTTCGACCTCCTTTATGTTGCCCCTGCAGCGCAGAAAAGTCATTACGAAGTCTATCTGCCCGCTGTCAAGGCCGCCCAGGCCACCCGCCTCGAACTTCCCCCTCACCTCAACCATGCACTCCGGGCAGTGATACTCAGTCACCACCATCTGCCGCCCGCACGTCGGACAATTGCCACTAAACCCTTTCATTTTTCACCTCCTGCCTTAAGTATATTAATATGTATATTGATAAAGTCAAGATAAAAATCAAATAAATCAAGAACATTCTGCGGATTATTTACTGGAAATAAGGAAGAACCTGTTTACTTAGAGCCGTTTCTGGATTGCGTCGCTCTGGAGTTCGCGCAGGGCGTCGGAGGCGACCCACTTCGCGGCTTTCGAGTCGAGCTTCGCTATTTCCTTCGCCAGCGCGACAGCCTTCCTGTTGAGCGCGGGGTTTCGCTTGCCGATTTGCCGCAGCGCCCAGTTGACGGCTTTTTTCACCATGTCGCGGCCATCGACGGAGTGCTTCCTGATAAGAGGGAAGAACTTGTCAAAATCCTTGTCGGTCGCCTTTTTGTCAGTCCACGCGAGGCGGGCGATGAGCGAGAACCCGGCCCGCCTCACGAACTCCTCCTCCCGTTCGGGCCATTCGGATGCTTTCTTCCACGTCAAGGGCGTCCTGTCGAACAGGTTCATAATGACCTGGTCGCAGATTTCCCAGTAGTCGAACTTGCCGACCCATCGCTCCATCTGCCTTTCGGTGACCTTGTCCGGCTCGTCGGTCATTGCAGCCAGAATCCGCGTCTCGCGCGTGTCTTTTGCCCAGAGCTTCAGGGCCAGCGCATGGTTCCTGCCGGCTTCCTTCGCAATCTTCCTGAGATGCGGGATTTTCACGCCGTAGGCGTGCGCGGGCGTGATGCCGTAGCGTGCCATGCCTTCAACCGCCTTCGGGTCGGAGAGTTCCTTGAGCCTCTTTATTATCGCTTCATATGTCATGCCATCGGCAGCATACAGCGCGCCTCTCAGCCTGTCAAGACGACCTTGGCCGAAGTTGCATCCGCGCGCTCGCGCATCCTATTATTCTTATGGTGGAGGTGCGGGACAGACAGGAGGTTGGCGTTATGAAAAAGAGGAGGAAGGAGCTTGACCCCTCTGACCAGGGGCTCAAGATGAACATGACCCCGATGATTGACTGCACTTTCCTGCTGCTGGTATTTTTCATGATTGTTTCGGAGATGTCCTCGCTGAACCTCGAATCCATCTCGCTGCCCTACGCGGACCAGGCCGATAGCGGCACCGTGCCCGGGCCGATGCTCACCGTGAACATCAAAAAGGATGACGCCCGCAGCGGGCACGTGCGAATCATGGGCAGGACGTACGACAGGGAGAAGCTCGCCGAACTCATCCGCAAGGAAGCCATAAGGTCGGGCGTGGATGTTGACCCGCGGCACCCGCAGGTCAGGGCGCACAATCTGAGGGTTCTCGTGCGGTGCGACCGCGGCGCGAAGTACGAGATGGTGCAGTGGGTCTTCGACGCGTGCTCGCGAAGCGGCGTCTACAAGACGATTCTGGCCGCCTCGCCCTCGACGGAATAGGCGGGCGTCCCGCTGGCGCACCGGAGGCTCTTGACGCCAAACCAGAGGCTCGGAGAATTCTATATTCGATAATTGTACAATTATCGAATATAGACGCCTCGCCTGCGATGACCGGCAAAGAGCGTTCTCCGAAGTGGTCGCATACGCGGCAATCCTGTTTTGTGCTGTATTCTACTCTCCCGCAGGGCTATCATACCGGCGGTGTCGGCATCGTAATCACATCTCCCGGGAGGGCGGAATGCGGTTTTCAGGCAAGAAGAAAGGCAAAGGCTTCGGCAGCTTCGCGGGCGGCAGCACGCGCGGCACGCCCGAAAGCCACGTTCCTAAAGGCATGAGCAGCGACATGCCCGCTACGCCCGGCGTCCCGGGCGCGGTGCCTGGTCTCCCCGGTGGGGGCAGCCTGCCGAAAGTGCCCAAGGGGCCGGAGCATTCGCCTCTTTACGGGCGCAAGGTCAGGAAGGCGAAGAACTTCACTCCTCTTATAATCTTCGGCGGAGTCGGCATCCTTGTGATTGTGTGCGTGATTGTCGCGCTGACGATGAACAGGGAAGTGCTCGAGCCGGAAAAGGTAGTCAACGCCTATATCGCTGCGGTCGAAAAAGGCGATGCGGGCGCATACTACGACGTGATGAGCAGGGGAAAGAGGGCCGAATTCGAGGCGCAGCTCTGGCAGTTAAAGGAACTGCCCGCGGACCTGCAAAAGAAAGCGTGTGCTGAACTCGGAATACAGCCGAAGAAAGTAAATAGCCTCAAGCCCAGAGATTTCTTCATCTTAGCATTCAAGAAGACCAAGAGTCTTCCAGAAGCGAAGGGCATGTTCGAGAAATTCAGCGGAATCAGGACGACTGCCTGCACGATAGAGGGCGACAGGGCGTGGGTGACGCTCCGTCACGATGAAATAGAAGGACCCGGGACTGTGGAGCTTGTGAAGGAAGAAGGGCACTGGAAGATATCGAAGTTCCCGGGAGAATAGGCTGAGTCATTACAGGTCTGCATTTGATGGAGGTGTTGGATGAGGCGGATTGCGGTATTATTCGGGTTTTCGGTCGCGGTAATGCTCGTCGTTTTCGGGCTGACAAGCACGCTTTACTCGCAGGCTGCGCAGGAGACGAAGATAGGCGTGGTCAATCTGGAAAAAGTATCGAAGGATTTCCAGAAATGGCAGCGCCTCGATGCCGAGATTACGGCGGAGAGCGTCAAGCTGGCCCGGCAGCTCGACTCGAAGCTCAAAGATATCGAGAAGAAGCAGGAAGAACTGAAAAACTTCGAGAAATGGAGCAAGAAATACACTGAGATACTGATTGAAGCCGAGAACATGAAAATCCAGCGCGCCGCGCTGTATCAGACCGGGCAGCAGGAGCTCGTGGGCCTTGCGAAGAAGCACGGGGACGCGCTTCTCGGCAACGTGGAGGAGGTCATAAGAGACTACGGCAGGGCCAACGGGTACACGATAATCATCAAGAAAGAGGAAAGGCCCGCGGGCGACCCCAACTGGAACCAGCTCATAGGCTACGTCAGTCGCAACTCGGTCCTCTATCACAACCAGGGCATCGACCTCACGGACAAAGTAGTCAAGCTGCTCAACAGGAAGTACAAGTAGGTTGCAGCCGCCGGATTGCGCACAAAACTGCATGCGGGACTTGAAAAGATACACCCGTTGCAATATTATGGCAACTGAGATATTCAGCGGAGCGTGATGATGCCTTATCCGAGAAGACGACCGGGTCGGCGGCCCGGGGCGCCGCGCCCGCGAGGGACAAGCAGGGACGGCGGCAGGAGCAGGAGCCCGAGGTCGCGCACAGGCAGGCCGGCGCGGTCCAGTTACGCGAGGCGCCCGTCCCGGGATGACGAGGATGACCGCTATGGCAGGGGCAGCTACGGACGTTACGGGCGGTCGAAAAGCGGCGGCAGCAAGATGCCGCTCTTCCTGGGCATCGGCGGGGTCGCGGTCGTCATTATAATCATCGCCGTGGTCGCCACGCGCGGCGGGGGCGGGGCCTCTTCGCCCGAGGATGCCGTGAGGGACTTCAGGGATGCCCTGCAGGCGAAGGACGGGTCGGCGCTTTACGACGCGGTGAGCCGGAACTCGATAGACAAGCTGATAAGGCAACTGAACGCCTCCGGCGATGCGCCGGAGATGGCTGGCATGTCGGACAGAGAAAAGATGGTCTTCGCCTTCAACCAGGTGGAGTCGAATCCCACGCTGAGCGCGCTGTGCGAGATGGCCGCCGACTTCGAGATTCGGGATATCAGCCGACAGGGCTCGGTCGCGACCGTTACGGTGTACCATGCGGCTCTGGATGCGGAGAGCCCTGTGAGGGTAGTGAAGGAAGGCGGCGGCTGGAAGGTTGACCAGGGACTCAAATGACGCGGTCGCCCCGGCTGCGTCTACAAACACTCGGTGATTGCGATGCATCCTTACGCGACTGATTCGAGCGAGCGGGAGAGAATCTTCTCGCTCCTCGCCGTGGCGGTAATCGGCGTCGTGTGGCTCCTGCACGTGACGCTGGGCTCGTTCTACTGGTGGTGGAACCCTATAACCATCATGGGCCTCTACGGCGTGCTCTACATGCTCTTCGGCAAGGTCGTCTGGCGGGCCGGGTTCCTGCACGCGGTGAGGCTCGTGAAAACACCCGACCTCTCAGGCAGGTGGAAGGGCAAGATAACACTCGCCTCGCGCTGGCTTGGCAAGGTGCAGGACGCGACAGTCACGATAAACCAGACCTGGACGAGAATCTCCGTAATCTTCGAGACCGAAACCACGAAGGCGCAGAGCCTGATAGCCTCCATCCTCACCCAGCAGCCGGAAGGCCCCGTGCTTTCCTACGAATACCTCAACGAGCCCAAGCCGGGCGCGAAAGATGCGTTCAACATACAGCGCGGCTCGGCACGCCTCGTGCTCTCGGGCGACACGCTCGAAGGCAGCTTCTACTATGGCAGCGGCAAGCAGCAGCAGTTCGGCAGCCTGACGGTGACCCGCGAGGGGGCGCAGGATTGAAATACCGCTTATCGAGAGCGGTGGCGGTCTGCATCATCGCCTGCGGCCTCGCGGCAGCCGGGTGCAGGTACGTCGATGTCAACGCGGAAATAGCGAGAGCCCGTGTCCGCGAGGGCGACATCCTTTTCCAGACGCTTTTCGGGCAACACTGCAAGGTGATAGAAGGGGTTACGAGGTCGCCATTTTCGCACTGCGGGATTGTAGTGAAGACCGGGGACGGCGGGCTGGCGGTTCTCGAAGCCATAAGCGGCGGCGCGCGCGAGACTCCGCTCTACGACTGGGTCGCGCGCGGCAGGGATTGCGTCTTTGCGGCATACAGGCTCAGGAAAGAAAAGAGAGAGCACATTCCCGTGTTCATCGAGGCCTGCCGCGTCTTCACAGGCAGGCCCTACGACACACGCTACGACATGGATGACGAAAGCATCTACTGCTCCGAGCTTATCTACAAGGGCTACAAGATGGCGACCGGCGAGAAGCTGGGGGAACTCGTCGCGCTCGGGGCGCTTAACTGGGAGCCTTACAGGGCCGACATCGAGGAACTCGAGGGCGGGCGCGTCCCGCTCGACAGGCTACTGATTACCCCGGCGCACCTCTCCCGCGCCGAACAGCTCGAACTTCACTACTCCAGCTACTAATGCAGCCCCCGAGCGCCGCGCAAAAAATTTCAGACAAGCGCAATTTTTTTTCGAAATTATTCCCCTTTTCGCGTGCTTATAAAAGAGGGCGCCACATCGTTTCAAGAAGGCAGGGCATGGCATGAAAAAGTATGCTGTCTGTTTGGCTCTGGTGCTTTTAGCCGGAATCGCTCCCGCCGGCTGCAGCAAGAAAAGAAAAAGCTCTTATATTCCCCCTCCGGCGGTGCTCGCCGCCTTCACCGGCACGCCGAGAACCGGTGACAATCCACTCACCGTGCAGTTCACCGACCAGTCCAGGGGGACCATTAACACGTGGCAGTGGAATTTCGGCGACGGGGGGACCTCGACGGAACAGAACCCATCCCACGAGTACACGAGCGACGGCTTCTACACGGTGAGCCTCATGATAAGCGCGGACGAAGGCGACGACACGGAGACCAAGAACGACTATATAACCGTCGGCTCGGGCGGCTCGCTGCCCTCTTACGTCGTGGGCTTTTCGAACATAAGCGTCGCGGTTTACGACAACACGAACGCTTCGAGGCTTCAGGAGCTGGGCGACCGCCTCAAGAACTGGGTGGCTTACATCTGGGAAATGTCCGGTGGGCAGATATGCGTCCAGAAGTTCACGATCGACGATAACGTTCATTCGTTCTCAGCCGGGGATTACCTGATTTTCGTTCCCCAGGGCCGTCTCGAAGACGACCACATAAGCGCCAGCGCATACGGCAGCTACGATACGTATTACGACTATATCAGCGTCGGCGGTCTTTTCTACACTATGACGCTGGCACACGAGTGGACGCACGCGCGAATGCAGCACACGCCTTACGAGGAATACAGCTACGACGGCTCCTGTAACTGCATCATGGGGCCCAACTACTACAGCCGCTGGTGCGACGATTACAACCATACCAACACCTGCCCGATGTCGTGCTGGGAATCGTTCATGACGAGGTACCCGGACTGGGTCGCGCCGCACGTCGGCTCGACCTCCTCGGTGCCGGCGGCGTGGACCGCGCGCAGCAGCGAACCATGCCCCACCGTAACCTGTGAAGTGAACGACAACTGATGCGGCGTTGGACTGTGACGGCAAGGCTCGTTATTCTCGGGATTGTCTTCGTTCTGGCGCTGGCTTTCCTGCTCGTGTTCCCGGAGCACGAAGGCGGGCATGATACTCCGGCCGGTCATGCCCGCAACGGCCATACCCACAGCCGCGCGAGACTGCGCGCCATATCGGACTCGGGCAGGCTCTATCTCAGGGAGGCCGCGGAGCCGTTCGAGGCTGTCCTGAAAGGCCGGGTCACAATCGAGGGTGATAACCCCGCCCGGGGGGCTTTCGTCGAAGTGTCCATCCCCGGCGGCGCCAGGATGCGCACGACGGCGGACGACGACGGTGAATATTCCGTTCACCTCGGCTCGAAGGGACGCATCAGCGCAAGCGCCGGGATGCCGGGCCTGCTGGGCGAGACGAAGTCCGTCCTGGTAGACAAGAGGGGCGAGCACAGGCTCGACTTCGTACTGAGCCGCGAGGGCTCCATTGCAGCGGAGGTCACCGACGCGCAAACCTCGGAGCCGGTCGCGGGTGCGAAGGCGGCACTTGTTGACCGACTCACCTCGGCAGTCCTTTACGAGCTGGAGGAATCGGGCCTGCCCGGTCTTTTCACGTGCGGCGGGGTGAAAAGCGGCTATTACGCGCTCCGGGTGACCGCGGATGAATATGCGGACCACGTTGAACCCGTCAGGTTCGATTCGGGAAGGATAAAGCTTACAGTCTCGCTCGTGCATGCGGCGAGGATATCAGGCGAGGTGATAGATGCGGACGGACGTGGGGTGGGAGGAGTCAAGGTTATCGCCGGTCTCACGGGGAAGGAGACTGTCGCCGAAGTGCCCGACGCGACGGTGCGGACCGGGCCGGACGGAGCGTTTCTGCTAGAGAAGATACGGCCCGGCCAGACTTACATCTACGCGTGCAAGGACGGCTACGCGCCCGGCGCCGCGGAAAATATCGAGTTGAAGCCGGGACAGTGGTTGGACGGCCTCGTGATTGTGCTGGGCCGGGGAGCGGCTGCCAGGGGCCGGGTGCTCGACGAGGCGGGAAATCCCGTGAGCGGTGCAAGGGTCGCCTTCAGCGCCCTGTGTTTCCACTCGCTGCACCCCCGGTACGTCCGCGAGTCCACGACCGACGAAGACGGCGGCTTCGAGGTGACCGTGCTGCCGGACGCGGACTACGACGTGAAAATCAGGCATCCCGAGTTCGAGCCAGCCGAGTTCCACAAAGCCGTCGGCATACGCGGCTCGCGGAGTGTCGAGCGAATCCACTTCGAAATCCGGAAAGGCAGCACCATCGCGGGCGCCGCAGCCGGCGCGAAGGGGGAGCCGGCCGGAGGGGTCCGGGTCATCGTCTCCCGCCGGGGCGGGTCGGGCCTGCCGGAGGAGGTTGCCTCGGGCGTTACCGGCGCAGACGGCGCGTTCCACATTGCCTGCCTGAAGGCCGGCACGTACAGCCTCGATTTCTGGTCGGACGACTGGGCGCACGCGCGAATCGACGACGTGCGCGCTCCTTCCGAGGATGTCAGGGTGACGCTTGGCAGGCGGTACTCGTTGAGCGGCGCGGTGACGGTTGACGGCGCGCCCGCGCCCGGGCTGGAGGTGCTGCTTGAAAAAGACGGCATGATAATACGCAAGCTGACCGACAGCGACGGTAGTTTCGCCTTCAGCGGGGTCGAGCCGGGAACCTATCTCCTGCGGGTGCTCCGGGACGGCAGAGCCATAGAACGACGAAGCGTGAAAGTCACGGACGGCGACGAGGAAATCCTCATAAGGAAATAACCTCCGGGCCGTTCGCGCTTCTCATAATGAAAAAGGGCCGGGTTTCCCCGGCCCTGTGGCAGTCAGACCTGAAACAGCGTCACTGCTTCTCGTAGGCTCCCATGTCAACCGTTCCGTTTACGCTTCGCGTATTGCCGTCAAGGTCAACCGGCAGCGCCTCCGTCTTGTCCCCGTCATCGTCGAGGTCGTTGTCATCCGCCGGCAGGAGCGCGTCATCGCCCGTGTCAATGCACGGCGAGAGCGTCGGCGTATCCTGCAGGCGGTAGTTGCCGTTGTCCGGGTCCACGAACAGCGGGTTGACGTATATGCAGCTTGTCGGATTGACCGACCCGCTGATTACGACCACATCGCCGGTCGAATTCGCGTAGCACGAGTTGAACAGGTCTGCAACGGTCGAGTTGTCGAGGTAAAGCTCGTTTCCGTCCTCGAAGGCGATATTGCCCCAGAGGATGGAGTTATTTATGACGGCGCTGGTTGTGTCCTGGCTGAGGTAAATGGCGCCGCCGTAGTCGGAAGCCCTGTTGTCCGAGAACGTGCAGTTGGTGGCTTCCACGGCGAAGTACCGGTATGCGTAAACAGCACCGCCAAGCTCATCAGAGAGGTTCCCGGCGAACAGGCAGTTTATGAACTCCGCGGTCCGGGCTGTCGAGTCGTGGTCGAGGTAGACTGCCCCGCCGTACTGCCCCGCCGAGTTGCCTGTGAACACGCAGTTCTCGAATCTCTGGTCTCCGGCGCCGCTGGCATATATCGCCCCACCGTTGAAAAGGGCGGAGTTCCTGTCGAAAGTGCAGTTCACCGCGGTCATCGTAGCGTTGCTGGAGCAGTAAACAGCGCCACCGTAGTTGTTGCACCGGTTTTCAAAGAAAGTGCAGTTGGTGATAACGCAGTTTCCGGAACCCAGATCGATGGCTGCATCATCATCCATGAAGTTGCGGCTGATATCGCAGTCCGTAATCTCGATATTGGTGCAGGAGCCGAGGGTAATAATCCCGTCCCACATGACCATGTTCTCCACAACAGAGCAGCCGGTCATCTCGACGTTCGTGATGCTGGAAAATTCCAGCGCGCCGTTGTCGTACCCGTTTATGTTGCGGGCGACATAGCAGTCCTTCATCTTCACCGTGTCGAAGGTGGAAAAACCGGCGCCGCCGTTGTCCTCGCCGGAAGAGTTGTTCTCAATCCTGCAGTTCCGTACTTCCATGTAGTCGCTGCCGTAGGCGTAGAACGCGCCGTAGTAATCGCCGGCCCTGTTGTTGCTGATGTCGCAGTCGATGACAAACGCCCTGTTGCAGTCCTCGATATAGAAAGCTGCGCCATAATCGCCTGCTTCGTTATTGGAGAACGTACACTCCCTGATAATAATCGTGCCGTAGGTGCTGTTCATGTCCAGGTACAGGCCGGCTCCGTAGCCACTGTAAGCGCATGCATTGCCGGTTATGGTGCAGTTTTCGAGCTTCCCGCTGTAGCAGGACTCCGTGTAGACACCGCCGCCATATTCGGCACCGGTATTGTCGGCTATCGTGGAGTTCTTGATTTCGAAATTGCTGTAGTATAAGTAAATTCCTCCGCCCTCACTGTCACCGACATTCCCGGAGACGATGCAATTGGTCATCTTCAGTTCGCAGTCGTCGTAGCAGTATATCCCGCCTCCGTCATCGTAGTTAGCGTTGCCGGTTACGATGCAGTCGTTCATTACGAGCCTGCCATAGTCGTACATATAAATGCCGCCGCCGTAGTAGTAGGCGACGTTGTCCTTTATAATACAGTTATTGAGGTAGGCGCTGCAGTATTCGTAGCAGTAGATTCCGCCCCCACCCTCGCTATCGTCATTGTAAGCCGCATTGTGTGCGACGACGCAGTTCGTCATGTAGAGGTCGCAGTTGTAGTAACAGCCGATTGCCCCGCCCTCGTAGTACGTAACATTATAGGTCAGGACCGAATCGGTGAGTGAAACGCCGGAGTAATAGTAGCAGTATATTGCACCGCCGTCATACTCACATAAATTCTGGGTGATAACGCAGTTGTCGAAAGAGGGGTTCGACCCGTACCAGCACGATATGGCCCCGCCTTCATCCTCGGCGAGGTTGCCCATAATGGTGCAGTGAACGAAAGCCGGGCTCGAGCCGTACTCGCAGTAGACGGCGCCGCCGTACTCGTATGTCATGTTGTACGTGAGAGCGCAGTTGCTGAACAAGGGGCTTGCGCCCTGCTCGCAGTATACCCCGCCGCCATCGTCACCCGTTGCCTTGCACTCCGTTATGGTGCAGTCGGCGAAGGTCGGGCTTGCGCCATAGCAGTATACGCCGGCACCCTCGTCGTCGGTCTGGCCTCTGGTTATGGTCAGGCCCATGAGAACGGCGTCCCTGGTCTCGTCGTTTTCGAAGATGAAGGCCCGGCCCGCGCCCTCGCAGTCGATGACGCAGCCGGTTCCTGCTGCCTTCAGGCAGAGGTTCTTTCCGCCGAAGTCGAGGTCCCGGTTGCTCGCGCCGGTGTAGGTTCCGTCGGCGACGAGAACAAGCTCGCCGCTGTCGGCGGCGTCGAGACCTTCTTCGAGGGTCTTGAACGCTGTCGCCCACGATGTGCCGTTCCCGGACGAGCCGACCGAGTCGTCAACGTACCAGATGGTGCTTACGACCTGCACGAAAGCAGGTTTCGTGTAGGTGTCGGAGCCCCTGACGCCGGTTACTGTCAGCGTCACGTCGTGCCATCCCGACGCGGCAAACGTCCAGGCAGGATTCTGCTTGGTCGAGTCCACAACGCCGTCGCCGTTGAAGTCCCACGCCCAGGTATCGATGAACCCGGTTGACTCGTCGGTGAACTGCACCGTGACCGGCGCGGCACCGTATGTCGGGGTCGCGCTGAAGTCAGCCACGGGCTTATCGTAGACAAGCACGTCAAACGAGCCTGTCGAGACCAGCTTGCCGCTGTCCTCTACCTCGAAATTGATGGTGTAGAGGCCCTTTTCCTCGAATGTGCGCATGTAAATCGGCCCGTGGAACATGCCGTCCTCGAGAGCCACGATGTACTTGAGCGCCCTCGGGTTATCCACGTCGTCCGTGACGTAGGGCGACACATCGAGCGTGAACAGGTCCCACGTGCCCGCGAGCTGCTGCGGTATGGCGGCAACCACGGGGGCCTCGTTGGTATACGGCAGCACGTTAACCGTAAACGACGACAGGGTCACCTTGCCGTCGCGGTCCGTTACGACGAAGTTGACGATGTACGTTCCCTGCGCCGTGAAGGTGTTGGCGTAGGTCCAGCCGCTGAAAGAGCCTTCCGACGATACTATCGTGAAGTCCAGATGCCCGATGTAGTCCTCCGTGTCTGTGACGAACAGGGACATATCGAGCGTAAAGGGTACTCCCTCGTCCGCCACCTGGGGCGGAATGGCCGCCACGACAGGCGGGTCGTTCGGTATAGGCGAGCCGCCGATTATGGTGCTGCCGCCTTCTTCGGACAGGCACCCGGCGCAGAACGCCAGTGCCAGCACCGCCATCAGGCCCGCAATCAAAACTGCGCGCTGATACATGTCTGAAACCTCCTGCTGTATTCTCTTTGCCTTTTTCATTGAGGAACCCTCCGAGCTTTGAGCCTGCCGGGGAAGAGCTGGTTCTCCCCCGGCCCGGTTCGGTTGATTCCTTATTGTTTCCCGTAATGGTAGCCGATATCTACCGGGTCGGTGTCGGCCACCTCGTCGGTGCGCGTAGTCTTGTCGTCGAGCTCGAGCGCCGCGACAGTGCCTGTACCGGCGTCGATGCACGGGCTGTCAGTTCCCGCGTCGGCATCGCTGTTCAGGTAGTAGGCGCCCAGCGGCCCGGTCACGAACAGCGGGTCGAGATTGATGGTCGTCGTCTCCGTTATCGAGCCTCCAATGACATCGTCTGTCGAGTTGGAGTAGTCGGAGTAGACGAACCATATCGGCGCCGATGCGTTAGCCCATATCTCGTTGCCTGCTGCCGAAGAGGCAGTATTGCCCCAGAGAATGGTGTTTGTCATCGTCGCCCAGGACGTGGCGGCATTCAGATACAGCCCGCCGCCGTCGTAGTCTGTCATGTTGTCCGCGAGCGTGCAGTTATTGAGCACAACCCTCGAATTGTCCAGGCAGTAAATCCCGCCGCCGTTCTCGTTGCAGTCGTTGCCGGCGATAAGGCAGTTGTCCATAGTAAGCCTGAACGTGTTGGTCGCGTCCTGGCCGTCCCCGTATATGGCTCCACCTCTCTCCCCGGCCGTGTTGTTGGTCAAAATGCAGTCGGTGAGCATGAGGTCGCCGCGGTAACAGTGGATACCGCCGCCATCGCTCGCTGTCACGTTGCCGTCAATCAGGCAGCCGGTCAGGCTGACGTAGTTGGTGTTTCCCTGGCTTATGTAGAGGCCCGGGCCGTCATAGGGAGACCTGTTGCCCTGTATGGTGCAGTTTGTGAACTCCGTGTTCACGCTGCTTATGTAGTAACCATAGTCAACACCGGCTATGTTGTTTGCTATCTTGCAGTTGTCCCACTTCCAGAGCCGGCCGGACCCATTGCCCACGTACAGCGACGCGTAATCGTCGCCGGCTACGTTGCCGGATATGCTTGTGTTCACCATCGTGGCGCTGCAGTAGCTGGCATAGATGCCGCCGCCATCATACCCGGTTATATTGTTGTCCATGGTGCAGTCAGTTAGCTCGAGGGCGTGCGTGAGACCACTGGCTCCCTCGAAGTACATGCCACCGTAGTACTCGGCTGTGTTGTTACGCGACATACTGGTTTCTGTCGCCTTGAGGTTGTACCAGTAGCAGTAAATACCGCCGGCCTCATAACTGCAGATGTTCTGGTCAATCGTGCAGTCCGTGAGCGTCAGGGTGTACTCGGTGCCGGAACTCCCGTACGCGTAGATTCCCCCGCCGGAGTACGCCCTGTTGCCCGTAATCGTGCACCTTGTCAGCTGCAGGTCAACGCAGTACACGTACAGCGCGCCGCCTTCCTCGCCGTAGTTGCCCGTAAAGGTGCAGTCCTGAATCGTCGGAGCCTCGTTGTTGTCTATGTAAATGCCTCCGGCGTAGTAGGAGCTGTTGTTGTAGAAGTTGCAGTTATCCACTGTAATCGGAGAGCTGTCGATGAACATTATCCCATAGTCGTAAGCGACGTTGTTGTAGAACGTGCAGTCCGAGACATCCACGCCGCAGTCTGATTCGATGTGAACGACAGAATAATAGGATGCATTGCCCGTGAACGTGCAGTTCGTTATCGAGCCGTCGCAGTAGTCGTAGCAGGTTATGGCTGCACCATAATAATAGGTGGAGTTGCCCTCGAACAGCGTGTTGCTTACTGTTACGCTGGTGTAGTCGTAGGCGGACACGGCACCCCCGCAGTACGGGCTGCTGTCGTAGCCGTACGAAGTGTTGCCGCGGAAGACGCAGTCGTCTATCTTCAGGTCTCCTTCGTACATGTGGAGTGTGCCGTATTCGTAGCCGGCATTGTACTCGAACGCGCAGGCGAGGAAGGTTGCGCTCGAGTACTGCTCGGCGTATATCACGCCGCCGTAGTCACTCATGTTGCGCTCGAATACGCAGTCCGTGAAGAGCGGGTGGCTGTGGTAAATGTACGCAACTCCCGCGTAATCTGCTCCTATGTTGCCCTGGAACAGGCAGTTGGTGATTGTCGCGTTGGAGCCTTCCTCGAGGTAGAAGCAGCCGCCGTAGTATGCCTGGTTGCCGATGAAGGTGCAGTCGATAACAGCGATGCTTGCGCCGTAGCAATAGAATACGCCGCCTTCGTAGCTGCTCATGTCAACGTAGTTCTCGAGGAAGGTGCAGTTCACGAATGATGGGCTTGCGCCGTCGCAGTAAACCGCGCCACCGTCATCGCTCCCTGCGTTGCCGTTGGCTATCGTGAAGCCGTAAACGACCGCCGCGTTGGTCTCGGCAGTCTGGAAATAGAACGCGCGGCCTTGTCCCTCGCAGTCGATTGTGCAGTCGGTGCCGTAGGCCCGCAGCGTGAAGTCAATACCTGCGAAGTCGAGGTCGCGGTTGCTCGCGCCGGTGTAAGTGCCGTCCGCGACGAGCACCATGTAACCCGCGGCCGCAGCAGCAATGCCTTCCTCCAGCGTCTTGAACGCCAGCGGCCATGTCGAGCCGTCGCCGGAAGATGCAACTGCGTCGTCCACGTAGAGAACGTTGGTCGGAACCTGCACGAAGGAAGTCTTCGTGATACTTGCGCTGCCGCCCGGGCCTGTCACCGTCAGCTTGACGTCGTAGACGCCGGCCGAGGTGTACGTATAGGACGCGTTCTGAACGATCGAGTCGGTGACGCCGTTGTTGTCGAAGTCCCACGCCCAGCCTGTCACGCCGCCGGTGGAAAGGTCGGTGAAGCTGACTGCAAGCGGGGCAGTGCCGGCCGTTACGTCGGCAGAGAAGTCCGCCTGCGGACGCTCGTATACTATGACGTTGAACGAACCCACAGCCGTCAGGCCGCCGGTGTCCTGCACCGTGAAGTTGACGGCGTAGGTTCCTTCGGCAGTCCACGTGTTGGTGTAGATAAGCCCGTTCATGGTGCCGCCGCCGGACGTCACGACGACCAGCAGGTCGGCGAGCGTGTCGTTGTCATCAGAAAGGTGGTAGGCGAGGTTCAGAATCAGCTCCTGGTCTGCCACGACGGCCTGGTCCGCTATCGCGGCCACGACAGGCGCCGCGTTCGCAGGCGCGTTCACAGTGATGTCAAAAGAAGCCACGGTCGTCGCACCGCCCGTGTCGCCCACCATGAAGCTTATGGTGAAGCTTCCGGCCTGGGTGAACGTGTGGTCGTAGTTCCCCGCCGTTATGACGCCGCCGCCTGATATGACGGCGAACGAGAGCTGGTTGTCGCTGTCGCTATCGTCACTGACGTACCCCGTGAGGTCGAGGCTGAAAGCCACTCCCACATCAGCTACCTGGTCGGGGATATAGCTGACTCTCGGGGGCCTGTTGTCCCTGCTCCCGCCTATGATTACGTCTCCGTCCTTCTTGCACCCCAGGCCTGCAACAGCCAGCACGATACATGCGGCCAGCACGCCTGCCAGCAACCTCGCATTCGACATCTCCATCCTCCTTACAGAAAAACAAACATTACAATTGACGCAATTAAAGTAGTACCGTTTGAGTTGGTGCAAGAAACCGGCGCGGTGACAGGAAACTCGCGGAAACCGCGAAGCCTCAAATCATGAAGGCATGCTTCCTGCAGAAACCCAGCATCTTGTATCAAGTATTTTCCATCCTGGTTGCATAACTCCGATGCTGAAATAAGTTGAACCGCCGATTCTCATCAGCGTGACTGCCTGTGTCAAAATAAATTAAAATTTTACTAATAAATTCTTAGTGTACTGCACAGGATTAGATTACTTCTTCTCGAAGATGAACCTCTCGCCGACCCTCTGGAGGTCACGGCGGTATCTTTCGTTCTCGGGGGAGAGCTTGGCCGCCTCGCGCAACTCCTTTAGCGCCCCCTTCAGGTCGCCCCCGGCCTCGAACGCCCGGGCGAGCAGGAAGTGATACTCGGCTTTGCCCCTGTCGAACGCGAGGGCCTTGCCTATGTACATCTGCGCCAGGGGATGCTCCTTCCAGGCCATGGCTACCTTGTAGAGAAGGACGAAGGCTTCTTCGCTCTCGCGTATGCCGAGCGATTTAGTGAACTGCTCCTGTGCCTTCTCCGGGTCGCCGAGCGCGAGGTACGCCTTTCCGATATTCAGCGGCAGGGTGTGGCAGAACGGGAATCTGCCGGAGAGCCTTGTGAAGAAAATGATTCCTTCCCGCAGCCTGCCGGCGCGGGCGTAGTGTGTATAGAGCCGCTGCAGGATTTGCTCCCTTCCGTGCTCTTCGAGGGCTGCGATATAGGCGTTTTCGGCCCGGTCGATATAGCCGTTCATCAGGAAGGCCAGCCCCGTCTTCAGGCGTATTTCCCTGCGGTTTTCGGGTTTCAGGCCGGTAGCGGAGTCCGCGTCCGTGTGGAGGTATTCGGTGAGCGCGGGGCCCCATCTCTCCCGCTTCGCAAGCCAGTCCCCGAAGATGATATGCGCCCGGGGTGCATCGGGAACGGCGTTTTTCAGGTTGGTGTAGCTGAAGTACGGGCCCATGTTCTCCTCGAGGAGGTTCAGGATGTCCGGCAGGCACGACAGGTCGATTTCGGCCGCTTGACGGAACTCCGTCAGCGACTTCGCCAGCAGCCTGACGCCCGGCGAGAGTTCCGCCCCGGGGGAGGGCCGCCCGGAGCCGGGAATAGCCCTCGCCACCAACTCCGCGAAACGCAGGCGGCGCGACTTGAAGAAGTGGTAGTAGGCGACCCTGAAATGGAGGTCCGCGTACATGGGGTCGAGACGGAGCGCGAGCGCCAGCTCCCTCTCGGCGGCCTCGTCATCTCCCAGCCGCGCGAGAGCTATTCCCAGCCTGTAATGGCATTTCCCAACGCTCGGCGCGTTGCGCACGGCTGCATCGAGGCTCTTCTTTGCTCGCCCGTAGTCGCCTCCGTCCCGGGACTCGACTTTCCCGAGTTCGTAATGGGCTTCGTACATGCCCGGGTCGAGTGCGGCGGCTTTCCTGAGCACTTCGGCCCGCCTCCCGGGATCAACCGTCCTCATCGCGGCGTCGAACAGGCTTTCCGAACGGATTGTCGTTAGCGCCGCGGGCAGGATGACCGCGGCGGCAGCCCCGGCCCCGGCCCAGACAGCCACCTTGCGAAGCAGGGCCGAGCGTCCCGAGCCTTCGGAAAGGGGCGATTTCCCGGTGCTGGTGCGCAGCTCTCTCTTTCGCAGGACCGACACAGCAAGGCCCATAAGGAGGGCGAAGTAAAACGCGTTCGCCGGTATCTGGAGGTTGAAGTCAGCAATGCTGTGGATGGCGAGCGCCGTCACGCCCGCGACGCAAGCCGCGGCTGTGCTGCGCTGCCAGGTTCTGAGGTCTTTCCCGGCAAGCAGTCGCAGAACGTAGACATACCACGCGGCGAGGAACGCCATTGCGATAGCGAACCCGGCAATGCCGGTGTCCGAGAGCAAGTTGAGATAGTCGTTATGGGCCTGCTCCCATCTGCCGGTTCCCGCGCCCGGCGTCTGGTAGGCGCCCGAGATGAATCCGTAGGTGCCCAGCCCCGTCCCCAGGACGGGGTGGTCGCCCGCAATGCGCGCTGTCAATTTCCAGGCTTCCAGCCTTCCAACCTTCTTTTCGGTCAGGAGCGAGAACTTCTGAAGCACGGGATTCATCCCGAGCCAGACGCTTCCAAGCAGGATAGCCGCCACGACCGCGCCCAGTATGGCCGCGCGCATCTTCAGCGCGTGGCGCTTCCCGACCAGGATGAAAAAGACCACGAGAGAGACAACAAGAGAAAAAAGGCCCATCCTCGACATCGAGAAAACAATTGCGAGGCCCATCACGGCGACGGCGGCAAGAGGCAGCAGGAAGCGCCTGTCCTGCAGCTTGTCAAACAGGAAATCGAGAACCTTGCGTCCGGGCGAGCGTATGCTGCGGTCGCGCCCGCTGCGCATGAAAATGACCGACAGGGCGAGCGGAATGCACATCTCGAGGTATCCCGCAAAATGGTTGGCGTTGACGTAAGTCCCGGTTGCGGCGGGGACGAACCTGTGCTTGAAGAGCGACGGCAGGCTGTCGTCGGACAGATACTGGAGTATGCCGTAGAGGGCGAGCAGGTAGCCGAAGACGACGGCCAGTCCCACGATGAAAAACACCTTCACTCGGTTCGTGAAAATGGTGCCCGCGACGGCGAAGACGAGCACGAGGGAAGTGGCCCTGAGAAGCCAGAGCCGGGTTGCACGCGGCGCGATGGATACGGGCGAGCCCGGCCCGGTTCCAGCGAGCCTGTTCAGGCTAAGCCTGCTGGGGGACAGGATTCCGAGGATGCCTTCGGGCAGGGGCACGGTCTGAAGGGCGACTACTGCCAGGAAAAAGACCGGCAGCCCGTACACCAGCAGCGGGAGGAGCGGCATGGCACGGGTCCTGTCCAGTTCGGCGGGCAGGTTCCTGCGCGACAGCGCGCAGGCGGCGAATATGGCGAGCGAGACGAGCGCGAGGATGCAGATTTGCCAGTTCTCGACCGCCCCGTAAACCAGGGGACCGAAAATCAGTATGAAGGCGAGGCCAGCGAGCACGAACCTTTCGCCCGCGCGCTCGACCGCCCGGACGCCGCGCGATTCCTTCGGAGCATCTGGGGCGGGCTGAACCGGACCGCTGTTTGTGGGACGGGTTTCTCTCAGCGTTTCTGCTCTCCTGCTCCCCCGAGGACTTTCCGGACCCGGCGGTTAGCGGGTCTTGACTATAATGGCGACGGCTTCGGCCACTTCATCCGCGTTCTTATACCGCTGCTCACGCCTTCGGTGCATCATTTTCATGACGAACTTTTCTACCTGCGGCGAAACTCCCGGATAGACGTCGCGCAGCGGGGCGAGCGGCTTTTTTATCTGGTGCTCGTAGACTTCGCTGAGCGTCGTGCCTGCGGGAAACGGCGGACAGCCGGTCGCCATGTAGTAGAGCGTCGCGCCGAGGCTGTAGATGTCGGTCGTTTCATCCGGTCGCTCGCCGAGAATCTGCTCCGGTGCCATGTAGGACGGGGTGCCGATAATGCCCGACACTTCCATCATCGCCTTGCGCGCAGTGCTCTTGGCGAGTCCGAAGTCGCAAAGCTTGGGCGTGCCTCCGCGCTGGACGAGCACGTTGGCCGGTTTGACGTCCCGGTGCAGAATGCCGGTCCTGTGGGCGTGGCTGAGCGCCTGCGCCAGCGCCCAGGCGACGGCGAAGATGCGCTTGTCTTTTTGTGGCCCACTTTTCTTGACAAGGTCCTTGAGCGACTGACCCTCCACGAACTCCATCGCGAGGTACAGCAGCCCCGCGGACTGCCCGGCATCGAGCACGTAGACTATGTTGTCGTGTGCCAGCTTTGCGGCGAGCTTCGTCTCGCGCATGAAATTCTTGACGTAGAGCTTGTTCACGGCGAGCCGCCTCGGCAGCACCTTAAGCGCCACGATGCGGTCCATGGAATCCTGCCTGGCCTTGTAAATAGACCCGAACGCGCCTGAGGCGACCTTCTCGATAAGGCTGTAGCCCTCTATCTCCTTCTGGCCCGAGCGCGCCCCGAGCACGGCCATTATCTCCACGACGTGCTCCGGCCTAATCTTCGCCTTGGTTCTGACAATCTCGCGGATGCCGGGCTTGCTCAGGCCCATCTTCCTGATAGCGGCGTGCGCCACGAGGCATTCCTTGAACACGCGCTCTTCGAGATACCCCCGCTTTATCGCGAGCTGGCAGAACGCGATGTCGGCATCATCCCCGGCGAGGATTTTTTCGATTGACACGGAGCCCCTCTTAAACTGGTGCACCAGAGTCCGCATTCTAACCCGCGACGCCCGCACAATTCAAGTTATCTTTGAGAGTTAGCAGGAATGCCTGGCGGGAATCGGGTGGTGTGGCGGGCATCATCTCTTCTCGTACGCGCCCATGTCAACCGCGCCGCCCTGTATCCTCTGATTGCCGTCGAGGTCGGTGTCGAGCCCCGCGGGCACGAGCGAGTCATCGCCTGCGTCGATACACGGCGAGAGGTCCTGCAGGCGGAAGTCGAGCGCGCCTGCGTCCACGAACAGCGGGTCAAGATGAATGCAGTTGCTGGAAATCACAGTACCCTCTCCCGTCACGTCGCCCGGGCCGTTCGGATAGCAGCATGAATTCAGCATGACAGTGGTACCGGGTTTCCAGCCGGTGGCGATTTCTTCCATGTGGAGCTGCGCCCCGTTGTTGCCCCACAGCACCGAATTATTGACTGCAAGCAGCTCAGCGTCGCAGTAGATGCCGCCGCCTGCCAGGTTCCCGGCTATCGTGGAGCAGCCGATTACGGCATTGATGGACTGACCTTCGAGATAGATGCCTCCTCCGCGATAGGCCGAGTTGCCGGTAAGCAGGCAGTTTGCCATGTCAAGGTCTGCACCCCAGCAGTTGACACCTCCCCCGTAGTCTGCCGAGTTCTTGGTCAGAATGGAGTCGGTTATCCTCATGCTGAAAGCCCACTGTGCTATGCCACCGCCTTCGTAGTCCGCGGAGTTGCCGGTGAGAATGCAGTTGTCAACCACGAGGTCGCCGTAATCGTTGTGAATGCCGCCGCCGCAGCCGTGCGTCCAGTTTCCCTCGATGAGACAGTTGAGAACTGTCAGGTCGCCAGTGCAGTAGATGGCGCCACCGTAGCTGCCCGAGTAGTTGCCGGTAAAGGTGCAGCCCATAATGATGGCGTGACCGTCACCCCACAGGCAGCAGATTGCACCGCCTTCGTCCGCGCAATTGCCGGTGAACGTCGATTCCGTTACTTCGAGGGAGCATTCTCTGGTCCGGATGCCGCCGCCCCGGACCGAAGGATTGTCAGTTATGGTACATTCGACGACTTTGGGATTCCCACCTCTTGCGTAGATGCCGCCGCCACTCCAGCCCCAGTTGCGCGTTATGGTGCAGCCCTCGATGACGGGAGAGGAATCAGTGCAGCCGATGGCACCGCCTTCGCCTGCAGAGTTGTCGTAGAACACGCAGTCCCCGATGGTCGGGGAGGAATCAATGCACCCTATAGCCCCGCCATTGTCTGCCCAGTTGTCGGAGAACACGCAGTCCCTGATGGTAGGGGAGGAGTTGTTTTCGCAGAGGATACCTGCGCCAGTTCCCTCCGGGGCTTCTCCTTCCACCATGCCGTTGATAATGGTGAAGCCCTCTACGATGGAACCGCTGCCTTCGCCGGAATGGAAATGAAAGGCGCGCCCGTCCTGCACGCAGTCGATTGTGCACCACGCCGCGCCGCCGAGGGACTTCATGTGAATTGCCTTCCCCTCGAAGTCGAGGTTCTTGTTCCTGTTGCACCTGTAGGTGCCGTCAGCCACCAGGACAGTCCAGCCATCCCCGCCCAGGCTGGTAGCGATTCTCAGAGCCCAGCGCAGGGTCTTGACCGACTCTTCCCATGATGCGCCGCTTCTGTAGTCATTGCCCTGGATGCAATCGACATATACGGTCCTGTCCGGGTAGACAGCCCCGTCAAGCACGGCGAGGGTGTCTTCGCGGTCGGCACAACTTGCCTGAAAGAGAAACAGGGGTATCAATAACAGCATCATCTTCCGGGCGCACACGTCAATAACTCCAAAATCTTCAACGCATTAGTTAGACTATAAAAAACGAGCGGGTATTCAGCCGCATATTTTCCTTTAATATAGAAATACAACGAGGAGGAGTAAATACACATACAGCGCAACCGGCACAGCGGCACCAAGCGTGATAATCAGCTTGTGCCTCAGCAACAAGCCGGACCTGAGTGCCACGATTGCCAGTATCGCCACCAGCACAGTAAGTACGAGGCCCGGCCACCTCCACACGGCGCCCCCATCTTCGAAGTCCGGGACACATGATACGAAGAAGAGGATAACTGCGATGCCTGAGCAGACCAGGCTGCCTATGGTCAGGCCAGAGAGACTCTCCGTATCGGTATTGTCAGGTACTTGTTCCGATGTTTTCAAGATGCTTCCAACCTCCCCTCTTGCATTATAATGCCATACGGTAGGGCAGGGTGGAAAAAGTGGAAATTCCGCCGTTTTTTTCTGGCATTGATTGTGCCGGCACATTACCATCCGGTTTGTCAGTTGCCTTTCAGTTGAGTGGAAACTGAGCATGACAACGTCCCGGGTGTGGTTTTCGGCGTGCCCGAGAATCGCTTCCGGGACATCCTTATTTATACTTGAATCCGGGCAGCGCAGGCATAACATCGGATCTGTTGCTGCTGGTTGGATTCTGCGGGCCGGTTCAGATTCTGTTTAAGGTGAGGAGTCGGGCGTCATGAAAGATTTTTCTCTCGGCGAGTTCATCAGTTTCATTGTTCCCGGCAGCGCGGTTATCCTCGGGTTCTCTCTGGCATCCCCGGGTCTGGGGAAGGCGTTGCTCGGAGAGGGCATATCGATAGGCGCGGCAGGCACCTTCATACTGCTCGCTTACATCGTCGGGCACATGACGCAAGCCGTCGGAGAGGTGACGGGCGTCTTCTGGTGGAAGTTTCGCAAGGGCTTCCCAACCGACTGGGTGCGCACGCGCCGCCTCACGCTGCTGCCGAAGGCCCAGATGGACGCGCTGGAATCCCAGTGGCGCTCCAAACTCGGCCTGGAGAATAGAGGCAGCCTGCAGGACCTGAGCAACAACGACTGGCACAGCATAATCCAGCAAATGTACGCTGCGGTCATCTCGAGCGGCACGGGCGAGCGCCTGGGCGTCTTCACAAGAAGCCTTCTGGTGAACAGGGGCCTGGCGGCGGCGAGCCTCATCCTCTCAATCTACACCGCGGGCATTGTCCTTATCGGTTTTATTGCGGACATTCCTCTGCGGTTTTCGTATGAAGTGCCCTGGTTCATGATAGCGGCCACGATGCTCTTCTTCGTGCGCATGGAGCAGTTCGGCAAGCGCTACGCCAGGGAACTTTTCGTCCAGTTCATACAACTGCCCGAACGCGAGCAAAACGGCTAAGACCGGCTTACTGTCTCACCGGCGGCTGCAAGGGAGGATACTGTGGCACCATACGGCAGATACGGACCATCGCAGGATAGCCCCTACAACTATCACGTAAGCTACGAGGCACCCGGCGGCAGGTGCGCCAGAATCGCCGGACTGATTACAGCGTGCGCATGGGCCGGCATATTCATCGAGATACTAATTCTCCTGACGATGTTCAGTCGAGGACGGATGCCGGCCGGGGTGATTGTTTTTCTCCTGATGAGCATCGCGGGCGCGGGGCTGGCGGGGGCACTCGTGTACTTCGTCCGCGCCGGCAAAAAGCCGGTGGATTTGTTGCTGCTCTGGCTGGGTATTCCGCTTCTCATCCTGCCCTTTATTCAGATGATTGTGACATCGGGCGACCCGAGCACGGCTTTCTACTCGTGGCAGTACTGGGTTACACTTGCAGCAGCGACCATCATGCTGGGGGCGGTACATGCGAGCATCAACCACTCGCGCGCTCACTTGCCGCGCCTGATGGGAGGGATAGCCGCCATAGTGCTGCTGGCGTTCCAGGTTTATTTCCTGATAGAGATTATAATCACAATCAGCAGGCTGAGCATATACCCCGTATGGGAGATGGTTCCGCCCCCGCTGAAGATGATGATAATCATCGGCTTCTTTTTCCTCGGCGGCTCGATTCTGACCGGTGTGCTGTCGCTTATCAACATGCTCAAGCCGCCGGGCGATAACACGTTTGCAAAGGCCGCGATAGGGGCTGCGGTGGCGGTCGGGTATATAACTCCCGGAATGACGATGTTGTCGTTCATGTGGATACTCGGCGCCATGCAGGCTCCCGGGGTCTTCTGGCTGACGTTCTTGCCGCTGGTGGCGTGCTATATCGCCGTATTCTTCGCGCCGGTCTGGCTTGTAGCGACGGGCATAAGCGCGCGATTCGATGCGGTTCTTGAGGATGAAAAAGAGAGCGTCGGCGTTCCGGACGGCTTCGAGGAAGGCGAGCATATCGTGGTCGGCAGGCGGGAGCAACCCGCTGCCGAAGAAAAACCCGCAGATATTCCTCACGAGAAAGCGCCGGAAATGTCATACGAGATGCGCGAACTGGAAAACCAGCTCCGCTACGGGCTTATCTCGCAGGAAGAGTACGAGCGGAGAAAAAGCCGACTCTCCGGCAATTAGTCCCGCCATCCGCGGGCCGCTCCCGGCCCGCCGCCTTTAGCCTCAGCCGCTCCAGGTTCGAGGCGGCTTCTGATAATCTCCCGATGCGTTCCTGTCGGCAGGCCTGATTCCGCTCTCGTCCGGATGCTGCGACTGCTGCGTGCAGCCCGCGGCCAGCAGAACGACGGCGAAAGCGACGACGAGGAATACCAGCAGTCCAAGCAGCCATCCCATGACAGTCTCTCCCTTTTCTTCGGGTCCCTTTGCGGGGGAATCGGCGGTGCGCCAATCCCTACTGAATTAGACAGGTATCGCCGCCCGAGCCCCGGGATAATTCCGCCCTGCCGCCGGATTAGAAAATCTGGTCCGCGATGTAGTCGGTGAGTTCGCTCATGCGCTTGACGTAGGAGCCGAGTTCGTTGTCGTACCAGCCGAAGACCTTCAGATGCGTCACGGGTATCTCGGCCTCATCGACGTCGAGGTCCTTGTCCTTGAAGCAGGCGAGTTCCTTGAGGTTGAGGGTCGTGAAACCTGTCCTCGTGTGCGTTTCGACGCCCTCGATGACGACGGCCGACATGTTGCCAATCATGTCGGTGGAGACGTTCTGCGACATGGAGAATTCGAGGCCGCTGCCGGGTGCCTGAGAGTATTCCTCGTAGATGCCGTTGACGAGTTCGCGGCAGATGAGGCTGTCGCCGCAATCGTTGAGCTTGGACTGGAACGTGCAGTTGAGGATTATGAGCGAGGCGGTGTTGGTGGGCACCCTGACCGAGTCGGCCATGAAACCGATGCGGCTTATCTCCGGCATGACGCTTTCGAGCGCCCGCGCCGCGCCGGTCGAGGTCAGGATGATGTTATTAAGGATGGAGCGGGTCTTTCGCAGGTCCTTCGCCCCGGCCGCGGGCGCCTTGTCGAGGACGCTCTGCGTGTTTGTCGCGGCGTGGATTGTGGACATCGAAGCCGTCAGCACCTTGTGCGTGAGCTCGTGATTGAGAAGCGGGAGCATCATGTGCGCCAGGGCCGTGGTGGTGCACGAGGCGGACGAGACTACGCAGTGCTTCGAGGAATCGAAGGCCTGATTGTTGATGCCCTGGATGAGCATCGCGGCATCGTCGGGCACGCGGGCGTTCTTGTCCTTTATTTTGAAGGGCGCGCTGCCGAGAACGAGCCTCGCGCCCGCTTCGAGATGGCCCCTCATGCTGCCCTTCGGGTCGTCGGCGGGAATGGTCGGGTCAAGGAACCTGCCGGTAGCGTCAATTACAATCTGCGCCCCGTGGGCGGCCCAGTCGATGTTCTTCGGATTGCGCTCTTTGGTTAGTATTGTGACTCTGATGCCGTCAATCGAGAGTTCGTTCTTCTCCCTGTCCGCAATCCGGATGGCGCGTTCGCCCTTGAAGCCGTGAAGGAACCTGCTCAGCGTGCCGTAGGTGCTGTCCACGGATATATAGTGGGCGATATCATCGAGGTTCTGGCCGACCTCGCGCCCGATGTTGAGCACTATATGGTCGAACCGCCGGCTGCCAACTTGGTACCACAGGGTCAGCTTTCCGATGCGGCCGAATCCGTTGATGCCGAGCGTCGTGCCGTTGTTCCTGACAATCTGCTCCATCTCGCGTCTCCTTAGAATGGGATGATACCCTGCCTGAGCTCCTTGATTTCCAGCTTGCCGGCGCACACGTGGCCCGAGTGGCCGTCAATCGAGATAAGGTCGCCGGGCCGCAGCTCGTGCATGCCGATTCTGGCGAACCTTTTGGTCTCGGACACGAAAAGGTCGGCGCAGTTCACGACGCAGGTCCTGCCGATTCGCTTGGCGGTGACGGAGGCGTGGGAGGTGGCGCCGCCGCGCGCCGTCAGCAGCCCGTCAACAGCCAGGACGAGCGCGATGTCCTCCGGCACCGTATCGGGACGAAGGAGAATTATGTTCTCGCCGGGGCGTGAAGCACGCAGATCCCTGATGCCCTCCTCCGTGAACGCCACTGCCCCGCTCATTGCTCCGCCGCTCACGCCGACGCCCGTGCCCAGGAGGTTCTTCTGGACCTCCTCCGGCGAGACAAAGACCGGAATCGCGTCGTCCCGGCTCGTCGAGAGTGGCTTGGTCTGGAGTATGAACAGGTCCTGCGGCTTGCTCGTCTCGAAGGTGAACTCGAGTTCCTGGTGCTCGTAGCCATAGCCGTTTATCAGGGTGACGGCGATCTCCCTGAGCTTCGAGTAAATCTCGGGGTATATCTTTTCGAGCGAGATGTTGAGCTTGGGGAAGTAGGCCTTGCGCTGCTTCTCGCTGATGGGGTAGGGGTTCACGAGGCCCGCGACCACGTCCTCGCCCTGCGAGCACATCACGAAGTCGCCGAAGAGGTTCACCGCCGTCGAGAACGCACGCGGGTCCTTGGTGAAGACGACCCCCGTGCCGGAGTCGTAGTTCACGTTTCCGAGAATCATGCGCTGGACGATGACCCCTGTGCCCCAGTCGTCGGAAAGCTGCATCTGCTTGCGGTAGACCCTGGCCGGGTCCGAGTCCCACGAGCCGATGACTAGGAAGATGGCCTTCATGAGCTGGTCGAACGGGTCTTCGATGAAAGTGACGCCGTGCTCGGCGGCCGTGCTCTTGTACTCGTAGGCCATCTCCCTCATCTGCGCCGGGGAGAACTGCAGCTTGCGCGTGACGTTGTACTTGTCCTTGTGCCTTATCATTATGTCATCGAAGACATCTCGGCTCACCCCGCAGGACATGGCGAAGCTCTGCAGGAAGCGCCTGTAGCAGTCCCACGAGGTCCAGCCGTAGTTGGGCTTCTTCGAGAGCTCCTCGGTGAGTTTGTCGTTCATGCCGACGTTGAGGATGGTGTCCATCATGCCGGGCATTGAGAAGGCGGCCCCGCTTCGCACCGACAGGAGCAGCGGGCGGTCCGGGTTACCCAGCTCCCGGCCCGTCTCCTCTTCGAGCCTGTGCACGGCGGGCAGAATCCTCTCTCGCGTGTCGTGGCGCAGGTCTTCGTAGGACATGGCCGGCAGGATGTCGAAAAGCTCGGTCGATACGATGAAACCCTCCGGAATGGGGAGCGAGAGAGCCTTGAGCTTCTTCAGGGCGTAGCCCTTGTAGCCGAGCGAAAGCTGGTCCTCGCGCTCGCCGAGCGGCTCGCCCATCTGCGAGACGAGCTTCTCCGGGCTGTAGTTCAGGATTATGCTGCAGGAACGGTCGTCGAGCGTCTTGGTCATGCTGCGCAGGCTCTGCAGGATGTTCCCGAGGAAGAGGTCGAATTCCTGTATCGCGTAGGTGGACGAGATAATCGAGCGCAGGAACTCCTCCGAAATCTCGTGCGCCTTCTCGTCTATCTGTTCGGCGGGGAGGCCTTTCTCCTCCAGAATCTGCCGCGTGACCGTCTTGAGGTTGACGTTGTGGACCGCAATGTAGTTGCTCTCGACGATGTCGTTCACCGCGCCCGCGATGAACTCGAAGATATTCAGGTACTGGCTGGCCGAAAAGTTGCCCGCCGATATGCTTTTTTTCAGAAGCTCCACTTTCGTCGAGAGGTCCTCGACTGGCAGCCCGTACACCCGCAGACCCAGCAGCATCTGCTGCATTATCTCGTGCGCCTCGCGCATCGAGCTGCGGGTTATGTACCTGAAGTTGAACCGCGCTACCGTGTTCTCGAGGTGCTTCTTCAGGAACGTGACGACCCGTATGAGCATGCCCATCGAGTCGAACTTCTTCTCGCGGTACGTGCCGTACATGGACGGGATGCCGGCCGCGATGTGCCTCTTCAGGTAAATGCTCTCGTCCGGCTTGGTGACGGCGCTGTCGGTGATGTTGTCCTTGAGTTCGAGCAGCAGTTTGTTGCCCTCGCAGAGTATGCGCCAGGAATCGCCGCTCTCGCACGCTCTGGCGAAGTCCCGCTTCGCGTCCGAGCCGACGAGGTTCGACTTGGACAGCAGCGGCATGAGCTGGTCCGGCGAGTAGGCGTACTTCTCCTTGAGCAGCCGGTAGAACTTGACCATAAGGAAGACGCGCTCCCTGTCGTCCCCGGAGGCGTCCTGCGCCGAGCCCAGGGCCTGCTTCAGGGCCTCGTAGTCAATTATCTCGAGGTCGTCAAGCTTGAGGCTGTACTTGTCCTCGACGTGCTTCATGATGGAGTTCGAGTGCCGGTAGAGGTCGTTGTCCTCGCCGACCGATTCGAACAGCGGCTCCGGCAGATACCGCCTCAGATGCTCCCTGTCGCCGTCGCGCCAGTACTGCAGGATGCCCCGGGCGAACCCGACGAGCCGGTTGTTGCTCTCCGCGTGCGACTGCTTGCGCAGGAAGTGGACAATCGGGTCCTGCCGGTGGACTATCTGGTCCACCTTCGTCGAGACCTCACGCAGCACGCCCTCGGAGCCTATCTCGTTGAAGAACACGGGGAAGAAGGCCACGAGCTGCATGGTCAGGTTGAACGACCCGGCGATGCCCGAGTTAAGCAGCGCCGTCACATCCCTCTGGAAGAGGTCCGTGTCGCTCACGAAAATCTTGCGGAAGTAGAGGTTGATGATGAGCGCCGAGAGCAGGCTCTCGTACTTGCGTGGGTCCTCCTTGATGATGTTCAGCCACGTCCTCACGCATTCGAGGTGGTTCGGGTTGAGCCGGACCTGCCACTCCTCGGAAACGCCCGTTATCCGAGGGCTCTCGAAGCCGGTGTCTATCACCTTCTGCACGAAGTATTCGACCAGCTTCGCGTCCTTCTTCGCGACCTCCTTGCCAAGCTTTTCGAGGCACTTGAAAAGCGAGTGCTTCTGGTCGGGCGTGCCCTCTCTGAGGCGCTCGGCCACAAGGTCTATCGCCTGGACGATGTCCTCCTCGGAGCAGATCTCGCACGCCGACTGCAGCGAATTGTGCAGCCCACGAAGTATGTCCATGTCCCGGTAGCGCAGCTCCTCCTTGCTCGCGAGGTACACGTAGAACTCGATACGGTGAATCGGGCTCTCAATCCCGTTGACCTGCTCGATGGTGTAGTTGAGGAGGTCATCTATGTTCGGCTGCGAGAATATCAGGCCCGGGTCCTCGCTCTCTTCGAGCCTCTTGAGTGCATCGGAGATGGAGCCCTCCTGGAGCTTCGCGATTGTCGAGGCGTACTGGCGGCCGAGTTCGGGCTTGCTCTTGCGGAACCAGCCCGCGAAGTCCACGTTCTCCTTGAAGACTTTCAGCCCCTCGACGACGAACGCCTTGTAGAGCCGCGCAAGCTTCGCGGCCAGCTCCAGCGGCTCCTTCACCCGCCTGGCGACGTTCCGCACGAAGTTCGAGTACGGCAGGTACAGGGCGGGGCTTTTGCCGAAGACCGAGAGCAGGACATCCAGTATGCGGCCAGTGGACTCGGCGTATTCCGCGGAGTGGAGGGACTGCCTCAGCACCTCGAAGAAGTCAAGGTTCGCCCGGAACGCCTTGCCGAGCGTCTCGCCGCCCGTCTCGGAGTCGTACAAACCCTCGAACAGCGTCACGAACAATGTGGCGCACCGGCCGCGCTCGGGGCTGTTCTCGTAGTAGTGGAACATGCGCCCGCCGCAGATGTTCTGCAGGCTCGTCGCAACCATCTCGAGGTTGCGCATCGGATGGAAATACTCCTTCAGGAGCCTCTCGACCTTCGTGCGCACGCCGTGGTACTGCTCGACCGTGGCAAGCAGCGGGGCGTACTCATCGGGTATAGTGACTTCGTGCCTGGTAAGCTCCAGATTTGCCTTGAGGGCGGGCGACAGTATCTTGCCGTCTTGCGTTTCCGCCATGCCTCCAAACCTCTCGCGGCAGCGGTAAAAGCGTATTCTAATCGCGCCCCGACCCTTTGTCAATCCGGTAAACATAAATGTGGCCCAAGAAAGCCCGAATCCTTTCTTGACGCGCCCTGTGGCCTGATGTGCTATGCCGATGTGCGAATTCACGGAGAGAAAAATATCGAAAATTCGATGTGATTCTTCACGGGAATCTGATTCATCTCCATGACCGGCGAAGTGCGGGAAAAGAAAAAACGGAAATAGCCTTTCGGTTACTTGCTGTCTTCTGTATGTCGGGTTTGCATCGGTTGCGTGGGGGCGGGATAAGGCGGAATCACGCTGAGTATGCTTCTCTCGTCTATGTGGAAAGTCGGCCTGCCGGAGTCGTCGTGCCCGACGGGCTCTGCATTGCATGACCAGCTCGAACCGTCAATTTCCACAGTGAAACGATACCCATATTTGGAAGAAGCAAGGTTCGGCAGTGCTACAGAAGGACCGACCATCTTCGTGTCATACAGCTCTCGCATGCTCGCGAATCTACTATGTTGGCTCTTGTACAAGTCCTGCGCTGACTTGATAGTCCACATGACCTGTTTCACCGAATTGAGTCTTGATTCCTCCTCATTCTTCATCATGAAGTGTGCGAGGAGAAAACACAGCGAGAGCACTGCTGCGAGTATGATTATGCCGTCGATGTGCGAGAAATACAGTTTCTTCACGGCCTGTATCGTATCACAATCCCCACCCAAAATCAATCCTGCGGTGATGAGCCGGCGGATTTGGGTCAGGCAGATTTTTGTGCAATTGCCTGTGACCACGGCGCGTGCGCGGGCGTCTTTTCTGTGAACGGGAATACAAATCACCGGCAGTCGTTCGGGAGGTGTCGGATATGTTCAGGAACAGGCCGTTGCTGAGAAGCGCCGCGGTTACGGCGATGCTCTGCGGATTGGTTCTGATGTCGTGCGAATGCTCGCACCGGAGCAAAAGTTTCATACCGCCGCGAAAGGCGGCACCCGAGGACTACAGCGTTGACTTCTCCACGTTCATCGGCGGCAGCGACTGGGAGCACGCCCGCGACGTCTGCGTTGACGGCCAGGGTAACGTCTACGTGGTCGGCGGCACCGCCTCGGACGATTTCCCCGTCACGGCCGGGGCGTACCAGACGACGCAGGACAAGACGGGCACGCAGGTGGGAGGTTTCGGATACTGCGATGCGTTCGTAATCAAGTTCGCGCCGGACGGCACGCGGGTCTGGGGCACCTATCTCGGCGGGCCGAACTACGACCGCGCCTACGGGGTCGAGGTTGACGACCAGGGTTACGTCTACGTTTCCGGTCGCGCGGGGCCGGGCTTTCCCGTCACCTCTCAGGTCTTCCAGACCACGTTCGAGGGCTGGGACAACGGCGGTTACGGATGGCAGAACTGCTTCGTGGCGAAAATCAAGCCCGACGGCTCGGACCTCGAATGGGCCTCGTACGCGGGCGTGAGCACGCTCGGGCGCGACCTGGCGATCGACTCCAGCGGGAACATCTACGTGACAGTCGGGCACCCGAACAAGGGGAACGACCCGCCGGCCGCCTGGTACGCGAACGCGTTCCAGAGCACGCTGCAGGGGGGCATGGACTGCGGCGTGATGAAGATAAGGAACGACGGCACGGCAGTCATCTGGGCGACGCTTATCGGCGGCAGTGCCGACGAGTCGCAGGAAGCTTCCATCCGCGTGGACTCGCGCGGCTGCGCCTATGTGGCGATGACGACGTTCTCGGACGATATACCGACGACTGCGGGCGCACACGACCGGACATACAACGGCAATGCCGACTATTATATTGCCAAACTCAAAGCGGACGGCTCGGACCTCATCTTCGGGACCTACCTCGGCGGCTCCCAGAACGACTGGATAAGCACGCACAACCTCGCGATTGACAAGTGGGGCAACGCTTATGTTCCGGTTCCGACGTGTTCGCCGGACTTCCCGACTACGCCGGGCGTCTACCAGGAGACTTTCGCGGGCGGCAACACCGATTTCGCCATCGCCAAGCTCTCGCCGACCGGCAGGCTGCTCGCCAGCACGTTTGTGGGCGGCAGTGCGAACGAGAACTGCGACGGGATATACGCGGACGCTTACGGCAACGTCTTCGTTGCGGGCGAGACCGACTCGACCGATTTCCCCGTCACGACGCATGCCTACCAGCCGGCGAGCGGGGGCGGCGGCGACGCGGTCATGGTCGTGCTGTCGGCGGACTTCAAGAAGCTTGCCTACTCCACTTACATAGGAGGGGCATCCCGGGACAATGTCCGCTCCGGATGCATGGGCGAGGACGGGAAGCTCTACCTAACCGGCGCGACGGACGGACCGGGCTGGCCCACATTGAACGCGTTCCAGGACACGTTCGCGGGCGGCGGAGGCGGGTACGGGAACGGCGACTGCATACTCATCAAGCTTACACCCGTGATTCCGTGAACCATGTGGGGGGGTGTCCCGGCTGCGGCGGGGTAATCCACCCCGGCCTGAAGGCCGGGGCTTGGGTTGAGGTCGGGTTATTCCTTGTGGCTTTTGAGGTATCTGAGTGCGCCGGGCAGGGCGTTTTCGGGGATGACCCGCATGTGATAACCCCGCGTCCATACCCGGCCGGGAAGGCCGTGTTCGGACAGTCCGCGCGACGTGATTCCTTTCAACAGGTTGGCAGCCCTCGGAACGTCCGCGCCGTCGGCCTGGAACAGGACATGCACGTGCGTCCGCCCGACGTGAACCGCCTTCAAGGGGAAGCCCTTGTCACACCCAATCTCGACAAGCTTCCGGCGCAGGAAGTTCCTGTGTTTCTCATTGAGAATCACGCGCCCTTTGCATTCGCGCCTTGCGCGTTCCAGGAATTTGAGATAATCCTGCGCGTTGTAGAAGTCGCCGCCGTCGGAGTATCTTTGCGGAGGCGGGACGTGGCGTTTGTGTTTGCGGGTACGGAATCCGCGCGGGTCGCCCGGGAGCCACGACCCGTAAGTCGTCCACGTTACCAGATACCACGAATGCGACACGTAACGACACCCTTTCCCAAGCCCCGTCGTTCACGGCGGGGTTCCCCAAATTCCCATCGTTTACGACGGGGCAATCACCCCGGCCTGAAGGCCGGGGCTTGGGAAAGGGTGTTCACATTGTATCACAATGTGTGGCAAAGGGCAAGACGGACTCGTGCAATTTGCACCCGGGAAGACCGCGTGGCGGTGGAATCGGGTTTGACGGTGGGGGGCCGGGGTGTTAGAATGGCCCCGCAATGCCGAAGACGCGCGTCATAAAGGTTGACAGGGACAACTTCACGCCGGAAATTCTCCGGCCCGCGGTCGAGGCGGTCGAGGCCGGCGAGCTCGTGGCCTTTCCCACCGAGACTGTCTACGGCATCGCTGCCGACGCGACCTGCGAGAAAACTGTCCGAAAGCTCGAGAAACTCAAATCACGCGAGCCGGACAAGCCGTTCACCCTGCACATCGGGAACCTTGACAAACTGCGCGAGTACGTCGGCAGCATTTCGCCGATGGGCAGGTTCCTCATCAAGAAATACTGGCCGGGCCCGCTGACGATAGTCTTTCCCATCCACAGGAAGGACGCAGGCACGGGGCGACTGACGAAAGCGGCCCGGGGCCGCACGACCATCGGCATACGCTACCCCGACGACAGGGTGGCGCAGGAACTGCTGGGCGCGGTAGGTGTTCCCGTAATCGCGCCAAGCGCGAACCCGGCGGAGAAAGAGCCCGCCGTCACCGGCGAGCAGGCACTCGAATACCTCGACGGCAAAGTGGCTGTTGTTATCGATGCGGGCGAGAGCCGCCTGGGACGGCCTTCGACGGTGGTGCGGGCGGGCAGGCGCAGCCTGGACGTGCTGCGCGAAGGCGCGATTCCCGCCTCGGAACTGGAGGCGCTGAAGCTAAGGACGGTGCTGTTCGTCTGCACGGGGAACAGTTGCAGGAGTCCGATGGCGGAGGCGCTTTTCAAGATGGCGCTTGCTCAGAAACTCGGCGTGGGCGTAGGGGAGCTTGAGGGGCTGGGCTTCCAGGTCTACAGCGCCGGCGTGGCCGGTTTCGACGGGGGCCGGGCCAGCAGGGAGGCCGTCGAGGTAATGCGAGAGAAGGGCTACGACCTCTCGCGCCACGTCTCGAAGACCATGACGGAAGACATGCTCAGGGATGCGGACCTCGTCGTCGCCATGGGGCAAAACCACCTGCGCGAGGCGCAGGCCATACTCGGGCCGGAGGGCGAGGACAAGGTGCACCTCATCGTGCCGGAGGGAATCGCAGACCCGATAGGGCAGCCGGTGGACATATACAGGATGACGGCTGACAGGATAGACAGGGGGTTGGGGCTGTTTGTCGAGCGCCTGCTGTCTGGAGACAGGAAAAGGGGGAAGAGAACGTGAAGGTTGCGATAGGCAGCGACCACGCCGGATTCGAGATGAAGGAAAAGCTAAAGGGACTGATTGCGGACCTGGGTCATGAGCCTGCCGACATGGGCACCGACTCGGAAGAGTCGTGCGACTATCCCGACTACGCGAAGGCGGTCGCGGAGTCGGTGGCGCGCGGCGGGAGCGGCTGCGGGGTGCTTGTCTGCGGGACGGGCATCGGCATGAGCATGGCGGCCAACAAAGTCCGCGGGATACGCGCGGCGAAGGTGTGCAGCGAGTATGAGTCGCAGATGAGCCGGCAGCACAACGACGCCAACGTGCTGTGCCTGGGCGCTCGCTCGCTTGATTACGAGACCCAGATTAAGCCGATTGTCGAGGCGTGGTTCGCGACCGGTTTCGAGGGCGGCAGGCACCAGCGCAGAGTTGACAAGATAATGGCTGTCGAAGGCTGAGAGCGGCCTACCCTCCGGGTTCCCCTTCGGGCTTCTGCGCAGGTTTTTCCTTCTCGGGTTCCTGCGCGGGTTTCTCTTCGGGTTCTGACTTTTTTTCCGCGCCGGCGTCTTCATCTTCGGTGGACTGTTTTTCGGGTTCCCCTTCGGATTCCTTGTCCTGTTCGGAATTCTTATCTGCTTGAGCTTCTTTATCTTCTTTGGCCGCTTCGCCTTCGGCCTTCTTTTCGCCGTCCTTTTCGGACTCCTTGTCTCCGGGCTCGCCTTCTTTTTTCTCTTCCGGTTTCTTCTTCTCGGTTTTCTTTATGTCGGCGCGTGCCAGAAGGTCTTTCTTCCAGTCGTCGTATAGCGGCTGGAGCTTGTCGCTCTTTTCCTGCTGGAGCAGCCGCGTCCACTCGCTGACGAACTCGCGCGCGGCCGGGTCCTTGCGGCCCTTGTACTGCACGAGATAGTACAGGGGCGTGTCCGCCTTCGCGACCTCTACGGGCTTCTCCGCGAAATGGTTCAGCGTCGCGATTGTGTAGGCGGCGTTTATGACGGGCACGTCGTTGGTCTTCGATTCCTCGATGGCCAGTATCTTGCCGCCGTCGGCCACGTTCTTGAAGAAGTCCGTCGAGATGCGCGCGAGCTTCTCGGCTTCGAGCAACTCGGTGGTGAATTGCCCGGCCTCGCGCGCCTTCTTCAGGATGCGTTCGGCCTCTTCCTTTGCGAGTTCGCCGGCCCGTTGCTTTATGTAGGCCTCTACGACCTTGTCGCGCACTTCCGCGAGCGGGCTGGTGCGCTCGGAGAGGAATTTTGACAGCCTGTAGGTGAAAATGCCCTTATCGCAGGGCTGCGGCTCCTCGAACTTGCCCCTGGAGAGTTCGGCGATTTCGTCCTTGCGGTCGAACATTCGCTGCGCCTGCGGGCAGAAACCGAACTCGTGTTCGAGCTTGTAGGAGTATTCGGATTCCGCGAACGGCTTGGTCTCGGCGGCGTGCAGCCCCTGCCTGGCCGCAATCTCGGCGGCCTTGAGGAAGGTGATTTCCTCGAGGGCGTTGATTTCGGCGCGCACCTTGTCCACAAGCTCCCGGGCCTTCTCCTCCGCTTTCTTGCGCAGGTAGTGGTCCTTGACCTCTGCGCGCACCTCGGCGTATGGCTTTACCATCTGGTCGGGAGTGGGCGGGCGCTCGGTGTCCTGCCGCAGGGCGTCGCGGCGCATGAAGAGCCTGAACTTGTTGTCGTCGTAGAATTTCTTTAGTTCTTCCGCGGTAGGCTCGATTGAAGCCTTCAGGTCGTCGTATCGGGCCATGACGTACTCGAACGTGATGCGCTCCGGCTCCTTGTAGATATGCTCGCGCTCCTTGTAGAACTTTTCGAGCGCCTTATCCTCGACCTTCACGCGGTCGGCGTAGTTCTCGCTGTTCAGATACAGGTAATCTATCTTGCGTTGGTGCTTCTCTTCGACGAAGCTGTCGTAGACCGACGGGGTCGAGGCGAGGATGTTTGTCGTGAGATACTCGGAGAGCTTGCTTCGCAGCCGGAATTCCATGCACGCCTGCGAGAACATCTTGAGCGAGTAGCCGAGTTCTTCCCTGGGCACGTTCAGCCTTATGGAGAGGATTCTCTTGTAGTCCTGTGAGTCGAAGGGGATGGCTTCGAGCCTCGCCTGTCGCTGCTGGGGCGTGAGCGACTGATATTCCCACAGCTTGCGCCGGAGTTCATTCTGGTCGGCGGCGGAGTTCCGTATGTCCTCGACGAGCCGCCAGCTTCGGTACTTGGTCTTGAGGTCCTGCTGCAGCTCGCGGTCGGTAACGACGATGCCGGCCTGCTTTGCCTCTTCGAGGATGGCGAGGTGCTCCCAGACGTCGTTGTCTTCGAGATTGATGCGGTCGCCGTAGAGAGCGGTCCAGTACATCATGAGCCTGTATCGCGCGGCGGCGAACTCGCGGCCGCTGACCGTGCGCCCGAATACCTCGCCCTCGTAATCGCTCTTGAAGAGCGACCCTATCTGCTCGGACATCGTCGCCGTCATGCCGAGTGCCAGGGCCAGCAGGGCGGCGAAGATAATCATGAGCTTCTTCATGTGCTTGCGAAGCGCTCTTGTAAGATTCATCCGGGTCCTCCGAATTTGAGTTACGGTTTCACGATTGCGGTCTCTATGCGGCCCTGACCGCGGATGCGCTGCATCTCGAGGTTGGCCTTTTCCCAGCTTTCGAATCGCCCTATGCAGACGCAGTGCAGGTGGCCGCCCCCGCGCTCGATACGGCTGACGAAGGGGTGCAGCCCCTGGGCCTTGAGTTCGTCCGTGCATTTGAGCGCGGCTGCTTCCGTCTTGAAGGCGCCGACCTGCACGGTGAAGAACCTGCTCTTGCTGTATTGCAGCTTCTCTCTCGCCTGGTCCGCGAGCGGGCTTCGCGGCAGCTCCGAGAGCAGGTGGTTCAGGTACGCTTCCGCCTCGGACCACTTCTGCTCCCGCTGCGCGCAGGTCGCGAGCCTGAGCAGTACGTGGTCGAGCCGAATATCCTCGGACGACGTTTCGAGTACCGCCGCGAACTGCTTGCCCGCCTCGCCGAATAGTCCGAGCCCGGTGAGCGACTCGCCGAGTGCGCAGAGCAGGTAAGCCTTCACCCAGCCGCCCGGCTTCTCCCCGAGCCCGGCCTCTAACTTCCCGCGGGCCGCCTCGAACTCGCGCTGTGCCAGCAGGCACATGCCTTCCCAGTAGTACCCTTCGGCCTTGCGGTCCGGCTCTGTCTGGCCGCCGCGGAATGTCTGAAAGGCGAGCCCCGCAGCCTGGAAGTCCCCGTCCTGGTACAGTTCCTTGGCCCTGCCGAAGGCTCGGTCCGCGACCGCGCTGTCAACGGGCTCGACGACGGCGCAGCCCGCCGCGAGGATAAATACCAGTATAAATACTTCAAGCTGCAGTCGCATTATACATTGGCCTTTCACGCATCTCCCCGGCGGGCGGGATACGCACCGCCGGCGGAATTGGAAGATTATATTTGCAGCCGGTGGCGTTGTCAAGCCGCAGCATGTCTCTTCATGACTAACATGTATTTTCCACAGGACTGGTGAAAAGGCGAAAGAGATGGGATTTTTGAGATAAATGGTGTTGACGCCGAGATTTAAGTTCGTATAATAAATTAGGGTTAGTATAAGAATTCATACTTCCATGATGGGGTTGTAGATACATGCCGTACCGGCTGACGGGCCGTGTTGTTTTATTGCTGGCCGTTCTGCTCCTGCTCACACCCGGGATGGTCCTTGCAAAAGGACTGGACAAGGAAGAACTCTCCAACAGCCGCAAGGACAAGATAGCCGCCCTCGCCAAGGATATACGGGACCATCCGGAAGACGGGGACATAGCGTTCTCCCGCAGCACCGCCCTGATAGAAGAGAATCATGCCCAGGCATACGAGGCCCTGAAGACACTTTACCGGGACGGTTCCGAGAAGGTCAAGGCCAAGATAATCAAGGCCCTGGGGGTGCAGAGAGAGAAGGTCGTCGATGCGGCGGCGGACTACTGGGTGGTTCTCGAACAGGCGCTGGGCAGCGGCGCCAAGGAAGTGTCGCAGGAAGTCGTGACAAGCCTTGCCCGGCTCGAAAGCGAGGAGATTTTCGACAAGCTCCTCGGGAAGCTGAAGGCCAAGGACCTTTCGGGCGCGGCGCTGGACAACATCGTCGAGGTGCTCAGCAGGTTCGAGACGGGCCAGACCGCGACGAAGACGCTGGGCAAGAGGGTCGAAGCGACAGCCATGCTGGCCCAGCCGCAGCACAAGGGGCGGGTCCTGAAGGCGCTCGGCGATTTCCTCGGAGAGGAATTCGCGAACCAGGCGGATGCCGGCAAGTGGTGGACGGGCAACCAGAACAAGACTATCACGGCAATCCTGAGCGAGGCGAACCGCAGGAAGGGCGACAAGTACAGGGAAGAAAAGGCGAAGGCCGAAAAGAGAAGGCTCGAAGCCGTGGCCGAGAGAATCGAGCGGCTGCAGACCGTGCTGAAATACAACAAGGACGAGGCCATCAAGATGTTCCAGGCGGAGCTTCAGAAGCCCGACGCATATCCCGAGGTACTCGAGTTCGCGGTCAAGAATCTCGGGCAGCTCCAGGTCAGTCAGGCGCTGAAGGCGATTCGGGGCCAGCTCGACTCGAAACACGCGGGGTGCCGCATAGCCGCCATCGAGGCGCTGGGAATCCTCAAGGACAGGGAGGGGCTTGAGGAGATAGCAAAGAAGCTCTCGGCCGAGAGGCCGGACGAGCGAAGGGCGGCCGTGGATACAGTGGCGGTGTTCGAGGGGGACAAGGTTGCCGCCGAGAAGCTGATTGCGGCCCTCGGGAAGGAGGGCGACCGCTCCGTCAAGAAGAGGATAGTGGAAAAGCTCGGCGCCGTGGGCCGGTCGGAAGCCCTCATCCCTCTGATAAAAACAGTGGCCGATATTACTCCGGCCGGGAAGTTCGACAAGATTCGCCAGAATGCCAGTACAGACTACCTCACGGCTGTCGGGGATTCCGTCGGCAGCATCCTGAGGAAGTCGGGTCCGGCTCCGGCGGCGGAGCACAGGGACGCGGCCATCGAGTACCTGCTCGCGATGCTGTCGGTGAACGAAGACCAGGTGAAATATCACGCAATCACAAACCTCGGAAAGGCCCGCGCCGGGAAGGCGGTCGGGGTGCTTGTCGAGATTCTCAGCAACAAGGAGGCAGGCGCCGGGCTGCGGGCGCACGCGGCAATCGCGCTCGGCGAGATGCCGAAGCTGCCGGAGACGGCGCTCGAGGCGCTGCTGGGCAACTTCAAGAACAAGAGCGAGGAGGTCTCGAACGGCTGCAAATCGGCTCTGCGGAACATAGCGGGCCTCAACGGCTCCGGGCGAGAGCTTGACCTGGACCTGCTGACGGGGCTCGGCGAGAAGCTGACCGCAAGCAAGTCGTACGACCTCGTCTGCCTGCTGCTTACGGGCCTGCCCGAATCCAAGGACCTCAAATCCAAGGACAAGGACGCGCTCGACAAGCTCAACAGGCTCAAGAGCGTCCTCGCCGGGGCGCACATGCAAAAGAACGAATTCAACGCGGCCATCGCGCTGCTGGAGAAGGTCGTGGCCCATTTCGAGAAGGAGCCCGGATACCGGGAGATGCTGGGCGACTCGTACGCCGGCTTCAACCAGGTTACGAAGGCTATTGACGAATACCAGCGCGCAATCAGCATGGTGGAACCGGCCAAGGCAATTAAGTACTGGCAGAAAAACGCGGACCTCATAGCCAAGATACAGGACGGCAAAGAGAAGGCCAAGAGGTTGGACGCTGCCCTGAAGCTCAACCCGCCGGAAGGCATCAAGGCGAAGCTCGAAGAAATGCGTCAGCAGATTGCTGGCGATGGCCAGAAAGTCCCCAAGACCCCGTAGGCTCCCGCGGCTGCGCGGACAGCGGGAATGAAGCCAAAATACATCACTCGCCCCGGTGGCCCGGCGCGGGAGGCCATGTCGGCCTTTCACCCAACTTTTTGGCTTGACATGTGTACGAGATGACCTGATAATGCAGGATTCCTGTAATTTTAATCTCGGGGAGCGAAAGATGCCGGAAAACGACATTCCCAAGGCGATAGGCGAATACGAGATAATCCGCTCGATAGGCAAAGGCGTCATGGGAGAGGTCCTTCTCGGGCGCAAGGGCAACATCACGCACGCCGTCAAGATACTGAACAACCGCGTGGCCCAGAAGCTCGATTCGGCGCACAAGTTCGAGGAGGAGATTCTCCACGAGAACCTCCTGCAGTACATAACCATCAAGTTCGAGCAGGAATACCAGCACTACTTCGTCACCGACTACCTCGAGGTGCGTCCCGTAAACAGCAAGCTCGTACGCCGGCAGAGGCACAGGGTCATTCTCGGCATATTCGTGAAGCTGTGCGATGGGCTGGCGCACATGCACGCCAGCGGGGTTATTCACGGCAACATCAAGAGTTCGAACCTCCTGGTCCGCCGGGAGGGGGACGAGTTCCAGCCGATAATCTCCGACATGGGGATAGGCTACATCTACGACAAGTCCTATTTCGACGGGCCGGTGTTCAGGGCGAGCGTTCCCTACATGTCGCCGGAGTACATCGCGTACATAACGGCGCCGGGCGCGAAGCCCGTGCTGCCCGACAGCGTTACGAAGGCCAGCGACGTCTATTCGCTCGCGATATCCCTGTGCGAAGCGCTGACGGGCAAGCCCCTCTACGACGAGGAGGACATGTCGGACCTCCAGACGCTGGTCAAGGCGAAGCAGAACAAGAAGTTCAGGCTGGTGGCGGTGAACCACCCGTCGGCGAGCCTGGACATAAGCCGACTTAACGCGCTCGTGAACAGGGCGCTGTCTTTCGACGCCCAGGACAGGCCCCAGAGCATCGAGGAGTTCGCGGAGGAGCTGAAAGCCTCGCGGCTCGAGGGCGCGCCTGCGGCCGAGTAGTATTCAGGGCTGGAAAATCATTAAGTACAGCTTCTTGAGGAGGAGGCAATGGCCGGAGAGAAGACAAGGTTCCTGGAGAACCTGAGCACGGCAAACGTGCAGGGTGAACTCGAAGAGGTGCACGCGGGATTGATGCAGCTCTATGAAGCGCTCGTCAACGACCACAAGGACGAAAGCATCTGCGCGGGATACGCCGACTACATGGCTGAGACGCCGATGGCGTTTCTGAACCGCGCGGGCGTGAAGCTGAAGAAGAAGGGCTTCAAGGTCGGCTTCGCCGGGGGGTTCTCCGGCGGCAAGAGTACGCTCATAAATGCCGTCCTCGCCGAGCCGGGCCTGCTACCGGCGGAAGCGGGCGAGTGCACCATGTCGATTACGCTCATGCAGGCGCCGCCGCCAGGCGGGGATGAGCACATCGAGGTGAAGTACTACACCCGCGAGGAAGCCCTGCGCAACATATTCGAAAACAACCGCTACGCGACGCTTCTGGCCGACAAGAAGGCGGCCGTCTTTTCCGAGTACACCGACGAATCGGCCGTCACCGCCGTGAAGGACATCATAACGAAGCTCGGGGCGGATACCGACCGCGAGAACCAGAAGAAGCGCGCTGAACTCGAAGAGTTCCTGCAGTACCTGGACAGGTTCGGCGAAAGGCTGGGACTGCTTCACCTGGACAGCATAGCCAACGGCCACGACTACCTGACGACCGACAGCGAGGGCAAGGGCCTCGGGCACCTGCTGCTCATCGAGCAGGTCTTCATTTACAAGAACAACCCGCTGTTCACGGACAAGGGCGTCCAGATAATCGACCTTCCCGGAACCGACTCGGTCAACGTGCGCCAGCGAGAGATAACCCACACTTACATGGCAGAGGCCGATGCGGTCGTGCTGGTGCTGGAGCCGAAGGGCTTCAAGATGGCCGACGTGGACATCAAGAACGAGCTGGGCAAGCACAATAACGAGGTGCGCTCGAAGATGTTCTTCATCATGAACAAGTTCGACACGCTCAGCCACGACGACATAGTGAAGGAGCGCATAGAGAAGCTCTACCGCAGCCAGGTTGTTGACACGGTGGTGCGCCTGGGCCTCGACCCGGACAGGATATTCCTGACGAGCGCGAAGATGGTCGAGCTGCAGGCGAAGAAGGACAAGGGCGCCATCGGCTCCAACGAGGAAAAGGACCTCCAGGGCCTGAAGGAAAGCGCCAAGGGCAAGCTCGAGGCGCTGGACGAGACGATAAGCCCCGACCTCCTCAACATGATGAAGATTACGTACAAGGACGGGGGCGTGGGGCTTTTCCGGAACAAGCTGCTCAAGTACCTCGAGCGCGACATCAAGGTTGACCGTCTGCGCGAGATATACGCCGACATAAGAAGGGTGTACTCCTCGACGAAGAACGTGCTCGAGCCCGAGCGCTCGCGCGTGAAGGACCTGCTCGATAACCTGAAGAACAAGCGCGTGATGGTTAACGAGTTCATCGAGAAGACGCAGAACCTGTTCTACGACGAGGTCTCCTTCATAAACGACCGCGTCGAGGGCGCCGCCGAGGCCGGCATCGCCAAGGCCAAGGAGAAGCTCGAGGCCGGCATAACCATGTGGTGCGACAAGTTCAACTTCAACCGGCTGCGCACCAAGCTCGCCATACCGACCCCGCTCAACATCAAGATGGAGACGATAGCCCAGGCGAAGAACGAGTTCGCCCAGAAGTTCGCCTCGGTCATCGAGGAGTCAACGGTACGGCTGATTGCCGACAAGCTCAAGAGCCAGCTCTTCGACTCAAAGCTCCCGGACATCCTGAAGTACTTCTCGAAGGCGCTCGACTCCGACTACGTCGGGAATTTCGAGGCTATGATAGAGGAGTTCGGCAAGAAGATGAAGCAGTTCACGCTCATGCGCGCGACCGAGGAGACCTGGGACATCCTGTACTCGGAGGTCAAGCCGACAGCGCACGAGACCGAGTGGAACGAGGGCATCGAGACCCAGTTCAGGGCCGACCTGAAGGACACCTTCAAGGAGAGGTTCGTCGGGTACGCCAACAAGCTCGCCGGCGTCCTCGGACGCTACTACAAGATGCTCATCAAGGACCTGATTGACGAGTTCGAGAAGCTCGCCCAGGACCTCGCGGACACGGTCAAGGTGGACCCCGACAGGGTGAGCCTGCCGATGAACCTGATTACCGACGAGGAAGAGGGACGCGAGCGCGAGTACAAGCTGGCGACCTACTTCCAGATATTCGACAGCCTGCGCAAGCACTACGAGGGCGTGGAGTCGCTGCTGGGCTCCGAAGAAGGCGGGGCATAAGCCGCGGACAGACGCGGGTGAGAGCATCATCCGGGCAGGAGGTAACGAGTAATGGCGATTATTCCGGACCCGATTTTCTTCCGAAAACTCAAGAGAAACTCCGGGGGCAAGCGCAAGATTATCAACCTTGCCAACACGGAAGCGGAACCGGTCAAGCTCACGATCGCGGATATCGAGAAGCCGGAGTGGCTGGAACTCGAGGGCCTGTACCGCGGGGCCACCCTCGAAATCGGACCGAAGAAAAAGAAGCCCGTTATCGTCGATGTCAACACCACTCACAAATACTTCCCGAAGGACCAGACATACGACGGAGCCGTGCTTATCGAGTTCGAGGAGGACGAGAAGCTCGAGATATCCATCATCGTCCAGGAGATTGCCGAGGAGAGCACGGAGTTCCGGGGCGTCTTCGCGGTCGATTTCGGGACGACCAACTCGTGCTACGCGTTCAAGGGCAAGATAGGCAAGAGCGGCAGCATCGAGGACGCGCTCAAGCGCGCCCAGTCCTCGCCGGAGGTGCCCTCTCTCGTGTTCTTCCGGGACGTGTCCAACCGAGAGCACCCGGAGTACGTCATCGGCAACGAGGCCAAGTACGACATCAAGGAGTACTCGGGCCAGACGTACTCGTACTTCATGAGCATCAAGCGCCTGCTCGGGGATGACAAGGGATTCATCGTTCTGGACCAGCACTCAGGCACGAGGCGAGAGCATAGGCAGAAGTGGCACGTCGAGGAGATTGCCGCTTTCATAATCCGCGACATCATGCGCCGCGCCGAGGAGGAGGTGGGCGAGAAGATTACACAAGTAGTCGCCACCTACCCGACCCTCTTCAGCCAGGACCGCAAGATGGCCGTCAAGAGGGCGTTCGAGCGCGCGCTGAAGGACCGGGGCGTCGAGGTGGAAGAAGGCTCGGTCAAGATGCACCTCGACGAAACGAGCGCGGCCGCGTTCAACTACATCTACGGCACGCTGCTCGATGAGTTCAGGCGCTTCGCCACCCTCAAGAAGGAAGTCCAGCTTCTCGTGTACGACTTCGGCGGCGGCACGGTGGACATCTCGCTCGTGGATGTCAAGATTTCGCGCGACGAGAAAGGTAAGCTGCACATAGACACCCAGCTCAAGGGCCTCAGCGGCGAGAGCTACTACGGCGGCGACAACGTGACGCTCGAGATGTTCAAGGTTCTCAAGAACCGCCTGATACTGGCGGGCGCGCATGCGCTCGAGGGCCTGCTCCCGAGCGAAGAGGCCGAAGCCGAGCAGGAGAAGGAGGCTCAGGAGGACATCTGGGGCGGTCCCGCCAAGGCCAAGAAGGAAGAAGAGGAAGAGCTCGACGTCTGGGGCGCGGCTGCGGCGGAGAAAGAAGAAAAGGCTGAAGAAGCTGAGGAGGAAGAAGACCCCTCGGTCGCCGACATAATAAACATGGTCGAGGAAGATACCTGGAGAAACGCCATCGCAACGATTCTCAAGGAAGAGCCGATAATAGAGAAGCTCATCAAGGGAAACGTGACGCTCCTCGACGCGGTCATCGGGGCGGAGAAGAAAGAAGGCACCTTCGTGGCGGAGGACCAGTCGCGCCGGAGGGCCAAGCTCCTCGAAGACGCGATGGACACGCTGCTTCCGACCAAGTACGGGCTTTACGAGGATGACGACCCCATGAAAGCCGAGCTTGCGCGCAAGCTCTTCTACGACGTCTGGCACGAGGCCGACCTGCTCAAGATTCGGCTCTCGATGAGCGATTCGGGCATCGTGAAGGTAACCGGGGTGCTGAAGAAGGTCGCCAAGTACATGGGCGTCGAGCCGCTGGTGTTCAACGAAATCGAGGTCAACATCGAGGACCTCAACAAACACATCGAGCCGCGAATCGTCGAAACCATCCGCAAGGCCCATAACCTCTACCAGTCCGTGCACAGCAGCGCAACGGGCGGCCTCGTGGTGCAGAAGGCGGGCTCGTCCTCCGAAAAGCCGGAGCTGCGCGTGATAATGTGCGGGAACTCCTCGAACCTCCCCGTTGTCCGCCAGAAGATTCTCGAGGAATTCAAGATAAACGAGAGCGAGCTTGTCATGAACCGCAGGGAACTCAAGACCGGAACGGCCGTGGGCGCGTGCGAGGAGTACATGCTGCGGCGGGACTTCGGCGAGAGCGGCCTGATTAACTACACTTCCGAGGGATTCCTCGAAAGGCTGCCGTTTACGGTAGGGCTCTTCAATAAGGAACTCGTACTGCAGGGTTACGACAGGGGGTTCTGCCCGGTTTTCGGCAGGAACACGGAGATAGGGGCCGAGAAGGTGCTCGACGAGAAGAGCTTCTCGCTCATACACCCGGGAATGGCCGAGCTGCCAATGTACGCCGACTACCACGACGGCGCCCTGCCGCATTACCTCGGATGGTTCGACTTCGACTGTCCCAGCGGCACACTCGAGGAATTTACGCCCGACCCGGAGGCAAAGAACCGCAACGAGCCCGAAGAGGCGGCGGGCAAGACTTACAAGATTCGGATTGACCTGATAGAGAACCGCGAGTTGCGGGCCGTTGACCTGGCCACGGGCGAGTATTACAGCTTTATGCCCATCAAGGAATCGTGGAAGCCGGAGGAGTTCCCGTTCTCCGGTTATCATTAGTTTTTTGACCGTGCCCGGCCGGGCGGTCTGCGGCGCGCCGGCCGTGAGCCTTTGCGGCGGGATTGATAACCCGGCAACAGACCCGTATTCGGGAAGTGGAGCTGCAAGATGGCGAATCTGGCCCAACTCCTGAAGGAAATAAAGGAACTCCTGAGGAACCTGTCGGACAGGTTTGACGAGCTTGCGGGCAGTATCTCGGAACTCGAGCCGCAGGAGTCTGCGAGCGAATTCGACACGTCGGCGTATTCATCGGACGAGGTGAGCAATGCGGTCGAATCGCTCGACGACACGCAGTCGCTCGAACCGCCGCCGCCTGATGAGATGATGATCGAAAGCGATGCGGACGCCGATGAGCCCAAGACCTCGGAGATGAAAGCCGTTTCGGACGAGGATGCGCCCGAGGAACGCGATGAGCGCGAAGAGACTCAGTCGTTGGCGCCTCCTCCGGGCGGGAAGCTCGGGGCGCTGCCCGTCCTCGAGAAGCTTTCGCGGCTCCAGGAGATTGTTGACAAGAAGAAGCTCGAGGTCTCACCCAAGGATTTCGCGTTTATCCCGAAATCGACCGAGGTTTACAAATCCATGTCCGAAGAGGACCGCGTGGGCTCGAAAGGCGCGCGCATAGTGCTGGACTGTATAAATTTCCTCGACACCATCGCGTACAAGTACGTTGGCGAATACTACTCGGCGCTTCACAAGGCCGTGGAAGCGCTTACCGCCTCCCTCGCGGAGTTTCTGCTGAGCGAGGTGGGATACAAGGTTTTCCCGCTTCGCGAGAAGACACGCGATGAGATAAAGGAGACGGTGGCCGATTACTCCGGGAGCATCCAGGAGAAGCAGGCCTACAGCTCCAAGCCCGAGGGAGCGGTCCTTGCAATCCGCCGAAGGGGAGCCGTGCTCGGCGGGGACGTAGTGCGCAAGGCGCAGATTCTCACAAGCTGCGGGCAGGAATCCGAGATTGACGGCATCCTCCAGGCAGGTCTTAACGCGGTTTCCGCGCTCAAGGCGAACAGCGAGCGCGCCGCCGACATGAAGCTCAAGGCTATCGCCTCCATCACGGAGTGGCGGGAGAAGCTGTACGGGTCCAACGAGGACCACGCGCTTACAATCGCCCGTTACGCGCTGAACCTGCTTTATACGCTCGAGAACCCCGTCGGGGCTTCGGCTAACGAGATGTTCCCCGAGCAGGGGCAGAAGCTCAGGAAAATAAACGACCGCATAGTCTCGCTCCTGCGCTCGAACGGGCTGTCGGAGATACTCGTATCGCTCGGAGGCACTTTCGACGAAAGCTACGACCCGAGCAAGTACGAGCGCAAGAAGGTCGCATCGGACAAGCCCGACGGCACTATAGTGGGAGTGTTTCGCAAGGGTTTTCTCGACAGGAACGGCATACCTGTCCAGAAAGCCGTGGTTGCCGTAAGTGGCAAGTGATTCGCGCATAGCCGTGAAAGGTTAGATACAGGCGGCTGCTGCCGCCGCGGAGCAGGCAATGAAAGTACGGGATTTTCTGGCTGTCTTTATCGTGGTTCTCGTGGCCGCTGCGCCGGGCTGCAGGTCATCGAAGGGCGGCGAAGCGGTGTTGTCCGGGGATGCGCGGACAATCCTGGTCGCCGTTGACCGTTCGAAAAGCATGTATCTGAACGACCCGGTGGGACTGGGCCCGCACAGCCTGCAGGCGATGATTGCCATGGCGCCGCCCGGGACGCGGCTCGGCATGGTCGCATATTCCGAGCAGGCCGAAGAGGTGGCTCCCATAAAACCGCTGCTCTCGAAGGAAGACAGGCAGGGGGTTTCAAAGGCGGCCAGGGACATCACGCTCGAAGGCATGACTGATTTCAGGGTTCCGTTTGAGGAAGGCTCCGAGATACTGACCAGAACGGGCGCGCCCGAGGGCTCGGCGCTGGTGCTCCTGACCGACGGCCAGCACAACCGCGGCGAATCCCAGCCTATCCTCGATGCGGCCCGGGGATTCGGCGCGAGGAAATGGGAGATTAGCGCCCTGGCTGTCACGCCTTCGAGGCGCCTTTCCCTGCTCGAAGATGTCACGCGGGAAGCGGGCGGCCGCGCCTACAGAATAGTATCCGCGCAGGAATCGCTCGATGCGGCACTGCAGCTTTCCGCGCGCGCAGACAAAATGTTCGTGTTCCTCGGCAGGCCTTCCGCGGTAACGGTGCTGCCCGGCACCCAGAACCTGCTGCTCGTGGCTCTAAAGGGCGAGTCGGACGCTGGATTCGAGTCAGTGGAGATGCTGGCGGGCGGCTCGCCGGGCACGAGGTTCGCCCGGGACAGCGAGTCGGTCTACACGTATCCTCCCGAGCCGAAGGAGGACGTGCCATTCGACATAATGAACATCTGGAACCCGCCGCAGGGTCTTTACGAGGTCGTCGCCCGCGGCACGGCCCGCAAGACCCATATCCTCTCCAACCTCCCCGTCGAGATATCCTTCGCGAAGGATGAGATGATGGATGTCTATCCGAAAGGCGAGCAGGTTGCCGTAAAGGTCAGGGTGACTGCCGCGAACGAAGAGCTTTACGAGTTGATTACATCGTCCGGCGGGATGCGGGTCAGCGCGGAGCCAAGGGGCCCCGGCAGCTCAAGCAAAAAGGAACTCGAACTTTCCGAGGCGACGGTGAACGGTGATTCGGCGCTGGTGTTCACGGGCGAACTTGCCCTGCTCGCCGGAGGTTCGCAGCCCGTCGAATTCGTCCTCACGGCCACGCTGAGCATCAACTGTGCGGAGGATGGCACCTGGCTTCGGCGCGAACGCGCTACCATCAAGGTCGAGCCGGGCGGTTCCATCCTGACGGTCAAGCCCATGGAAGTCGATTTCGGCGCCCACTGGGCGGATGAAGAAGCCGTAGTGCGCGAGTTCGAGGTGGCGTCCCTGTATAACGAGCTTATTGAAGTATCCGTAACGGACCTGCCCGCCGGCCTCTCGGCGGAACCCGCCGACTTCGATGTGAGCGCGGAGCTGCCGGTCAAGGTGGCGCTCACGCTCGACCCGGCGCTTGTCGCCGAGTTCGGACCTTTGGAGTCGAAACTGAGTCTGGCCAACAAGGTTCGCTCGACCGGCGCGGAGGGCATAGCCCAGCCCGTCGTGGTCAAGTCGGCCGTTTACACCATCGAGCTGCCCGAAGAGCTTAAATACACCGCGCACCCCGGAAAGGACTTCATGAAGGTCATAACGTTCAAGGTTACGCCTCCGCTCAAGTTCAAGTACGAGCTTCCGAGCGTCTCCACGGACACCGGCAAGCTCGATGTAAAGGTGATGGAAAACCTGGACGGGACCGCCTCCCTGGTCGTCCCGGTGCCGGCGGATGCCGCCGATGGCATCTACAAGGGCGTTCTGAAGCTGATTCCCGAGATTGAGGGCCTTGCCGAGCGGACCATCAACGTTTCGCTCTCCGTGAGCGGCACGCCCCAGATTTTCACGGAACCGAAGGAGCTTGCGATCGAAGCGGGCAAGACAGGCTGGATAGAGCAGCCCGTCAAGCTGTGGATTGAGCACTACGAGAGCGCGGAGTTCGGCGTTGACATGGTGGACATAAAGGCTTCGGACGGGAAGGCGTTCCTTTCAGGCGAATACGACATGGAATTCAAGCCGGGCGAAGGCTGGGATGGCAAATCCATGAAGCCGGGCGAGAAATACAGCGCAACGCTCAGGTTCTACGTGTCCTCGGACCTGAAGAAGGGCAGCTACTCGGGCGAGGCGCGCTTCTGGGTGAAGTACCGGGAAGACAAGAAGGCCGAAGTCAAGCTACCTGTTAAGATAGACGTATCGCGGTAGGCGCGAGCCATGCCGCGCGCGGAGCCGGCGGGTCGGCGGAGCGGTCCGTGCCCGCGGGTCGGCACTCGACTGGAGATTTTAAAATGAGGAAGTTAGCTGTTCTGCTCCTGATAACTTTGGCTGCCTTCGGCCTCTGCCTCGCGCAGGAGGCCGAGCTTCCTTCTCCCGAACAGCCCGATGCCGGGGAGGAAGCGGAACCGGCCGTGCCGGTCGAGAAACCGGCGCCCGAACTTCCCGAAGAGATTAAGCCGTCCTCGTCCGAACACCTCGACATTATCGTGGCCGTGGACGCCTCGGGCTCTGTCTCGTGGACCGACCCGCAATCCTTCAGGAAGGCGTTCACCCACCTTCTCGGAGAGCTTCTGCGCCAGCGGACGGGCGACCGCCTCGCAATCGTGCAGTTCGCGGGATGGAACGAAACCACCGAGAAAGGCTCCGTGCTCCTCGGCCTCGAGGAGATACCCGAGGACGCCATCCTTTTCGCATCCGATTTGAAAAACGCCGTCAACAAGCTCGAGCCTTTCGGCGTGGCTACCGACTTCAACTTCGCGTTCGAGAAAGCCATCCAGGAGGTCTTGAACAAGAGGACCGAGGCCGAGAGTAAGAACAAAATCTGGCTCATCCTCGTATCGGACGGCTCGATGGAAGTCATCGAGCGGGACAGCGTGCGCGAGGCGTATCTCGCAAGGGTAGACTCGGAGGGCAAGAAGGCCAACAGGGAGAGCCTGAACGCGGCAGCGAGCCAGATGTTCGATGAAAACGTGCTGCCGAAGATCGCCGCGAACAAGGAGATGCACGTGACATGCATCTCCCTCGGCGAAGAGGAACCAGGCGAGATTCTGAAGAAAATCGGGGAGCTGGACAACGCAAGCCTGTTGCGAGTCAAGGGCGAAAACCTCAAGAACGTCATGGTTAAAGCATTCTCCGACTTGCCAGAGGGTTATCACGACTACGGAATACCGCAGGGACTCGACTACCTGCACTCTTCGGTGGAGCCGGGCTCCTCGCTGTCTCACGCCTTCAACATCTACGAGGGAACCAGTGTTACGCGCCTGATGGTTCTTGCGGATACCGACGATTACACGGTAGATGTCCGTAACCCGGCGGGCCGCTCCATTATCGAGATGCCGAGCGTGAGCGTTACCGGAGATGACGGCACTTATCGACTTGTGACCATTCTCGGCGAGCCTTCCGGCGCGTACGAACTCGGCTTGACGAACACTTCGGATTCAGACGCAAGCTTCGAGGTGCTGCAGTACGTTGACATGAAGCTCGACCTCTACGTGGGTACGAAGGGCCTGAAAAATCAGTTCTATCCGGGCGAGTCACTCCATTTCGACGTGGGGCTCAGGGAGGTCAAAAGCTCGGTCTTCGTGTCCGACCCCGCGCTGATATCAAAGGCCGAGGCGTTCCTGCTCGTAAGGGACGTGGACGGCAACGTCACCAAGACCGTAACCCCCTTCATCGACGCATCCAAAGGCGAGACTTCCGCCGAGTACGCGCTGCCGGAGGACGCCCCGGGCGGGGATTACGAGTTGTCCGTGAGGGTGGCCGCGCTGAAAAACACCATATCCGGCAGGTACGCCTTCGTCTCGGAGCCGGTGGCGATACCGTTCTCGGTTCTCAGCCCGGTCGTTGAGTTGCGGCTGTGCCAGAAGACGGCGCTGGTCGGCGAGAAAGTCGGGGTCACCGGCGTGGTGACCGCGGGTTCACTCACCGAAAAGCAGAAGCAGGAAGGAATCAAGACCAGCATCTTCCACACCTTCTCCCACAGCGAGAAGGAGATAGACCTGAACTGGGACGAAGAATCGCAGCAGCTCAGGGGAACGGTCAGGCTCGACGAGCCGAAGGAATGGAAGCTTCAGAAAGTGCAGATAGGGACGGGCCAGCTCAAGCCGGTCGAGCCCGAGCAGGTTCTGGTGGAGCCGCGGGGCCTGCGCATTATGCTCCTTGCCGCGGATGGGAAGAAAATCCCCGTGGAAGCATTCAAGCTGAAGGGACAAATCGATACGACTGTCACCGCCGAATTCGTCGTGGAAGCAGACCTGATTCCCGGCGAGACCGCCGAGCTGTCGGCCAGCCCCGGCGGAGTTGACGGCGCGGCCGACCTGTCGGTTGCGCTCTCCGGCAAGGCCACCGCGACCACCGCCCTCACGGTGAACGCGCCGTCGGCGTCGTACAAACTCGCGCTCAAGCTGAAAGACTATCCCAAAGAAGAAAGCATCGGGGCGCTTGTCGTTACCTGCAAGTACCCCGGGGTGGCGATGACCAGAAAGCTGCCCGTGAGCACCGAGATACCGCCCAGGGCGTTTCCGTGGCTGCCGGTGGCAATCATAGCCGGCGTCGTTCTTCTTATAATCATCATAATACTCATGCTTGTCGGAGGGCCGACTTTCGACCAGCAGCAGCTTTACATCGTCGGCGGGCAGGGCCACCATCTCAGGGACTGGAAGGTCGGCAGGAGAAAGGCCGTGGGCACGACGCTCAATCCCGAAAAGCTCCTGTTCCAGCTCAGGGGCGCCAAGGCCAAACCCGACTGCCTGGTCATGCCGGGCAAGAACGCGAGAGTGTTCATCAACAACATCGAGTGTACCTACTGGAAGAAAGTCAACCACGGGGATTACATCGAGATTTATCCCGAGGGCGATGAATACGCGTACCGTTATCGCTATTTCGAGAGGAACCCGACTGCCGCCGAGCTGAGGGAGCCCGAGTCCGTCACCGAGGAAATGGGGCAGGGCGTTTTTCTCGGGGAGGATGAGTTCATCCTGGCGGAAGAGGATGACTTCGGAGCGGTCGAGGGCGAGGCGACCCAGGCGCTTCTCGAACAGGCCCGGAGGCTCAAGCAGAGGACCGAGACGGAAGGAACCGAGATACTCATCCAGGGTTCGGAGCGCTCGGCCGAAGATGCACTCGACGAAGTGTTCTCCGAAGAAGGGTCCGAGTACGACCAGACCGAGATAATACGGGAGGCATCGACGCTGCCCCGGGACCAGGATGTGACCGAAGCAGTGCCCCCTATGCCCGATGAGCCGACCGAGGCGATATCGAGCGGGTTCTTCGGAGAGGAAGAGGAGGGCGAAGCAACCCAGGCGATTCGAAGCGAGGATGACATATTTTTCGAGGAGATGCCCACGGAAGACGGCATCTCGGACGAGGGCTTCGAGCTTCCCATTGCGGAAGACGTGGCAAGCGAGCCGACTCAGGCTATCACCGGGGAAGCCGTCGCCGACGAACTCGCGGGCGAAGCGACCCAGGCCATCATGCCCGAAAGCGATTTCGGGGAAGGCGGGGTCCTCACGGAGCCCACGGAAGAAATCGGGGACGATGCGGACGTCGAGGAGCTTACGGGCCTTATCGAGGACCGCCTCGAAATGTCCGAGTTCATAGAGGAAGAGGCCGTCGAGGTCGAGGAGGAAGGCGGCGCCAGCCTCGCCGACGAGCTTGACAAGACGTTCGACAAGATACTGAGCGAAGAGGAAGAAGAAGGAAAGATGGAATAACCGCTGCGAAGGAAAATAAACGGGCCGGGAACGACTGTTCCCGGCCCTGTTTTTTTGCTTGCGCGGCCGTCAATTCCCGCGGACTGACTCCTCGGCCCGTTCGAGGAACCGGTCCCACACTTCCAGTTCCCTGCTCCAGCCCCTGTTGCGGGCGTTGAGCCTTATCAGCTCCGCGACGACTTCCACGGAGCCTTCCTTCTCATCCACCTGCTTGAGCTTGTCCATGTATGACCGGCTGCACTTCTTGAACAGTGCCGTGATGAATTCGTACCTGTCGCCCAGCGCCGCGAGCGCTTCGTTCAGGGCGCCGAGCTTCTGGTTTTCCGGCTGGGCTTCGAGCGCCCTTGCGAGCTGCTCGCCGAGCTGGACGGCCTTCTGCCTCTGCTCGGCGGCGGTCTCCATCGCCATACCGTAGTCGTACTCCTCGACCGACGAGACGAACTCCAGGCCGCGCTCGAGTTCCTCGACCCTCTGGCGCAGGTAAATTACCTCTTCTTCGAGCTTCTTCATCTTTTCCTTCGAGGTGTCCTGCGCAAGCATCTCCTTGGCGGTGGCGAGGTGCATCTTGAGCTCCTCTATCTCCTTCAGGTACTTCAGCGCAATGTCATCCTGAAGGGTCTGTCGCTCTTCCTTGAGTTGTTCGAGTTCCTGCCGGAGGTTCGAGATGTTGAATTCGTACTCGGCGATTTTGGAGAGAAGTTCCTTGTGCTCGATGCCGCCGTAGGCCTTGATGATTCCATCGACAATGCCCTTTATGGCGGATTTCTTGATGACCTTGACCTGCTTCTGGCCGCGCAGGTACTCGGAGGCGTCGCGTACCTTCGCCGCCTCTTCTATCTTCTTGCCGAGGTCGGTGCTCGTGCCCTCGCGCTTGGCGGGCGGCGCCACCGGCGGCTGCGGCGAAGCCTGGGCTACGATGTCGTCCATGGCCTCGGTCCGCCCGCCGTAAGAGTCATCCACCGGCTCGACCGGCACCTCTTCCAGCTCGTCGCCGGCATTGGGCAGATTCTCGAGTTCGTCGTACTTGTCCTTGTTTTTATCCTGCATGCCTGCTACCTCCCAACTCCATGATACACGCCCTTCCGCAGGATGTCAATATGCTTTGTGCGCGTTTCATTCAGCCGGGGAGTCCGAATTTCCCGCCAGAAGGCTCATCTCCTCGATGCGTCGTCCGTAGACCCGCCGCAGGCAGTCGGCCTTCAGCAGGTCGGCGATGACCCCGATATCCGCTTCGGTCTTGTCAACCTTCGCAAGCAGCCTGTCGTATTCTGACTGGCTCTCTTCGAGCCCGGCCTTCGCCCGCTCGAGCATTACGGACAGCCCTGCCGCGGCCTCCTTTCCGAGCTGCTGCTGGAGGTCCTTCAAGGCTTTTGCGGCCAGCGCCGCCTTTCCCAGCGGCTCCCCGATGTCGTAGACGGAGTGTACGGCGGCAAAGGAGAGGCCCGCCTCGAGTTCGTACAGGGCCGCGAGCAGCTCCTCGTGCTCCCTGCGGTGTCGTTCGTTGAGTGCGGCGTACTGCTTTTCCAGCTCGCCTGCTTTTTGCACGAGCGAGTCGGAGCGCTTCCTGAGCTTCTCGCCCAGCTCCGCGAGCCTCCCCGCTGTCTCCTTGAGGCGCGCCGCATCCTCTCCCTGCTTACCGGCGACCTTCTCGAGCGCGGCGGCCGTGTTCGCGAGCGATTCTTCGGCAGCGGCCTTGTCCTGCTTGAGAACTTCCGCCGCGGCGGCGGTCTCTTCGACCTCGGCCCGGACCCTGCCGACCTCTTCGGCAAGCCTGGCCTCCGCCTCGGATGCGGCGCGGGCAAGCTCTTCCTCTTTCCGCGTCAATTCTTCACGCGCCGCGCCGACATCGCTCCGGAGCTGCTCGATTTCCCCGGCCTTCGTGCCGATTTCCTCTCCGGCGGCGGCGAGCTGGTTCTCGAGTTCGTCGATGCGCGAGGCAAGCTCCTTTTTTTCGCTTTCGGAATCTGCCAGCGCCCTGTCTCTTTCCTGCGCCGCCTCTTCGAGTTCTTGACGGTGGCGGGCAGCGAGTTCTTCTTCCTTCTTCTGGAACGATTCCGCGGCTGCGAGCTTCTCCTGCTCGGAGGCAGAGATTTTCTCTTCCATTTCGCTTTGCAGTTCGGCGAGCTTCTGGTCGTTCTGCGCGGCGAGTTCCTGCCTGGAGCTTTCGAACTGCGCATTTGCAGCTTCGAGCTCCTCGCGCAGCTTCGCTATCTCCCCGGCGTGCGCCGCTTCCCTCTGCTCGGCGTCGGTCTGCGCCTTCTTGAGTTCCTCCTGCATTAGCTCTCGAAGCTGCGCCAGTTCATCTTCCTGCGTTGCGGCCGCCGATTTCTTGTCACTTTCGGCCCGTGCAATGGCTTCTTCGAGTTCCTGGCGCAGGGCCGCAAGCGCCGCCTCGTGCTCTTCCGCGAGCTTGCTTTTCTCTTCGGCAGCAGCGAGAAGTGCCTGCTCCTTCTCTTCCGCGAGCGTTTTTATCTTATTCTCGTAGCCTTCGGCAAGCTCGCCCTTTGCGTGTTCCGCCGAATCGAGGTGCCGCTGTTTTTCCTCTTCCAGCGCCGCGAGCTTCTGCTCGTACTCCTGCCTCAACTCGTCCGTTGACTGCCCGGACTTCGCTCTTTCTTCTTCGAGCAGTTGCTGCGATTCCTCGCCTGCCCGGGCCAGCTTCGCCTCGAATTCTGCGGCAATTCTGTCTTTTTCCTGCTGCGCTGCGCTTTCAAGCCCGGCGCGCTCTTGTTCCCATTCCTGCCGGGCTTGTTCAAGCTCGCTTGCAAGCCTGTCAAGCTCAGCCTGGAGTTTTTCTTTCTCGCCGGCTGCCTGTTTCAACTTGCCTTCGTTTTCTTCCTGAAGGGCGGCTATTTTCTGCTCGAAGCCCGTCACAAGCTCTTCTTTCGCATGCTCGGAAGAACCAAGCTGTCGCTGCTTCTCTTCTTCAAGCTGTGCAAGTTTTTGCTCATAGTCTTCGCGCAGCTTGTCCGCTGCCTGTGCGGCTCTGGTTTTTTCCTCTTCAAGGACGCTTTCGGAGTCTTTGCCGACAGAGGCCAGCCTTGCCTCGTACTCGGCGGCGATTGTGTCCTTCTCCTGTTGTAGCGTTTCGGCGAGCTGAGAGCGCTCTTCCTCCCATGCCTTGCGCGCCTCTTCGAGTTCCGCTATCGTCTGCGCGGCCTCCTTTTCGAGCGCTTCCTTCTCGCCGGCAAACCGGCCCGACTCCGCCTTCATCTCTTCCCGCAGCGAAGCGAGCTTTTGTTCATAACCAGCTACAAGCTCATCTTTCGCATGCTCGGACGAGCCGAGCTGGCGCTGCTTTTCCTCTTCCAGCGTAGCAAGCTTCTGCTCGTACTCCTGCCTCAGCCCGTCGGCCGACTGCCCGGCTCTGGCTCGCTCTTCTTCGAGAATTTGCTGCGATTCCTCGCCTGCCCGGGCCAGCTTCTCCTCGAACTCGGCGGCAAGCCTGTCTTTTTCCTGCTGCGCTGCGCTTTCAAGCCCGGCGCGCTCCTGTTTCCATTCCTGCCGGGCTTGTTCAAGCTCGCTCGCAAGCCTGTCAAGCTCTGCCTGAAGCTCTTCTTTCTCGCCGGCCGCCTGCTTTAGCTTGCTTTCGTTTTCTTCCTGAAACGCGGCTATTTTCTGCTCAAAGCCGGCAGTAAGCTCATCTTTCGCATGCTCTGAAGAGCCGAGCTGCCGTTGCTTTTCCTCTTCAAGCGCCGCGAGCTTCTGTTCATACTCCTGCCTGAATTCATCCGCGGATTGCCCTGCTTTGGCACGCTCCTCTTCGAGCTTCGCCTGTGCCTCTTCCCGCGCTGTGGCAAGCTGCGCCTCGAACTCTTCTTTCTGTTTTTCGAGCTGCGCGGCCGCTTCATCGAGCTTCGCGGACAGCTCCTCGATGCGCTTCCCGGCGGCCGCTTCGCCGTCGGCTGCCTGCGAAATCCTGTTCCGCGTGTCCGCGAGCTGCGATTCGAACTTCTCCATCTCCTGAGCGTGCCTGTCATGCAGCGCTTCGAGCTCGTTCGCGTGCCCGGTCTGGGCTTCCGACAGCTCCGACCGGAGGCTCTCAAGCTCTTCCCCCAGGGCGGCCTCGGCTGATTCAAGGTCTTTGCGGGCGCTGGCGAGCTCTTCCTGAAGGCCGGATTCTTTTGTGGCGAGTTCTTCCCGGAGGCTTACTATTTCCCTCTCGGCTTCGGCCGCTTTCGCAGCCTCGGTGTCGCGCGACTGCGTCAGCTCCTCTATCTTTTCTCCGAGTGAAGCAATTTTCGAGTCCAGCGATTCCTTCTCTTTCCGGGATGATTCCCCGAGTTCTTCGAGCGACTTCTCTTTCTCGGCCGCGAGCGCGGCGAGCGCATCCCTGTCCGCCTGGACCTTGATGAGCTTGTTCTGGAGGCTTGTGATTTTAAGCTCCATGTCGGCCATCTTCGCGACGGTCTCGCCCTGTTCGGCGCTCGTGATTTCGGCGACCATGCGGTCAACCATCGCCTTGATGTCGGAGGGGCGGATGACCTTGACGTTCTGGGGGAGCTTCAGCCTGTCGGCCTTCACGACGCGGGCGGCCTTCGACATGTCATCCGAAACGGACTTGTCCAGCTTTTCCGGGTTTTCAGAATCCGGGTTTTGGGGTTTGGCCATGATGACTCCCGGGCGCGGCTACTCCTGGGTCTTGATGACCCAGCGGAAGCCCACTTTGCGGTACCCGCGCAGGGGATAGGCGGAATACCTTCTCGTCACGAGGCCGGGTCCGCCGAGGACGTCGGGCGCGCCGCGCATGACGAAGTATGAGGAACGCACGTTCCTGTTGGGCTCGTATTCGTAAATCCTGGCCCCGGTCCCGTCCTTGAGCTTGCACGGAACGCCGTCGTACACGGGATAGTCCGTGTTCTCGAATCTGTTGTACTTGCGCTCCCTCTCGTCGTACCGGTCCGAAGTCCACTGCCAGCCGAATCCGGTGAGGTGGTAAAGCATCCGGTCGCCGGCTGCCCTTGCGGTCTCTTCGATAAGCTCTTCGTACTTGGGCCGGTTGGCGACGTAGTATTCATCGACTTCCTTGCCCTCGTTGCCGAAGTGGTAGTTGAAGTCCTTGTCGTTTCGCCCCTGCCACGGGAGAAGGTCCTTGGCGGAGGGGTCGAGTTCGATTTCCGTTCGCCCTTCGGTAGTGTCTTCGGCGGGCCACGATGCGGCCCGCTCGTACTCGGCCTCGTTGGCGACCTGGATGAGCATTCCGCCGCTTATTCCCGACAGCCAGACGGTGAACGCGAGCGCCTCGAACACTGTCAGCCCCTCGACCGGGAGAATGCTCCAGCTCGCCCTGCGCCCGAGGAAGTCCCTGCCTTTCTTGCCCTTGGGGGAGTCCCAGAACCTCGGGTAGAGCACGCTAGACAGCGGCACGGGCTGGCTGACATCCTTAATGGATGAGAGCGCGGTTTTCATGCGTTCGAGGAACAGGATAGGGGCCACGCGGAACTGGCCCTTCTTGAAAGCCTGTATGAAGCGCCTGTCGATGGACTGCATGTAGCCGCTCTTGAGCTTGGCCACGAGGGCCGTGATGTCGTTTTCCACCTGCTCGGTGCTCTGGTATCTCTCGACTGCAGACCGCTCCCTGCTGTTCAGGTACGAATAGCCGTCCTCGCCCGGGCCAACGATGGACTCGCGCAGCGCGTAGCGGATGAACGCGAAGAGCCGGGGTGCAAGCTCGTGGCCCGGAAGCTCGATTTGCTGCGTTTTCTGGCCCTTGCGCTTGATGGTTACGACCTGCTCGGAGTCGCCCGAGCCTTCGGACGAGGTGAGAATCCGCTCAATCTCGAACCTGAGCGAGTTGACGTACGCCTCGACGAATCCTGAGCAGTCGGAATAGTCCTCCTCGAACTCGTAAGTGCCGCCGTCCGCGCCGCGCATCGGCATCTTCACCGAGCGCACGCTGAAGTTGAGCTCGCTCCAGACGTAGTTCCAGAGGTCCGGCATGTCGAACAGCTTCGAGCCGCCCTCCTCCTCGTAGCTGAGGAACGCCTTGTACTCGCCGTTGGTGACCATGCGCTGGCCTATCCAGTACTCCGGGAGATGCACCCAGTACAGCGGGGTCGAATCGAGGATGGAGCCGACGCTCAGGTGCTTCTTGCGGTCCACTTCGAGAATCTCGGGGGCGACATGGTCGAGTTTCGTGCCGAGCGGAAAAACGCACTCCGGCATGCGAACCGAGTTCGCCTTGATATAGTCCCCGTCGATTTGCAGCGCGCCGGTATCCTGTTTCGCCATTGCCTTCACCGCATGAAATTGTTGAATCAAGAATTATATCAATGCGCAAATCACGACATCAAGCAAATTTCCCAATCCGGAGGTGTAAGCAAGGGGGATATGGAGATACGGGGGATAAGGGGATAAACCCTGTGTTCTGCTCTGCTATTCTGGCGGTTTCCAGACAACCTTGCCCGTTCTGCTAATGTAGCACCACATTCCATTCTCTTTGACCCTAGCCAGGCCATTGCGGAATAGCATGGCATCCTCAAAACGCGTTTTTATAACTACCTTCCCGGTTTTGTCGATATAGCCCCACCTGTCACCAACCCGAACAGGAGCAAATCCTTCTGAGAAATTGCGAGCTTCTTTGTAATTGCACTCAAGAACATGCTTCCCACTCTTGTCGATATAGCCGAACTTCCCGTCAGAAATATCATAGCCATTTGAGAAACCGCCTATATTCACCACTGCAAGCCCATCCGAGAAGTCGGCAGCCCAGTCAAACTGTGGCACAATTGCTGTCTGTCCTGACTTGTCAATATAGCCAAATTTCTGATTTGGGAACTGCACACGTGCTACTCCGGCTGAGAATCTTCCACCATAACTGTAGCCAGGAGACAGCTCAATCACCCATTTGTTGGTCTTGTCAATGTACCCCCATTTATTGTTATGCCAAACGCTTGCCAAGCCTTCAGAAAAATCCCCGTGGATGGTGGAATAATCTTGGCTAATGACTCTCTCGCCCTTAGTGTTGATATATCCATTTTCCTTCCAGCCGTGACAAGAAGACACGTATGCTAAACCTTCAGAGAAGTCAGTTGCGTCCAAGAACTCGGGTCTAATGACAATTCTTCCCATCTTGTCTATGTACCCGTATCTGTGGCGAAAACGTCCACCCACGGCTATCCTTGCCAGCCCGTCGGAAAACTCCCAAGCGGCACTGAATCGTGGTGTGATAGCCACGGTTCCTGTAATGTCGATGTACCCATATTTGGTGTGTTCGCGCACTGCGGCGAGACCTTCGGAGAACGGTCTGGCTGCTGCTCCATCCGTTTTTATAACTGCCTTGCCCGTCTTGTCGATGAAGTGGGCGCTGCTGACGCCCTCGTCCGAGAAGAATGTCACGCCGGCAAGTCCTTCAGAGAACTCATCGGGGTCAAACATCACCGGCATCTTCTTGAACTTCCCGGCCTTGTCTATATAGTCCCACGCACCTCCTCGCTTCTCAATCATTACAGCAGCCAGTCCTTCAGCAAAATCACCTGCGTAGTGAAATCTCTTGCCGAAGGTATTCTTCCCGGTCTTGTCAACAAACGCCCAGTTAAGGCACCCGGCTGGACCCATATCTACTTGCACCCTGCCATACCCTTCGCAGAACGGATGCGCATCGAAGAACTGCGGCTTTATGACCATTTTCCCTTCTTTGTCTATGTAGCCGAAGCTCCCCTGCCAACCCTTCCTGCTGTCAGGCTCTGCCTCGACAGCAGCGAGTCCTTCGGAAAAGTCGCGTGCCTTAACGAACTGTGGCTTGATGACGACCTTGTCCTTCTTGTCAATATACCCCCACTTACCACCAATCTTTACCCGTGCCAGTCCCTGCGAGAACGAACTCGCATCCTCATATTTGCATTTAATGAGATACTTACCTGTTTTGTCAATGAAGCCCCACTTGCCATCAGTTTTTACAGGTGCCAGACCTCCGGAGAAGTCCAGCGCAGCGTCAAATTGTGACTTGATTCTGGTTTCCCCATTCTTGTCGATATATCCCCATTTCCTGTCAATCTCTACTGCTGCAAGACCCTCTGAGAAATCCCGGGCATGGTAGAATCGCGGCTTGATGATAGTATTACCCTTCTTATCGATATAGTAGCACTTCCCTGGTTGTTCAATTGGAAAGAGACACGCCCAATGCAGCAGATAGTGGTCCAAGATGCGCCCAAGCTGGTATTGAAGGTCCTCGTCACCTGTCTCCCTGCGCCGATTTCGGATATGTTCCACCAAATGGAGCCGATTCTTTGTTGAATCATCCAGCAGTTGGCACAGGTCTTTCACAGCTTGCTCACGCCCTTGATATTCATCGCTTGTCATCTTTTCCAGCAGCTTGTCGGTTTGTGCTCTCAAGATCTTTTCAGACATTTCTCCCTGTGTGGGTGTCTTTTGCTGGCCTTCTTGACTGTGAAGTGTACCCGCGTGCAACAGGAAAAACAGCAGCAGAAGGATAAATCCGTTTCTCATGGATTCCTCACGCCAAAACCAGGGGACACAACTTCTAACCCTTTCATTATACCACACACGAGCCATGAAATCAACTTATACAGGCGTGAGGCTTGAGACTTGAGGCGTGAGGAAAAGAAGAAAACAGCTGCATTACGCCTTGCAGACGGCAGCCTGGCGTAACTAAGAGTTGACAGAGAGCAGTCAGACGGAGATGATATATGAAAGTGCAGTGAAACACTCATGGAAAGGCGAACCGAAATGCTTATTCCGACTATCTGCGTCGTCGGCTCCAAGGACTCCGGCAAGACCACCGTGGCGAAGGAAATGATAGCTGACCTCGCGTCGCGGGGCCTGCGGGTCGCCGCGGCCAAGCACTCACACCACGACTTCAACATGTCCGAGGAAGGCCGCGACACGACGCTGTTCAGGGATGCGGGCGCGAAGGACGTGTTCTTCATCTCGCCGGGCGGCACGACATCGCTGCGGTCGTTCGACAGCGAGGAGAAGCTGCAGGTGGCGATGGCCCGGTACGCGCCGTGGGCAGACATCCTGGTCGCCGAGGGCTGGCGCAAGTCGGCGCTGCCGAAGGTGCTCGTCTTCCTCGAAGCCGAAAAGGCGACCGAGCGCGAGTTCCCCGTGAACGTAAAGGCCGTGGTCTGCCCCGTTGACCTCGACATAGAGGCCCCGCGCTTCGAGCCGGACCAGATAAAGGAACTCAACGACCACATACTCTCCAGCGTTCTTGGCGCGCCCGAAGAGACAGCCGTGACCGTCGCGGTCAACGGAAAGTACCTTCCCGTCAAGGGGTTCGTGCAGCAGTTCATAGCCGGCGGGGTCTTGGGCATGCTTTCGACGCTGAAAGGAGTCGAGGACGTCGGCTGCGTCGAAGTTTCCATACGCACGCACAGGGAATAAAGCTCCCGCAATACCACACGACATACCGGTCCCGGGCATCCCGCGAGGCCAAAAGGCATTTGACAGCAACCTGCCGCGAAGTTAGAATTCCTGCGGGTTCTAATCTGACAGCGGGGCGCGTGCTCCGGACGTTGCGGACGGGTTGCCATGGAGTCTTTGAGGTCCAGGCTTGCCGAAAATTTCAAGGCGGTCGAAGACCGCGTCCGCGAGGCGTGCGCGAGGTCCGGGCGAGAGCGCCCGGAAATCACCCTGATTGCCGTGAGCAAGACGGTCGATGCGCGGGCTGTCAGGGAGGCCGCCGCGCTCGGGCAGCTCGATTTCGGCGAGAACTACGTCAGGCCGGCTCAGTCCAAGATGGAAGAGGTGCGCGAACCCGGAGGCGCGGAGGTGCGCTTCCACATGATAGGGCATCTCCAGCGCAACAAGGTAAAGGCCGCGCTCGGAGTGTTCGAGTCGCTGCACTCGCTCGACAGTCTCCGGCTGCTGCAGGCGCTGGAGAAGGAACTCGCGGGACGGGACGGGAAGTTCCCCTGTTTCGTCGAGGTGAACGTCAGCGGCGAGGACAGCAAGTACGGGGTCTCGCCGGACGACGCGCAGAAACTCGTCGAGGCGGCGCTCGAAGGCGGCGGTGTGGATGTCGCGGGCCTCATGACGATGGCGCCGTTTCTCGCGGAGCCGCAGGAGTGCAGGCCTTATTTCGCAAAGCTCCGGGAGCTGCGGGACGGGATAAACGAAAAGCTCGGGCGGCGCGTGCTGCGCTGCCTTTCGATGGGAATGACGAACGACTTCGAAGTGGCCGTGGAGGAGGGGGCGACCCACCTCAGGATAGGGACGGCGCTGTTCAAGGCTTAGCGTGCTGGAGGCTCGCGGGTGCCGAGGCTCGTAGTAGAAAAGGGAGCGCAGAAGGGCAGGTCGATCAAGATCGACAAGACCTCCGCCGTCGTCGTGGGCAGAGGCAACGCAGCCGACCTGCAGATAGACGACCCCATGACCAGCCGCAAGCATTTCTCCGTCGAGCACAAGCAGGGCGGCTACTACGTCACCGACCTCGGCTCGGCAAACGGCACGTATCTCAACGGCGAGAAAGTCGAGGAGAGCGTCCTCGAAATCGGCGACATGCTCCAGGCGGGCGAGGTGCTGCTGTCGTTCCTCGCGGACCAGAGCACGCTCAAGCACGACACCGTCACGGGCCAGAAGATAGCCGGCTACCTGATAGAGGAGCGCATAGGCCGCGGCGCAATGGGGACGGTCTACAAGGCGGTTCAGCTTTCGCTTGACAGGACGGTGGCGCTCAAGATTCTCGCGAGGGAACTCGTCAGTGACAAGAATTTCATCGACATGTTCGTCAGCGAAGCCCAGAACGCCGGCCAGCTCAACCATCCCAACATCGTCCAGGTCTACGACGTGGGCAACTACAAGAGCATATACTACTTCTCCATGGAATATATGGGTGGGGGAAGCGTCTACGACCTGGTGAACCGCGAGGGTGCGCTGCCCTTCGACAGGGCTCTCGGGCTGGCGATTGACAGCGCGCGCGGCCTGGTTTACGCGGAAAAGCGCGGCCTGGTCCACAGGGACATAAAGCCCGACAACCTGATGCTCGGCGTGGACGGCACGGCCAAGATAGGCGACCTCGGCATCGCCCGCAGGGTGCACGCCGGGACCACTGTCGCCGAGGAGGGGATATTCGGCTCGCCCCACTACATGGCGCCCGAGCAGGCCCAGGGGCTCAAGGTGGACTGCCGGACCGACATTTATTCCCTCGGCGCGACGATGTACCACATCCTGTCGGGAAAGACCCCCTTCTCGGGCAGGTCGCCGCAGGAAATCATACTCAAGCAGATTAACGAGCAGCCGCGCGAGCTGCTCGAGGTCAACCCGCTGGTGCCGCCCGAGGTGGCCGGGGTCGTCGGGAAGTGCATGTGCAAGGACCCCGAGGGGCGCTATGCGACATCGAAGGACCTGCTCCAAGAACTCAACGAGCTGAAGAGCAAGGCGCACACGATGCGCGGGACCGTGCCGCTGAAGGTACGGGCCAGGGAGCTGAAGAGCAAGTATCTCCTTCCCCTCATCGTTATCGTCATCGCGGCTGCGGCTGCGGCTGCGGGATTCTTCATCTACAGGAGCTACGTCTCCGGAAAGAAGGAGTACCAGGCGGCGTGGCAGGAAGCGCAGAAAGCTCTCGAAGAGGCGCAGGCGCTCCTGGACAAAAAGGACCCCGGGAAGGCGCTTGCGATGCTGAAACGCATCAAGAAGGAGCACGCCGGGCTACCCGAGGTGCTCGGCAGGGCGGACGAGATGGAGAAGAAGGCCGAGTCGCTCGCGCAGGAGCTTGCGGCACAGCAGCTTGCGCAGAAAGCCGACAAGGCGCTCGCGGCGGCCCGGAAGTTCGAGCAGGACAATCCCGGCCAGCCAGCCGAGGCTGTCAAGAAATACAACGAGGTATCGAAGAAGTTTGCCGGCACCGATGCCGCGGAAAAGGCGAGAAGCGAGGAATGGCGGCTGAGGAGGGCCATCGAGGAACAGCGCGGGGTCGAATCGCTGGCGCAGTCGAAGCTGCAGGCGATTCTGGAAGGCGTGCGCTCGTTCACGTCGCGGCATCGCTACGGTAAGGCCCTCGAACTCCTCGACACCTTCCCCGAGCGTTTCAAGAACACCAACGCAGCCGGGGAGGTGGAGGCGAAAAAGACATCCATAAGGCAGGACGCCCGCAGGGCGTTCGACAAGCTGAAGGCAGAAGCGCAGCGCATGGTCGCAAAAAAGCAGTACGAACAGGCCAAGAGCACGCTCCTCGAAGCGTCGAGAACGTACCAGCTCAAGGAAATTACCGAAGAAGCCGAGAGAATGGCCGGGCAGATTGACGATATTCTCGCGCGTCTCAAGACCCAGCAGCAGGAGCAGGCGCTGGCGAAGGACAGGAAGACCTACATCGACTGCGTGGCGAAGGCGCGCAGGCTCGTCCAGCAGCACAAGTTCGAGAGCGCCGCCGCCGAATACAGGTCGCTGCCGCTGCTTCTCTCCACGCAGGAGTACCGCGACAGGGCGAAGCTGAAGTTCGAGGAAATCGACCTCGTAAAAGCGGCCAAACAGACGTTGATAGATCAGATTAACAGGAAACAGCTTGCGAGCCAGATTAAGGTCAAGATAAACAACAAGGACGCGACCGCGATTCGTGCGGATGAGGAGAAGCTTGTCGCCAAGTACGACGACTTCAACGCGACGGCACCGTGCTCGTGGACGCGTTTCGGCGCGGCCGAGATGGTCTCATTTCTCAAGGCGTGCAACCTCGACGCGAAGGGCCACCTCGCGGCGGGGGTCTACGCCAAGGAGCTGGGCGATTCGGCCGCGGCGCGGCGGCACTTCGACGCCGCCGTCAACAAGGACTCCTCCGTCAAGGGGGATGTCGATAAATTCTCCAGGGACCTCAGATGAGCAGTTCCGGCTTCGAACTCTCCTCCAGCGCCGAAGGGACGATATTCCGCGTGCGCGTCTCGCCGGGCGCTTCCCGCGAAAAAGTCGCCGGGCTGCACGACGGTGCGCTCAAGGTCAGCGTCGCGGCCGCGCCGGAGAAGGGCAGGGCCAACGCGGCGCTGCTGAAGTTCCTGGCGAAGGCCATGAAGGTGTCTCGGAAAGACCTGAGCATAGTCTCGGGCGAGACCGGCAGGAACAAGCGCCTTCTCCTCGAAGGCAGGAGCGTGGAAGAGACGGAGAAGCTGCTGAGACAGGCGGCGGGGCTATGAGCGAGACGCTTGAAGAATATATTCGAAAAAAGCTCGCTGAAGCTGATAAGGCCGGGCTGAAGCGGGAGATGCGCACTGTCGAGGATATCAGCGGCCCGGTGGTCACGGTCTCCGGAGGGAAATACGTCTCTTTCGCCTCGAACGACTACCTCGGCCTCGCCCGCCACCCCGAGGTCGCGGCGGCCGCGAAGGAGGCAGCCGGGCGCTGGGGCGCGGGCGCGGGCGCGTCGCGCCTCGTCATCGGCGACATCGAGCCGCACCGCAGCCTCGAAACGGAAATCGCTCAGTTCAAGAGCCGCAAAGCCGCGACGGTATTCGCGACCGGCTATCTCGCCAATATCGGCGCTGTCTGCTCGCTCGTCGGGCCGGGAGACTTCATAATCTCCGACGAGAAGAACCACTCGTCCATCGTGGATGCGTGCCGGCTGAGCCGCGCCGCGATACTCGTCTACAGGCATCTCGACATGGAGTCACTGCGCGAAAAGCTCGAGGAAGCGGGTGATTCCGGCAACAGGCTGGTCATCACCGAGAGTGTCTTCTCGATTGACGGCGACATCGCGCCCGTGGACCGGGTCGCGCGAATCGCAAAAGAAGCCGGCGCGTGGTCAATGATTGACGAGGCCCATGCAACGGGAATCATAGGGCAAACCGGCAGGGGCGGCGAAGAGATGTTCGGCTGCACCGGCGAGATCGATATCGTCATGGGCACCCTGTCCAAGGCGGTCGGCTCGCAGGGCGGATTTATCGCGGGAGGCGGGCCGCTTCGCGAGCTCATGGTGAACTTCTCGCGCACTTTTATCTACTCGACGGGCCTCGCGCCCGCGGCTGCGGCAGCAGCGCAGAAATCGCTCGAAATCATGCAGCATGAGCCGCAGCGGCGCGAGCGCCTTTTCGACAACCTCGCCCGCGTGAACGAAATCGTCATCGACCTCAAATTGCGCACCGAACCTTCGCCGACGCCGATAGTGCCGCTTACGATAGGCGACGAAGATAAAGCTGTGTGCGCTTTCGAGAGCGTTCTGAAGCAGGGCATGATAGTGCCGGTAATGCGATACCCGACGGTTCCGAAGGGCGAAGCGTGCCTGCGGGTCTCGGTCAGCTCCGAACACACCCCGGAACAACTCTCCCGGCTCGCCGAAGCACTCCACGCCGCTCACGCGGCGAGATAGTGAAGGTTGTTCTTTATGTCCTTTCGTTTAGGCGCCTTCGGCAGCCTAAACCCCGGACATTGAAAGCTGCTTACGGAACGGCAGCTTTCAAGAGTAGAGCAGTTGAGCAGTCGAACAGTAGAGCATCAAGCCGAAACGTGTATATGCTAATATGCTAACATATTAGCATATAGCTGCGCTGGAACAGTAGGCCGTGGACAGAATTCCTCTCCTCAAGTCTCAAGCCTGCATCATTTGACTTCATGGCTCGTGTGTGGTATGATAATGGCAGCGCGGGATGTGGATTTTCCCTGACAGATAGCGGTTATAGCTACCACTGAAACTTTTAAAGGGCAAGAAAGCAAATGGAAGAATTCAAGAGAATCCTTGGTGAGGTCCTCTGTAAGAAACTCCACATTGTTGAGCAGCAATGGGTGAATCCAACAAGTGTCGCTGATGCTTGGATACGGTGGAGGCTGGGTGAAGAATGGTATGAATCGTGGACAACGATTCTTGCTCCAAATACCGAGATAGAGTGGGAAGTCTTCTTTAGCATGTTTTCGCCTGAAAAGAAGAAGATCGTTGAGAAAATGTGGCAAGCTCTTCTCGAACCAGACCCATCAAGCCTGTACGGCGCGTTGCGCTCTGCAAAGAGTTGGCAAATACCTGATGACGCTGTTCTTCGGCAATATTTCAAACCGGCAATCCTTGCTCATATAGAAGAGTATCAAAGCGGGCATGACTATCCGTATCGGAGTTCAGGTCTTCTGGAACTAATGACCTACTTCTTCCCGCATCATGTTAAAGCGATGCGAGACCCCGAGATATGCCTGCTCAGCCATGACGGCTGGACACAACCTCATTTTCATATCGCCATGGACTGCACAAGAACGATTTCAACTGTGATACGTAACCGTGTTATTAGCCAGCTAATAGTCCCAGATTCGTTTTTCAAACAGATGTATCCAGGAATACACGGCGATACACCCAGGAAGTTTAGTAATCCGGTTGAGCAGTTGCTGGCCTTTTTCTACCAGAACCAAGAAGGCGACCTGTCTCCAGAAGCATTCGAGCGGTATAGAGAAAGAAAAGGAGAAACCCAAAGCGAGCAATGGAGACTGGGTTAGCAGTTCGGTGCAAATTGAGGGATTTTCAGTCTGTTTGAAGAAGAGGAGTAGGCAAAATGAAACTGATAGTGCCGTATACGTGGATAAGCGGGGTACCGCGTGGTTATGGAGATAATAGGACTACAGGGCAATGGCGCGACGAGATAGCGAATTCCTTGGAGGATTACATCGGCAGGACTAATGGGCAAAATGTGGAGGAAACGGGATATGAGATAACGCTCGCTTTCTACATTTTTCCGGGAAGCGAGAAATACGGACGCCAGAATCTGCCACACGGGCCTGATTTAGACAATCTGGTCAAGAACACTGTTGATATACTCCATCTTGAAAACCACAATTTACGCATCATTCTGGATGACAAATTCATCTTTCGAATCGATGCTTCCAAAATTCTCGTAGATGATGATATAAAGATGGGACTGTGGATTCAAATCGTTGGAATGGAGTAGCAGGGGGTTATACACCAGTCGGAGTCCGTGGCCAATTGTGTAAATTGGGGGCCATCTTCCACTTTATAGTGTGGTGTGGATGCACCGAGATAGTAGAGCAGTTGAACATATTGGCTATTGGCTGCCGTGCAGGACGCGCCGCAGGCGGCGCGGCTAAGCGGCGAATTGGCTCATTGGCTTTTGGCCCTTTGTACTCGCTGCTGGTTGCTGGATACTATTATTTATCGCCTTTCGTTTGGGGCCCCCGCTTCGCGACCCCAAACCCCGGCGATCTGGCGCTTAACTGGAGCTGCGCCAGTACTCAAGTCTCACGCCTTTTTCCGCCGGAGATGGGTTGCGCCGGGGCGCTGCACCGCCTATAATTCCATCGAATAAGAGGCTTTCCTGTAAAGGGTGGGCATGTCCGAAGACACGGTGCAATGTCCGTACTGCCGCAATAAAATCCGGGCCGGCTCCACGCGGTGCAAGCACTGCGGCGAGGGCCTGCACCCGTCGCAGACGCTGCCTGCGCAGCCTGCTCCCAAAGGGCCGACCGTGGGCAGCCCGGTGCTCTCGGGCAGGTACCGCATAATAAAGGAGCTGGGCCGGGGCGGGATGGCGATAGTCTATCTCGCGCACGACGACGAGCTTAACATGCCGGTCGCCGTAAAGCTCCTGCCGGCGGAGATGTCCAGAGACAAGAGGTCGCTCGAACAGCTCGCCGCCGAGGCACGGGTCTCCATGTCGCTTGCGCACCCGAACATCGTAAGGCTGCACAACCTCGACACTTCCGGCAAGACGAAGTTCCTCGTGATGGAATACGTTGACGGGCCGACCCTGAAGCAGGTGCTGCGAAAAAGGGGCAGGCTGAAGTTCGAGGAGGCGTTGCCGATGCTCCGGGCTGTCTGCCAGGGGCTGCACTACGCGCATTCGCAGCGGGTGCTCCACCGCGACCTCAAGCCGGCAAACATAATGCTCTCGTCGAAGCGCGAGGTGAAGATTGCGGACTTCGGCATCGCCCGGCAGATGCAGGAGTCGATGCGCGAGTTCTCCCAGAAGACGGTTTCGGGCACGCCCTCCTACATGGCGCCCGAGCACCTGATGGGCGAGCACATCACCGTCCGGACCGACATATACTCTCTCGGCTCGGTAACGTACGAGCTGTTTACGGGCCACCCGCCGTTTCACAGGGGCGATGTTCTCGCGCAGGTGCGGTTCAAGGACCCGGACCCCATGATAAACGTCCCGAATCCCGTCAACGACGTGGTGCTCGCGGCGCTCGCCAAGGAGCCGCAGAAGCGGCCCGCCAACGCGGCCCTCTTCTACCAGGCGCTGACCGCGGCGATTCTCAGGACGCCTGCGAAACGCGCCCCGAAAAGGCAGGCGCCGCCTCCGCCTTCCCCCCCACCACGACCTGCACCGGCGCGGAAAACGCCGCCGCCCATCGTGGAGAAGCGGTCCGAGCCGGCAGAACCGCCTGTAATCAAAAAAACTCCGCCGAAACCGCGCAAAGCGCGCCCGAAAAAGACGGACGACAGGAAACACCCGCGCCAGCAGGTCGATGTGCCCGCGTGGCTCACGCCCGCCCTGCCGGGCACGGGTTCCGGTCCTGCTCCCGGGCCGGGCCTGCCGCCGAAGGAAGCAATGAGAGCGGACAGGCGCGGGGAGCGCAGGACGCTGGCGATTATCGTGCTGGTGCTCGGCCTCATTATAGCGGGTCTCATTTACTACGCGCAGCGCGAGATGGCGGCGAGAAGCAGATTCAAGACGCTGAGCGCCCAGGTCGAGACATTCCTGCTTTCCGTCGGGGACGAGCCGCTCGGGCCTAACTCGGAGAAGAAGCTCCGCGACCTGCACGTGGAAGCGCGCGACTTCCGCGACTCGAACTGGTTCAGCATTCTCGTCCTGTCGGGGCGCGAGGTGGACCTGGTCGTTGACAAGCTGGCGGGCCGGGTGAAGCGTATAGAGGAAGGGCGCAGGGCGCAGGTAGAGCTGGACACGAGGCGCAACGAGGACATGTACCGCGAGGCGGGCAGAATATACCAGACCGGCGACTACATGCGCGCGCTCGCACTCTACAGGAAGGTCAGGACCGAACTGCTCGGCGAGGACCTCGCGAATCTCGTGAAGGGGCGGATTACCGAAATCAGCGGGTACTTCTCGGCCGCCAGACAGCTCTACGACGCGGCGATAGAGGATGTAAAGGCGCAGCGCTGGGCGGCGGCGGAGGAGAAGCTCGGAAGGCTGTTCGTAGAGTATCCCCGTTTCATCAGGACGGCGGAGGTTCCGCTGCCGGTTCTCATTCGCACTATCCCCGAGGGAGCGAAGGTGGAGGCGGGCGGCTCGGTGGTCGGGACGACGCCGTGCGTGGTCTACCGCCTGCCGGGCCGGCGCGCGGACATTACGGTCAGCCTGCGCGGGTACGAGCCGATGCCCCCGGTGGTGCCGGACGACTCGATGTGGTCTATAGATTTCAGACTCAGGCGCGGCCCGCAGTGGGTCTTCGACGCCGGCAGCGCGGTCGAGGCGTCGCCGGCGGCGGACGCGGACAGGGTGTACTTCGGCACGGGCGGGGGGGTCGTATTTGCCCTCAGCCTCGAGAACGGCAAGAAGGAGTGGGAGTTCAAAAGCCAGGGAGTCTTCGGAGCGTTCGCGGGTTCGCCGTCCCTGGCTCGCGGAAAGCTGTATATCGGTTCCTACGACAAGAAATTCTACGCCCTGAACGCCGAAACGGGCAAGATGCTCTGGGACCTGAAAATCGGGGCGATTGTGCGCTCGACGCCGAGCGGCGTCGGCGTGACGGGGCTTGTCTGCGTAGGCGACATGGGTGGAGTTCTGCACGGAATCAGCACGAGAACCGAGACCCGCGCATGGACTTTCATCGCCGGCGACGAGATATCGTCGCGGCCCGCCATCAGGAACAACCTTGTCTATTTCGGCGCGGACGACGGACAGGTCTACGCGCTTGACGCGAGGTCGGGCATGATGGTGTGGAGCTTCGCCACCCGCGGCGCCGTCAGGGGCGGGCCCGTGTTCCACAGGGATGCCGGCAGCAGGAAAGAACTGCTCATAGTCGGGTCGGCCGACGGGACGGTGTACGCGCTGGACTTGTCGGTGAAGCTCGGACCCGGCCAGAATCGCGAGATGTGGTCCTTCAGAACGGGCGGAGAGGTGGCGACCACCGCGTGCGTCGAGGGCGATTCGGTCTACGTCACATCCTCGGACGGGCGCCTCTACTGCCTGTCGGTCGCAACGGGCGCGCGGAAATGGTCTTTTATAACGGGTGCGAAGGCGCTCTCCGGCCCCGCGGTATCCGGCGGAGTCGTCTACTTCGGCGGCTCCGACTCGCACTTCTACGCCGTAAGCGCCGAGACGGGAAAGCTCCTGTGGAAGTACGAGGTGTCGGGCGAAATCCTCGGCAGCCCCGTCGCCCTGGGAGACCGCGTTCTCGTCGGCACAAACTCAGGCAGGGTCTACTGCTTCGTCAAGCCCCGGTAGACCCCGCCGCGTTCGAAATTATCTGTTTGGGAAGCGTCTTCTAACGGCCTCCACTTCCTCCACCGGGCGTTCTGCCTGTGCCTCTCTGGCTGCTGCCGCGGTCGCTGCGGCCGCCACCCTGGGGTCCTCTGCTCCGGAGAAGCTGGTTAGCCTCTTCCTCGGACACGATAGTCAGCAGCTTGGTCTTGGTGTCATCCATTAGCTGCTGCATCTGCGCGCGTGACTCTTCGTTGCCGCCGCCGGGCCCGCCGAATCCTCCGCGCCGGCCGCCGCGGCCGCCGCCGAACATCGACATGCCCATCTGGCCCATCTTGTCGTAGTAATCACTCATTATCTGGTTGACGCTCTGCGTCTTGGCGGCGTCCCAGCCCTTTTCCTCCGCGAAGCGCTGCGTGCGGCTCGTCATCGCCTCCTTCATGCGCGTGCGCATTTCTTCCGCCCGCTGGTCTCTTTCCGCCTGTCTCTCTTCCTCCTGGCGCTTTTCCCTGTCGTCGAGGGCGCGGTTAATGGCCGAACTCAGGTTGACCGGAGCCGAGCCTTCCTCGCCCACGACTGCCGGGGAGGCCATTACAGGCCCCTGCAGCTTGAGGTTCGTGACCTCTTTTCTCAGGGCCTGCAGCTCGCTGGTGAGCATCTCGACGCTCATTGACAGCTCTTCGGCCCGCGCCAGGAGCTTCTGCTCCATGGTGCCCACCTGGTTCTTCAGGGCATCGGCCGAAACGTCCGACGTGCCCAGCACCTTCTTGGTCTCGCTTCCCTGAAGGAATCCCGACTGCATGGCGAACGCCGCCGCGATGCCCACCACCGCCGCGGCGAACATCCCTATCACGAATACCGCTGCACTTCCTCTCATCATGTCTCCTTTCCTCAAAGAAAGTGACTCCCCTTTGGACTTCTCATTTCCCTTCTTCGGGGGTTTCGTCCTCTTCGCGCGGACCACCGCGGCCGCGCCTGCCGGGACCTTTGCGTTCTTTCATATTATCGAGAACGGCCTTGCACTCCGCGGACGACAGCTCGCCGTCCCCGTCGGCATCTATATTCTTGATGAACTTGTCCCATGATTCCCGGTCCGGGAACCTGGCTTCTTCGGCCGAAAGCTTGCCGTCGCCGTTCTTGTCGAACTCGCCGAATTTCTCGCTAATCATCCGGAGGAACTTGCCCGTGCCGCCGGAGCGCGGCGGGCCGTGCCTGCCGGGACCCGGGCGCCTGCCGGGCCCGCGCGGCCGTTGCTTCGGGCGCATCGACGCGGCCCATGCGAAAGCCTCGTCCGAGCCGAACTCCGTCCCCCTGTCGCAGGGCTTCCCGCGCTCGAAGTAAGCCAGCGTCATGCTCCCGTACGTCTCGGTATGGTCGATGCCGCGCTCGTGGCACTCGACCTCGCCGTCCAGCACGTGAAGCAGATACTTGTCCTCGCCGCATTTCTGCATGTTGAACCGGCCCCCGCGCGACCTCACCCGGCCGAAGCCGGTCTCCACCGCCATCGAGCCGTCAACCGATGCCTTATCCACGAATATCTCGCCCCTGCCGAGCTTGAACAGGAACTCGTCCGAGTCCTTCTCGACCGTCACTTCCGCGTCGGCATTGAGGCAGACATAGTCGCCTTCGTCGAGGTCCAGCCTCGCCTTCCCCGCGGAGTCGGTCTTGACCGTGTCGCCCGGCAGGATGCTCAGCAGGGCCTTGGTGTCTTCCCACTCCTCGCCGTCCTTGTGCCTGACCTTCACATCGCCCGATACATGGCCGACGCTTGCGAGAACGGCCTGCTCCTGCGGACCGGGTTCGGGCGCCTGCTCCGGTGCTTCGGGCTCCTTCTCCCCGGCATCGTTGGGTTTCATGCCCCGGTCCACGACCTGCACCGCCCCCGGCGCCCTGTTGCCGGAAGGTTTCTGGCGCGGCTCCGGCGTCTTGTCCGTAATATTCGTATCAGGTTCCTGCCCGTCGTTCGTTTCGGCAATGGGATTCCTGTCGGGCACCTGCGACGACGAAATCAGCGCCCAGGCAAGCGCCAGCACCAGCAGCGCAACGGCTGCCACCATCGCGGCCGCCCTGACACCCGGAGACCGCGACCAGAGCCGCCGCAGCCCGCCGAACCCGTTCTCCGACGCGCGAAGCCTCCTGAGGGCGTGCGTCCCGGCGCTCGTGGGGCGCTTGCCGAAGCGGGAGCGGATTATGCCTTCGCACGCTCTCGCCCTGCCTTCGCTGCGAAGCTGTTCGCGTCTGTCGAATTCGGCCGACATGTCACGCCCTCCCAAGCCCGAGCTTCTTTTCGACGCATTCCTTTATCGCCTGCCTCGCCCTTTCGAGTCGCTTCAGCACCGCCGCGAGGCTTATGCGAAGCACGCCCGCTATATCTTTCGTGAGCTGGTCCTCGAAATAGTGCAGCGTGCACACGCTGCGCAGCGTCTCCGGAAGGTCCTCGAAGCAGTTTCGCACCACCGACACGCGCTCTTCCCATTTCCCGCCGAGGGTGCGGCTGTCGAGGCTGTTGAAGACGTCCTCCATGCCGCGCAGGACCTCCGGGTCGGTCGGTATCTCGCGGCCCCTGCGCTTGAGCGCGGCCAGCGCGATATTCTTCGCTATAATCCTCAGCCATGCGCCGAACGCTTCCTTGTTCTTGAGCGTGGACAGCTTGCGGTACGCCTGGACGAACGCCTCCTGGGCTATGTCCTCGGCCTGTGACGCGTCGCCCACGAGGCCCATGAGATAGGCGTGGAGCATCTTCTCGTGCTCCCTTACCAGTACCTCGTATACATCCAGCGCTTTCACAGACACCTTCCTCATCGACTAAGATAAGAATAACACCCAATTTATGACATACAATTCGCCAATATGCAATATCCGGCTTGAGGCGTGAGTATTGAGCCTCCGTGCCTTTGAGGCTCTGTGGCAGTCTTATATTCCCCGTGTTAATCCGGTGTTTACTTGTGGTTCCAATCTATCCTCTTATTGCCTTTGTTTTTACCAAATAAAAGGTGTTTTTCTTCTCTGTGTCCTCTGTGCCTCTGTGGTAAGAATAACGCTTGCGGCTTGTGCTATCGCCGGTATGCCAGCATCAGCCCGTCGCGGATGGGCACAATCATCCCGTCCCAGTCCGGGTCTTCCCGGATTATCCGGGTCACTTCGCGCACGCCCTCCGCGTTCGGTTTGGTGTTTTCCGGGTCGAAAATCCGCCCGCCGAGCAGCGTGTTGTCGATAATCAGCGCGCCGCCGGGCCGCAGCTTCTCCTTGATTGCCGGCATAGCGCCGGGATAGCCGTGCTTGTCTATGTCGTTGAATATCAGGTCGAAAGGACCCGGCGTGTTCCGCAGCGCCTCGACCGATTCCGAGACGCGGAACTCGACCAGCCCGCCGTAGCCGAGCGCTTCGAGGTGTTCGCGCGCGCGGTTCGACAGGTCCTCGTCCCAGACGGTGTGCCAGACCTTCCCGCCGCCGTTTTCTTCGACCGCTTTTGCGAACCATGCTGTCGAATAGCCGAACCCGGAACCGAGTTCGAAGATGTTTTTCGCCTTCAGGAGCCGCGCAATCTGGTAGCAGAAGTATCCCGCTGCCGGGCCGATTATGGGGAATCTTTCCTCCCGGGCGATTTCCTCCATCCTGTAGAACTCCTCGTGCCGCTCCGGCACGAGGCCCGTGAGATGCTCCTGTACCTGCCCGTACTCCAGCCCGGCCATGCTGCGCCTCCTCTGTTCCTTCGTCTCTTGTATCGCCCGGCCAAGATAGCACGCATGTCCCATCATGGCAATAGCATTCTCGGCAATGCCGCGCCAATGAGCCAATAGGGCATGGTGGAGAGCGCAGCGACGTGGTTATCTCATGGAGATATTCTCTACTACTCTATTGTCTCGGTGTAGCCGCGACAACGACATGTCAAAATCCGAAAAATGGTAAAGAAAGAATGAAGACAGGCAGAATTACAGAGATTTTTCGAAAAAGTACCAGATGCTCGTGTGGATACCCAGATGATGGAACTTCAATCACATCAACAACTTGCGATGCAACTCTTTTGCCATTGTCGAGTGATTTCTAAAAAATTTTCTTAAAAACCGTCAAAACTACTTGATTGCCCGATGGCTCGTTCCATAATTTATATAGCTCACCTGCCATGTGTAGGAGGAGTAACGACGCCGTCCGAAAGGGCGACGTCAGCTTTTTAGGTAGCGCTCCCACTCCTTTTCAAGCTTCTTGCGCCTGTGCGCTCGCTCAACGCAGTATGCAGTCCAAAGCAACAGATATCCCGTTCTTTGAGCTATAACTACAACATAGCTGAAATCGGGAAGTGCTATCAGATGAAATTTCTCCCTTCCTCTTTCGGACCTCCAGTCTATCACTTTGTCAGTTCCTACAGCATCTATCATAGCTTTTGGCCACCGTATTCGTTCACAACGTCGTAGGTCTGGTTCGCGCTCAGACTCAGAAGGGCCTGATTGAATGAGATGCCAGAAACCGGCTTCCTTGCCTTTGTCTATTGGATGTTTCTTGTACTCGACCGTAACTCCATAAAGCGTAGGCCTCGTCAATATAAAATCGTCATGAAAGACATCATATAACGCTTCGACATACGTATCCCATATCCCAGAATAGTCATGTAGGCAGACTAAATTTGGTAACCAGTTTGGTACTTCTTGCATTAGGCTATCTCGGCAGCGTTCCAGCGAAATATATTCACCTTCATTTCCCTCAGCAATGTTGTCTTGGTGAGGCTGTATCCTGAGAGTTCTTTCATGCGGTTGACCAACGCTAACTTTGCAGGGCTGCCCTCAAGGCCTCGGTTAGCGTAGGACACTGCACCTACCAGCAAGTCGGTCAATTGAACTTGTTCGACCTCGTGAGATGCCACCATCTGTAACCTTTCAATTATCTCGCGTTTGAAGTCGTATACGTTGTTGCAGAGTACATCACGCAGCTTGTTCCATTTCGCTGCACTCCGCGTATCCTTGATGTCTACGTAGATTCTGTAATGGTCTTTGGGGCTTAGAATAATCTTTAGCATGTCGAAGTACATCTTGTAGTACCAGGTATCATGGTCCTGGTCATACTTCTCATGTTCGAGTTTCGATTTCTCTGGCACTAAAAGAGCCCTGAAGTGCAAGTCATCGTTTGAGAAGAAGTATTCCATCAGAGCAATATAGAATGATAGTTTGCCCGGAGAAACCTTCGTCCACTTCGATTCGAAGTCTCGTGAAAGACCGTGATCCACTTTAATCTTTCTGATCGCATCGGCAATGCCACGAACTTTCGTCAGAGGACACCAGACTGCACCGAGTACCATGCCTTTTTCAGGATGATTCTCAAGGTGGCAGCTCTCGTCGCAGTAAATGTTATATGTCTCAGACATTTATCTTCTCCAAAAAGGCCACAGAACGACTGTGTGCCAACCGAGATAAATGATACAGCAATTCAGCGGAACATCAAGAATGACAACCATGTTTTTTTTATATGTGGCATACAAAATCCTGAGAGCAGTACAGGTTTTCGCGTGGAAACCCGGCGTGGCTGCAACCTTGCCGCTAGCAAAAGAGCACTACAAAATCGTCTTGACTTGCGCTTCAGGTGAGGTATGTTTGGGATGAAGACCGTAGACAGCACTCGGGCCAAAAAACGCGCAGTATGAGTTTAAGTACATTTATCAAGAGACCGAAAGCCCGTAGATGGTTTTCGGAGAACATCCCGAAACCTACACTTGATTTGGACGGCAAGTTGCTTGTGTCCTCTAAGACGGATGCGCCAAGTCTTATGGGCACTGCATTTGACTACCTTCTGCGATTCCGCATAGAACATCTTAATCGTGGCAAGTCCATTATCCGTGATTCTTGGGTTGCAGAATCTGGTCTTGACAATTTGCTCTATGACATAAGTTGTCAACGTAGAAGAATGGACCCGAAGACACCCAAAGAAATGTTCAAGCAAGCCAAGACGGTGTACAGAAGATACTTGAAGTGCGGCAGGATCACGAATGGATTGCTGAATGCCTCTATCTATCTTGCTCAGCTTGATGCTGTATTCAGGCCGGGCATAGTAGTACCTGGCTTCGGCAGGGCGAAATGCGCATATGTCCGAGATTTGAGGAAATTGTGGTCTGTCATCCCAACGAGGCTGTTCAAAGCAAAGAAGAGATGCTTATTGAACCCTACATTTGGCTGGGCAGGCTCCGCAATTGACGGGGCAGACGCCGACGTCATCTTGGATGAAACGTTAATAGAAATCAAGACCACGAAGCACTTGAAGTTAGACAGGATGACATACAACCAGCTTTGGGGTTATTACTTTCTTTCGTGCATTTGCAAACCCGATGGCGTCAAGCGGAAGCTAAGGGTCAAAGAACTGGCCGTTTACTTCGCGAGATACGCCAAGCTTGTCACTATGAAGGTGGATAATATACTGCCTCCCAAGCTACGGAACGAATGTCTGAAGCAGTTCAGGGAAATGATCATAGACTTTGCATAGCCCCTGTATTACCTCTGTGTCTTAGCGGCAAACCCTTACAGTTCAGAGGCTACAGGGCGATGTCAGCCTGAAGCCCCTTTCACTTGCCGCTTCCAGCACCATGCCTGTCTGGAACCACTTTCGCTGGCAGTCTTCAGCCCCATCCAGGTCTGAAAGCCTTGCGGGTTAAGGCCTGCCGCTCACCGTGTTTCGAGTGACAAATTTTGTCACACGCCGCCGACACCAAAAAGATGTAACAAGTCGAAGTTTTTTTTGAGCTGTAAGCTCAACCGCCATAGCGCCTTGCGCAAACCGCCGTTTTCCGCCTCCGCGTTTCATCACATCTGTGTCTTCAGTAAGAGCGCGATATATAGAGGCGTGTGTGTAAGACGGAGAACAATTATTTACCACAGAGGCACAGACTCGTGCTACGTAGCGACCCGTTCTCCGTAGCACTG
>CAZXNM010000010.1:0-192318 GCA_964641955.1 uncultured Planctomycetota bacterium
AAGTTGTCAGGTCGGTGCTCCGGAAGTACGAGGAGCGGTTCGAGGAAATCAGGAAAGATGACAATCTCAAGTATCTCGCAGGCCCGACTCTGACTGAGCGGGACAGGGATTTCATGGCAGTGCTGGGGTTCGAGAAGCGCAACGGAACCGGCGGTCCTGCCGCCCCGGCGCAGCAGGAGGCCTGCGCCAACTGCGGGCCCTGAAGCCGCTGCAATAATCAGGAGCCAGTGTCTGGCTCCCCTCTCTTGACCCCCGAAAGGTGGCTGTGTAACTGATTGAGATTTACATTTTGAGAAGGATGGAGTGCGATGGGGGATACTATGTCTGTAGAGAGAGATGAGATTGCCACGTCGGGCTTCGCCCTCCTCGCAATGACGGAGATGGCGCCGGTGGAATCATTTGTAAAAATCTTTCGTAACCTGTTGGCGGATAAGGGAGTCGATGTACAACGACATCACCACGTCTGCGACGTGGTGTTTCCGGTATTATCCCTGGGTACTCGCTACTGGTTACTGGATACTATCATCAGCCGCTACTTGACATTGCAGGCTGCGAATGGGCAGAATAGCATGAAGCTCGATGACAAAAGGAGGAAGCGACGATGCCGCAGGGGTTGATAAAGAAGGATGACTGCATTCTGCTGGTGCTCGATATCCAGGGGACGCTCTTCAAGACGATGGTGGAGAAGGAGCGCATGCTGGAGAAGTCGCTCAAGATGATAGACTTCGCCCGGCGAGTGGAAATTCCCATCGTGGTCACGGAGCAGTACCCGAAGGGACTCGGCCCCAGCCTGCCGGAGATACTCGAAGCGCTGCCCGACGGCATCGAGGTCATCCCCAAGACGTCGTTCTCCTGCTTCGGCGAGCCGAAGTTCGACGCGACTATCCGCTCGCTCGACCGAAAGACGATTATCGTCGTCGGCATGGAGACGCATATCTGCGTGAACCAGACCACGCTGGAGGGGCTGGAAAAGGGCTACGACATGTACCTGGTCGCCGACGCGATTTCCTCTTACTCGGAGTTCGACACTCGAATCGCGTTCGAGCGGCTGCGCGCCGCCGGCGCGACGATAGCCACGTCCGAGATGGCGATGTTCGAGATACTGCGGGTGGCGAAGACCGGCAGTTTCAAGAAGTGCTTCGACCTTCTCAAGCGTTAGCCCGACGCCACTCGTTGTCGGCCTTCACGCGGCGGCAGAGCTCGACGTGGATATCGACGACGTCCTGCGTGTCCGTCGAGTAGCCGCCTGCCAGCACGGCCGCGACCGGAAGGCCATGCTTTTGTGCTGTGCCCAACACCAGTTCATCGCGCCGCCCGAGGCCTTCCTTGGTGAGTTCGAGGTCGCCGAGCTGGTCGCGCATGAAGGGGTCTGCGCCCGCGACGTAGAAGAGTAAATCGTAAGTGTGGCCTTCGAGCGCGGTGCCTATTCCCTCTTCGAGACGGGCGAGATACTCGTCGTCGCCCGTGTGGTTGTCGAGGCCGATGTCGAGACTGCTTCGCTCCTTGACGGGGTAGAGGCGCTCCTGGTGAATGGAAAGGGTGAAGACGGAGTCGTCGTTCTCGAAGATTTTTGCGGTGCCGTTGCCCTGGTGCAGGTCGCAGTCCACGACGAGGACGTCCCCGGCGAGGCCTGCCTTCTGCACCGCGCGGATGGAGACGCCTATGTCGTTTATGAAGCAGAAGCCCTCGCCGTGGGCGGGGTAGGCGTGGTGGAATCCGCCGCCCAGGTTGACCCAGGCCTCTTGCCTCCTTATCGCCTCGGTGGCGGCGATTATGGAGCCGCCGGCGGCGGCGATTACCGCGTCGAGCGTGCGGCGCTCGAGCGGCGCCTCGAACCGCGCCACGGCGAGCATGGGCGATGCGGTGAGGGCGTCGAGCTCGTCGAGGTACCCGCCGTCGTGGACGAGCAGAAGCTCCTCGCGCGTGGCCGGGCGCGGCGGGGCGAAGTCTTCGCCGCCGGCGATGCCCTGCTCTTTCAGCGCGTCGCGGACGCGGCGGTACTTGTCGGTCGGGAAGACATGTGTGGCCCAGCCCAGGTCGTACTCGTCGCCGTAGATGAACATGCTTGCTCCGTCACAGTTAGGAGAAGGATTGTATTGGGGACGCGGCCCTCTGTCAAGCGCGCCGCCTGCGGCGGGCGGCAAGCACGAGAAGCAGCAGTGCCAGGGGCCAGAACGCCGCTGGGCTCCCGGCCGGGACGATGGCGCAGGCGCCGCCCTTCCAGCGGTTCTCGGCGCAGAAGACGAGTTCGCGGCTGTTGGTCGCGCCGGTCGCGTCGGTGACCCGCACGGTGAAGCGCCAGGTCCCGCGTCCCGCCGGCACGCCACCGAGGATGCCGTTGGCGGCGAGTTGCAGGCCGCCGGGCAGCTTACCCGCGGCGAGGCTCCACGCGTACGGCTCCCTGCCGCCATCTGCGCACAGCGGAACCGAGTAGGCCCGCCCTTCCCTGCCGGGGGGCAGAGCGCGGGTCCTGATGCGCAGGATGCCCAGCCCGCAGGTTGGCTCGCCGTAGAGGTTGAAGGTCATGAGGTTGGCGCCGTGGTAACCCTGGCCGCGGGACGACATGAAGCAGTAGGTGTTGCGCGCGTTCTGAAGGACCTCGCCCAGCGGGCGGCGCTTGATGAACAGCTCGCGCGCCATGAGATAGCCGAGGTCCTGCATGCCGCCCTGGTTGGGGCGCTCCCAGCCGTTCAGGTACCAGGTGCTGCGCGTGGCGCAGACCGTGCCGACCACGTGGTTCCTGAGAAGCTCGCAGCCGAGGTTGAGCGGTGTCTCGGGGTAGCCGCTGAGGCAGCAGACCTGCAGCACGATGGGAGGCGCGTCGTCAGGAATCTGCCAGGCCTGGTCATCGCGGAACACATCCTCCGCTTCGCGCTGCAGGCCGTGGCAGAGCCACAGGACGACGCCGTATCGGTTCTGCCATTCGGTCGCGATGTCGTTCGTGGTGTAGCCGGTCATGTCGGGCGGCGGGTCGGCGCCGTAGTCCTCGTCGTGCGCGACGAAGGTCGAGAAGCCGCCGGGGTCGGTCAGGTTCAGGCGCAGGTACCGGCTGAACTGGTACGAGGGGGTCTGTTCGTCGAGCCTGTGGGTGATGCAGAAGACCTTGCTGCGGTAGTCGAGCGCGCCGGGCTGGCTCCAGTCGTAGCCGTCGCCGGCCGTCTCGTAGGCAATTATGTTGTTCAGACAATCTCTTGCGTCGGAGGAGTCGTAGAAGGGTATGCGGCCCACGATTATCTCGGGCGCGAAGTCGATGCCGCCGGGCACGAGGTCGCCCGTGAAGCCCCACAGCTCGGAGTAGGCCTCGCCGTAGTAGCCGTCCCCGTCGGCGTCCCAGTCGCCGGTCAGGTCGGCGAAGTAGTAGTCGGTCGCGGCCTCTATCTGGTCGGACGGCTTGTCGGTCCAGTAGCTCTGCGGGTAGCAGAGCTTCATGGGGACGGTGCCAACGGTATCGCCGCCGTGGTCCGGTATATCAGGGTCGGGTGTGCCGACAAGGAGCAGGTACTTCAGGCTCCAGTCGGCGTAGTTGGCCTGGAGGTAACTTCTTATCTGGTCGGCGAGCTCGGGACCGGGCACCAGGGCGAAGTCCTCGATGGGAGTGACCTGCACGGTGAAACCCTGCGATTCCTTGAGGGCCACGAAGTCGGCCATGACGCCGCTGGCGGCCAGCGAGCCGGTGGTGATTATCAGGTAGTCCACGTGCCCCTGAGCCGCGAGAACGGGGTTATCGGGCGGGTGGTACTCGTCCTCGAACTGCTTCGCGTTGGCGAAGTCCGGGAGAGCGCCGGGCAGCCAGTCGTCGCGAAGCAGGCTCGAAGGGACCGCTGTGGCCGCGTCACGGTCGAACGTGAGCGTGAACGGGACGCGGCTTGCCGAGATGAGCCGCCCCGTCGCAAGCTCGCACCTGAAGGGGAAGACATCAACAAGAGCATAGCGGTACTTGCGAAACTGGCCCGCCGCCGCGACCCGGACCCACGAGCCGGGCCACAGTTCGCCCGGTGCGCCAGTCGCCGCGGGGACCTCGCTGCCGGGAAGCTGTGTAACCTCAACCGGCTTGTCCGGGATAAATTCCACGGTCCGGCTGGGCGCTCCCGTGACGGAGACGCTTCCAAGCACGGCATCGGGCGGCAGGAGGACACGCACCCTCTTCACCGGGAGGCGCGGGCAGCCCGGCTCCCAGGTGAAGCCCCAGCCGTCGTCCTGCGGTATCTCAAACGCGCAGTCGCTCTCTCGCTGCAGCAGTCGCGGTGCGTCCGTCCTGACGGCGAGCGAGACCGTATTCGCGGGACCGTCCGCATCAATGACGCGGGACCCGGCCAGGAAGCACAGTCCCAACAGAACGAGGATGGACAAAGGTCGCACAAGCATTCTCCCCGGCGAGCAGGCAGCATGGGCTCGCGTGCGCTCACCTGTTCCAAGTATACGACAATCCATGGCAAGCGCAACCTGAATTGGATAAAACCAATACCGACGGGGTCACGCGTTCCCGGGGTCTATTTCGACCATTTCGCTCGATGCGAACCCGGCAGCCAGCTCGTCGAAGAAGAGGGAGTCTTCCACGGCAGTGGTGAGATACAGGTTCTCTTTGGCCCGGGTGAGCGCCACGTAGAATATCCGCCGCTCCTCCTGGTCATGCCGCTCCCGGGCTCGGAGCCGTTCGAGCATCTCCTCGTAGTCCGGCGTCGCTTTCTTCGCGCCCGGCAAGTGCTTGGCTATGACCCTTCCGGCTGCTGGTTTCTCGCCGGCAGTCGGCAGGTCGAGGAGGAACGGTGCAGCCTTCCTGTATCTGGCCGGGCGGACGTCCGCGGCGAAGACGCTGTGGAATTCGAGGCCCTTGGCCTTGAAGGTGGTCAGGATTTTAACGGCATCGCCCTCTTCCTGCGGGTCCGCCTCGGCCTCGCGCAACTCGCCTCTCCTGACCAGCCTGTGCAGGTAGTGGACGAATTCGGGCAGTCCGTTGAGCGGCGAGCGCGACTCGAAATCGACCGCGAGGTCGATTATCTTCGATATGTTGCTTACGCTCCGGAGCGCCGCCGGGGAGTCATCGCCCGAAAGGATGGAAAGCAGCCCGCTCTCGCAGAACGCGCGCTCCGCCAGCACGGGGAGCGGCTCGAGCATGCGAAGCGAATGCAGTCTCTCGATGCACGCGAGTGCATCGCCGACTCTTTCCCGCGCGGGCGGTTCGAGCTTCCCGATAGCTCCACCTTCTCGGAGCGCATCGAACAGCGAGACTTCCTCCCCGGACTGGTCACGCAGCCGACCGCGCTCAGCCGCTACCATCGCAAGCTGCGCCTGAGAAAGGGAAACGGGCGCGCGGGACAGGAGCCTCACTGCGGCCTGGTCGGCCGCGAGGTTCGAGGCGAGTTCGAGGCAGGCAAGCAGGTCGCGGACCTCTTCTCTCTCGAAGAAACCCGCCCCGAGGGCCGTGTACGGTATGCCCAGCCCCCGGAACTCGTCTTCGAGGCTCTTCGTGTGGGTCGTGGACCTGTAGAGCACGGCGATGTCGCCTGGATTTACGCCGGAGCTGATAAGGCACTGCGTCTCCTGCGCTATATATACCGCCTCCTCTTTTCTGGCGTCGAACCGCGCCATGCGGACGCGCCCGCCGCCGCTGTAGCCCTTGACGGGATTGGCGAGTTTAATCTCCCCCGCCCGCCCGGCGAAGTAGCTGTCACGTGTGATGGAATAATTCGCCAAGTCGAGCACGTCGTTGTACGAGCGGTAGTTGTCCGCGAGGAAGCGCTCATCGGCCGCGAACTCGCGGAGGTTCTCGATTCTCGCGCCGCGCCATTCGTAGATTGCCTGCTTGTCATCGCCCACGACGGTGACGTTGGAGAATCCGTCACGGGCGAGGAGTCGCAGCAGCTCGAGCTGCGCGAGGCTCGTGTCCTGGAACTCATCCACTATGATGTAGTCGAAGCGGGCGCACAGCCTCTTCCTCACTTCGTTGCTTCTGCACAGGAGATGATACAGACCGTTGATAAGGTCCGTGTAATCCACTACTCCCGCGGCGCGCTTCGCACTCTCGAACTCGCGGAAGAGCCTTGCCGCAACACAGGCGACCTGATGCTCGTATGCCGCCTGTTCCGTACCGCCGGGCGTGCCGCCGCACAGGGCTGCCTCGAACGAATCGGTCGTGTGAAGCTTCTCCCTCGCGGAATCGATAATGCCCCAGCCGGCCTCGAGAATCGAGCCGAGCGAGCCGGGAGGAATCCGGGAGCGCTCTTCTCGGGACAGCGCCCCTCGCGCGAGGATGGAGGCTGCCAGGTCGTCTTTCAGCAGCATTATCTCGGCTTCGCCGGCCACGCGGTAAGGGACCGGCAGGCCCGCCAGCACAGGATATTCTCCGAGAACGCGCGCACAGAACGAGTGGAAAGTATGGACCCAGAGCTGCTCCAGCTGCACGCCGCCCGCGAGCGCCTCGACGATGCGGTCACGCATCGAACCGGCTGCGCGGTCAGTGAAGGTGAGACAGAGCATGGATGAAGGCGAAGCACCGGGAATGTTCCTGAGCGCTTCGAGAAAGCGGAACGTGACGACGGTCGTCTTGCCCGTACCGGCGCCGGCCGTAACCTTGAGCGCGCGGTCGAACGGGAATCGGACCGCCTCGCGCTGCGCTTCGTTGAGGTCATCGAAAGTAAGCATGGCGTCACTCCGCATGTAGGCTAATTGTATGGCGGCTCGCGTGTCAAGAGAAAAGACTTTTGACCCCGTTGGGCCGGTCTGTTAGTATTCCGACTGGCACGTACTGAAGGAGCCGACGATTGAGCGAGAACCTGACCGCGAGGATTGCGGAACTTAAGCAACAGCGCAATGCAATCATCCTGGCGCACAACTACCAGCGCGGCGAAATACAGGACATTGCGGACTTCACCGGCGACTCGCTCGGCCTCGCACGAAAGGCGGCAGGCACGGACGCCGACGTGATTATCTTCTGCGGCGTCCATTTCATGGCGGAGATGGCGGCGATAATCAACCCGGACCGCATCGTCCTCATACCCGACACGAACGCGGGCTGCCCCATGGCCGACATGATAAACGCGCGCCAGCTCAGGAAACTGAAATCGCAGCACCCGGATGCAGCAGTCGTGTGCTACGTGAACTCCACGGCGGCAATCAAGGCCGAAAGCGACGTCTGCTGCACTTCGGCGAACGCGCCGGATATAATGGCATCGATTCCGCCGGAGCGGCCCGTCATTTTCGTGCCGGACAAGAGCCTCGGAAGCTGGGCCGCGAAGAAGCTGGGCCGGGACAATGTCATACTCTGGGATGGCTACTGCCCCACGCATCACAGAATACTTGCCCGCGACATAATGGAGAGGAAAGCAGAGCACCCCGGCGCAAAGGTCGCGGTGCATCCCGAGTGCACTGAGGACGTCATCGAGCTTGCCGACGAGGTGGGTTCGACGTCCGGGATTCTGCGCTTCGCCTGCGAAAGCGGGGCGAAGGAAGTGATAATGGGCACGGAAATCGGGATGCTGCACAGGATACGCAAGGAGTGCCCCGGGGTCGAAATCTACCCGGCGAGCCCGTTGGCAGACTGTCCCAATATGAAACTCAACACGCTCGAAAAAGTCATCTGGTCGCTCGAAGACATGGAATACAGGGTCACGGTGGACCCGGCGGTCGCGGACGGCGCGAAGCGTGCGATAGAGAAGATGCTCGAGATAACGCCTTGAACAGGCGGGCCGGATTAGCTGCTTGAATTGCGGACGCGGATGTCTACAATAAGCTGACCCGGCATTCCCGCCGGTAAGCCCTCGGAGGTGGCAGATAGCACGGGAAGCAGGGCTTGAAGCCTATTTCAGAGAGATAAACAAGTACAAGCTCCTCACGTCCGAGGAAGAGAAGTCGCTTTCCCGGACGGCGCGCAAGGGCGACAAGGAGGCGCGCGACAAGATGGTTCGCGCCAACCTCCGCCTCGTCGTCTCGATAGCCAAGCACTACATGCGCCGCGGCCTGCCGCTCCTGGACCTGATAGAAGAGGGCAATCTCGGGCTTCTGAAGGCGGTCGAGAAGTTCGACCCGGCGGCCAACTGCCGGTTTTCCACTTACGCCTCCTGGTGGATTAAGCAGGCCATCAAGCGGGCGCTGATTGACACCGTGCGCACGGTGCGCATACCGGGCTACATGGTGGAGCTTATCGCGCGCTGGAAGGAAGCCAAGACCCATCTCACGCTCGAGAAGGACCGGCAGCCGACGCTTTCGGAAATCGCGGGCGAAATGGACATACCGTCCGGCACCCTCGAAGTCATCTACGGCGCGCTCATGGCTTCCAAGACTTCCGTCCCGCCGCCGGACGCGGAAGGCGGCTGGACCCTGACCGAGATGCTCGAGGATGAAGAAGCCAAGAAGCCCGACGAGCTGCTCGTGCAGATGCACGAGATTGAGATGATAAGGGAGCTTCTCGGGGCGATCGATGAGCGCGAGGCGAAGGTGCTGCGGATGCGCTTCGGACTCGACGACCGCGAGCCCAGAACGCTCAAGGAGATTGGGCAGGTGCTCAAGCTCTCGCGCGAGAGGGTGCGCCAGATAGAGCAGGAGGCGCTGCGCAAGCTCAACCTCATCGTGACGCGCCGCGGCGACCTCTACAGGAGACTCGATGAAAAGCTTAAGAGAAAAAATCCGTGACATCCCTGACTTCCCCAAGCAGGGCATCGTATTCAAGGACATCACGCCCCTCCTGATAGACCCCGAGTGCCTGAAGCTTGCAGTCACTTCGATTGCCGGGGAGTTCCGGGACGAAGAGATTACGAAGGTCTGCGCCGTCGAGGCGCGGGGCTTCATCCTCGGTGCAGCGGTCGCCTGCGAGCTGGGCGCCGGATTCGTGCCCATCCGCAAGCCGGGAAAGCTCCCGGCACAGACGCGCTGCTGCACCTACGATCTCGAATACGGAACCGACACGATAGAGATTCACGCGGATGCCATCTCGCAGGGCGACAGGATTCTCATGGTGGACGACCTTCTCGCCACGGGCGGCACCATGGCGGCCGCATGCAAGCTCGTCAGGGAGCTGGGCGGCGAGATTGTCGGCGTCGCTTTCCTCGTGGAGCTGGCTTTCCTGAACGGCGCCGAGAAGCTCAAGGACTGCCGGACCGTCTCGCTGATAACATACGAGTGAACCGCAGGTATTTACCGTTTTATTTTGCACTCTCCCGCTTCGCCCTGCTATAGTCGACACGTGCGCTTAAAGGAGGGAGGCACCTGGACACGCGCCTCGCCAAGACCACAATCGGCATAAAGGGCATGTTCTGCGCGACGTGCGTGCGCGCCATCGAGAAATCGCTCCTCAAACTGGAAGGAGTGTCCGAGGCGAGCGTGAACCTCGCGGCGGGCAGCGTCACTGTTACCCACGATGCCGCCACGACCGGGCATTCGGACATGGAAGATGCCATCAGGGAAGCAGGTTACGAGCCGGTAAGCATGCTGCATAAGACCGTAATCGGAATCAAGGGCATGACCTGCGCGGCCTGCGTGCGAGCCGTGGAGAAGGCGCTTGCCGGGCTCGAAGGCGTGGAAAGCGCCTCCGTCAACCTGGCTGCAAACAATGCCGTGGTCACATACGACCCGGCAAGAGTATCTTTCGCCCAGTTCGAGAAGGTCGTAGCGGATGCAGGATACAAAGCCATACCGCCTCTGGAAACGGGCGCCGTTTCCGCGCCGCAAGACTACGGCGAGGTTCGCCGGCTGAAGGTGCAGTTCATCGTAGCGGCCGTCTTCGCCGCGCCCCTTGCATACGTCGCAATGGGATCTCACTTCGGCGGTCCAATCCCGGCGTTCGTCGAGCGCAACATGGCGCTCGTGCAGCTTCTCCTGACCCTGCCGATAATTATTGTAGGCTACCGGTTTTATACTCGCGGTCTTGTTTCGCTCGCCAGGACGCGCGTGGCGAATATGGACACGCTTGTCGCGCTCGGCACGGGAACTGCGTTCGTTTACAGCCTCGTCGCATCCATCGGCATCTGGACCGGGTCGCGCACCTTCACCGCCCATCAACTTTATTACGAGACTGCGGGGATACTTATAACCTTCATCCTGCTGGGCAACATGCTCGAGGCCGTGGCCAAGGGCCGCACGGGCGAGGCAATCCGGAAGCTCGCGGGGCTGCAGGCGAGGACGGCGCTGATCGAGCGCGACGGCTCCGAGACCGACATTCCCGTCGAACAGGTACGCGCCGGCGACATCGTCATCGTGAGGCCGGGCGAGAAGATTCCCGTGGACGGCGAGGTGACTGACGGCGCCTCGACCGTAGATGAATCCATGCTCACGGGAGAGCCCGTCCCCGCGACGAAGAAGCCGGGCGACGCCGTCACTGGCGCAACTATCAACAGGTCCGGCTCGTTCAAGTTCCGGGCGACCCGCGTCGGCGCAGACACGGTGCTCGCGCAGATAATCAGGCTGGTCCAGGAAGCGCAGGGCTCGAAAGCGCCGGTGCAGAGGCTTGCCGACACGATAGCCGCCTTTTTCGTGCCGGTCGTAGTGAGCATTGCCATCGCGGCGTTCATCGTATGGCTGCTGACTGGCCATGATTTCTCGTTCGCCCTGAAAGCCGGGATAGCCGTGCTCATTATCTCGTGCCCCTGCGCGCTCGGGCTCGCGACGCCCACGGCGATAATGGTCGGAACCGGCCTCGGCGCGAGCAAGGGGATACTGGTCAAGAACGCACAGGCGCTGCAGGCCATGAACTCGGTCACGACAGTCGTTTTCGACAAGACGGGCACACTAACCCGGGGAGAAATCCGGCTAACCGACACGGTGCCCCTCGGCGGCATGTCGAAGGACGAGATACTCAGGCTCGCGGGGATTGCCGAGAAGCGCTCCGAACATCCGCTCGGCGAGGCGATAGCGCTGGCGGCGGGCGAAACGCCCGACCCGGATGAATTCGAAACGGTGGAAGGCAAAGGGGTTCGAGTGAAATCCGAAGGCAAGACCGTGCTGGTCGGGTCGCGGAAACTTCTGTCAGATGCCGGAATCGATTCAGGCCCCGCCGAGGACAGGCTTGCCGCTCTGGAGCGGGACGGCAAGACGGCGGTCCTCGTCGCGGTGGATGGCGGGCTGGCGGCGGTCATTGCAGTGGCCGACACTCTCAAGGAAAACGCCGCCGGGGCGGTGCGCCGGCTCAGGGAGATGGGCAAGTCGGCCATCATGCTGACCGGCGACAACGAGCGCACGGCCAGGGCAATCGCCGCCCGGGCCGGCATAGACGAGGTAATCGCCGATGTGCTGCCCGCCGAAAAGGCACAGCAGGTGAAAAACCTGCAGCAGGCCGGCAGGAAGGTCGCAATGGTTGGGGATGGCGTAAACGACGCCCCCGCCCTCGCACAGGCGGACGTGGGCATAGCCATCGGCTCCGGCACGGACGTGGCAATCGAGTCGGCTCAGATTGTGCTCGTGCGCGACGACGTAATGGATGTCGCAAGGGCGGCCGCGTTGAGCGCTTACACCATGCGCAAGATTCGGCAGAACCTGTTCTGGGCGTTTTTCTACAACTCAGTGGGGATACCTGTGGCGGCAGGCGCGCTCTACCCCGTGTTCAAGACGCTCCTGCACCCGATAATCGCGGGGCTGGCCATGTCGTTCTCCTCGGTCAGCGTGGTCACCAACTCGCTGCTCATGAAACGCTTCGGCAGAAAAATATAATCCCGGCCACACGTTCGCATAGTTTGCAAAATGGTTGCCATCTGCAACCGAATATGTCACAATTCTCATGCGGAACCCGACTGTCGAGGTCACGGAGGAGTCCGGTGCAGGACAGGCGGAAATTCAAACGGCTCAGGTACGGTGTGCGGGTGGAAATTTCGTACTACCGGAACAAGCCCGGCGACACGGACGTCATAAGGAAGCTCACCACAAAGGACATCAGCACCGGCGGGATACGTGTCGTCCTCAAGGATAAGCTGGAGGAAGGCACCCTCGTTTCCCTAAGGCTGGTCCTGCCGGATACGGGCAGGGATGTCACATGCTTCGCCCAGGTTGCCTGGACCGCGCCCGCCGGGGCGGACGAATTCGAGACGGGTTTCGCGTTCATGGACATTTCCAACCAGGAAACGAACATCCTGCAGGAATTCATAGACATGGAACTCGACAAGGGAATCGAATAAACCGAAGCAGGCGAACATATAAGCAAAGCCCCGGAAGAAAAATCCTCCGGGGCTTCTGCCTGGGTAAAGGCAATACGTCAATGTAATGTCAGGATATAGGTCCTCCATTCCTGGTCGAGCTTCTCTTCCTCCCAGGGGAATATCTTGTTGAACTGCGCGACCGGTTCCACGCCCTCTTTCTTGAACTCCTTGAAGTATTTCTTGAACTTGTCGCGCATCTTCGACGAATGGTGAATCAGGAAGTAGCACAGCCCCCAGCCGTGGGCGTAATGGAACGCGGAGTAGCCGCGCTGCGTCATCCTAATGAGGTCCGAGAGCTTGGTGTAGCGATTTCTCGCCATTGCCCCGCGCAGCGTGCCGAGCCGGCCCTTGTTGACCTGGCCTGTGGCAAGCTGCCCGCTGCCTGTCACCTGCGCGCACTCGAAGTAGGTCGCCAGCCCTTCCACCATCCAGATACCGCCCTGCACCTGCGTCAGGCGCCCCATGTCGGGCCAGATAAGCCCCTGGAACTGGTGCGTCCCCTCGTGGAAGAGCACAGTCTGGGTGTTCAGGTTCCCGGCGCGGCCCAGGAAGCAGACAATCTTAGAGCCGTCGTAGTACCCGCCTACGCCGGGACCCTTGTGGTCTTTCGCCATGAATTCCCTCTGGTCCGCGTACATGTGGACAAGGAACGGCTGCTCCTGCTTCTCCTTGTAGGCGAATATCCGGCAGTACTCCTTGTACATCTTGTCCATGAGCTGGGCGTAGTATTTAGTCTTGTCGGAAGGGCCGTTGGACATGAAGATGTAACTCTTCGACTCGTAGTGATTTTTCCAGCCGAGCTTCTGCTTGTATGATTCAATCCATTTATTGCGCTCGTCCTTGCCCTTGGGGATGGGATTCTTCCGGCCGAACGCGCCTTTCTTACGGCGTATGGCCGCAGCTGCATCGCCGGACTCATCCTCGCCGGGGTCTTCCTCGACTTTCTCGCCTTTTGCCTTCTTTTCCTCGCGCTCCTGCTCTTTTTGCTTCAGGTACGCGGCGCGGCGCTTCTTTTCCTCCTCGTCCCATATCTTCTTGGAAATCCACTTGCCGTCGTCCGTCTTGACGAGGCCGGCCATGTACTTGTCCTTGTCGGCCGGCGGCATCCATACTCCGCCGTACTCGACCCAGCCCCGCGCTTTCTGGTATTCCGCTTCGCTCTCGTACCACGTGCCCTTGTGCTTCATGTGCCCGAGCTTCGTGCGGGCCTCCATGTGCTCGGGATTGGCCTCTATGACTTTCCGGAAGCATTCCCTGGCCTTGTCCTCGCGCTGGTACTCCTCGCACCACAGCCCGAGCTTGTACCAGCCGGTCGGGTCGCTCTTGGACAGCTTCTCTGCGCGCCGCTTGAACTCCGTGTCGAAGTCGAACCCGCGCTCCATGGAGGATATCTCGTCGCGCGCTATGCGCTGGTCGCCGTATTTGCCGCGAAGGACTATGTGCTCATCGCCCTCTTCAATGATTTTACCGCGCAACTCCTTCCCGTCCGTCAGTCGCACAATGTCTTCCGCGTGGACTGCGCTGCAGACGAGAAACAGCAGTAACATGGTCAGTGCGGCAGGCAGCAGTTGCTTCGCTCTCATTTCTCGTTCCTCTCGGCAATACGGCATTCAGGGACAGGCGTATTGACATTGTCCCTGCCCATCATAAATAATGGGGGCATGGAGGTTTCCGTTAGCACGGTCAAGAAGATTGACATTAGCTTTACATTGCCCGGCTCGAAGTCCATCGGCGCCCGCGCGGCGCTCCTTTCGGCCCTCGCGCACGGCCGGACGAAGCTCGCGAACATTCCCACCTGCCGCGATTTCCACGTAGTCGTCGAAGCCCTCGGCGCGCTCGGCTTTGAGTGCCGGCTCGACAGGCAGGCCGGCACGCTCGAAGTCAATGGCACCGGAGGAGTGCTGCCCACACCGGGAGGCAGTATTTTCATCGAGGACAACGGCACTGCCCTGCGGTTGCTGACGGCGTTCTGCACGCTCGGTAAAGGCATGTTCACCTTGGACGGCAGCCCGCGCCTGCGCGAGCGTCCCGTCAGGCCGCTTGCCGACGCTCTCAACAGCCTTGGTACCAGCGTAGCCTGCACGGGCGAAGGCGCGCCCGTCACAGTGGAAGCCGCCGGCCTGCCTGGCGGCGAGACTGAAATCGACTGTTCCGCCTCGTCGCAGTTCCTCTCCGGGCTGCTAATTGCAGGCCCGTTTTCCGAATCCGGCGTGAAGGTCAGGGCACTCAACCTCGTGTCCCGGCCCTACGTCGATATAACACTCGCCCTCATGCAGCACTTCGGCCTCGACGTGAGTGCCGGCCCCGACGATAACTACCAGACGCCGGGCCGTCAGACAGCCCGGGCGAAAGACCTCGTCATCGAGTCGGACGCCTCCAGCGCGGCCTACTTCTTCGCCGCTGCGGCAGTCTGCGGCGGCAGGGTCCGCATACTCAACCTGAAGCCCGGCTCCATGCAGGCTGACATGCTCTTCGTCTCGCTCCTCGGTGGCATGGGCGCGGACCTCGCATACGGCGACGACTGGGTCGAAGTTCGCGGCACAGGCCGCCTGACAGGCATAGAGACAGACATGAGCGACTATCCCGACTCCGTCCCGCTGCTGGCCGCAATAGCCCCGTTCTGCACTTCGCCCACCACTATTCGTAATATCCCCCACCTGCGCCACAAGGAGTCCGACCGCATAGCCGCCATACAGCAGGAGCTGGAGCGCTGCGGCGTCACTGTCGAGTCCGGCCCCGACTGGCTCACGGTCCACCCGTCCGAAGTCAGGGGCGCAGCCGTCCAGTCGCACAACGACCACAGGATAGCCATGTCCATGTCGGTGCTGGGCCTGCGCGCGGGCGGTGTCACGATTACCGGCGCCGAGTGCGTCGAAAAATCCTTCCCCGAGTTCTTCGACTACCTCAGTAGAGTATCGAGTAACCCGTAGCGGGTAACGAAGAAGAAGCGACGCTACAGTCGTTATTTTCTGCGGCTGAAGTGCATGATAACGCCGCCGTATACTACTGGATTGGAGAGCAGTCCGCCGGGCGCCTTCGCCTTCAGCACCAGACAGACAGGCGTGAAGTAGGTGTGCTTCGTCTTCAGGTCCAGAGGCTCGCGCATGCCCTTCGATTCGCGGATAACCGCTTCTTCAGCACTTACCGAGACCGAAACCTCCGTTGACGGCTCGGTGGTCACTTTGTCTCCATCTTCCACATCCCAGTACAGCACGCCGGTACAGACAAAGATACCTTTCCAATAGTTGAAGCAGATGGCCCCCGGCTTGCCCTCTACGAACGTGAATGATGCCGCTTCTTCGCAATAAGATTCTGAACTGGCATCAGTCTTCAGCAGACTCAACTTGACGTGAACATCCACATTCCACGTTCCCGGTTTCGAGTGCTGCGTCTCGGATACCGACGCTGTCGTTGCTATGCAGCCGGCAAGGACCGTAATGACCACAATTGCTATCCACTTCGCCATACCATCGTCCCGGATAGTGTGATATCAGTATTGCTTGAGCTTGTTATCCATTCGCTTCAGGTGCTTCTCGATAATCGTGTTCATTGCTGCGACAAAATGCTTCCCTTCCTCAGTCTCATCGCCTCCTGCTACATGAAAATGCATGTAACAACCCTCGTTTTTCAACTTGACCAGGGGTGCGCGCTTACCGAGTCGATGGAAGTCTTCGGGGTGCTTCGCGTAGTCCATCTGAACCCAAATTACCCAGACAAGCTTTCTGGCTCTTGGGATTCCGTCATCTCCGCGAGATGACTCAGGACCGAAGTAGTTCAAGCTGTAGGAACCGAACTCATGACCAGACCCGCCTGAGTCATTGAGTGCTTCCACTATCTTTACTTCGTCTATGCGTGCAAGCTGAGGGATTTTTGGCTTCGTCTCTATCATCTCGGCCTGGATGTCCTTCAAGGTGTTTACCATCATGGCGCGGATTGTCTCCCAGCCGCCAGTATCTGCGCTCGCGGGCTCTGATTCCCTCCCGCTTTTTTGGCCGTTGCACGCCGCCAACACAATCAGCGCCAGCAGTGCAACAGCTACCCATTTCCCCATCTCGTCGCTCCATATTGTGTGAATTCATCAGGAATAATACCATCGCGCCGAGGGCGGAGGCAAATTGGGCTATGCATGCCCCATCTTAACCACTGATTTGCAACTCAGGACGCGTCAGTACGGGATTTCGGGCGGGTTGATGTATACTGTGTTTATTCCGGCTTTTGCACATGCCTGGAGCACGTAGGCCACGTGGAAAGACGGCACGAAGGCGTCCAGCTCCAGCTCGATGCAGTCTGTTTTAGACTTCTCCCTCTGCTCCTTGAGATGGTACATCAGCTTCAGGTAGTCCGGCAGTCTCTCGCCCATTTTATTCACGACAAACGGCAGATACTGCCCGCCCGCCTTCAACTGAGTACGCCCGTCGTTCGGGTTCTTTGTTCTTCTGCGGCTGTCCATTCTGCACCACCACAGCTTCACAGGCACCCTTCCGCTGTTTTCCTGAGTCGCGGGCAGAATAACGACCTTGACCTCCTGCGGGAGTACAAGCCTCTCATCCTGGATGAACCTGTACCCTCTTATCTCCTTCCCGACACGGAATTCCGATACTCCCGCCTGTACGCAGGCACCCATCACCCGCTGGAGAGTTTCGACACACGCGCTGCTTCCAAGAAGTATCTGCAGAATCCTGCCGCCTGCCTGCGCGTTGCGGGCCATACTTGCGCAAAGCATTTCGCACACTTTCCCCGCCCTGAAAGACCTCTTCTCATCAACTACGTAATGCAACTGCTCGCCTACAATCTCGGCAGCTGCGGGGCTTTTCTCGCTGCAGAGCGTCTCCAGCAGCACATCGCCCGTCCCGGCGTTTTCGCTCTCCTCGAGCAGGAACCACGTGGCGAAAAGGTGCCAGTAGTACTCGCGAGGATTAAGCATGAGCGACCTGAGAAATTCCATTCCCCCGTCGGTTTCCAGCCGGGCGATATCGCTGCCCGCCGATTTTCTTGCAGCCTTGTATTCTTCGGGGTTGCGCCTCTCCCTGAGCGCGACCGATACTCTTCTGAGCGAGGCGCGGTATCCGCTTTCGTACAGCCCGGCAAACGCGGCAATAACAAGCGCCGCAAGCACCGCCACCCGCGCCCGCAGGAAGACGGGCGACCTGCCCTGCTCTTCCGCAGCAGGCATTTCCTCCTGTTCCTCGCGGGGACGGAGCGCAAAGGCGCACAGAATCGGTACTAAAATCGAGGAAAAGAGCATGATGACGGCCAGTAAATAGCCCGAAGTTATCGGCGCGAACACGAACCGGCCGATTTCCTCGGCCGACTGGAATCTCTCGAAACCTGCCGATGAACTCCGGAGCACTCCCAGGGTCCAGCCCCAGAAAAGGGCGCACAGCAGCCCGGCTACGACCGGCAGTACGACTGCAAGCATGGAAGCTTTTCCGGGCCTGGTTTTGCGGACAGTGAGCGCCCAAATGAAGATTGCTACAGCCGCAATTGGGAAGAGAGCCGCCAGAAAAGTGAAGACACTACCGTGAAACGGCAGACTGCCATAGCTTACTCCCAGCTCTTCCGGCCTCAGCCTCGAATGCGCAAGCAGCACGAAAGCAGGCGCAGCAGAGGCGGCCGGCAGCGACCATCCGCGTCCCTTGCGGTAAACGTAGATTGCTCCTGCAAGCAGGAAAAACCCCGCGGTCAGGAGAATTGCACTGCTAATGGCTGACAGGCCCTCGGAGAATACGGCGCTTCTCAATGCCTCCAGGCCCGGCCCTTCGGAGATATTGTATACCGGGGAGGCTACCGTCTTGAGCGTCCACGTCACAATCCCCGTCGCGGGCGATGAGACTGCCGCGAAAGCGAAGCAGGCGGCGGAACCGGCGCCCAGCATCGCCGCATGGGCGGCAATCCGCGGACGTTCCCGGTTCTCCTCCGAAACGCGGCGCAGGAACAGGAAAAACAGTATGCCGAGCCCCGCAAGCTTCAGGACCAGCCCGACTCGCGATACACCGTGGGCCCAGTCGTAGTAGCCGATGTTGATGTCATCCCAGCCGGGCCATCCGGCCGACTGCGAGATAATGGATGCGGCCTCTACTCCTCCGAAGGAAAGCCGTAGATCTTGATACCAGGTGCCGATTGCCAGAACGGCGATTCCCGCGACGAGGAGGACCAGGTTGCGTCGGTTCATCCCCTGCTCCCCTCAAACCGTGCGCGTGATAAATGTATAATAACCCCGGTTTCGACAGAAACAAGAGCGCATCAATAAATTTTTATGATGCCTCGATTGCAGGCTGGATTTCCCGAATGAAACGCCGATATGCTCGTCCAATTGGCCTGGCGGGGGAGTTTGGGGAGTGTTTTTGAACAAATTTGGGTCAATAAAGCATGTTGTGTCGTGTTAAAATAGTGTACCGGGCGAAGCTAAATACCGCAGGAGGTTTACTCATGCGTTCCCTGTTAGTATTGCCGCTGTGCCTGCTGCTTGCAGCGCCCGTCCTGGCTGACACGGTCGTCATGAAGGACGGCGGGAAAATAGTCGGGAAGGTCACCGTGACCCGGACCGACGTGGTGGTGGATATCAGGCCCGGCATGAGGGTCGCCTTCCCCAAGGAGCAGGTCAAGCAGATAATCTTCGAGGATACTCCGCGCGAGGTCTTCCAGCAGAAGTTCGCCGCGCTCGGCGACAAGGATGCGCCTGGGTTCTACAGCCTCGGCATGTGGGCGAAAAATAAGGGCCTCAAGGAGGAGGCGAAGCTCTGCTTCGAGAAGGTCATCGGCATAGAGCCGGACCACACCGCCGCCCGCAAGGAACTGGGCTATGTCCGGCACGAAGGCAAGTGGCTGCCCTACGACGAGGCGATGAAGGCGAAGGGGCTTATCGAGTACGACGGGCGCTGGGTCACACCCGAACAGAAGGAGAAGCTCGAAAAGAGGGATAAAATCGAGGCTCTCAAGAAGCAGGTGAAGCGCCTGCTCAATCGCCTTGCAAGCACCGACAAGAAGGTGGTTGACAAGGCGGTCGAGGAATACATGAAGATAAGGGACCCGCTCGCCGTGCCCGCCCTGGACGAAGGGGCAAAACACAGAAAGGGATTTATCCGCTTCCTCACGGTGAACCTCTACGCCGAGTTCGCTCCCGAACTCGTAACCGACTCGCTCGTATCGCGCGCCGTGGCCGATTCCGACGAGCGCATAAGGACGAAAGCCGTCGAGGTGCTGCGCAAGATAAAAAGCAAGACGGCCTATATCGGCGTGCTCAAGAACTTCTACTACAACCCGAACGGCGACGTGCGGCTGTGGGCGATGGAGGCGCTCGGCGCGCTCAAGGACAAGAACTCCATCGAGCCGCTCATCGAATCGGTCGCCTACAACGTCCGCAGGGTCGTAACAATTCCCGACTCCACGCCCGACACGTTCATCGGCACCCAGGCAAGGAAAGTCATTGGCGTACGGAGGATGGCGGACGCTTTCGGACGGGTCGTGGAGGTGCCGATAATCGGCGATGTTACGTCCGGCTTCGGCGGCGGGGCGAAGCAGGCGGTCGTCGATGATGTGATTTTCAACCTCGGGGCGAGGCTTGCGCTGCGAGCGATTACGGACCAGGACCACAACTACGACAAGAACGCATGGCGCAAGTGGTGGAAGGAAAACAAGGACAAGTACGGCCCGTTCATGGAAAAAAAGAAGAAGGATGACGACGACGAATAACGTTCCCGGAGGCCCGGCATGAGAAGAATCCTCCCGTTAGGCGCCGCCGTCGCGGTCGCCGCGCTGCTGTCGCTCACCGTCCTTGCGCAGGAAAAGCCCGACAGGGAACCCGCTGACAAGCCCGCGGAAAAGCCGTTCACCCTGCCGGAGCAGCAAGACAAAATGATCGAGATGGAGAAGCTGCTCTCGAAACTCTACCAGCATCTCGCCAACGGCGACGACGAGAATGCACTCGCAACGCACGAGAAGATGAAAAAGCTCCATGAGACGCTCGAACAGGGCAGAATCACCAAGCCGGAATACAAGGAGCGGATGGCCAAGAGCTGGGCGCTCGCGCTCGAGAAGATGGGCGACAAGCTCAAGCAGGCGAAGCCGGAAGAGAAACAGCCCTCGGAGCCCGAGAAGAAACCGGAAGACAAGCCTGCTGAGGAGCCGAAGAAGGCCGAGAAGAAAAAGCCGGAAGGGTCTGAGTATTTCCCGCTGGAGCCGGGCACGTCGTGGACGTACCGCTCGCCGGGCGGAGCAGAGGCGCTCGTCAACGTCAGCAGGACGGAAAAATACAAGGACAAGGAATGTGTCGTGACGGAGACTGTCTCGGCGCTGAAGATAGTGCAGCGCCAGTGGCTCCACGTCAGCGACGACGGTATCTACATCATGAAGAACTGGAACCCAAGAGCGGTCGAGGAGTACGCCAAGCCGTTCCCGAGGGCAAAGTTCCCGTTCAAGAAGGGGCAGAACTGGAGCTGGACCGGCAGGATGTCGGGCCGGGACGTGTCGTACTCTTTCCGGGTCGAGGGCGAGAAGACGGTGCAGGTGCCCGCGGGCAAATTCACGGGTCTCGAAATCATAACTATAATCAAGGTAAACCGGGAACTCACCACGATAAAGGAGGTGTTCGCGCCGGGGGTCGGGCTTGTCTGCCTGGAGCGCGAGCTTCCCAACCGCAGGCAGAAGCAGAAGATAGAACTCGTCAAATATTCCACTCCCGACGGCAAGAAGGAAGACAAGAAGAAGTAATCGCAGCCCACTCAAGTGGTTCCCCAGCGCTTCATCGAAATGTCTTGACAATCGCCACTCTCATCGCTTGAATTACGCATCCTAATTGACCTTGCAGGTTTTTTTACCGATGGAGGTGCTGCCGTGATAATAGGTGTTCCGAAGGAGATCAAGAACAACGAGTACCGCGTCGGCATGACGCCGGCGGGCGTGGATGTGCTCGTGAGCGAAGGGCACGAGCTGTACGTCGAAACCAGCGCGGGAGCGGGCACCGGCTTCGACGACGCGGACTACGAGAAGGCCGGCGCGAAGATACTCAAGACCGCGGACGAGGTCTTCAAGAAGGCCGACATGATTATCAAAATCAAGGAGCCTCTCGACCCCGAGTTCCCGAGACTCCGCAAGGGCCAGATACTCTTCACGTACCTGCACCTCGCGGGCGACAGGGCGCTTACGGAGAAGACGCTCGAAACAGGCTGCATAGGCATCGCATACGAGACTATGGAGCTGAAGAACGGCTCTCTGCCGCTGCTTGTGCCGATGAGCGAGGTGGCGGGCAGGCTCGCTACGGTCGAAGGCGCGAAGTACATGCAACGCACGTTCGGCGGACGCGGGATCTTCCTGGGCGGCGTTCCCGGGACGCAGCCGGCGCAGGTGCTGGTCCTGGGCGCGGGAATCGTCGGCAGGCACTCGATGCAGATGGCCGTCGGGCTGGGCGCGGACGTGACGATAATGACACGCAACGTGAACAGGCTGCGCGAAATCGACGCGACATACCAAGGCCGCGTCAAGACCCTGAAGATGACACCGTATTCCGTCAGGGAAGCGGTGACCCAGGCGGACCTGATTGTCGGCAGCGTTCTCGTGACAGGCGACAAGGCCCCATGGATTATCACCAGGGACATGCTCAAAACGATGCGAAAGGGCGCGGTCATCGTGGACGTGTCAATCGACCAGGGCGGCTGCTGCGAGACTTCGAAGCCGACGACCCACAGCGAGCCGATTTACGAGGTTGATGGCGTGATTCACTACTGCGTGGCAAACATGCCGGGCTGCGTGCCGCGGACATCGACTTTCGCGCTCACGAACGAAACCCTGCCCTACGCGGTCGAGATAGCCAACAAGGGCTGGAAGCAGGCCTGCAAGGACAACTACACCATAAAGACAGGCCTTAACACGTTCGAGGGCAAGCTTACGTGCAAACCGGTAGCGGATGTGTTCGACATGCCCTTCACGCCGCCGGAGGAAGTCCTGGGATAGAGCGGCGTTTCTCTTAAAGAAGAAGGCGGCAGGCTGAAGCCTGCCGCCTTTTCATACCTCTGGTGCCGCCTCGAACTAACCCAGAATCTTCTCCACTTCTTCCCTGTCGAGGTCGCTCACCATCGGTATACCGCTGATTTTCGACGCCTCGGGCGTCAGGGCCGCGAGGTCGTCGCGTGAGATGTGCTCGAGTGCGAACTTGCGCGAGCCGCACATGAGCTGGCGCATGCCTTGCGCAAGCCGCTCGTAATAAGTGTAGACACCCAGCGCGGCGGTCGGGATATCCTTGTAGTCGGCGCCGAACTCGCGCTTGAGGTGTTCGGCGGTGACGAAGATGGATTCCCTGTCCCTGCCGAAGCGCTCGAGGAATATGGGGAGCTGTCCGCTGTCGAGCGCCTTGCCGATAGTCTTGCCGACCATTGCGGCCGCGAGCGGAGCCCTGGCCATGCCGATTGCCTTGACGTACGGCGCGCCGAGGGCGAAGCACTTGAATATCTGGTCTTCGAGCACAATGCCGCTGGCGAAGACAATATCGGGCACGTACTCGCCCTTCGCGGCGAGCCTTTCGCAGTACTGGCGCGTGAGCGACCAGAGTTCGATGGGCGGCACGCCCCACTCGTTCATCATGCGCCACGGGCTCATGCCCGTGCCGCCGCCGGCCGCATCGACCGTCAGGTAGTCTATCTTGCCGAGGGACGAGAACTTGACGGCGCGGGCGAGGTCGGCGGGCCTGTAGGCGCCCGTCTTGAGCGTGATGTACTTCGCGCCCGCGTTGCGGAGTTCCTCGACGCGGGCGAGGAAGCTCTCCTCGGTGACCATGCCTACGCGCGAGTGGCGCTCGAACTCGGTGAATACGCCTTTCTTGAACTCCTCGACGACGTTCGGGTCGAGCGGGTCGGGCAGTACGACGTAGCCGCGCTTCTTGAGAAGCTGGGCCTTTTCGAGGTTCTTTATCTTTACCTCGCCGCCTATGTCCTTGGCGCCCTGGCCCCACTTGAGCTCGACGGTGCGAATGCCGAGCTTCTCCAGAGCGTATTCCTGCGCGCCCAGCCGCGTGTCCTCGATGTTCGCCTGCAGGATTATCTCGCCGAAGCCGTCGCGCTGCCACTTCTGGAAGAGCTTGATGCGCCACTCGAGGTCGGGCGAATGCTGGACGCGACCGTTCTCGATTTTCGACTCGACATCCATGCCGCAGACGTTCTCGCCTATCGTGAGCGCTCCTCCCGCAAGAGCGGAGCCGACCGCGAGGCCGTCCCAGTTTATCTTCGCGACGTTAGTGGAACCCAGACCCGGAATGATAATGGGGAGACGCAGCTTGATGCCCTTGTCGTGCCCGAGCCTCGCCTCGAGGTTCACATTCGGGAAAATGGCCTTGTCCGAATCGGCCTCGATTCCGATTGCTCCGACCGCCGTCCCCATTACGTTGAAGTGCGACAGGTCAACCGGGTAGTCCTTCTGCGAGGCGGTCGTGATAATGCCGAACGGCTGCGGGTAGATGACCTCGTGGCCGCGGTAGGCGCTCTTGCCTATCTCGCACATGCCTATGCAGCCATCGACGCAGGTGACGCACATGCCGCTGCCCGGCGACCAGTCACCGCCCGTCCTGTTCTTCGTCAGCGTTGCCGCCGTCGCGTTGTACCTTGTCAACGTCATGCCCTGACTCCTTTCAAACCTTGCTAGCTATCCTTTGCCTTGATTTCTCCTGGTCCCACTTTAATAGACTTTGTGGCCCGCGGCTCCCACGCTTTCCGAGCATCCTATGCATATTGGGCACGTCTCTACGGGTTCAAGATTTTGACACCCGCCGCAGAGGCCATTGCTGAGACGGCCCGCAAGGCAGGCATTCTCACAAGCGGGGCATACCCACTCGCAGCCCCCGCAGTTGCGGCACTCCTCCGGCGTCACACCGAATGCAGTAGCCACCCTGCGCTGGTTACCGCGGCCCACAAAGCCTATTCCACCTGATTGCATCTGTTCCTTGCAATACCTGACACAGAGGCCGCAGAGGATGCAGCCCTTGTCCTTGATTTTGAAGCGTATCTCATTCAGCCCCATGTTAGAGGCCATGTCCTGAAGCGTCTTGGAGTTGGGGCATGATGCAATGAGAAGCTCCAATATGACCTTCCGGGCCTTCTTTACGCGCTCTGTGCTCGTCAGAATCACCTGGCCCTGCGCCACCGGCAGGGTGCAGGAGGTCTCGAGCTTCGATTTCTTGCCCCTCACCACCTCCACAAGGCACATCCTGCACGCGCCGTACGTGCTCAGGCCCGGGTCGTAGCAGAGAGTGGGAATGATTATCCCCATCTGCCTTGCAGCTTCGAGGACGGTGGTCCCTTCCTCGGCTCTTACGGGCATCCCGTCGATAGTAAGCTCAACCATGTCAGCTCCATCCCGGTTAAGTTACGATAATAGCCTCGAACTTGCAGCTGTCGCGGCACAGGCCGCATCTTATGCACTTATCCGAATCGATGCTGTGCGGCTTCTTCTTTTCTCCCAATATCGCCTCCTGGGGGCACGCCTTCGCGCACCTGCCGCATCCCGTGCATTTCTCCTCGTCAATGGAGAATGTGATAAGCGCCTTGCACGCGCCAGCCGGGCATCTTTTGTCCCTGATGTGGGCCTCGTACTCGTCGCGGAAGTAGCGAATCGTAGAGAGGACAGGATTCGGTGCCGTCCCGCCCAGAGCGCACAACGCCGCATCCTTGATGACGCCTCCGAGTTCCTCGAGCAGCTCGATGTCGCCTTCCTTCCCGCGGCCCTCGGTTATATCGGTGAGGATGTCGAGAATCCTATCGAGGCCCTCGCGGCAGGGAACGCACTTGCCGCAGGACTCTTCGGTCAGGAATTTCGTAAAGTAGCGGGCGAGGTCCACCATGCAGGTGGTCTCGTCCATAACAATCATGCCGCCGGAGCCCATCATGGACCCGACCTTCGTAAGCTCGTCGAAGTCCACCGGCGAGTCTATAAGGCTCTCGGGAATGCATCCGCCGGATGGGCCTCCGGTCTGGACCGCCTTGAACTTCCTCCCGCCCGGGATTCCTCCGCCAATCTCGTATATTATTTCCCGCAGGGTGATGCCCATGGGCACTTCCACGAGGCCCGTGTTGTTAATCTTTCCCACGAGCGAGAATATCTTGGTGCCCTTGCTGCCCTCGGTGCCAATGCTCGAATACCAGTCGGCCCCCTTGCCGATTATCAGCGGTATGTTCGCCCAGGTCTCGACGTTGTTGAGGTTGGTTGGCCTGTTGTGCAGGCCGCTGACCACGGTGTGTATGTGTTTCGGCCTGGGCTCGCCAATCTTGCCCTCGAGCGAGGCCATGAGCGCAGTTGACTCGCCGCAGACGAACGCGCCGCCGCCGCGCGAGACCTTGATGTCGAAGTTGAACTTCGAGCCCAGTATCTTCTTTCCCAGCAGCCCGTACTTCTTCGCCTGCTTGAGCGCCTTCTCCAGGTTTTCGACCGCGAGGGGATACTCGTGCCTGACGTAGACGTATCCCTCGCTGCTGCCTATCGCGTACGCACCTATAATCATGCCCTCGATGACGCTGTGGGGGTTGCCTTCGAGCAGGCTGCGGTCCATGTATGCGCCCGGGTCGCCCTCGTCCGCATTGCAGATTACGTAGCGGATGCCGTCGTGGGCAGGCGCGTTTCGCGCCGTCTCCCATTTCCTTCCGGTCGGAAATCCGCCGCCCCCGCGTCCGCGAAGCCCCGACTTCTTCACTTCCTCGATCACTTCCTCGGGCTTCATCTCGAAGAGGACCTTCGACAGCGCGGAATACCCGCCGATTGCCATGTAATCTTCAATGCTGGTGGGGTCGATAAAACCGTTGCTGCCGAATACGAGCCTTTTCTGCTTCGCGTAGAATGGCACTTCTTCTTCGAGCTTGATTTTTTCCTTCGAGACTGGATCCCTGTACAGTAACCTCTCCACAATCCTGCCGTTCGCGAGCGTCTCTGTCACTATCTCGGGCATGTCATTCGGCTCGACCCGCTCGTACATTATCTTTTCCGGATGTACCACGACAAGCGGACCGCGCTCGCAGAACCCGTGGCAGCCGGTGAGTTTCATCTCGATGCTGCCGTCGAGTCCCTGCTTCTTGATTTCCTTCTTGAGCCTGTTCGCGACCTTGACGCAGCCGTAAGCGCGGCATCCCGTGCCGCCGCAGACCGTGACAAGCCTCTTCTGCCTGCCTTTGTCGCCCTGGAGTCCCGCCCTGAATTCTTCCAGCTCAGTCGCCGACCGCAACTTTTTCATGCTTCTCGCCCTTCGGTGCTTTCCTGTATTTCTTGAGAATATCCTTAACCTTCCCAGGAGTCATCTGGCCGTGGTATGTGCCATCTACGACCACGATGGGGCCGAGCGCACACGCACCGAGGCAGTTGACCGTCTCGAGCGTAAATTTCATGTCCCCGGACGTCTCGCCGGCCTTGATGCCCAACTCGCGCTGCAGCTCGTCGAGAACAGCCGGCGCTCCGCGAACGTGGCAGGCCGTCCCGAGGCAGACGCTGACAAGGTGTTCTCCCCTGGGCTTCAGGCTGAACGCCCGGAAGAACGTAGCGACCCCGTAGACCTGGATGTGGGGCAGGTTCAAGCTGTCGGCAACGCGCCTGAGAGCCTCTTCGGGCAGGTAATGATATTCGGATTGAATATCCTGCAGAATGGAGATAAGCGAGTCGCGGTTCCTGCCGTTTCTGTCGATTATCTTATCCACCCTTCGGGCAATACCCTCTACTCTCCGTATCATTGTCTATGACCTTCCTTCGCTGAGTTTTCTGGCATAGCTTAGGTAGTGCCTGAGCAGCCACATCTTCTCCATATACTCGCTCCAGCCACACTCGGGCTTGAAGCCCTTTTCCGCCCTCGGAAGCACCATGCATCCTTCGGTCACGCAGCCTTTCATCTCTTCCCACATGTCAGACCAGACCTTCAGCGCATCCCGCAAAACAGAGGCGGTGACATTCCTGAGATGTCTGAGCTTCTTTTCGGGCGTGCAGAGTTCTGACAGGAGTTCGCCGTCTTTGCCAACGCCTATCGGTACGTCAAACTTCCCGCGCATCCGTTGTTCCTCCTCTTTTTTCTCGAGCGGCAATTGAGCCGTCACAGAGCCTTCGTGTATAATCGAGGTAATGCCCAAGCAGGTCGAGCTTCCTCCTCAAATCATCCCAGCCATGCAAAGGAAGCCGACTGGCGGGTTGTTCATCACCCTCAAGAATTTGCTCAACAGAGCGCACGTCATTACAGGCTCTGGAAATCTCCATCCAGATCTCAAGAGCCTTATTGATGATTGTGGCAGAGATTCCCATGAAGTGCCTCATCTGGGCATTTACGCGTTCCATTTCTTTACGGAGATGCTCGTCATGACTGCTCACTGGAGAATCATGCGCATCCTTCAGGTTGTTACTTCTTCTTACCACCAGAAATAATCCTCTCACTTCAGATAATCACTGCCTCTCGCAGGTCCGGGATTTCAACTTCACTGCTGTTGAGGTTTATCTTCCGAATTGTTTCGTTCCTTCTCCGACAGCGTCGCGGACGGCTTCACCTGCGTATCTTCTTCAAACTCATCGCACTCAAGCACCCAGCCTTCAGGCTTTATGTATGTACATGTTCCTCTCTTCTTGCAGCGTTCACAAATGCCCCGGGTCACAGGCAGTTACCTTCTAAAAATTCACAGAAACAGCGCCGAATTAAGCAACCTGCGTGCCACTTGTGGTTAACTAAAGGAGTTGAATCGCAACCTCTTGCCATAAAAGGACTTGAGGTTGCACAAAGCCTTTGCCTGTCGGAGAAAGCGGGACGACCTCTGCTGCTAGTGCAACAGCAATGCTGTCTTGCGCTGCACTAAGGCATCTAACATATTGTCAGACAAGGGCTTATGGATGTGTGCAAGGATTGAACACTACTGATGGATTTCCATCACGCATCAGCTATTCGGGGCTGCTGGTCACGATACCGTATTTCTTGATTCTGTGCCGCAGAGTGTTTCTGCTGACACCCAGCATTCTGGCGGCTTTGACCTGGTTGTTGCCGCATTCCCCGAGAGACCTTCTGACAAGCATTTCTTCAACCAAGTCTATGAGATTCGCATGTATCCCCTGACTGGAAATCTGGAGTACGTCGGATATCGCATCTTCAATTCTGGCTTTGACGTTAGCGAGGAGTTTCTCTTGGATTCCAGTGCGAGAAATGTCTTTCTCGTCTTCAAGTTCTATATGCTCATCAGCAACAACATCGCTCTTGCAGATTAGAATCGCCCGCTTTATACAGTTCTCAAGCTCCCTTACGTTGCCCGGCCATGAGTACGACTGGAGCTTTCTTATCGCCGTATCGGCAACGAATCGCACCGGTTTGTCGAGTTCCTTGCCGAAACGTCCGACAAAGTAATCTACAAGAGCAGGGATGTCTTCCAGGCGTCTCCGTAGAGGAGGAAGGTCGATGGAGATCACCTTGAGGCGCCAGTACAAGTCTTCTCTGAACTTCCCTTCCTCGACCTCCTTTTCCAGATTCTTGTTAGTGGCCGCTATCATGCGCACGTTTATCTTGACAGTCTCCGAACCTCCAAGCCTTTCAAACTCTCCTTCCTGCAGTACTCTCAACACCTTGGACTGAGTGGATAGCGACATATCTCCTATCTCATCGAAGAACAGCGTGCCGTTGTTGCATCTCTCAAACTTGCCGATGAAACTGCGATCGGCACCGGTAAAAGCACCGCGCTCGTATCCAAACAGCTCACTTTCAAAGAGGTTGTCGGGTATAGCCGCGCAGTTTATCGCTAAAAAGGGCTTGTCTTTCCTGTGACTGTGGTGGTATATCGCCCTCGCGACAAGCTCCTTTCCCGTCCCGCTCTCCCCTGTTATCAGGACACTAACGTCCTTACCCGCGACCTGTCCAATGAGCTTGAATACTTCCTGCATTCTCTGGTGGCTGCCGACAATCTTGACGACGCCCTTGCCCGCCGGAGAGACCTTACTCACGTCGTGAGGGAAGCTAACAACCTCTTTCATTAAACGGTTCACTTCGAGTGCATCTGCAGCTATCCTTTTAAGCTGCTCCATGTCGAAAGGCTTGAGCAGGTAATCGTACGCACCCAGCTTCATAGCTTCGATGGCGGTTTCCGTCGTTCCGTATGCAGTCATAATTATCACGGGCGTCTTGAGTTGCGCTTTCCTGATTTCCTTGAGCGTCTCAAGCCCGCTCAATCCCGGCATCTTGTAGTCAAGCAAGACCAAGTCGAATTGTTCCTCCGACAATCGCTTGAGCGCTGAGGTGCCGTCGGTGCATGTGCTCACATTATATTTCTGCTTCGTGAACAGCCGCTTCAGGAAATGCAGCAGACTCTCATCATTGTCAACCAGCAGTATCTTATCCATGTGCTCTGTCACCTTCCGAGGTCTTGAGGCGGGAAGCTGTTCTCTGCTGCCGGCCCTAGTCGCCTCGCTCGTGTACCACGGGAAGAACAATCGAGAAACTCGACCCCTTTCCCTGTTTACTCTCTACATGGATTTCTCCTCCATGCGCCCGTATGGTGGTTTGGGCAATTGAGAGTCCCAGCCCCGTTCCCGACGCCTTTGTAGTGAAGAACGGGTCAAACAATTTCAGGATGGATTCTGATTCTATCCCAGGGCCCGTATCACCCACCTCGATTCGCACACAATTTTGCAACCTGCCATCAAGCTCCTCGCGGCCAGAAGTCGCCCTTATGGTCAAGACGCCCTTCACGGTCATGGCCTCAAGTGCATTCACCAGAAGATTCAGGAGAGCTTCGCCGAGTTGCTTCTTGTCACCTCTTATATCCGGGAGGCCATTGGCGATGTCCTTTCTGACGATGGTCTCCTGCTGGTAGGCTTTCGGCTGGACGACGAGAAATGAGTCATCAATCAGCTGCGCGATATTCACGGTCGAGAAGACAGGTTCCTGGGGTTTGGCGAAATCGAGGAACCGGTTTATCGTCGCCTCTATCCGCTTTACCTGCAACATGGCAAGCTCGAAATCCTTTGTGTATTCTGGCGAGATTTCTATCTCGCTTTTCACCGACTGCAGAAAGAGCTTCAATGACGAAAGCGGCGTTCTTATCTCATGCGTGACACCGGCTGCCAGCTGCCCAAGTGCGGCAAGCCGCTGCGACCTGGCTGCCGCTTCCTCGGTTCTGCGCAGCTTCACGTCGGTTTCTTTCAATTCCGTCTGTGTTGACTCTACTTTTTCCTCGAGGCTGTTGTGTTTGGCCTGAAGCTGACTCGCCATGTTGCCAAACGCAGTGTAGAGAACGCCTATCTCGTCGCCGCGGTCCGTCTTCAACTGCGTACCCGTAAAATCGCCTCTCGCCAACATGTCCGCCGCGCTGCTCAGTCGTTCTACTGGCCTGGCGATGTAGTACCCGAGGAGCCAAGCAACTGCGATGGCGGCGAGGATTGACAGGATAAATACTGTAAGCACGTAGCGCTTCAGTCGATCCGAGCTTTCAAATGCTTCATCCCTGTCCTGCTCGACCACGAGATGCCAATCCGTGCCAGAAACACCACGTGTTGCTCCAAGAACTTCGATACCCCTGTAGTCCGTGTAGGCACTCTTCCGGTTTCTCTTGCCAAAGATGTTCTTGAAGCTCCCCGACTGGGCTATGCTCTCAGAAAGAATCCGTTGGGGCTCCTTGTGCGCAAGGAAGGTTCCCTCCTTGTCCACAAGATAGCATTCGCCTGTCCGGCCAAGAGAAACCTTGAGCACTATGGAAGAAATCGCCTCCGTGCCCACCACTTCGCAGATAACACCACGGATTGCGCCTTTCTCGCCGTATATCGGCGCTGAAATCCGAAAGACAGATTCGTTCCAGTGCGGCTCGATACTGATTTCGGACAGATACAGCTCGCCAGCCCGGGCCCGTTTGAACCATTCCTCGCCTGAATGGTCTCCCTTTTCCGGGGAGTTATTGAAAAGAGTGTCCCCATCCTTGTTGACAATCATAAATCCCCTGTAAACCCCGTATTCTTTCCCGACAAGCTCGATATACGGGCGCATCAGGGACGGGTCCATCGCTTTCACCACAGACGAACCGGCTATTACCCGAGCATCCGCCTTGCGTTCCAAGAGCCACCTTTCAACCAGGTCCCTCTTGTCGTTGGCAACATTTTCCAGGCGGCTGGTTACCATGTTCGTGATAAGCTCATCCGCAGTGTGCACTGAGAAGACACTTACTACTCCCAAAGGCACGATTGATACTATCATGAAGAGTAGCATTACTCTGACGTGAAGCCTGTTGAGGAATCCGACAGCTGCCAAGAGAACTTCCTTCCCTGTTGTAGCTTATGGCCTCACTGACATTCTACCAGTTGTTTCGCCAGCGTCAACCTTGCCTGCGAGGGAAATGGCGGCAGGTTGTCAAACCTGCCGCCATTTCTTTATCCTTCGCTCGAAGCAGTGCCCGCTCACGAATTTAGGATTTCTTCCGCCTGAGACCTATAAGCATCCATGACGTATGGAATGCCCGTAATATCGGTGCATTCCCTCGAAAGGCTCATGAGGTCATCGCGGGAAATCTTGTCGAGAGTGAAGTGCCGGGCTCCAGCCATCAGCTGCTGAAGTCCGACCGACATCTTCTGGGCGTACGAGTATATTCCAATCGCGCCCAGCGGTATGTTCTTCATCTCGTCCTTGCCGACTATGTCTGCCACTTCCTCCCAGCAGACGAAAAGCTCTTCCGGCTTCGCGCCGTAGCCTTCAAGTGACTTGGGCAGATTGTTGTCCTTGATCCACTCGGCTGCGTTCTTGCCGACCATACCGGGTATCATAAGCGCGCGTCCCATGCAGATTGCCTTCACGTAAGGAGCGCCAAGCGCGATAGCCTTGAAGGCATGGTCTTCTGCGCTGAATCCGCCTGCAAACGCCAGGTCGGGAACCCTCTCGCCATTCTTGGTCAGCTTATCGGCAAACTGGACTGCCGCAGCGTGCAGGTGCAGAGTCGGCACGCCCCACTCGTTCATCATGCGCCACGGGCTCATGCCGGTACCGCCACCAGCGCCGTCTATCGTGAGAAGGTCAACTTCGCCCTTGCTGCCCCATTTGAGGGCCATGGCGAGTTCGCGAAGACCGTAGGCCCCAGTCTTGAGAGTGATTCTCTCGAATCCGATCTTACGCAAACGGTCACATTCCGCGAGGAACGACTCCTCGCTTATGAAGCCCAGCCTGCTGTGACGCTCGAATTCCTTTATCGCTCCGTCCTTGAATGCGGCCTGAACGACAGGATCCTCGGGGTCGGGTGTCACGATGTAGCCCCGGCCCTTCAACTGCAGTGCTCTTTCCAGTGAGCCTATCTTTATCTCGCCGCCGATGCATTTCGCGCCCTGGCCCCACTTGAGTTCTATCGTGTTCAGGCCGTGCTTCTCGTGAACGTACTCCCCAACACCAAGCCGGGTGTCTTCTACGTTCATCTGAACGAGAATCTCACCGTAACCTCTGTGGTAGCGCTTGTAGACCTCCATGCGGCGGTCCATGTCGGGCGCTTTGACGACCTTGCCGTTCTTGAGCTCAAGCTTGGGGTCAATACCGCAGACATTCTCGCCACATACGATGGTGCATCCGGCCAGTGCCGCGCCGATTGCGAAGTGCTCCCAGTTCGCCCGTGCTATTTCCGTTGAACCCAGCGCACCTGTAAAGAACGGGGCGAGCATCTTGACTTTCTTCTCCCAGCCGTACTCGGTTTCAACACTTACAGCGGGAAAAGTACATGTGTCAGGGTTTGCATCTACGCCCTCAGGGAGCCCATCGCCGCCAAGTGCGTAACCCTGGATGTTAAGGTGCGTGTAGTCAACGGGATAGTCCTTGTCGGCACCTGCGGTTACCTTGCCGAACGGTCCCGGGTAGATAAGTTCCCTGCCCCGGAAAGTTGCCAGCCAGACTTCGCAAGTACCGCGACAACCATCAACGCACCGTGAACATAAACCTGAAAGCGGCGCCACGCTCCGCGACCTGTTTGAGGTCTTGGTGGCATCATCTGCATTTGGCCTCTGCAGCGTCATCTCGACCTTCCTTTCTCTATAAAACCCTGTCTAAACCGAATCCCAAACACGTGTGCCTATTTTCACCCCCTTCTTGCTATCGGTCTGAAGACTCGTTCGAAAAGACCAATGACAGCCAACCTTGTCTATGCAAACCCCGAATCACCGGGGACAGCAACATACTGGCGAGGCAGATGTGTCCGGACTGGATTTCGTGACGAAGCAGGGCGGGTGGGTTGTGCAAAACCTCTTCTGCGGCAACCATACAGCGCGTTTCTGGCAAAATATAACCTCCTGGCCCTTTGCTTGTCATGCTCCCACTCCTTTTGCATGCATGACACGGCCGAGGAGGTACCTTGGTAACCACCAAATCTTGCCAAAAGCAGCCCAAGTCATAGTATGACTTGAGCTGCATTCAGCCCTGAGGAGGGCAGTCCCCCCACGGGTAGCACAGCCGTTGCTGTCTCAGCTGCTGGTGGTTCCTCGGCACCTCAAAACCCTTAATTAACCCGGTTGTCTTACAGATTGTGCTTGCGGAACCCCATGGCCGCCTTCACCCTCTCCTTGGCCATGTTGATTGCCGCGTCCCTGGGCAGGTCGCCGCCCTTGACCCTGTCGAGAAGTTCCTTCACGTTCTGCTCGATTCTGAATTTGATGAACGGGAAGACCTCGTTTTCGCTCTTGTCGTGATACTCAAGGGCACCACAGATGACTCCGCCGGCATTGGCGATGAAGTCCGGTATGACCAGGACGCCCCTTTTGTGAAGCTCGGCCTCCGCCTCGACTGTCGCGGGAATGTTTGCGCCCTGAACAATCAGCCTGGCCTTGACGCCCGCGACGTTGTCCATGGTGATGCAGTCCGGCCTTGCTGAAGGATAGAGAATGTCGCACTCGGCCGTGACGACATCCTCTTTCTTCGAGAGCTTCTCGGCTTTCTTGTAATCCGTGACCTTGCCGGTCTTGGCCTTGACCTTGACGAGTTCATCGACGTCGATGCCGTCGGGGTTGTAGATGGCGCCCTTGCTGTCGCTGGCGCCGACGAGAATCGCGCCCCTCTCGTCCATGAATTGCGCCGTGGGCCGGCCCACGTTGCCGAACCCCTCGATGACGTACTTGGAGCCTTTGATGTCTATCTTCGCCGTCGGGGCGGCCACTTCGGTCGCAATTACGCAGCCGTACGCGGTCGCGCCGATTTCATCAAGCGGAATGCCGCCGAGGCTCCTCGGCAGGCCGACGCAGCGCCCTATCTCGTCGAAGACGTACGCCATGCTGCCTTCGTCGGTGCCCATGTCCGGGCCGGGGATGTACTCGGTGACGTTGCGAATCATCCGGGCGAAGGTGCGAATCAGTTCTTCGCGCTTCTCCTCGGGCTGGGTCGGGTCGGCGATAATGCCGGATTTCCCGCCGCCGTGCTTCAGGCCAGCCGCAGCGTTCTTAAAGGTCATGCCCCTGGCGAGCCTGAAAACCTCGGTTGTCGTGACATCGGGCACCATCCTGACGCCGCCTATCGCGGGGCCCCTCGCCACGTTGTCAACGCATACTATAGCTCTCAGCCCCACTTTCGGCTCATAGAGATGCATTACTCTCATGGGACCAATATCATCCTGCAGATTTTCGCAGATGAAATCGCAAGGTTCCATAATTCACCTCCTCTACGCGCTGTTGAAACAATCGTTTACCGAAGAGCGCCATTGTAAATGGCGCGCCACGCGAGTCAACCCCAAATGAAGACTATTTGCTAAAAAAACCTTCCGCTGCGGTCTGTGACAAAACCGTGACAGTAACCGGTAGTATTAATCGTACTGGAATGAATGCGCCACAGCGTAACCGCGGGGAAGCATGGGACCTGAACGCGAAAGCGCCGATGCAGAGCTGCAGGAGCTTCGCGGAAAGCTCGCCTCGAAGCTTGACGACGCCGTCAGGCGCCAGCGGGGAAAGCTCAAGAAGCTGTCCGAGGCGCTCGCCGAGTGCGATTCTGAGGAGAAGTACTGGCGGTTCGGCGAGCTGCTCAAGGCGAACCTCTCGAAACTCAGGCGCGGACAGGAAAAAGTGAAAGTTCCGGACTACTACGCCGAGGGCCAGCCCGAAATCGAAATCGAGCTTATGCCCGAGAAGACGCCGCTCGAGAACATGGAGCGGTATTTCAGGCGCGCCAGGAAGCTCAAACGCGGCAGGCCCCGCATAGAGAGGGAGATGGAGGCGGCACAGGACGCGGCCGGCCAGCTCGAAGGCTTGGCCGCCTCGGTCGCGAACATCTCCGATTACGAGAAGCTCGTGGAAGTCGCCGGAAAGGTCGAAGAGGCGCTGGCGCCCAAAAGGCCTAAAAAGCCCAAGGGCACGCCGCTGGCGAAGCTCGGGCCCAAGCGGTTCGTCAGCTCAGAAGGATTCGAGATTCTCGTGGGCCGCAACCAGAAACAGAACGACAGGCTGACCCTGACTATCGCGCGCGGGTCGGACCTGTTCATGCACGCGGGCGGCGCTCCCGGCTCGCACGTCATAATCCGCGCAGGAAGCGCCAACGACTTCCCGAAACAGACCATGCTGGAGGCGGCCAACCTCGCCGCGTACTATTCTAAAGCCCGCAACAGCCGCTTCGTCGAGGTCTCCTGGACCCGCGTGAAAAACGTCCGCAAGCCCCGTGGCGCGAAACCCGGCCTGGTCTATCTTGCCCGGCACAAAATACTCGCTATTGAACCCGACGAGGACATGGTTAGGATACTGCATGAGAATGCCAAGGAGTTATAGGAGGTAGACATGAAGCTTCTGACTGGCATGATGCTGTTCTGCCTGATAGCCGCCGGCTGCGCATCGACGCAGAGCGATGCGTATGAGAACGCCGTGAAGGCGTTCAACGAGATTAAGAAAGGCGACGAGGCGCTCAAGAAGAATGACCTGGACACGGCCATTAAGCATTACGAGCAATCACTTGCAATCGCGCCCGAAGCGCCCAAGCACAGGTTCGCCTACGCGCAGCTCCTTTACTGGAAAGGGCTCACGTACGCCCAGGCGAGCCACAGGGAATGGGCCAGAACCGAGGGCTGGACGCTGGATGACAAGATAAACGAATGGCAGAAGACGCAGGATGCTCTCTCCGAAGCGGAAAAGCAGCTCAAGCTCAAGAAGAGCGCCGAATGGAGGCGCGAGGGGCTGATATACTTCACGAAAGCCATCAGGGAACTCGAACTCTGCGACGCCGCCTGGGGCTACGCCGTCGAGGCCGTGCCTTACGCGAAAGGCATCGTCTTCGTGTTCATGGACAGGTTCGATGATGCCGTCAAGGAGTTCAACAGGGTGCTCGAAAGCCAGCGCGTCAGGGATGATATCCGGCAGAAAATCCAGAACGTCATCAAGCACATAAGAAAGTACCAGCAGGACCTCGCAAACCAGGGCCGCAGCATGGACACGTCCGAGCCATAGGAGGGAAGCGGCGGGTGGCTCTGCTCGGCAAAGGCGCGAAAGCAAGCGGGGCGATGGCTGTCATCGTCGTTCTCTCGATAATCATCATAACTACCGACCTTGCCTCTTACGACCGGAAGGGATTTGTAAAGGTCTTCGGTATCGGCGCTGCAGCGGGCTTCTGCGCAAGTATGTTCGCAACGATGCTTATGAAGCGCAGGGCCGCAAACCTCAGGCTCAAGAACCTCGTCGTTACCGTCGGGGCGCTCCTGGGAGGTGCCGCCATCCTGTCCGCCGATTCTGTTGCGCTGTACCTTGCCGGGCAGCCCGGTATTGACCAGAAGGGCGTCTATTTGCTCAACTATGCCATAGGCTACTTTGCGGTCGGCGTGTCCATGGACACAATAAGAGTAATAAGAGCAATGCACAGGCAGAACGCCAAGAAATGAGGTGATAATTTGGAAGAAAAGATTCTCGTCATCCCGAGGGCGAAGCTGTTCGCGGGAATGGAGACCCCCCAAGGCTTCGGCACGGAAAGCCTCGCGCAGCTTGTCGAGCGCATTCGAGACTTCCACGAGTTCGCCGACCGCAGGGCCGCGGAGGAAGACCCCTCGCTAAAGCAGATAATCCCCTACATGGTGCTCGTCAGCGACCGGAAGGTCTTCCTGATGCGCCGGTTCGACAACCAGGATGAGGAAAGGCTCAGGAACCTCTACTCGCTCGGTGTGGGAGGCCACATAAATCCCGCCGAGGATGCGGGCGAATCGGACATCCTGATGGCGGGGCTCCGGCGCGAGCTTGGCGAAGAGGTACAAATCGCGGGCAGCTTCGAGCTTGAACCCGCCGGCTACATTAACGACGAAACCAACGCCGTCGGGCAGGTTCATTTCGGCCTCGCCTACAAGGTTGCAGTTCAGGGCGAAGCAGCCGAAGTGCGCGAGAAGGACATCATGTCCGGCAGCTTCGTCAGCGTCGAGGAGCTTCAGTCGGCATACCCCGAGATGGAGACCTGGTCGCAGATTATTTTTAGGAATATCGATGCGTTCGTCCCGGAAGCCTCTCAACCGCAGGGAGAATAGCTTATCCGGCGGCTGACCGCATCCTGCGCACCGCCAGCAGCAGTCCCGCTTGATGTTGCCCTGCACGGCGATGCCGTGTTAATATCTAAGCAAGAACCCACGTAAAGGTATTATGCCGTGAGTCTGCTGCGTTATATTTCGAGAATCATACTCCTAATTGTCCTGTCGTCTGTCTTGCTGGCGACAGGGCACAGTGTCAATGCACAGGAAAAGGCCTCTGCGCCTGAGATACGCCGGCAAATCACAGACCTGCTCAAGAGAAGAGATGATGTCAGATTCAGCGATTCCACCATTGACAGTTTCGCAAAGCTGGGCGAGCCGACTGTCGAGAATCTTGTCAGCGTGTTGAAAAACAACAAAAATCCCATGTTCAGGCTCTATGCCGCAATCGTACTCGGTGCACTCGGTGACAGCCGGGCGGTTGAGCCGCTGATCGGCGTCCTCGACGACGTCGACGAGAATAGTCGGAGGTATGCAGCTGCATCGCTCGGCATGATAGGCAACCCGAAAGCGGTCAAGGCCCTGGCTGGAGTTCTTGAAGACAAGGATTCCGGCGTTCGGGTATCTGCCGTGGACGCGCTCGGCAGGATCGGCACTAAGGAAACTTTGAAACCCCTTATCGGCGCCCTGCAGGATAAGGACCGGTATGTGCGAATGAGTGCAGCGGAAATGCTGGGCAGGATAGGACGCAGGAGCGCCGCCGCGCCTCTTATACAAGTTCTCAATGACCAAAACGCGGATGTCCGCGACAAAGCTGCCCGAGCACTTGGCAGGATAAAGGATGCCGCGTGCATCAAGCCGCTGGTCAAGCTGCTGAAGAACGACCTCGAAACTTCGCAGTATGCAGTAAAGAAAGCTCTGGCTGATGTTGGCGCCACAGCGGTTCCGGCAGTCTTAGAATTCCTTGACTCCCAGAACCCCAAACTGAGAGAGTGCGCCGCAGAGATACTCGGTCGCATTGGGAATGCCGAATCGGTATCCCGTCTCGTGAAGATACTGAGAGATACCGAGCCTGGTGTATATAAAGCCGCAGCCGAGGCGCTGGGAAAAATCGGCGACCGGAAGGCTGTCGCACCTCTGATTGACATGCTGAGCGGTCAATATGACAGCCGGCGCCTCGCTGCCGCGCGTGCGCTTGGAAAGCTGCGCGACAAGTCGGCTGTGAGGCAGCTCGGCCGCATGCTCCTTGACACCAACCCCGAGCTGCGTTCTGCTGCGGCCACGGCCCTCGCGGAAATCGGTGACAAGTCGGCAGAGCAATCGCTGAAGGATGCTTTGGGGCGGGAAAAGAAGGCAAGAGAGCCGGACGCCCTGTGTGATATTGCGGCTGCACTCGTGAAAATCAGCGGCAGCAGCAAAGCGCTCGAATACATCAAGAAACAGCTCAAGACCGGCGGCGTGAAGGAGCGCCGCAGAGCGCTCCACGCCCTGGCGCGAACGGGAAAGACGGAGGCGGTCACCCCGATACTGGAAATAGCCAAATCGGGCAAAGGGTTAGACAAGTTGGAAGCTGTTTATACCCTCGGTAATGTGCGTGACAAAAGGGCAGTCGAGACATTGATAGAGGTGCTTAACGACAAATCCTCGTCCTCTCACTGCAGAGATGGTGCAGCATTCGCCCTGGGCAAGGTTGGCGACAGGGCGGCAGTCGAACCTCTTATCCGGACCATTGACAGCGAGAGTTCATTTCCTCTAGCAGATAATATCACAGCACTCGGGAAACTGGGCGACAAGAAGGCAGTAGAGCCGCTTATCGAGGCGCTGAGGCATTCGGACGATCACGTCTACTCCGCGGCGGCTGAGGCGCTCAGGAAGCTCACAAGCGAGAATCACGGCGAAAGTTACTACAGATGGAAACAATGGTTCAAGAATCGTAAGGACAAGTAGCCCGGCTACAGCACTGCCGCCGTCTTTCTTCGCGACACAAGCAGCAGACCGAAAGCGCCGGCAAGGAAAACGACACTCGACCATCCGGAAGGAGCCTCGGGAGACAGCGCGCAGCCGCTCTTCTTGCTCCTCGGCAGGAGCGCAGCCTTCGCCGCAGCCCAGGCATTGTACTCGTCGCGCAGCGTGTCAATCGGGTCTTCGCTGCCAGCGGCCTCCGGGGTCGAGGGAACATCTATATCCAGGTACGGACTTGCGCCATCGCCCGGTTTCAGCACCGTGATGAACGCCGACAGGGCCGTCTTACCGTAGGAAGTGCAACGCGCATCCCCGCCGGCATCATCGCCAGCCTCCAGCACCGCCATGAGCCGTTTGGCAAGGCTGCCGCTCGTGCCCCTGAACGCAGTCTCCATATCGTCGAGCACGGTCTGGTCTACCAGGATGTTGCCTTGCACGGAGTACACGAAGTCGCCGATTGTCCCGGTGCGATGGCCTTTCTCGGCGTCGGCGTTGCTCCCTGTGAACGCATCCACCCTGCCCTCCAGGTCAACTATCCCATACTGGCGCCACTGGTGATTGGCATCCTCTATCGCGAGCTGTGCTATAATCTCAGCAGGTGTGTAGCCGAGCTGCATGAGTTCCCGGGCTCTATCGCGGTATGTCGGGCTGAGGTATGCCTGCGCCGCGATTGCACCCACGCCCTCGACCAGGGCGCGAAGCATCGAGCAGTTGTCAATTCACGATGCGCCCGCAATCCCGACCTCGCCGGTCCGCAGATTCACTCCAACAACCGAATAAGTCGCGTACGCGGGCGCACACATCGCTATCACAAGCACGACCGCACCGCCGATTAATGTAATCCGCCTCATGAAACACCTCCCATCCCTTGTACACATCCCAAGCGGTTTTGTTCCATATCAGGCAGGCTGCACTGGACAAGCGCAGTTCCATCGAGTAGCCTGAGTACATGGCTGACTCCAAGACTATTTTCATTGTTGGGCCGAGGTTTTCGGGGAAGAGCCGGTTTGTCGAGAATCTCCTGCCGGAGATGCGCGACAGCGGCCTGAAGCTCACAGGCTTCCTGCAGCGTGGAATCTTCGACGAGGTTGGCGTGAAGGTCGGATATGACCTTGTAAGCGTTGAAGATGGGTCTACCATCCCTCTTGCCCGGCGTGCCGCGCCGGACAGCCTGTGGGAGTTCCGCAACGAAGCGTTCGATAAAGCCGCCGGACTCGTGCGTGAAGACGCCGATGTCTGCATCCTCGATGAAATCGGCCCGCTCGAACTCTCGGGCGGCGGACACGCCGAGACTATGCGCCGGGCGCTTTCGACAGGTGCCGCAGTGATTATCGTGGTGCGCGAAGAACTCGAAGAGCATCTTCTCAAGCTCATCCCGGACACGCGGGACGTTCACGTCGTACACTTCTCGCCGGGAACCGAAGATGAGTCAAGTCGGCGGATTCTCTCTCTTCTTCTGGCTTGACGCTGCAGCGTAACGCTATATAATGCATATCTTCACATCCAGCTTAAAGGAGCGGAACATGAGGAAACTTGCCCTGATTTCTGTTGTACTTGTGCTTTCGACTGCGGTGCTGGGATGCTCGAAGAGGGAATTTTATTCCGACGCTTCGGACCGCTACTACTCTGCAATGCTCGGGCCAGTCGCGGACTGCGAGTATCCGGTGCTGACCTTCAGGATGCCGGACGGCTCGCTCAAAGAGCTTGACATAAACGGCATTCCGACGCGCAGCTTCTGGGGCGCGCAGCTTATATGCCAGTCCTGTAACGACCCGGCAAACTGGAAAGTCCTGAGGCGGCAGGGCGTCAGCCTCGCTGTGATTTTCGAAGCCGCCGGAATCGACCTCCCTGATTCGACGCCCGTTAACTTCATTGGTCGCGACGGCTGGGACCCGTGGCGTACGGTGCTGGGCTGCAACCCCGACAAGCTCATGACCTTCGGCTACCTGCGTGAGAACACTTACATCTACGTCGGCAGCCCGGGCTTGAAAGACCCGTCGCTTCCGGTTGACGCTCCCGGCAACTACGCCAAGGACCCGCTCTACCCCGCGATGGAGGGGAAGAGTCTCTGCCTCGGCTTCGATTTCGAGACAGTAGAGGGCGCCCAGGCGGAAGCTTACATCTGGGGCATGGAATGTCCCGCGGAAGGGTGCTTCGGGCAATACCGATACAGCATGCTCGAGAAATACTCCGGGTCGATGCGCGGCATTATCGAGATTGACCCGCAGCCGTAGCAGGTTTTAAGAAGGATACCTGCCCGCCATCATTATCATGGCCCGGACTATGCGGTAAGCCTCCCGGTAGTTGGGCGCTGTGTACGACACGGTCGCAGCCGACTTCCTTTCCGTTCCCGGAATCATAGCAGCGCAGTCAGCCATGCCGGTGCGCACGAAATCGACTTCTACAGCGACCTTACCCTCGATAACCACCGGTGCGACAAAGACCCTCTCACTGAGGGCTTTCCTGGCGGTTTCTGCAATTTGCCGGCATGCCTCGGTCGGGTGCAGGCTCTCGGCCGCCACGCTCCCGATACCACGCTTGGTCTGTGCAGTCAGAATCTCCGGGAAGAGTTCCTTTGCCTCTCTACAGACTGCCTCATCGCCTGCCACCATGACGACCGGGACGCCGAAGCTGCCGGCGAGCGCGGCGTTCAGGCCTGTCTCGCCAGTGGGCTTGCCGTTAATTGTTATGCCGTGGACGTGGCGGCCGCTTATGGTGTGGTTCAGCACACCGTCAGCCGTGCCGCGCATCGAGTGGTAGCCTGCGAACATCGCAGCGTTGAAGGAGTCATCCAATCCCTGCATCATGCCCAGCGGCCGCAGGTCGCCCTGGATTAACCTCACCATTTCCGGCAGTTCTTCGTGCAGCAGGTTGGTGCCCCCGCCGTGGGCATCGTTTACGACGATTTCTTTCGCACCGGCTTCGATGGCGCCGTTCGCAGCGGCGGCAACCTCGCCTGTCATGAGCTTCCGTGCGCGCTCGTAATCGAAACCTTCCCTCGTGGTCTGCTTCCCCAGCATGATGCCGCTCACACCTTCAATATCCGCCGAGATATACACCTTCATTTCGATTTCTCCTCTTTTTCCTCATTTCCCGGAATGCCCCAGAGAATGATACAGTTTGTTTCGGAACCAGAGCCGTGATAGATTGCTGTCCGGCTTGTACTGCTGCCGATTCCTGCCGCAAGGAACCTGCCATCGCGACTGAAATCAAGAGAAAGGACAAAAGGCGGGTTCTCATTATCCGCACATGGAACAAGTGTCCGCAGGCATTCGCCTGTAACCGTATCCCACATGCGAATATTCTTGCCCTGACAACCTGCGGCAAGTATCCGGCCCTTGGGATAGAATGCCAGAGATGGCGATCCTGCGTCTATTGGATGGTACTCGCCAAGCTTGTGACAGCGTTTACCGGTACGCCAGTTCCAGAGCAGCACAAGGCCGTCCTCGCACGCCGCGCCAAGCAGACTGCCATCCGGGCTGAATCTGATGTTGTAGATGGTTGCCTCCCGGTGAGAAATTGCCTCGCCTTCAAGTGTCCGGATGCATCTCCCGGTTTCGACATCCCATATCTTTACCTGGTCGTAGTCATCCGAAGAAGCAACAGCCTTGCCGTCAGGGCTGAATACGACACAGCATGCCGCCTCCTCGTGGCCGGTTAGAGTCTTGACATGGTCCCATGTACTCGTGTTCCATATATGTACGACTCCCTCATCAAACCCACCGCAGGAAGCTAGCAGTTTTCCATCCGGACTGAAAGCTACGGACCTCATTTTATTCTTACATTTCAGAATCTGAAGGCATCTTCCGGTATCGGCATTCCAGACGTTCACTGCTTTGTCCGCCCCAGCGGATGCAATTAGCCTTCCGTCGGGGCTGAAAACAGCGGAGTACGCTCCTCCTTTGTGTGCACTCATCAAGCGGGTACATCTGCCAGTCGCAATATCCCATACCCTTACAGTCTCATCTTCGCTTGCACTTACAAGCAGCTTCCCATCCGGGCTGAAGGCAACCGAATAGACCGGCTTGCAGTGCTCACGAAGTGTTTGCAGCTTCTGCAGATATTTCCAGGGGTATAAATACTGGTCAAGCACTGCTTTAATACGATAGCGGACTTCAGCATCATGTAATTCATCAGAGCGCTTTTGAAGGAATGCTACAAGTTCTTTGCGAATTTCAAATGCTTCTTTCAGAAGAACGCATAAAGCTTTTGTCGCCTCTTCGCGGGTTTTATAGTCCTCCGAAGCCATTTCCATGAGCAGTTTGTCGGCCTGGGATTTTAGTTCGTTGAGGGTTATTTTCCGCGGGGATGAGTCCTGCGGTTCTGGAATGTTCGGTGACTGGGTGCAGGCACCAAGTATGAATGCACAGACGGTAATTTCCAGGAACTGTCTCAACGCAACCTCTATTCGTTGAGCAAACGGTCGTATTTGGCGGCTTCCCTGATTTTTTCCATGACGTCGATGCCCTGTGTGCATTTCTCCACGCACTCGCCGCACTGCGAGCATTCGGCGGCCGGCTTCCACTTCTCGTTCTTCCTGATAAACGGCACGAGATCGCGGAAGTACTCCTTAGCCGCCTCCTCGCCCGCAACGCGCTCGCGGTCGAGAGTTCTGACATAGAAGAAGATGGGCACGCCGGAAGGACACGGCATGCAGTAGCCGCAGGAGGTGCAGAATTTCTCTCCGAGCGCCTCGAACTGCGCGCGAATCTTCTGAACTGTCTCCTCGTCGGGCTCGACATCGACCTCGGCTGCCGCGACATTCTCCTCGACCTCGGCAATCCTGCCCATGCCGGATAGCGCGACAGTCAGGCCGGGAGTCGCGAAATTGTGGCGAAGTGCGGTCGCTATGAGCGACTCGCCCTCCCCTGCGGCGTCGGAGAAGAACTCCCTGCCTTGCGGCACGAGGCCGCCGGCGAGCGAATTCATGGAGACCGCGCCTATGCCCGCCTCGCGTGCGGCATCAATCCCCTCGCGCCGGAAGGGTGCGTTAATCACGTTGTAGCCCATTGTCACGCCTTCGAAAAGGCCCGTTTCTATAATGCGGCGGATGACATCGCCGGGCGCGTGGGTCGTGAAGCAGATATGGCGAATCAGCCCTTCCTCTTTCGCCTTGACCGCTCCTTCATAAGGCCCGCCGGGTGCGGTCACCTTCTCGAACTGTTCCCACGAGGCGATGTTCCACATCTGGTAGAACTCGATGCGGTCGGTCCGGAACTGTTCGAGCGATTCCTCGAGCCGCTTGCGCATTTCCCCGGCGGTCGCATCGCGCCCGATATGCGACTTCGTGGACAAGTAAGTCCTATCCCGGATTCCTTCGAGAGCTTGCCCGATAAGCCCTTCGCTGCGGTCGTCGCAGTAGCCGGGCGCGGTGTCTATGTAGTTTATACCCAGCTCGACCGCCCGCCTGACGACGGCGATCGCTTCATCATCATCGTCGGTGAAACGCATCCCGCCGAAACCAAGCACCGAGACTTCCTTGCCTGTTTTACCGAATGCCTTGTACCTCATCGCTAACCCGCCCTGCCAAGAATTATTGAGTAATCCAGTGTATCTAACGGTTCGCGGCAGCAGGATGCAAGCGTCTTTATGGAGCTATTGAGAGAATGGCTGGCAGTATGAGGAGTTCGGAGTTCTATTTGTGCCGTCGGGGTATCTCGCCCGAGTCCCTAGTCTGAATGGTAAGCGCTTTCCGGAGCTGCTCGCGCGTAAGCTTGCCGACGGCAAGCAGGAGTTCGCCGAGGCGCGGGCTTATGCCTGTCTCTCGCAGGATTTCCTGGCGCTGCAGCGCATGCTTGAGCGTCGCCTCGTCTATGTAGGCACATTCCACGAGAATTTCGCCCAAAAGCCTTCTTCCCGTGCTTTCGGAGGCCTGTTTACTGGTGAAGTCGCCCATCTTCTCCTGAATTGACAGAACCTCGGAGACCTGCTCTTCTGTCATCTTGCCGCGCTCCAGCATAATGTCGCCGAGCTGGCGCGGCTTCTTGGATTCCTGCTGTGCTTCGAGGCAATCGTCAAGCTGTTCCTTGCTTATCATGCCCATGCTCAGCGCAATCATGCCGAAGAGCCTTCTGCTGGGTGACTTGCCGCTGGCCAAAGCTGCCTCCATTACACTCGGATACCGTACTAGTCGCCGAATACTATATGCTGAAAAAACCGGAATGTCAAGATTCTCGGCCATATTAGAGGATGGCTGCAGCCTTGCACAAACGCCGGCGCAGTCTTCCCGGTTTGTGCTTGCATCATCCGGTGGAGAATTGTAATCTCGGTGCAAATTTGTCACCAAGAACGGTAATAAACAAACCGGAGAGGAGAATTCCATGAGAAGGCCGATTTTTCTAATGCTCGCATTGTCGCTTGTGGCCATTTTCGCGCTGGCCGAGGGCAAGGAAGAACCGTTCCTGCAGTTCGCCAAGGGCAATTACTGGGAATACGAGGTCGCCGGTCCATTCGACGAGACGAAGAATGGCAAGATGGAAATAGTGGAAATTGGTGCTGACGGCGCTTTCAAGATGACTCTCAAGGACTTCGGTCCAATCGGAAGAGAGATGAAAGGCAAACTCACCAAGGAATACCTCACCTGGAACTGGGGAGGAGAGTTCGACTGGAAGGTCCTGAAGTTCGGGGTTAAGAAGGGCGACAGTTGGGTATCAAAGATAAGCCGCGGAACGCGAGAGATGACTCTCAAGTCAAAGGTGATAGCTGTCGAAGACCTCAAGACACCGGCCGGGACTTTTAAAAACTGCCTGAAGATTGAGAATTACCCGGAGGAGGAGCCTCAAGAGGTTGTACACACGTGGTGGGCCAACGGAGTAGGGCTGCTGAAGCTCGCCGTCGCGGAAGCAGGCAGGTCGGAGATGAGCTGGACGCTCAAGTCCTACAAGGTCGGTCCGGACATTAGCGACAAGCAGCTCAAGGAGATGGTCGGGAAAGCGGACATCATAGCCCTGGTCTCGATTCCGAAAGATGCCGAGAAGTCCGATAAGGCGGAGGTAACTGTTACCGGCATATACAAGGGCAAAGTCGAGACGAAAGATGGCAAGATGGAAATCACCCAGCCCGGTAAGGACTCGAAGCTTAAAAGACTCAAGGAAGGTGATTACCTCGCCTTCCTGAAGAAGGACGGCGACAAGCTTGTACTCGCATGCGACACTTTGAAATCTCAAGAGACGCTGACGAAACAGCTTGTCAAGCTTCTCAAACCGGAGGATAAGGGCGACGAACTCCTCAAGAGCCTGTGCGACAAAGCCGAAACCGTGGCGGCAGTCGAAGTCGTGAAACTCGAAGACAGGGGCGAGTTCAAGTATTACGTTGTGAAAGTGCTCTCAGCAGTGAAGAATGCCGAGGAAGGCAAGCACCTCGATGTTCTCGTGCCTGCGGGCGTAACATTGAAAGAAAACGCAAAACACATTCTGTTTCTCGTTGCGACCAAAGAACATGGGCGCAGAATGATGCAGCTTGTGGATGTGGTCAAGGGAGTCCTCGACCACAAGGAAGAAACCCTCAAGAAGATCGAGGAGATTGTCAAGAGTTCCAAGTAACCGTCCAGATCAAACAGGAGACGAAGAATCGTGAAAAAACTGGCCGTTGTGTTGATACTGGCCGCCGGCGCCTGCGGCATTGCGCTGGCGGAAGGCAAGGAAGAGCCGTTCCTGCAGCTCGCCAAGGGCAACTACTGGAAGTTCGACGTGGAGAAGCGCGGCAACAAGACTTCCGGCAAGATGGAAGTGACGGAGATGGGCAAGGAGGGCAAGATAAAGGTCAAGCTCACCGACATGAGCGGCCCCATGGGCAATGAGATGGTCATGGAGATGTCAGGCGGACATCTCATCTGGGAAATGGATGAGCGCAGGGCCAAGTTCCGCTGGAAAGTACTCAAGCTAAACGCGAAGAAGGATGACTCCTGGGAGTCGGATGTAGCTGAATTTGACGAGAAGATGGTGCTGACGTCCAAGGTCACGGCAGTCGAGGATGTCAAGACGCCGGCCGGGACGATAAAGGGCTGCCTCAAGGTGGAGAACTACCCTTCCGGAGAGCCCGACAGGAAAGTCATCATGTGGTGGGCGAAAGGCGTTGGGCTCGTCAAGCTCGAAGTAACCAGGCGCGCAGAAGTGAGCGAGAGCTGGACGCTCACTGCCTACAAGGTCGGGCCGGACATAAGCGACGAGAAGCTCAAGGAGATGGTCGATAAGTCGGATGTCATTGCGCTCGTCTCGGTACCGAAAGAAACCGCCAAGTCCGACAAGGTGCAGGTAAAATTGACCGGCAGCTACAAGGGCGAGCCGGAAACGCAGGACGGCAAGATGGAAATCGCCCGGCCCGGAAAAGACTCGAAGCTCAAGGCGCTTAATGAAGGCGATTTTATCGTGTTCCTGAAGAAGGACGGCGACAAGCTCTCTCTCCTCTACGACGCCGTCAGGTCGCAGAAGGAGCTTACCGACCGGCTGACCAAGCTCCTGAAGCCCGGCGATGAGGCCGAGGATGCGCTTGGCAAACTTTGCGGCAAAGCGGAAGTCATCGCCGCGGCGGAAATTGTGAAGCTCGAAGACAGGGGAACGTTCAAGTACTACGTCGTCAAGGTCTTATCTGCTCTTAAAGGCAGCGCAAAGGAAGGGAAGCATCTGGATGTATTGAGCCCGCAGGGTCTCGACCTGAAAGAAGGCGGGAAGCACATCCTGTTCCTCGAAGCGACGGAGCAGTCAGGCCGGAAGATGTGGCGGCTGGCCGACCTTGTCAGCGGCGCGGCCGAGTTGAAGGATGACCTGCTCAAGAAAGTCAAAGAATTTGTGAAAGGCTCGAAGTAACAAGCCCCGCAAGGAAGGAGAGACCATGAAGAAAGCGGTTGTGACGCTATTCGCGCTTCTGTCGCTGTGCGCGGTCGCGCTGGCGGAAGGCAAGGAAGAGCCGTTCCTGCAGCTCGCAAAGGGCAATTTCTGGAAATATGACGTCGTGGAGCACGGGGACAAGTCGTCCGGAAAACTCGAAGTAGAAGAAGTCAAGGCAGATGGGACGGCCAAAATCAAGGTCACTGAAATGGCCGACTTCCCCGCCTCTATCAACTGGAAGATGACCAAAGAGTATCTTGTCTGGGAACTGTCGGAGGCGGGAATTTCCTTCAAGTGGAACATGCTTAAGTTCGGTGCGAAAAAGAACGACTCCTGGACAACCGATATGATGCCAGAGGGAATCGAGGTGCCCGATGGCGTACCGCCCGAACAGCTCAAGCTCACCATCAAATCGACAGTTGTAGCAGTAGAGGATGTCACCACGCCTGCCGGGACCTTCAAGGGATGCCTGAAAGTCAAGCACGTGACTCCCGGACCGAACGAGGGAGTATATATGTGGTGGGCAAAGGACATCGGCCTTGTCAAACTGCTGGTGGAAAAGGCAAACAACGATGTGGACACAAGCTGGACTCTCACCGGCTACAAGGCCGGGCCGGATATCACCGATAAGCAGCTAAAGGAGATGGTCCAGAAGGCCGAAATGGTCGTAATCATCCACGTTGACAAGGAAGCGCTCGGCGAGGAAGACGTGCAGGTAAGTCTCAGGGGCGCGTACAAGGGCGACCCGAAGGCAAAGGACGGGAAGATAGTCATCACCCAGCCGGAGAAAGGCTCAAAGATAAAGGCGCTCGAAGAGGGCGATTACGTCGTGTTCCTGAAGAAGGACGGCGAGAAGCTGGTGCTTTCAGGCGCTGCTGTCAAGTCCCAGAAGGACTTAATCGCCCGGCTCGACAAGCTCTTCAAGCCGGAGTCCGGCGATGAGAAGCTCAAGCAGCTCTGCGAGAAGGCGGAAATCGTCATCGTGGCCGAGGCCGTCAAGCTCGAAGACAGGGGCAGCTACAAGTACTATGTCGTGAAAATCGTATCGGGCCTGAAGGGAGCCGACGAGGGCAAGCACATGGATGTCCTTTGCCCGCAGGGCGTGACGCTCAAGGAAGGCGCGAAGTATATCATGTTCCTTGCCAGGACGGAGGAGACGGGCCGTAAGATGGCGCGTCCCGTGGATGTCGTCCGCGGCATTATCGAGCACGACGAAGACGTCGTCAAGAAGCTGAAAGAGACCGTAGGAGGCTCCAAGTAGCGGGTTGCCGGGTTCAGGACGGCGCCTGTTCCAGCCGCTCGCGCGCGAGCTTAACGATTGTCCTTGCCGTGTCGCAGGACAGAGCCCCGTCGAAGGCTTCCCATCTCGGCGCGCGGTTTGCCTCGATGATTCTCAGTCCGTCTGAGGCCGTCTCCCCGATATCGACGCCGAAGATGCCTATTTTGCTCACGTTGCTGCATGCGTAATCGACTATGTCGGGCCGGTCCACGGCGACGAAAGTGCCGCCCTGCGCCGCATTAGCCGCCACCGAGCCCTCGGCCGCTATCTTGCGCGCAATCCCCAGCGACCGCCCGAAAAACAGGATGACCCGGAACTCGTTCACGAACTCCTCGAACGGTTGCAGCATGAGCGGCGTCTTCCTTTTCTTGCTGTAAAAGCTCCTCACATACTGCAGCAATCCCTGTTTGTCGTCCAGCTTCACAACACCCTTGCCGCCGCTGCCGCCTATCGGCTTGGCTATCAGGGGAAAGCGCCCCGCCCTCTCAAGCCTCTTCGCCAGGTCTTCCGCTGCGGCGCGGCCGAACGCGAGGTACGTGGTCGAGCCGACTCCCTCGCTGAATCTCTTAATGCTGGTCCCGAGCTTGCCGCTCCTCCTACCGCCTTGAAGTCCGATGCGGTCGAGAATGTCGCAGCCCCGCAACGCGAGGCAGCGCAGCGTCGCATTGAGCCCGCCGCCGAGCCGGTATGTGGACCTGACTATCAGGGAATCGATTTCCGGCATTGGCCGGCCTTCCTGATAAAGGCTCGGAGCTTCTTCCCCGCGCGGCAGCTCGACGGACACGAGGTTGGTATTTATCAGGAACACCTCCCCGTATATCTCGCGTCCCACCTCCAACAGCCTGCGCGTTTCGTAGGTCAGCGCGCTTTCGCCCCGGCCCCAGTTGTTGGCGATAAGGCTGCTGACAAGTCCCAGCGTTTTTCCGCCTCGCGCCATCTCAATACTCCGCGACTATCCAGGTTCCCGGCAGGAATAGTAAACGCGCCGGGGGCGGATTGCAAGCAGTGACACGCCCCTTTGAAAAAGCCAAACCCGCGGCGCCGAAAAAGTGTATCAATATATGGGCCGGATTTCATCGAGTATTCCGGCCCTTTGGGCGCAACTAAGACATTAGCGGAGACGTTTGACTGAATAGGGGAAAGCTTCCTTCGTTGACAACTAAGCAGATTGAAGTACAATCTATCGGAAGCTTGCCCGGAGAGAGAGAATGTCACAGGTCCTTACATGTCCGAACTGTGGTGCCACCGCCGAGATAGGCGAAGGCATAGAGAGCGGGCAGTTCGTCTGCGCGAAGTGCAGGAGCACCGTGGGATTCGGGCCCGGGGCGACAATGGTTCTCGAAAGGACAGAAGTCAACGACGACATGGTCGGCAAAACTCTCGCCGGTTACGAAGTTAAAAGCCTGCTGGGCGCGGGCGGAATGGGCAAGGTCTACCTCGCCAGGCAGATTTCCATAGACAGGCCGGTAGCGCTCAAGATACTGGCTGCCCGCCTTGCGGAGAACGACAACTTCACAAAGCGCTTCATCAGGGAAGCTCAGGCCGCGGGCAGGCTCCTGCACCCCAATCTCGTAACAGTCTTCGACGCGGGAAAGGAAGGCAACACCTACTTCTTCTCGATGGAATACGTCAAGGGCGAGCCGGCATCGAAGCTTATATTCGAGACGGGAAAGGTTGCGCCGGTCGAGGCACTCAGGATAGTCAGGCAGGTCGCCGAAGCGCTGCGCTGCGCCTTCGAGCAGGGCATAATCCACCGCGACATTAAGCCCGACAACATAATGATAACCCCCTCCGGGCTGGTGAAGCTGGCCGACCTCGGGCTGGCCAAGCACATAGAGGGCGAGGCGGGCGAGTCGGGGCTGACCGTGGCCGGCGCGGTCATGGGCACGCCGCACTACCTCGCGCCCGAGCAGGCCCGCAACTCGAAGGACGTAGACCAGAGGGCGGACATATACTCGCTGGGCTGCACGCTTTACCATATGCTTACAGGCTGCGTGCCCTTCTCCGGAAGCTCGACGTACGAAATTCTCAGAAAGCACGAAATAGAAGAGCCGGAATTTCCCGAGGATTCCGGAATACCGGAGCAGGTTTGCCGGCTCGTGTGCTCAATGATGGCAAAGGACCCCGAAGATAGACCCCAGACGCCAAGCGAGGTTCTCTCCGCCATAGACCAGATACTGGGCACCCCCAGCACGGCAGCCGGCGGCACCGCGCCGCTGACAGCGGGCGGCCTGCAGACGCCAACCGGGGCGATGCGGACTCCCACACCTGTGGAGCCGGGGTCAGGCGCCGCGACGCAGCCGGCGGAACCAGCGCGCAAGAAGAAGCGCCTCAGGTGGATACTCGCGGCAGTTATAGTCGTGCTAATCCTCTTTATGATTGCCTCGTCCGCAAAAGACAGGGAATCGGCGCGCAGGTTCGACGAAGCCCGGCAGTACGCGGAGAACAATCCCGCAGACATCCAAGGCACTCTGCGCCAGTACTACGATTTCGCCGGCGATTACAAGGGAACGAAATGGGCGAACAAGGCCCACGAGGCGATTTTCGCGGCTGTACAGGCCTACGCCGGGGAACACCCGGAAGACACGGAGAACACGCTGGCCATGTACAACGACGTTGTCACAAGGCTGGAGGGAACAACCTGGGCCACCAAGGCGAAGCAGGCGATACTCGATATCGGCTACTCCCAGCTCGAAGAAGCCCTTGAGAAGGGGCCGGGCAAGCTCGACAAGCTGCTGGAGCAGCTCAAGGAAATCAAGGAAGCCACGCCGGACGAGGAGTTCGCCGGCAGCGTGGACACGTGGATAGAGAGGCTCAAGGACGCCCGCGACAAGGGCGTGGAACTCGAATTCAGGCGCTTCAAGGAAGATGTCGAGAAGCTCTTCCGCGAGGGCAAGTGGGGCGAGGCACTGGTGCGAGTCGAGAAGTATCCCGGCGAGAAGGGTTTAGTCAGGATTCCGGCGCCTATACAGAAGTTCATGGAAAGAACGCTGGCTATGGCCGAAATCGAGAGAACCGCAAAAGGCTTCTACAATGCTGCATTCAAGAAGGACTGGCTCGCCGTGGCCAAATTCATCGACCCCGAACAGGTCAAGCAAGATGACAAACTCCAGGGACTGCAGTTGGCGGGAAACATCGCGCTCGCGTGGACGCGCGCCAGGGACTACCGCGTAGACCGCATAGAAGTGTCCCTGCCGGATAACAAGGCTCAAATACACGGGACCGTCAAGCGCAGAGGAATCGGAGGCCGGACGGAAGATACAGACATGCCGGTCAGCAACAATGCGATAAGGCGCAACGGTAAATGGTACATTCGCCTCGACCCGAAGCCGGAAAGAGAGCACAGGGACCCCGAGAATACGACTCCCCGCCATCCCCGAAGACCGCGGCGCACTGACTCCAAGTAGCGCGACATGCCGCCGGCACACCGGTTGCATCTCAGTAATCGATTGACACGGAAGAGGTTGTGAATTAAAATCCGGCTCTGCTCGTTCCTTTGAATCACGGGATAAGAAGTGGAAGAATACTACGAAGAAAGACTGAAGAAGGCTGAAGAACTCCGGGAAAAGGGCATTGACCCTTACGGCCACAGGTTCGACGGCACCGCGCCCATAGAAGACGTTGTCGCAAACTTCACGGAGGGCAGCGAGGAGAAAATCCGCATCGCCGGCAGGATTATGGCCATGCGAAGCCACGGCAAGGCCGCCTTCTTCGACGTGCACGACAGGACCGGCAAGGTACAGGCATACGTCAAGAGGAACGCGATTGGCGACGAGGCTTTCGAGGTCTTCAGGATGCTCGACATCGGGGACATTATCGGCCTCGAGGGGCCGGTCGCGAAGACGCGCACGGGAGAAATTACCGTCTTCGTCGAGAAGTTCGAGCTTCTCTCCAAGGCGCTCATGCCCATGCCGGAAAAGTGGCACGGCCTGAAGGATGTCGAGCTGAGGTACCGCAGGCGATACGTTGACCTGGTCGCCAACCCGCAGTCAAAAGAAACCTTCATGCGCAGAATAAAGGCCATTGCGCGCATAAGGGAAATCCTGCACGCACGCGGGTTCATCGAGGTGGAAACCCCGGTAATGCACTCGATACCCGGCGGGGCGGCGGCGAGGCCTTTCGTTACGCACCACAACGCGCTGGATATCGACCTGTACCTGCGCATAGCCCTCGAACTACACCTGAAGCGCCTGCTCGTCGGCGGACTCGAGCGCGTCTTCGAAATCAGCCGCGTGTTCCGCAACGAGGGCATCTCCACGAGGCATTCGCCCGAGTTCACCATGCTGGAACTCTACCAGGCTTACGGCAACTACGAAACCATGATGGAGATAACCGAAGAGGTTTTCTCTACGCTCGCCGTCGAGGTATGCGGCAGCCACGAAGTCACTTACGGAGGCAAGACTTTCGACCTCAAGCCCCCCTACCCTAAGCGCACTTACGCCGAGCTGTTCGAAGAGCACGCGGGTTTCTCCATGAACGACGAGGCGGCAGTGAGGAAGAACGTGGCCGAACTCGAGCAGACTGTTGACGGCGGCCTCAGCGTATGGGCCATGGTTGATGTGCTCTTCGAGCACTACGTTGAGCCGAAGCTCGACGGGCCGGTCTTCGTGATTGACTATCCTGTCGCCATCTGCCCGCTGGCGAAGCAGAAGACGGGCAGTCCCGAAATCGCCGAGCGCTTCGAGCTTTACATAGGCTCCGTCGAAGTGGCCAATGCATTCACCGAGCTTAACGACCCAGTAGAACAGAGAAAGCGCTTCGAGGAGCAGGCGCAGCACCTGGCGGACGTGACCGGCAAAATCGACGAGGACTACGTTCTCGCCCTGAGCTACGGGATGCCGCCTGCGGGCGGGCTCGGGATAGGAATCGACCGGTTGGTCATGCTTCTCACGGACAGTCATTCGATACGCGACGTAATCCTGTTCCCGCTCCTCAAACCTCCTGACAAGGCGAAACAGTAAGTGTACAAGCTTTTCATAGCACTCAGGTACCTCAAGCGCAGAATAATCACCTACATCGCCATTGCCGGCGTCAGCGTGGGCGTCATGGTCCTGGTAATCGTGCTGTCGGTCATGGGCGGGTTCCAGCGGGAATTCCACGAGAAAATCCGCGGCACCATGGCCGATATCATAATCACCCAAGAAGGCTTCGCAATGAAGAACCATGACGAGATAATGAAGAAGGTGGTGAAGATACCCGGCGTCAAAGGTGTCGCGCCCTTTGTCCAGAACATTATCCTTATCAAGGGTCTTCACATCGACTTCGGGTTCATCAAGGGCATCGACCCGCTCGAAGAGCCGAAAGTGAGTCAAATCAGGGAATACCTTCTCCGCCGGGAAGAAACGGAGATTATCGCCCGCCACGACCAGTTGGATATCTGGATTGAAGATGCCGAAAGCACCGAGAAATTGGCAAAACAGAGGGGCATTGACCTGTCGCAAAACCCGCTATACAAATCATATTTGCAGAGGCTCGATTCCTGGCGCGTTGAGTTCGATGAGGTCAGCGACAAGCATGACAAGCTCAACGACCGCAAGCCCATGACTGATGAGGAAATCCTGCTGCTTTTCAGCGAAAGAAGCACGGACCTCCCGGGCATAATAGTCGGCATCGAGATGTTCAAGTACTACCAGATGGAGGTAGGAAGCGAAGTCACGCTCCTGACGGCCGCAAGCCTCGACGTCGAGGAGGCGAGCCAGCAGCGGTTCGAGGTACTCGGCGCGTTCCGGACCGGGATGTTCGAGAACGACTTCCGCTACGTCTACGCGCAGCTATGGGAAGCCCAGCAGTTCGTCGGCGTGCCGGACTGCGTCTCCGGCGTCAGCGTGAAGCTTGACGACTACCGCAGGGCGGACGAAATCAAGCCGGTCATCGAGCGCGCCATTAACGCCGACCCATACCTCGGCCTTGCCGTGCGCACGTGGAAGGAGCAGAACAAGACGCTCCTGCAGGCCGTTCAGATGGAGAAGTGGCTGCTGGCGTTCATAATCTTTTTCATCGTGATAGTCGCCGGCTTCACCATCGTATCCATACTGGCCATGATGGTAATCGAGAAGACCAAGGACCTCGGGATTATCAAGTCGCTCGGCGGCACCATGACCGGCATCATGAGCATATTCCTCGTCGCCGGCTCCTTCATAGGAATCGTCGGCAGCGCAATCGGCACTTTCCTCGGACTCATGTTCGTCTACAACATTAACGAGATTGCGGACCTGATAGAGGACGTTACCGGCTACCACCCCTTCCCGCCGAACGTCTATTACCTGACCGAAATCCCGACGATAGTTGACTACGGCGAGATAGCACAGGTCGTTGTTCCCACTATCGTCGTTTCCTTTATTTTCGCGCTCTACCCGGCGCTGAAGGCATCGAGGCTTAATCCCGTCGAGGCGCTGCGTTATGAGTAAGTCGGATGCCCCATCGCAGGCGAAAGGCGAGGAGCTGGTTCGGGCCACAGGCCTGAAGAAAAGCTACTTCGCCGGCAAGCGCGAGCTGCCGGTCGTGAAGGGCGTCAATATGAATATATCGCGCGGCGAAGTGCTCATGATATGCGGCCCGAGCGGCGCCGGCAAGAGCACTCTGCTGCATATGCTGGGCCTTCTGGACCCGCCGTCGGCGGGCGATGTCTTCTACGAGGGGGAAAACCTCACGTCGGCTCCACCCCGGCGCCAGTCTTCCGTTCGCAACCGCCGGATAGGCTTCGTGTTCCAATTCTATCACCTTCTGCCCGACCTCGACGTCGTCGAGAATACGCTGCTTCCGCTCATGATAAGGGAGTCTACCTTCTCCTGGTTCGGGGCAAGGCGCCGCTACCGAGAGAAGGTCGAGAAGGTGCTCGCAAGCATGGGGCTGGGCGAGCGCCTCAAGCACAGGCCTTCTCAGCTTTCCGGCGGCGAGAGGCAGCGCGTGGCTATAGCGCGGGCGCTTATTAACGACCCGGAAGTCCTCTTCTGCGACGAGCCCACGGGCAATCTCGACACCAGAACTGCCGAGGAGATTCTCAAGGTGCTCTGGCGAATCAGGGAAGAGTTCAGCCAGACGCTCGTGGTCGTAACCCACAATCGCACCTTGGCCGAGCAGGGCTCGCGGCGCCTGAACATGATTGACGGCAAACTCTACCGCCCCTCAGAGCGCGACCTGCCATCCAGTTGAGACAACTGGGTTCTTGACTTTCCGCCTTTCTTTCTATAGACTCAATCTGTTTTACGGGCCCGTTTTCGCGCAAAACTGATATTGTCTTGCCTGCCACGTCCAGCGGGAAAGGCCCGGCGGAAGCGTCCTTTCAGTCTGTGTCGTTTGGAGGTGCGCTGTGAAAAAGCTGTTGGCAGCCGTCGCGCTAATCGTCATCCCCGTGCTGGTGCATGCCGATGTCGTGGAACTGACTACGGGCGAGAAATTCGAAGGCAAGATAATTTCCAGGGATGAGTCGGGCGTTACGCTCAAAGTGCCGTTCGGCAAGATAATAATCGAAAACAAGTTCATCAAGTCCGTCCAGGAAGAAAAGACCGGCGGCGACAAGAAAGAAGATGCCGCGGAAAAAAAAGGCAACGACCAGGACTCGAAAGAGACGGAACTCGAGGAGAGGAAGCTCAAGACGCGCGTATCGCGCTGGATGAACAGCCGGAACAAGCTCATCTGCAGCAAGTGCGGCGGCGATGGCAAGAAAAAGTGCACGGCGTGCGGAGGGACCGGCCAGCAGTACGCAGACCCGTATAACAAGACGACGCGCGGGTGAATTCCCTGAGGCGCCAAGGGAATCCTTGGCCCCTGCAAGTCTTGCGGGGGAACCGGCTTCAACATGAAGTACCTGAAGGTGTGTTTCTGGGAAATGAAAACCAAGAAGTTCCGCGACGAGAAGACCGCATCCGCCGGAAAGGTTGACAAGTACCTGGACACACTGGCCCAGGAACTGCGCGGCGGCTCGAACGAGCACTCCTCGCATACGAAGCCTTTCCAGACCTATAAGATAGACGAGGTGACAGTCAAGGGTGATCGGGGCGTATCCAAGGTGACCGTAACCTACGAAGCCGCAGCGGGTTCCACAACCACGGAAGAAATCAAGTGGAAGAAAGTGGGAAGCCAGTGGTATCTGGCTTCTCCCTGCGACGAAGAGGACGACGAGTAGCCGAAAGCAATTGCTGCGCCGTGGCAGCTCCGGTGGAATGAGACAAACGGAGGATGAGACCGGATGGTCTGTCTGAAGGTCAAAGACGGTCCACATAAGGGCGTAATCTACTCGCTCGAGGGGCACATCGTTACGATAGGCCGCGACAACGAGGCCCAGATACAGATTATGGACCAGGGCGTCAGCCGCCGCCATGCCGAGATTTTCGCCGTCGGCGAGATGTACTTCATACGCGACCTCGGCTCCCGAAACGGCACCTACGTCAACGAAGAGCGCATATCGGAAGAGTTGCTAAGGGAAGGAGACCGGGTCAGAATAGGCCAGACGACTCTCGTTTTCGAAGGCAGGGCCCCGACCACGGGGGACCTGTCTCCGCAGATAGAGTTCTCCCACATCGACGCCGAGCCGAGCGCGACCATGGAGTTCCGTTTCGGCGTCATGGACTTCGCCGATATCGAAGAGCCCGACGAGACGAGGCGCACGGCGGTCACCGAATCCCAGAAATCCAAGCAGCTCTCCGTGCTGTATCAGGTTTCGCGCGCCGTTTCGAACGAAACGGACTCCAAGAAGATGCTTTCCAGGATTGTAGTCCTCTCTTCGGAGGCAATCAACGCCGACCACGGATTCATATTCGTGAAAGACGACGAGTCATCCAAGCCCGAACTCAACCTCGAAGCAAGCTTCGAGAAGGAAGGCAGCTCCACGCCCGCCGTATCGACGAGCATAATTAAGCGCGTCGTCAAGTACGGCCGCGCCGTGCTCACTTCCGACGCGGGCACCGACGAGCGCTTCGGGGATAAGAGTTCCGTCATTATTCAGGGTGTCAAGTCGGTTATCTGCGCTCCGCTCGCGGCAATGGACAAGATAATCGGCGTGGTCTATCTCTCGAGCTCCGACGCCAGAGTGCAGTTCTCAACGGGCGACCTCGAACTTATCACGGCAATCGGCATACAGACCGGCATGGCCTTGAACGGCATTAGCATCGCCACGGAACAGCGCAAGATGTTTACCTCCATAATATCGACTCTTGTCAACGCTGTCGAGATGCGCGACCCCGCGCTGAAAGGGCGTTCGGCCCGCGTGTCGCGATTCGCCAGGGCAATGGCAAGAGCGCTCGACTTGCCTGCAACCGATGCGAACTCGGTCGCGCTCGCCGCTCTGCTCCATAATATCGGACGGCTGTCCATCTCGGAAGCCGACATCATCCAGTCGCAGTCCGCCGCGACGCGAGAGGAGACTCTTGAATACAAGCAGGCCATGCGCTCGCAGGAACTGCTGCTGAACATCACGGGCCTTCGGGAGATTCTGCCCGCGGTCAAGCATTCTTTCGAGAAATTCGACGGCAGCGGATACCCGGACGGACTGGCCGGCGAAGAGATACCACTTCACGCCAGAATCATTGCCGCAGCCCACGCCTTCGACGAGATACTGCAGGGTTCCCCCGGCGAAAAACTCTCTCCGAAAGAAGCACTGTTCCAGTTGAACACCCTCTCGCAGCAGGGACAAATCGACCCCGACCTTGTGAAAGCTCTGGCAATAGCTTACCGGATGGGCCTGCTGGACATCGGCGAATGACAGAGAACCCCCGGCGGCAAGGACTTCGGACGGTAATCCAGCGCACAGGGAGAGAATCCTGAAAAAATCGAGTAAAAGCGCTTCTGCCAGATTGATTACAGGTTTCGGCGGCGCATCGCTTGCGCAGGCCATTACCGATATCGTGCGTGTCTCCCCGGATGCCGAATACACTATAATAACCGCGCGTCCCCGTAGAGAACACGCCCTGCGTAAAATCCTCGAAGCCGAAGGTCTTGGAGACACACGGACGACAACTTTTACAGGATTTGCCGAGGAACTTATCCGGCAGTTCGGGTCCGGCGCAATCCCGGAAGCGGCAAAGATGCTGCTTTTCCTGAGAGCATTAAAAGACGCAGACCTGCCCGGCGAGTGGCGCGCATACACAGGCACAGCCCAAGGCGCGCAAACCCTCTTCGACATCCTAGACAGCCTTCGGTCCGCATCTCTACGGAGCGCGGACCTCGCGAAGCTGAAGGGCAAGCCGCCGGCGGCCAACTCTTTGGCGAAGCTCCTGAAAAACTATGAACAGCTTCTTCGTGAAGGGAAATTTTTCGACAATCATGACCTTATTGAGAAAGCGGCAGACGCAGTCCAGGCCGGGCAGGCGGTACTCACCCGCCGTTACCTGTTCGATTGCATCCACGATGCAGCCCCGGACGAGTTCAGGCTGGCGGTGGCCATCGCGCAGGCCGACATCGACTGCGTTTTCCTCTGCGACCCGTCGGCACCGCCGCCCCCGGCCCGCGCAGTCATTATCCGGACAGACAGGGAACTCGCGGCAAATCTGCCGGACCTGAAGTCCAAGACCGCACCCCGGCCACCGGGATACGAACTCGGCAGAAGTATCGCCGAAGGCTCTTTGGAAGGAAAGTCTGAGTTGCTTCAGTTCAATGATTTTGCCTCAGAATGCCGCGGTCTGGCCAGACGCGCGCGAGACATCGAGCTGGAAGAGGGCCTTTCCGAAAAAGATATCGCCTTCTTCTTTCAGGATTGGTCGGTGCAGGCCGACCTTCTGCGCTACGAACTGCAAAGAGCAGACTTATTGACAGAAGACATGCCGGCGCATCCGGCCCGTACAGCGCTCCTGCGCGAAATGAGGTTGATTACAGACCTGCTGGCCGAGCCGGACAGGATGGACCCGAGAGCCAGGATTGTCTCAGCCGGGCTGGCTGCAGATGAGTCACAGCTTGAGGGATTGCTTGCATCCATCCTGCCGCGCCGCGAGACTGATTCCCTGCCTGAGCTTATAGCAAACGCCATTGAATCCTTACTTCCCGCCACTTCGGCTGCACAGAAAGAAGCGCTCGACAGATACATAGAGACAGCGCGGCTATTTAATGATTTTTTCGCGCCGGGAGCAGGCCCGGCGGCTCTGCGCGATTTTGCCTCAGCCGTTGATTTGCTCCAGACAAAGGCATGGCCCGGTGACTTGCTTCCTCGGGCCTTTCTTTCGCCTGACGCTCCTCCTGCTCGCTTTTACGATACCGTGTTCCTTCCGTGCCTTCTTTCCGAGACCCGGACAGGCGCGCCGCTCCCGCCCGGCATCCGGGAGCTAATGCCCGGATTTTCGCACCTGCTGCCGGGGCCCGTGCAACTGCCGGACGTGGCAAGCGCACAACTCCGCGAGCGCTGGGAGGCTGGCAGCGCCGCTGCAAGCGCCGCGAGGGTCATAATGTCTTTTCACCGGCAGTCGAGCGGCAGGCATATCGAGCCTGCTATCTGGCTCAGGGACAAAGCCGGCTCAGCCCGACCAGGTCCGGAGGCGGCATGCAGCGGACCTCGCCGACCGCTTCCAGCGAAGCCCGTCGCAGACAGAGTCCCTGTGCCGCAAGTGCTCAGCGTCACGAGCATAAAGCAGTATTCGACGTGTCCGCACCGGTTTTTCCTCAACCGGATATTGCAAATAGCGCCGCCGCCCAGCGAACGCATGAAACTGGGCTCGCTCATTCACAGGGTCCTGGCGAGATTTCACTCTCCCGGAGAAACCGACTTCTCGCCAGAACGGCTCGCCCATCTTCTTGCCGAAGAGACAGAAAGAGAAACCCTTCTTCCCGCGTCGCAGGAAGAGGCGCAAACTCTCCTGAGCGCCTACGCCGCGGATGCTACAACCGGCTCCAGACGAACGCTCAAGACCGAACACTCCTTCAGGATGGACTTCGCCGGCACGCGCGTATCAGGTCGGATAGACCGGATAGTTGCCGCGCCGGGAGGCATCAGGATAATCGACTACAAGATATCCGGGTCCGGCAAGGTCAGGAAACACAGGAACGCGGTAATGGACAGGCTCGACGACGTGCAGTTGCCCCTGTATGTGCTTGCTGCCCGCGAGGCGGGCATGAAAGTGGCCTGCTTTTCCTATCTCTATCTCAACTACGAGGGCACCGGTCGGCCGGCCGAAGTCACGCTGCGCCTGGACGAAAGCGATGCTCAGGACTCGATAGGAGAGGCTGCGCTCCAGCAGTCCCTCGAACGAATCGAAAACGTGGTCGCCGAGATACTCGCGGGAAAGGAAACGTACGAGAGAGGCGAGAATGCGCCGTGCCGCGAGTCGCCCGCACGCTGCGACTACGCCGCCATGTGCCCCCTGATGACGAGTTGACCGAGTCTATTCCTGCCGCAGCGCGATTTGAAGTCCCTTGACCGAGTAACTTTCCCTGACTTCGATCATCTCGGCCGCCGCGTTGATGTAGGTTCTGGGCCGTTCCTCGAGCGTCAGCGCCCTGACTTCCACCGAATACGTGCCAGCGGGGATGTCGTCAATCTTGAAAATCCCCCTCGAATCCCTGGATATTTTCTGTTTTATAAGTTTCGGCTTCCTGCCCGGTTCGGTCGGATTGTCATAAAGAATGACGTTGAATTCCTTTATCGGCACGTCTGCGAGCACGCGTCCCTCCACGGAGCCGCCCTTGCTCAATTCGAGCCGAAGGTCCACGCTGTTTGCGGGCACCTGCCGCTTGATAAGCAGTATGTACCCCGGCGCCCTGACGCTCATGTTGACCACATCTTCGGTAAAGCCGCTTATCGAAAACTCGCCGTTCTTGTCGGTGCGGGTAGTCTCATAGCTGCCCTTGCCGCTCACCGTGACCGTGGCACCGACGACCGGCTCGTCCACGTAGTTGACAACGATGCCCGAAATGACGTTGCCGCGCTCGAGCCTGAAATCGATGCCTTCCGTCAGGCGGCTCTCTACAATCGAGACGTTGGTTTTTGTGGAGTCCACGTAGCCGCGGGCTATAACCCTGATATTCACGAGGCCGCCTTTCAGCCCGTTGAGTTCGTACCTGCCGTCCTTGTCGGTATTCGTGCCCTTGTTAAAGAAGACCGTGCTGTCAGCCGAAGAGAGGAATATCTGTATGCCTGCAAGCGGCTGGTCGTTTTCGTCAGTAACAATTCCGTTGACTGACCCGCCGAGTTCGAGCACCAGCTTGCGCGTCGTCTGCTCGCCGGCCTCTATGTTCACCGCAATCCGCTCGCCGGGCAGGTAGTCGGCATGCGTGGCGGTGGCGCGGTACTCGCCGGGCGGGGCGCCGTCAATCTCGAAGCGTCCATCCTCGTCAGTCGTCACCCGGAAGACGCGTTCCAGCCCGCTGCCGCTTTCGACCGGTCCCGAAGCGTAGAGGATAACCTTGGCCCCGGCTACTGGCTTCTCGTCCCTGGCTTCCACGACAAAGCCGAAAAAGGTTCCTGCAGGCACAAGCTCGAAGTCCACTCCGGTCAGCGTTACAAGCTTCTCGACCGTAAGGTCCTGCCTTACGACCGATGCATAGCCTTTCTTGTCGGCCTGGACAGCGTAGCGACCGGGAGGCAGTTTCTTCAGAAGATACTTGCCATCCTCCATGGTGAAGGTGGATTTCACCGCATCGCGCGAGTATATCGCCGTAACCATGACATCCGGGAGAGGTTTGCCGTTTTCATCCACCACCATGCCTTCGATGGCCCCTCCGTCCTGAACGTCGCGAAGAAGCTTGATTTCCGGCGCTTCTATCTGTATGGGGACGTGGTCCGGCGGACCCGGCACCGGCGGCTCATTCGGCTTCTTCGGGGGGTCAATCTCCGGTCCCGGCGGGGGTGCAACCACATTCGCCTCCGAAGAAGGAACGTGCAGGAGCCAGATTCCGAGCACGACGAGCGCGGTTACGCCCGTAGAGATGACAACAACGAGAATTCTCTCTTTCCTCGTCATGCTAAAGAGACCTCCGGGGAGACAGATACTCCCCGCAGTTTATACTTCATGAAGCATACGCGGGTTCACCGCGCCCGGGAAAAATCAGCCGGAAAGAACATCCCTGTTTTTGTGTGCATTTTCTGCCCCGCCTTTCCTCGGCCACAGCACGGCGGATAAAGCGGCCAGCAGCAGTCCAAGCAGCGCAACCGCCGCAAGGACCAGGCCCCGCGGCCTGCGCATTATCTCAGCCTGCGATAAAGGACGAGGCCCGGATACGGTCAGCCGGAAAAGCTCGCTCGGACCCTCCCGGCTCGAACGGGAATCGGCATGGGATACTCTCAGATAGAACTGGCCGCCTTCCGGCCGCTTGAGCATGAACGTTCCCGGCTTTTCGCCGGGGCTCAGTCTCTGCCACCCCGAGATGTACCGGATGCTGCCGTTTGCGGAACTCAGGCTGAAATCGTCCATGTAGAATCCCTCGCGGGGAACCTTTCGATACTGGTCGTTCGTGACGTACCGGAATCGCAGATATGCCGGTCCCTCTCCCACGGAGAAACTAACGGATTCCATCGTCCAATGCGGGTTGTGCATGTCGAACAGGGGGTTCTTGCTGCTTGCTCCGGTGTGGACTCTCAGTGGTTCCCAGAGCCTGCCATCCTGCGATTTCTCGAATACGACATAGTCCAGCCCCGGCTCGGTCGAGAACCAGCAGTAATACCTGGCTTTCAGGCTCTGGCCCGGCATAAGGGGGAAGTTAAGGGTAAGCGTGCTGGGGCGGTGACGCGCCGTTCCGGAATAATGGCTGAACCGGCCACTCGGGGTCCGCGTGTCGGTAAGCTCGAATCCGCGTGCGTCGAACCATTCCCCGGCATTATCGGCTCCCGCTTTGAAATCCTTATCGGGAATCCCGCATACCGTGCCGGCCTCGAGTTCTGCGTCTTTTTCTCCATCCACTCTCAGGATAATCGCCTCGTCCGGAGCGGCGGGAGTTCTCACTTTCAGAACCGGCGCAGACTGCTTAACGAGGGGACGTGTCGGCCCTTGACCAAGCCCGAGCTTCAGGGACGGGTCTCCGTAGACGACGAAACCCGTGATGTTCTCGCCGTCGGCAAGCTCGCTTCCCCATCGCGTATTATAATCACGGAGCGCCGCCGCGAGCGAATAGCCGACGCATTCGCCCGCAAGAAACCTGTCCGCGAAGTCGTACGACAACGACAGGCATCCCCCGTCTTCGGGAGAATCCCAGCCGTGCTGGAACCATGTGCTGCGAGTCGGCCCGACGACCGCGACCGCCCCGTTCTTCAGGAGTTCCCTTCCGAGATTGGGCCGGGGCTCCCAGTCGTGCTCGAGCCTTGTACGTTTCTTGCGCGTTCCGAGATAGTAGTTCTCGGGTTGTGTCAGCGAACACGCTGCCGCAAAAACAATTGCTGGATGCGAATCATCAAGCGCTTCGACATACTGCCTCGTGACCGGCAGCGGGTATGCGTCGGCGGACTCGTCGCGCAGCGTGAGGATATTTCTGCATATGTCCGTGTTTGCATGCGATGACCACAGGACGAATCCCGGATGTTGCTTAGCCCATAGTTGCGAGAAGCGCTCGTAACCGGCCATTTTGTTCTCGTGCAACTCGTCAAGCGGAACAAGCTCCTCCGGCTCGTATTTGTACCTTTTCGGAGACTGGAGTTCTCCCTCGAAGTCGTGCTCGGTGTAGAACCTCGTCACTTTGAAGCCCGCCGGCTCGCATACGTCCCGTTTCAGCAGTTCGCACAGCGCGTAGTTGTCCGTATCGGGGGCAAGCGGGTCAGCAGCCAGGAAGCAGCGTCTGCGCCATTCCCTGTCTTGCGAAGTCTCGTAGGCGATTGTCTTCTCGAGTATGGCGGCGACCGTTTCGGGGTCATCGAACGGGATTCGCCCGACAAGCAGCTCCGGCAGAAATGCATCCGCGCCTGACCGGAAGTCGCCCGTAGAAAGCTCGCCTGCTTTCGCACCCCCGTCGTAACGGAAGAACTTTTGAAAAGTCTCTCCGAAAAACCCGTTCCCGTTGCAGTCCCAATTACTTGAAAGATTGGCGTAGTAGGCGTCGGTTGGGCACTGGGAAAGGCATGAATCGCGCAGCAGGGCGCCGTAGACGCCGTTGTAAGTGCCCATGGGCCAGCACATTTTTGAGGGCACGCTGCCGGCATGGTCCCCGGGCTCGAAGTAAACCGAACACTGGAACAAAGGCAGGATATCCCTCCATAATCCGTCCCTGCGTATGCCGGATTTTCCCTGTTTGTCAGTATTGCCGATATCATAAACCCTTGAGCAGTTTATTCCCGCCATGTTAACCGTGGCAACGGTCGCTGCGCCTTCAGCAGGAAGCTCGAATCCGACTGTGTCTCCCGCTTTGACTCGGATCGGCTCAATGGTACGCACAGCAACGCCGGGTTTTGTTATCTCTTCCATCTCGCCCACAGGAACGAGTCTGAATCCTTCCTCGTCGTCCCGGGAAACGACAAGCCGGATTTTGCCGGGCCTGGTGCAGTTGACGTACCAGTACTTGATTTCCCCGGCTCGAAGAACCTGCAGGTTCGGCCCTGTGAGAATCACAAAGCGGTGCTGTCCATCGGCGCCTATCTCGCCGTCATGCTCGTCCCAGACGTAGGTACCGCCCAGCGAGCGGCTCGGTGCGCTCACTATATAAGAAGGCAGTTTTTCCGGCACAGGCAGTTTGACCCTGATATCCGCAGGGTCGGGGCTCCCGATGAGTAGAACGTAGCGAAGACCAAGTTTTGCGGCACTGCCTTTCAAGAAGTGCCTTATTTTATCCGCCAGTTCTCCAGGTATTTTTTTCCTGCCAATAAGCTCAACAGAGGCGATTGCAACTGAGAAGCCCCGGGCTTGCTTGTGTGCTATAAATTTCTTGAAAGCATCGAGTTCAAGCAGCGCTTCGGGGGCAATGATAAGGTAGCCATTGGAGCCAGCGGGAAAAGTTGCGCTTCCCGGCCCGGAGGTCGGCGATAGCGACTCCCGCACAAGGGCGGCATCGATGACCTGCGGTGCCGGAAGCAAAAAGAAGGTCAAAACCGCCCCGGCAAAGAGAATGACGCCTGCAATGAAAGTTGTTCTAAGCATCCCCACCTTGTCCCGAGTGTCTATTATATCACCATGCGACGGAAAATGGAATCCGGCCTACCAGATAAAAACAGGCAGAGGCGGCCCTCAGACCGCCTCTGCATTCTGTTCAATCTTGTTCGCTAACTGCGAACGTGCTTAGTCAAGGCTTCAGCCCTTGCCTCCGCCGCCCCCTCCGCTCGGAGGAGGAGTCTCGCCGCCGGCACTGCCGGAGCGGGTCCCGAAGTTCTGCGTCCAGTGCTTGCCGCACCCGTCGCACACGCCAACGCCGATGTGCGTGTAGCCGCCGTTCAGGATGTTGGCCCTGTGGCCGGGTGAGTTCATCCAGCCGTTCATGACCTCCTGAGCCGTGCTGTAGCCCATCGCGATGTTCTCGGCAACGCCGTAATACGGACTCGGGACAATCGGGCTGAAGGTGTAGCTGCCCGCGTGTCCCGCGCGGCCGCGCGCTGACGGGTCTTCGCCCTCGGGGTTCACGTGCGAGAAGAATCCCCTGTCGCACATGTCGTTCGAGTGAGCCTTCGCGCACTCGTAAAGACCGTCGCACCAGCTCAGCGGGCTTACGCCGGCCGACTCGCGCTCCTGGTTGACAAGGTCGAAGACCTCCGACTCGGCCGCACTCGCATCGCCCGGGTTCGAGCCCGGGTTGTTGCCGCCGCCCGGAAGGCCCGTGCCCGGGCCGCCGGTGTAGCTCGGAGTGTTGCCGTCGCGAACTCCAGAGTCAACACCGCAGCCCACCAGCAGCAGCAACGCCAGAGCCGTCGCAACGCAACTGCAGGCTATGTATTTGCCCAATCTCATACGCAGTCCCCCTTTCCAATAAGCCTTTGTCACTTCTCTCGTAGTCACATTGTCAATAGGGTGTAATCAATATGTCACACCACTGTCATAAAGGATGACGCCATTTTTCACATCCGGCAAGCAACTTTTTCAAAAAAATTTCAACTTTTTCAAAAAGCCTTTCGAGAGCTACTTTATCATCACAAGTTCATGTGACTGATGCATTTATGGCATGTCAGCAAATCTGCAGAATCGGCGGAATAAATCTGAGCGTAGTGATAAGCTTTCTCTCTGATGAAAAAATAAAGCATGGACCACCCTTGTAAGGCGGTCCATGCCTGAAATCCGTCTCAGTTCTTATGTTCGCTAACTGCGAACGTGCTTAGTCAAGGCTTCAGCCCTTGCCTCCGCCGCCCCCTCCGCTCGGAGGAGGAGTCTCGCCGCCGGCACTGCCGGAGCGGGTCCCGAAGTTCTGCGTCCAGTGCTTGCCGCACCCGTCGCACACGCCAACGCCGATGTGCGTGTAGCCGCCGTTCAGGATGTTGGCCCTGTGGCCGGGTGAGTTCATCCAGCCGTTCATGACCTCCTGAGCCGTGCTGTAGCCCATCGCGATGTTCTCGGCAACGCCGTAATACGGACTCGGGACAATCGGGCTGAAGGTGTAGCTGCCCGCGTGTCCCGCGCGGCCGCGCGCTGACGGGTCTTCGCCCTCGGGGTTCACGTGCGAGAAGAATCCCCTGTCGCACATGTCGTTCGAGTGAGCCTTCGCGCACTCGTAAAGACCGTCGCACCAGCTCAGCGGGCTTACGCCGGCCGACTCGCGCTCCTGGTTGACAAGGTCGAAGACCTCCGACTCGGCCGCACTCGCATCGCCCGGGTTCGAGCCCGGGTTGTTGCCGCCGCCCGGAAGGCCCGTGCCCGGGCCGCCGGTGTAGCTCGGAGTGTTGCCGTCGCGAACTCCAGAGTCAACACCGCAGCCCACCAGCAGCAGCAACGCCAGAGCCGTCGCAACGCAACTGCAGGCTATATACTTGCCCAATCTCATACGCAGTCCCCCTTTCCTCAGATACAACGTCCCTTGAACTTCCTGGTTTAGAGTTACCCCCGTTTCTTTTATAGAGGATGACGCCATTTTGTAAGACTCGCAACAGGGCATTTCCGATATTACATTTCTTTTACATCCACGTTGTATACAATCCGACAAGTGTTTCAGAATAAAAGGTGAAGCTAAGGACACTGAAACCCGTCTAATATATTGAGCAGCAGGCAAGGAGGTGTGCCATGCGTCACGTGCTTCTCGCAGCAGTTCTTGCGGGGCTTCTAACCAGCGGTTGCTACGTCGTGGATTACCGCTATGACTACTACGGCGACCCATATGGCGAAACCTATGACGGGTACTATCCCAGGTATCCCGTAGTGCGCCATTATTCTCCTATAGAGCCTCTTATTGACCTTGCGATTCTCGGTGCGGTACTGCACGGCTGGAGCCATTGGAGGCCGAGGGGCTACTACCATGCTCCCTCGTATCCGGGTAACAGGATACGAAGATAGCACCCGGAGCTTGTCTCAAACGTGCTACGCCCTGCCGGAGCGAGCTACCTGATTAAGTGTCCGGACCAGGGCTGGAAGCGGAATTTCCCTGCCATTTTCCCAGCGGGAAACGGTCTCCCTCGTAACTCTCAGCTCCCTGGCCAGGTCGCTCTGAGTCATTCCCCAGGACTTCCTCATTCTGCGGATTTCTGACGGGCTCATGTTTATCCTTCATTGATATGGTCCCACATCCTGTCAATCGTTCGACTACCAATCCGCCTTGAGAGAAACCGCTGTTTTTAGGAAAATACTTGAGATGAGATGCCGGAAATGCTTAGGATTGAACACGTGTACAGTCTGCCGCAAGGAGAACGGAATGGCCCCAATAGCCGGGAACATCACCGAACTGGTGGGTAATACCCCGCTCGTCTATCTCGACAGGCTCGCGGAAGGTCTGAAAGGCCGTGTCACCGCGAAGCTCGAATCGTTCAACCCGATGAGTTCCGTCAAGGACAGGATCGCCCTCGGGATGGTCGAGGCGGCCGAGCGCGACGGCAGGCTCAAGCCCGGCGGCGCAATTATCGAGCCTACGAGCGGCAACACGGGAATTGGCCTCGCCATGGTCGCCGCCGCGAAGGGCTACAGGGCGATAATCGTGATGCCGGACACCATGAGCGCCGAACGGTGTAAGATAATCGTGACCCTCGGCGCGGAGCTTGTGCTGACGCCCGGCGACAGGGGGATGAACGGCGCAATCGAGAAGGCGAAGGAGATTCTTGATTCAACCCCGGATTCCTTCATGCCGATGCAGTTTGACAATCCGGCCAACCCGGATGCCCACCGGCGCACCACAGCCGAGGAAATCTGGCGCGATACGGAAGGCAGGATAGACTGCCTCGTTGCCGGCGTCGGAACAGGCGGAACCATAACAGGCATATCAGAAGCGCTAAAGGAGCGTAAGCCTGATTTCAAAGCTATCGCCGTGGAACCCGAGGGCTCGCCCGTCCTCTCGGGCGGCAAGCCCGGAAAGCACAAGATACAGGGTATCGGCGCCGGTTTCATACCACATGTTATGAACACCGAGATTATTGACGAGGTTATTCAGGTCAGCAATGTGGATGCCGCAGACACGATGAAACAGCTTGCGCGCGAGGAAGGTATTTTCGGCGGCATAAGCTCGGGCGCTAACGTATGGGCAGCGCTGCAGGTGGCGGCTCGCCCGGAAAGTGAAGGCAAGCTTATTGTCACCGTTATCTGCGATACCGGCGAGCGCTACCTCTCCACTTGGGCCCTGGAAGATGTTAAGACGGGTTGAGCGCGAGACGTAACTCATTCAGCCACTTCAGATTAAGCGCCTCACTTCGCGCCGGAAAAGAAGATATGCGCCAGTAAGCCAGCAATCGGCGGGAAGAAAAAGGTGCAGGCGAGGCGCACGCCGGTGAATTTCCAGCCCATGACTCCCACTTCCAGCGGCATCCGTGATACGCCCCATAGCGACCACGCGGCGATGAATGCAACCATCGTCCCCATACCCGCGCCCGCTTTCAGGAACCCGGCGGCTATGGGGAGACTGACGTATGGGCCGCCAGGAATGAAACCACCCGCCACGGTGCCAATAAGAAGACCGCGAAAGCCCGATTCCGCACCTACCCAACTTGCCACAGTCTCCTTGGGTATCATCGCCTGCGCCAAAGCGGCAATGATGAATGCAAATACAAGTAGCGGGAGTACTTCCAGCGTCATGCCCATGGATGATTTCATGCCCACGGCAAGCTCGCCCTGGTGCCTGAAGAAGGCAATCAGAACAAGCATGAGGGCAATCGCCCCCATGACGATTGTCGGGATAAGCATTCTCGACCTTCCTTTTGTTTCTTGCTCTTTCATTGCGTCTCTGTTCGCTTCCTCTATTTCAAGGCTAACGATACTGTTCTCGACAAGACAAGTCAAGTTCGGGCGCACCTGTTACAGACACGTTACGGGCGCATCTCTTTTTTCGGAGTATAATACAACGTGGACCCGATTCTTAAACCAGGGAGGTGTTGGTATGAGGAAGGTGAGTTGCCTTACGGCGCTGCTCGTCGGCATTCTTTTAACAGCCTGTTTTCAGGCTCCGCTTTCAGCGCAGGAGAAAAACGAGGAGAAAGAGGTCAAGACAAAGGTCTCTGAAGTGTGCCTCTTCAAGAACGGCCTCGCCGTTATCACGAGGGAGTTCTCCTTCGATGCGGCTGGCCGGTACGTCGTCACCGACGTGCCCGACCCGGTACACGGAACGTTCTGGGTCGAGTCCGAGGAGCTCGACGAGGTCAGGGTGACAACAAGAGAAGTAAAGTCAAAACCATCTTCCCTGAACATGCTGAGCATTCACGACAACCTGGCAGGAAAAAAAGTAACCGCCCACCTCAAGGAGGGCTCGGTTGCCAGCGGCACCGTCATCAGCCTCACCGAGAAGAACGGTGAGTTGAGTTGGAACCGCCGGTACGAGAACAACTCGTCGTACTGGTACTACAGCTCGTATTACCGCCCGCTGTATAGCAGCCCACCCTCCCCGCAGCCTGTCAGCGACCTGATTGCTGTCAAGACGGACAAGGGCCTGGAGTTTGTCAGGCTGTCTGAAGTAACCCGGCTTGAGGTCGAGGGCAGCAACAGCAGCTTCGAGTTTACGACAAAGAAGCCGGTGCTGATTTTCAAGCTCGCAAAGCCCGAAAAGAAGAATTCCATCGTGCGTATTTCCTACCTCGCCAAGGGCCTGACCTGGGCACCTGCCTATCGCATCAACATGACAGACGACACGAACGCCGTCATCGAGCAGCACGCCGTAATCAAGAACGAGCTCGAGGGCTTCGAGGATGCGAAAGTCTATCTCGTATCAGGATTCCCCTCGATGCGTTTCAGCCACGTAGATTCGCCCCTTTCGCCCGGCACCAGCCTCTCGACTTTCTTCTCGCAGCTTGCTCAACAAACCCGCGGGGGAAACGCAGGTATTACGGGACAGGCCGTCATGCGCAATGACGTACAGGCACGGCCCAATCTCCCGGAGAGCGAAATCACTACCGGCGGCGATATCGACTTGCACTACCAGTACATCGGCAAGAGAACAATGGCGGAAGGAGACAGCCTCTACGTAAGGGTGGCCAAAAAGAAGATAACGTATGAACGTATCATCGAATACATCATCCCCGACACACGAAACGAGCACGGACAGTATTACAACAACTACCAGATGGAGCGCGACCCGGAGAGGTTCCAGGACAATCTCTGGGACTCCATCAGGTTCAAGAACCCGTTCGATTTCCCCATGACGACCGCGCCGGCTGCAATCTACGTCAAAGGCAGGTTCTCCGGCCAGCAGATATCCTACTGGACAGACCCCGGAGAAACAGCCATCGTGCCTATCACGAAGGCGCTGAGCGTACGCACGATTCACGGCGAACAGGAACTGCCGGACAGCCGGGGCACGGAATACATCTTCGGCAAGAGGCACAGGCTGGCCGCCGTCCAGGGTACTGTCAAGGTGCAGAACCACCGCAAGAAGAAGGTCACAATGGTTATCAGGCGCAGGTTCTCGGGCGAACTGCAGAAAGCGGAAGGCAACCCCGTCGAGACATTGCTCAAGAAGGGCGTCTATTCCGTCAACAAGAGAAACCAGCTTACGTGGACTGTTCCGCTTGGGCCTGGCGAGAGCGTGACACTCAAGTATACGTACCTCGTATATATTTACTGGCCGTAAGAGCCGATGCAAAGAAAGCAGCCCGTCTCCCATTCGAGGCGGGCTGTTTCTATATCTGCGAAAGCCTCTAGATTCCCGGAGCACAGTTTGACGCCTTCGCTGACCTCATGTACAATGCACGCATGACCGAAAGCGAAACACCGGAGTTTTTCTGCCCCGTGTGCCACAACGGCTTCACGGAGGATGACATCGTCCGCGGCATTGCGATACGCCGTTACGACGAAGTCTACTGCCGCGAACACTTCATCGAGAAGTTTCCGAGTGAATGCCTATACCACCCCGGTACGCTTATCAGCATACGATGCCAGTACTGCGGACAGCAAGTCTGCGAGAACTGCATAATCGACCTCGCCGGTAAGAAAGTCTGCCAAAGGTGCAAGCCCGCCGTTATCGCCTCGCTCATTACGGGAAAGCCCCCGGCCAAGCCGCCGCGGCACATGAGAAGGCTGTGGCACCCTGTCAGAATCGGCAAGGGGCTGCTGAACCTACTGGCAAGGCGCAGGAGAAAACGCCTTATTGATGAATACTACGAAGCGGCAGGCCAGATCCCCGGGAAAAAAGCCCGCAAGAGCCCGGAAGAAATGCGTATGCACGTCCTGTTTCTCTTCGGGTTTCTCAGCTACATTCCTCTTTCCGGGATGCTCTTCGGGCTGTTCGCAATCGGCTACTACTGGAAGTTGTCCGCGGATAATAAGCTCAAGCGCGGTCCCAAGAAGTATCTCTCCGTTCTGCTGCCGATTGGAGGCCTAGTGTTCAACCTCTGGTTTGCGACGCTCTATGCGAAAGGCTCTATCTGACGAAGACAGGCTGAATCACGGCAAAGAGCTTTTTCACGCAAGCAGCAGGCAAACGGACGTCGCTAAAAGAATCAGCGCCACGATACGTCGGAAAATAATCCTGTTCACCTTCTCATGAAGCAGGTATCCCGCAAGCGTACCGACGCACACCGAGGGCAAAAGCCACAGCGAAAAGAACAGAACCTCGCGCGTAAACAGCCCCACGTAAGCGTAAGCGCCGAGCCCCCATAATGTAGTCACCGCGAAATAGACCGAGATGGTCGCTCGGAACTCGCTCTTGCCGGAGGTGACCCTGTCCAGGTAATACACGACCGGCGGCCCGCCCGTACCGAAAAGCGACCCCGCCACACCGCCCACGCCGCCCGCCGCGACGCCGAGAAGTCCCGGCAGCTCCCGCTTGTCGGACTCGCGTCCCTCGAAGAGTATCTGCAGCGCGAAAGCGGCTATGAGAACGGCGAATATGGTCCGTATGACATCGCTCTCGAGCGTAACAAGGCCGTACGTCCCCACTATAGTACCGGCCAGGTTGCCTGCGACAAGCGCAAGAAGAAGCTGTTTTTTCGACAGCCTGAAAAGCTTGAAGGCGAGGTATATCGACGCCCCGGAGCCTATGATTCGCGACGTGGGGACGACAAGCTTCGGGTCGAGAAAAAGCATGAGTAGAGGTACCATCACCAGCGCGCTGCCGAATCCAGTCAGCCCGAGCACGACAAACGCCATGAACACAATGACATTCGAAACAGCTATGATGCCGGCGTCTATGACCCCACCTCCCGGAAGCGGCGCTCCATACGTTTTATGAAGTCGCATATCATAAAAGAGCCTGCCTGCAAATGCGAACGATTTGCCTGCCTGGATGATATTGTTCGCCTTGAAGCCGACCACCCGCGGAGGTAGAATGACGCAGCCAACCGACACGAACGGAAAGGAAAGATATTATGATAAAACGCATTCCGGGACTGCGCGTTACCTTTCTGATGGCACTGGTCGTAACATGTCTTGCAGTTCTCAGGGCGGAACCCGAACGGGAGGCGTTCTTTAAAAACACTTCGGCAGCAATATGTCTCGACAAGTTCTCCGCCAAGCGTGTCAACTTCGCGGACCTCGACGGCGACGGCTGGCTCGATATTTTCATTCTCGATGAATCAAAGAAAGACCTGCGTGTCCTGCTCAACAGGTCTGCGGAAAGCGGCGGACGCAGGCTGGCCGACTCCACCGAAGCTTCGGGCCTGCAGAAGGCTGCCGGGGAACGTTTCCCCAACTCGTTTATTTTCGGAGATGTTGACAACGACGGGGATGCAGACGCATTCCTCTGCCGAAGCAGCGACTTCGAAAATACGGACAAGCCCGACGATGGCCTGCGGTGCGAAATCCTGCTGAATGACGGCAAAGGCTGCTTCAAGAAAGTGCAGGACTCGGGCGTTGACAAACGCGCGGAAACAACCTATGCCGCCTGCTTCCTCGACTACGATAACGATGGCCTGCTCGACATCTTCACCGGCAATTGGTACAGGTTCTACGGCAAATCGCTCGAATGCTACCCCGACAGGCTCTTCCGGGGCAAGGGAGACGGGCACTTCGAGGAAGTCACAGAAAAACTGGGGCTATTGACTGTCGCAGAGGCCGGCAAGCGCAACTCCTCGCGCCCCACTTACGGTGTGACGCATCTCGACTACAACAACGACGGCTGGCAGGACATCCTCGTCTGCGCCTACGGCAGGCAGTGGAATATGCTCTGGAAGAACGAGGGCGGCAAGAAGTTCGCCGAAGCGGGCGAGAAGACCGGTATAGACGGTGACGCCGACAGGAGCGGCAAATACCCCCAGAGCACGAAAGAGATGTTCAAAAAGCGCTACGGCAGCGAGCGCGCGGACGAGATGCCCTTCCGCTCAAACGGCAACACCTTCGATGCCGCCTGCGAAGACTTCGACAACGACGGGGACGTCGATGTGTTTTTCGGAGAAATCTGCCACTCCTGGGCCGGCTCCTCATCCGACAGGTCCATGCTCTGCGAGAACCTCGGCAAAGACAAGGACTTCACTTTCAAGCGCAGGCCCGGCGCGATCGAGCGAAAGCACGCCAGCCCCGAGAGCTGGAACGAGGGGGATCTGCACGTCGGCTGGCTCGACTTCGACAACGACGGCAGACTCGACCTGCTCATAGCAAGCAGCGACTATCCCGATGGCCAGTATCTAAAGCTGTTCCGGCAGAAAAAAGACGGCTCTTTTTCGGACATCACCGATAAATGCGGCTTCGACTGGGAAGGCTGCGGCGGCGTTTCGCTTGGCGATTTCGACCGCGACGGTGACGTAGATATCCTCGTGGGACGCTCCTTCGCGAGACTGCCGAAGGAGAAGAAGGAAGGAAAAATTCCGCATGCCGCGCTTTTCGAAAACAAAGTCGGCAGCAGGAACAGTTACCTCTGCGTTCTGCTGGCAGGCTCCGGCAAAGGCGGTGGCAGCCACAGCGCAATCGGTGCCCGCGTATACGTGAAAGCTGACGGGGTCGTGCAGATGCGTGAGCTGCGCGGCGGCGCGGGCCACTGCGGACACCAGAACCCGCCGGAAGCGTACTTCGGGCTCGGCAAGGCCAAGAAAGTCGAATACGTCGAGGTGCGCTGGCCTGACGGCAAGCACTCGACCCAGAAGTTCACCGACGTTCCCGTCAACTCCTATGTAAGGATAACGCAGGGCAAGCCGGAAGTCGAAACGCTCAGCTTCAAGTAGGCCAACCGCCCCCCCGCATGCACCTGCATCTTGAGAGGCTGCGTGTCGATTTTATCTTGACAAAGGCGAGGCCCGGCATACGATGTGATGAATCAGGGGATTGGCGCGTGGAGGACAGCCATGAATCTCAAAGAACTTCTCAAAGTCATCGAAGAAATCAAGAAAGACCTCGACTACACCCGGAGACTGGAAGAGCGCTGGACTACGGAGCAGAAGCGTTTTCCCCTCATCTACAAGTACATTATCAAGCAGCGCGAGTTCTTCCAGGAGCAGATAGACACCTCCATGAAAACCGACCTGAATGACTCCGGCTTGAGCGAATACGTCAGAGAGCGTCTCGGAATCAGGATCGACCGGCTCAAGACCGCTCAGGTCACTCCTCCCGTGCAGAAAATAGAAGAAGAGAGGCCCGCACCCGCGCCGGCTCCCCCGCAAATTCAAATACCCGAGCCTCCCAAGGTAAAAGAGCCGGCACCCGCACCCAAGGAGCCGGATCCCATATCGGACGAGGACACCAAGTCGGCCGAGGCCGTGCTTGAAGAGGCTGCTGCAGCCGCAGCAAGGCAACTGCGCGAGGACGCCCTCGACGCAAGCACACAGCCGATATCAAAGGAAATGACCGATAAAGCGCAAGCCGCCGGTGCCGCAGTCAAAACGCCGCAGGAAGCAGGCGAGGAAGAGAAGCCTTCTTCCCGCGACAAGCTGCGCAAGCTCGCCGCCGAAGTGCTCGACGAAATCAAGAAGTCAAAGTAGCGCCAACGGTCGAAACGGCAGCCCGGGTTTTTCCGGATTTCCCTCAGAAAAAGCTTGAAGCCCGCCTCTCGCCGCACGTCATAATAGGTAGAGAGACAAGCAAAAGGAGGTTCTCCAATGAGACTGCTCCTGCTGGCGGCTGCCGCGACCGCGCTTATCGCAATCAGCGGCTGTTACTGGGGATATTACTACTACGGCGGATACCCGTATTACCAACGCGCGGCCTATGCTGCCGAATACTACGAGCCCTACGACTACTACTACGACAGGGCGCAATATGACGCCTACTACGAACCTTATTACCGGGATTATAATTATTATCCGCGCTGGCACGTCGGCGTGCACTACACATGGCCGGTTATCCACCTCGGCAGCCACTACCCGCAACACCACTACTCGCGGCACCCTTATCCGCAGCACTACTACTCCAGGCATCGCAGCTCCCCAAGCCTGCGAAGCACAAGAAGCTCATCCGGGAGTTTCCTAAGGAAACTGCGGTAGGTCAGCGCAGAGAAACGTGTTAAGAAGCAAGCGTACTCTCGTACTCTGCCCGTCTCTCTTCGGCCAGCGAGAGGTATGCGTCGAGGTCTTCTTTCCTGACTTGATAGGTGCCGAAGACCTTGTCATGCATCCCTATGCTGCCGGCAATGTGGGATGCCGACGCTCCGCCCGGCACGAGAAACATCGGAGCAAGCGCCACAACCAGAACAATCGCCCGGCCCACTCCCCTGAATGCACCTATCCGCCGGCAGTTGCCGTCAACGACGACGACCCCGAAAGCCATCTCCATCAGGGTCTGTCCAATGATTCCGTAGGAGAAGGCAAAGTAGCCCAAGAAAACCACCGCAAAGGCTGCAACTGAGACCATCCAGCCTGCATCCGGCAACGCATTACCGATTCCGACAGCCGCAAACATGCTGCCGCAGAAAGCGATAATCAGGTCAACAGCCGTAACGCCCCACGTCTTCGAGAGCATGGGTCTGAGTTTGAGGTCCTGCTTTTCCTTGCAGTGAGGGCATTTCAACGCCGTATACTCTATGGCTTTCTTGCACCAGAAGCACTCGAAGAACTTCTCGGCCTTTAGCACCGGGAGTTTGGGGCCCTGCATGCGCTTCTTTTTTCGGATGCGCCTTTTCTGCTGCGTTGGTATCAGGAATTCTGATTCGCACACGGGGCATTTCATGCTGCCGCCCCGGTCGGAGTCCCTGCACTTTACAATATCGCCGCAGGCAGGACACTCAATTCTGAGCGCCCTGCCCTTTCTGCCGACAATCTTTCCTTCCCGAAGTTCTTCCAGCCTTATTTCTCCCGCCGCCTGCGAGCCTAAGCGTGGCGCCCGAGGTGGTTTTCAATAAACCGCCGGACCTCGACGGCGGGTTCGAAAACTCCAAAATGCCCCTCACAGAGAATATCCGCCTCCAGTGCAAGCAGCTTTTTCATCGACTCCCGCCAGTCATCCATGTTCGAATCATATCCCGGCTCGAAAGGCCCGTGAATATCCTGTCCGAAAAGCACTTTCCTGCCTTCCGGACTTTTATAGATGACTGCCATAGAGCCCGGAGTATGACCCGGCGTATGGAGCCATGAAAGCTCGTCCGGCGCGAAGTCGAATTGCCCGCTTTTTCCCGAGACTCTGACATCGACCGGAATCGGACCCAGCTTCATCCCGTAGTATCGCTCGACGGTAAATCGCGGAATGGCTTCCTCGATTGCCTGCGCATCCTTCTCGTGCGCGTAAACTTTCGCGCCGGTGCGCTCGCGGATTTCGTTCGTCCCGCCTATGTGGTCAACGTGGCAGTGAGTCAAAACAACTGCGGACAGGGACTTTGGCTCAATCCCGGCAGACTGCACGTTGGCCAGCAGCGCGTCGGTGCCGCGCCCCGTGCCCGCATCGATAAGCACAGCCTGCCCGCCCGCCTTTACCAGGTAGACCATGCAGTCGCCCGGGTCCGTCAGGTCCGAACTCCCCACAAGCCAGACATTCTCGCATATTTTCTGTGTCATTTTTCCTCCAGGATGCTTTGCATATCAAGTCTATGCTGGAGAAAGACGTTTTTCAACCTGCAGCTTCCAATCGCGCCGGTTCTCTGGTAGGATTGGAATGCCATGGGAATTATCAAGGTTCTGCCTGCAAGCCTGGTCAACAAGATTGCCGCCGGCGAAGTCATCGAGCGGCCCGCGTCCGTCGTGAAGGAGCTTGTCGAGAACTCGCTGGACTCCGGAGCGGACTACGTACAGGTCGAGATTGAGAACGGCGGGCGTGACCTCATTCTCGTGCGCGACAACGGCTGCGGCATGGACGAAGGCGACGTCCAGCTCGCCTTTGTCAGCCACGCGACGAGCAAGCTCAAGGGCATCGCCGACCTGTTCAGCATATGCACCATGGGCTTTCGCGGCGAGGCGCTTGCGAGCATAGGCGCCGTCGCGCAGGTCAGGCTCACCTCGCGCCCGAAAAACGCAATCGAAGGCTCCCGTGCGGAACTCGAAGGCGGCGCGAGGCCGAGCTTCTCAAAGGCGGGCTCACCGGAAGGCACGATAATCGAGGTGCGAAACCTTTTCTACAACGTGCCCGCCCGGCGCAAGTTCCTCAAGTCTAACGCGACCGAGATGTCCTACATCTCCGACATGGTGACCCGCCTAGCAGCCGCGAATCCGCAGGTTGCCTTCCATCTTATCCACAACGGCCGCAAGGTGCTCTCCGCGCCGGCCGTGAAGACGCGCCGCGAGCGCCTCGCCTCCATCTTCGGCGCGGAGCTTGCGCGCGACCTGCTCGAAGCTAAAGAGGAAGACCGCGGCGTCACCGCCGAAGTCGTCGCAGCGGCGCCCTTTCACACCCGCGCCGACACGCGCATGCAGCTCTTCTATATTAACAACAGGCCGCTTCGCGACCGCGTAATCGGACGCGCCGTGCAGGATTCCTTCGCTGGTTACATCCCGCCCCGGCGGAACCCAATCGCGTTTGTTTTCGTCACAATCGACCCGGCCGAGTTCGATGTCAACATCCACCCCGCCAAGGCGGAGGTGAAGTTCAGGAGCCCCGGCTTGATTCATTCCATGGTGAGGGCGGCTATCGCGGCCGCACTGCGCTCGTCGCCCCGCCTGCGCCAGGAGCCCACGCCGGCCACGCACGACCGCGCAGAGGATATACGCGACGCTATCGGCGACTTCCTCCAGTCCGCCCGCGCGAAACACGAGACGCCCCGGCAGCACGATTTCTCGCAGCTCCTGCGCCCGAGAGAACAGAAGCCCGCCGCCGAACAGGAGAAGCCCAGGGCGCTGCCAGAGGAATTCCCCGACGGCAAGATAATGCAGGTCCACTCCTCGTACATCGTCATCGAGGTGCCCGATGGAGTTACGATTATCGACCAGCACGCCCTGCACGAGCGCATCCTCTTCGACCAGATACAGGCGCGGTTCCAGAACAGGACGATAGAGAGCCAGCGACTGCTCTTTCCCATCACGGTAGAGGTCGCGCCGCGCGAGAGCGCCGTGCTCGACGAGGTGCTGCCGACGCTCGTCCTGCTGGGATTCGAAATCGAACCATTCGGCGAAGGTGCCCTGATTATTCACTCGGCCCCGCGTGTGGTCGAGCGCGCCGACGTCGCCGAGTGCATTCACGCCGTACTGGAGGACTATCTCGATGAGCGCAGGCCCGACATAGGCGAGTACGCGCTGAAGGCAATGCAGACACTCGCCTGCAAGGCGGCGGTAAAGGCGGGCCAGCCGCTATCGCACGACGAGATGATTACGCTTCTTGAAGCGGCGCGTACGCTCGAAAGCCCCGACACGTGCCCGCACGGGCGCCCCTCGACAATCTTCCTCTCGCTTATCGAACTCGAACGCCGCTTCAAGCGAAGGTAGGCTGTCGAGCACTACTTGTCTTTTTCCTCGAAAAATTCTCGCCATTTGCGGACATCATCGTCGAAATCCTGCCCGGTTACATTCTTGAGAATCTGTATCACGTCGTACCTTTTCAGACTTTCTGCTGCTGGCAGGGTTTCAAGCAACTCGAGCAACTCACCCGCCGCGCGCCCGTCGCCCAGCCTGACAAGCTCCCCGAGCGCGGCCAGCCGGATGGCAGCCTTGTCCGGGTCCGTTTCAGCCTCGCTCTCCATCCTGTCCGCGAACAGCCGCAGCGCGCGCGAAGCCTCGTCCCCGCCTATTCTGCCGAGCGCCGCAAGCGCTGCGGATGTAGTTCGCCGCAGCTTGCCATCTGCAAGATGGTCGGCAATCTTCGGGACCGCGCTCCCGGCCCGCAACTCGCCGAGCGCAAGGATGACGCGCTCCTGCTTGAACGTATCGTCTCCGAGCGCGCGCTCAAGCACGGGAATCGCCGCCGGGTCGCCCCACTTGCCGAGTCCTTCTATGAAGCTGTCCGCGGCGAAGGAGTCCATTTCCCGCTCCATCATGGGAAGCAGCCGTTTTATCGCATCACTGTCCCGTGTCTTAAAAATGGCCTCCACGGCGGCGCACGCATCTCTCCTGTCCAGCGGAAGACGCCTGACTATGTCGAGAAGGTCGGGAAGCATCTCTTTGCGCTTTGTCTCTCCGAGCACCTCTATCAGCATTCGGAAATGGTCCCGCGTCTCGCCGTGCGGCAGGTTCTCGAAGTCTTTTATCGACCGAAGCGCCTTCAGGATTTCCGTGAAGACGCCGGCAGATTCGCAGTCATCTTCAGACATGACGGCTACTGACAGGCTCAGCGTCATCAGGGCGTTTATTCTCTCCTCGAACGACTCGGCTTCTCGCTGTATCTTCAGCAGTGCAACCAGAGCAGACACGCCGTTTTCAAGGCAGTAGCTGAACGCCCCTCCCGCCTTGAAGCGCTGCGTCAGTTCCTTCACGTGCTGGTCTACCAGTGCCTCGTCCAGTGCGGCACGTCCCTTATCCGCGCGGGTAACTTCTGGAACTTTTGCCTGTCCGGCAGCACTACCGCCGGGACGTTCTTCAGCGGGAGACTTCCCTACCCCCTCAATCCAGGTCGCGTCCGCGCCATCCGCCGGACCACCGCCCTCGCGCCATGCCGGATAGGTGCGGCCATCCCCGCCTGTGAAGTGATACACCACGACGAGACTTGCAAGTAAAATTACCGATATAATTACTTTACGCACCAGTTTTCCCGTCCTTCCCGGATACCTGCCCTGCCCGTACGTCCTACGAAGAGAACTGCCCGGCGGTTGCGGAATCCTTCTTCCTGCCCCTGAGCATTGCAAGCACGAATGCTATCACCACTATGGCTGCTGCAATTCCGACAATAATCGGCAACAGCAGCGAACTCGGGTCAACGTTGTTTGTTCGCACCTTGAAGACCTTGTCGCCCATGGAGTCGGATTTCTGCATTTGCTCGGCGCTGAATTCCACCTTCCATTCGGCGTAGTTGCCACTGTAGTAATCGGCGTTCGTTTCGACTATATTTTTCGGAAGCCGCAGCTTGAACGTGAATTTCGGCAACTGGCCCGCCATGCTGTCCATGGCCTGCGACATCCCTTCCATCATGCCTTTGGCCATGGTTTCACCCATCTTGTTCATGGCTTCATCCGGAACAGTCTCTGTCTCGGGATTCTGTCCCGTCTCGGGTTCTTGTTCAGTTCCGGGTTCCTGTTCAGTCTCAGGCTGTGCTTCCATCCCGGGCTTCTGCTCTGTGTCGGGGTTCTTCTCTGTTTCGCCCGCACTCCCGGAATCTCCTGCTTCGCTGCTCTCGGTATCCATCTTGCGTTCGTAGGCATAGGTGTCGTCGGCGTTCCTGACAAGCTTGAATACGCCTTTGAAAGGCCCGAATCCGCTTTTCTGCAGGCTTTCCACTGTATCGAAAGCGAGCGTGAAGCTTATCACCCGCCGCCCGTCCTCGTCCGAGACCGACACATCGCTCAGCTTCAAGCCTGGCTTGTTCGCAAACATCTTGCGTACGCCGTCCTCCGTAATAGGCATCTCCTCGCTATCGCCCGAACTCTCCCCGGCCGCCATTGGCATTGCCAGCATTTGACTGAGCGCATACCTGATATACGCGACTCCGGAGCCATCCGCGTTCAGCCGCAGGTCCTCCTCGTACTCGATGCAGCCGGCAATCGCAAGAAGCGCCGTGAACACAAGCCACATTGTCGGTTTCCTCATATCCCCCTCCTGCATTTTGTCGGAGCAATCATCCTTCCGCAGAATCCTCGATTTCAAGCTCGTCCTGAATCTGCTTTCCAAGGTGCAGGACAGCCGTGTCGCCTGTGACGTACTGGCGGCTCTTCTCCGACTTTGCCCGCTTCTTGAGCTGCGCGGCGATTTGGGCTATCTGGTCCGGGCTGGTAATGTTGCGCCGCTCGTTCGACACGACTGCAATCGAGAGCGTCATGACGGGAAACGTCGCCGTTATGCCACTGCGGTCGTGGCTTTTTATGAATCCCTTCTCGAGCGCGGCCGTGTCGTAGAAGCCGCGCACCGTCCTCTTGAACTCCCGGTTTATCTCGCCCGCCAGCCTGTCAACCTTGTCCGGCGTCGTTATTGCGAGGAAATCGTCCCCTCCTACGTGCCCGATGAAATCGCCCGGACCGCCATACCTGCTCACGCACTCGACAATCACCCGCCCGGTCGCCTTGATAAGGCCGTCGCCCTTCGCATAGCCGTAATGGTCGTTGTATGCCTTGAAGTTGTCGTTATCTATGTAGCAGACCGCAAACTTCCTGCCCGATGCAATCCGGTGTTTCAATTCCGTCCGAATCAGCGAATAGCCCGGAAGCCCCGTCGTCGGGTTGCACTGAATCGCCGTGAAGCGCCCCGCCTCCATCGCCTGGGCCGCATACCCGGCCAGCACGCCCATTGCAAAGAGCATCGACAGGTTCAGAAGGAACCCCCGCTCGGCCAGCGTCTCGGGCACGGCTGCATGGACCCGAAGCATGACAAGGACTGCAACCGCGCCCCCAGCGATAAGCGCTCCCGCCCACGCCCTGCGCGACAGAACCGCCGCGAGCACGACCGGCGCGAACGCGCCGAAGATGCGCGCATCCCAGAGCCCGAGAACCGCCGCGAGCACGCTCACGACGCCGACGTCCGCGAGAAGCGCCGCCGCGTAAAGCATTTTCCCCTCGAACCGCTCGCGCCGCACCAGCCACACGGCCGCATTCGACGCCGCAAGCGCCGCGAGAAGAATGACCGCCGGCCCGCCGGCCACGCCGTGATTCCACGCCGCAAGCCCGGCCGCAACCAGCACAAGAAGCCGCAGCGCGCCGAGCATTATCCGCTTTTCCGACAAAGAGCCTGCCCCTTCCTCTCCCAATGGACCCGGGGAATGCTATCAGAATGACGGAACGCGTTCAAATGATTTGAATGTGTGGCGCCGTGCGGATGCGGGAATGCTGAATCTATGGAATAAAGGCTGCCGGCATGAATTTCCTGTGTCTTCCGCCGTGAGTTAAACTCCCGGCAGCCTTTTAATTTGCGCCGGTCGCGCCCGCGCAGCCGCTATTTCTTCTGCTTCTTAAGCGGGCGGGCTACCTCGGACATCCTGCACTTGATAGCCTGCGCGCCTATCTCCTTTACGGACTCCAGCATCGGAGTGTTGAGCCATTTCTCAAGCGACCTGCTCAGGCGCTCAATCTCGCGCATTCTTTCGTCTTTCTCCCTGGCAGTCATTTCAATGCTCCCGAGTGCTTCCATTCGCTCCCGCCAAGGCTGAAGTGGTTGCTCTCGCTTTATATCAAAGCATATACCATGCCAAACTCGCCCGGCAACGCCCTTCGCACAGGCAAACGCCGGCATGAGACACGGCACGGACAATCGCCAACGTCCTGCAGCACAAGGCGTTATGCACTTCCCGTCCCATTGTCGCTCCGTGTCTCATTTCTTTCTTCCTCCATCATCTTAGACGACCGAACCGCGCCGGATAGTCACGCAAATTGACACCAGAGTTAATTTAGTTGACAAAAATTGGCGATTGCACCCGATGTTGCCGGCACGTTCCAGCCCAGCATTTGAAGGGATTACAGCTCTGCCGACTCTCCAATGTGTGGCGCGATGACTTCGGGGATGCCCAGCCCTGAGAGTACCTCGACGAGCGCGAGCGACTGCTCTTCCTCGCCGTGTACGACGAACGCTCCCTTGAGGCTCGCCGCAGTAGTCTTCGCGTATTCTATGAGGTCGTTGCGGTCGGCGTGCGCGCTGAACGCGTCGAACACGACCACCTGCGCCCGTAGCGGCCTGTCCTCGCCGAAGATGCGCACCGTGGGCTGGCGCTCGACTATCTTGCGCCCCAGCGTGTGCTCCGCCGTGAAACCCACCATGACCACCGTCGTGTTCGGGTCGCCGATATGGTTGCGCAGGTGGTGCACTATCCGCCCACTCTCGCACATTCCCGAAGAGGCGATTATAATGCACGGCTTGGTTGACTTGTTGAGTTTCTTGGACTGGCGCGCATCCTTGATATACGTAAGCTGCCGGTAGCCGAACAGGTCCCTGTCCTCCCGCAGCAGCAGCCGCGCCTCCGCGTCGAAGCATTCCGGGTGTCGCCGGAACACCTTCGTCACCTCGGTCGCGAGCGGGCTGTCAACGTACACCGGCAGGCTCGGAATCAGCCCTTCGTTCCAAAGGTTGTTGAGTATGTAGACCAGCTCCTGCGTGCGCTCCAGCGCGAACGCCGGTATCAGCACCTTCCCCGACCGCCTGTACGTCTCGTTCACCACCCGGGCCAGCTTTTCGGTCGCGTTCCGGATGTCCTCGTGCAGCCTGTTCCCGTAGGTGGACTCGATAATGAGATAATCCAGCCCCTCCATCGGCTCCGGGTCGCGCAGTATGGGCAGGTTCCTGCGCCCGAGGTCCACCGCGTAGCCTATCCGTACAGTCCGCCCGTTCTCCTGCGCCTCGATCACAGGCAGGCCCGAGCCCAGTATGTGCCCCGCGTCGAGGAACCGCACCCGCACACCCGGCGCTGCGTCGAACTCCTCGCCGTAATCCTTCCCCCTGAACAGGCTTACAGTCCTCTCGACGTGCCTTATGTCATACAGCGGCTTCACCGGCGGCAGGCCCCACTTCTTGTGCTTGCGGTTCAGGTACTTCGCGTCGTATCCCTGTATCTTCGCGCTGTCGAGCAACATGTGCTCCGCCACGTCGGCGGTGGCGGGCGTGGCGTAGACAGGCCCGCGGTAGCGGCCCCGCGCCAGCACGGGCAGTATCCCGCAATGGTCTATATGTGCGTGTGAGAGGATGACTGACCGCAGCGACTTCGGCTCGAACGGCAGCTTCGAGTTGCGTTCCCTCGCCTCGGCCCGCCTGCCCTGGAACATGCCGCAGTCGAGCAGTACCTTCTCCCCGCCCGCCTCCAGTATGTGCTTGGAGCCGGTTACCTCCCTCGTCCCGCCAAAGAATGTCAGCCTCATGCACTCTCCCTGCCGTTGTCCTGTGTTCCGCCAAGCATAACGACTCTAATCACTCATGTCAACCAGTGCAACAAATGTGTTGCGAGTAGACAGGCTTGAGACTTGAGGCGTGAGTACCTGTCGTCGCGAGGACGTGGCGGTCTGATTTCCGTCTCCTGTTCTACTGCTCAATTGTTCTAGTCTCTCGGCTGCACAGCAACCGTGGCGTGGCGGTCTGATTCCTTTTCCCCAACCCGCAACTCGCAACCCGAAACCCGCAACCATGAGTAAGTATCCAGTAACCAGGAGCGAGCACACAGGGCTTTCAAATCGAGAATCGGACCTGTAAGAAGAGTTGTTACTATCAAACGACTTACGTCGAGTTTTTACAAGAAGGTGCCCCAAAATACCCCTCTGGAGTATGCCAAACAAATCTACTAATCAGCGTAACCGCATGTCGTTGAAGGAGATGCGCCGCCCGGACACGCTGCTGGAAGTTGGCCGGGAGTTGTAAAATGGGGGGCAAATCCGTAGACAGCAGACCGCATACAGCAGACAGGGTGCGCGCAATGCCTTGCGCGCTAAGAGGTTAGGAGTCTTTGGGGACATGATGCTTAATTTTGGTTTCGACCGGCCACATGCGGCGATGGGTATCCGTGGAGGCGGGGACTTTCGTGTCCCGTCTGGCGGAATTAAGTATCGTGTCCCCAAAACTCCGATGTGTGGTTTCGCAAACCCGTAACCCGGAACCCGAAACAGCGCGGAACGCGCTCTACTCTCTACTTTCAACTCACTACTTTCTCGGCTGCGCAGCAGCCGTGTTCCTGCGCAAACACGGCGGCAAATCAGGCTCGGAACTCGACAAGGACAAGTAGCCGCACCGCCGCCGCACTGCGAAGTTGATTCCAAGTTGCAAGTGTGGTATAATGCAGGTGATATGGCCAGAACGCGCAGAATACTGAAGGCTGTTGTCTGCTCTTCGGCACTGCTCTATGCCCTGTTCCTGCCGGGTGTCCTGAACGCTATCCCGCCGCCCTATGTGTCGGATGAACGGCTGGTTCAACACCCCATCATAGTCGTCGGGAAATGGACCAGGGCCCCGCTCGAGCCGCACAGCCTCACCGAAGGAAACGTACTTAAGGAGATGGAGGTCCGGACGGAGCTGCTCGTGGAACGTGTCATCAAAGGCAGCATAAAGCCGGGCAGACACAGAATCCTGCTCGGCTTCCGTATCGGCTGGGATGAAGAAGGAGGAAGATTCGGAAGCTACATGTCTACTGAGATGTCGGGAGAAGTCGAGAATGTCACGGATTCAAACCTCTGGTTTCTGTCTTCCGGCAGAAGCTGGGATGAGAAGGACCCGAGTACTTATCTCATTCTCGAAACGTACCGCGGTGTCCAACCTGCGAAGCTGGAACCTTACTTCCTGGCCCTCGCGTCCGGGAATCCCTCGACCGAAGTGCCGAAACTCCTGTCTTCGGCGGAACCGGCTGTGCTGCTGCGCGTGCTGGAGTATGTGGCAGGCGGCATCCTGCCGTGGCCCTATGACCCGGATGAGTTTGAGCAGTTCGTGTATCCCAAAGACAAGAAGGCAGTCCTCGCCGAACATGCAGAGGCTGTCAAGAAACTGATTCAAAACAAAAGTGACCGCGTACGACGCGTGGCTGCCGCCGTGTACGCTGAGATGGCAGGCGCCAAATGCGTGAATACCATGCGCGAACTGCTCGACCATGAAGACACTCATGTGGCTGCAATTGCAGCAGGAGCGCTAATTCGCTTCCGGGACACCCGGAAGACCGGAGATTTGCACAAGGCTGCTGAACAAATCTTTGATGGCCACCTCGCCTGCAAGCTAATCCAGGAACTCGAAGCATGGGGCGAAGAAAAGGCTGTACCGATTCTCATCAGCTTCCTTCAGAATGATGATTTCGTCTACGTATGCGGAGATGACGTAGGCATTCCCGCATTCAAAGCCCGGGCGGCGCTGAAGAAGCTGACTGGCTGCGATTTTCCCCTCGATGTCAGCAAAAGCATGGAAGCCTGGAAAAAGGCCGACGCAACGGCAAGCGGCGAGGACAGGAAGAAGCTCCTGGCCAAGCTCCTGTCTAATGACCTGCAGCCCCTGAAAGCGGAGCTGGTGAACGAGGACGACAGCATATTCATCGTCGTCACCAACCGGTCGAAGGAAGCCGTGACTCTGGCCAAAGGCCCGAGCGACTTCGCCTATCGGAGCAGCGGAGGAATTGCAAACGGTACGAATTTTCACGTTACCAACAAGGAATCGTTTGTCAAACTGGCCGGTGGCAAGTCAATCCGACTCTGGGTTGGACAATTGCCGGACTCTTTTCTTGCGTCTCCGCCTGAAACTCGCGAGGTTGCCTTGCACTACTGGCGCAACGGAAACGAGTACGGCTTTAACGCCTGGATGGGCAAAATCAACGTGTCATTCGCCGAAGGATGGAGCGACCCTCCCGGCGGATGGAAGACGGTCGAAGAAAGGTGGCCGAACGGCAATCTGAAATGCCGGGGAAGAACACGCAACGGCGAGAAAGAGCTTGTCTGGACATACTGGCGCGAAGATGGCACGAAAGAAAAGGAAGTGGAATACTGCGAAGACCAGATAGTAGATATAAGAGAGGAACTTGAGTCCCAGCCCGAGACCAGCCCCGGCTACGGCATCATGATAATCAACATAGCGGGCATAGCTACCATCATAATCATGGCATTGCTGCTGCGGCGCAGGAAGCCTGCCTGAAGGACATTATGCTGTCCTGTTTGGAAGCCTGCACCGCGGCACAGGCCACACGAACGGAACAGCCCCTGCCACGCTGCTATTTGTCTGTGTCCTCGGACTCTGGAAGGTACTTGCGGAGAAGCTCGGCAACTTCCTTGTGTCCTCCTTGCGCAGCCGCGTCGAGAGCTGTCATGGAGTTTATACCCATCACGCTTACATCAGCATTATTCGCAAGGAGGAATTTCACCATATCTATATGACCCTGTCTTGCTGCGAGGTAGAGGGGTGTCTGATTTTCGTAATTCTTAGCGTTGATGTCCGCCCCTTTCGACAGAAGAAACCCGGCAACCTCCAGGTGCCCGCCGGCCGCCGCCCAGTGGAGCGTTGTAGTGTCACGGCACTCGTGGCCCGCACCCGCGGCGAACAGGAGCTTGACTACTTCCATGTGCCCCGCGCCTGCAGCGCAGGCCACGGCAGTCATGCCAGTGCAGTCCCGCGCATTGACATCGGCTCCCTTGTCTATCAGGACTTTCGCAACATCGCGGTAACCCTTCATGGATGCTATTATAAGCGCAGTCCGGTCATCCGGGTCTCCTGTGTCAGTTTCGGCGCCTTTGTTCAAGAGAAACTCGACTACATCCTTGTGGCCTTCCGAAGCCGCGATAATCAGTGCAGTTTGGACATTATTGGTATGAAGGTTCAGGTCGGCGCCATGCTCAACAAGCAGTTTGACTACTTTAATCAACCCTTTGGAAGACGCCGAGTACAGGGGACTGCCAAGCCAGTTGCTCCAGGCGTTGACATCCGCACCGGCTGCTATGAGGAGTTCTGCCATATCCAGCGAGCTTGCGTAGTGAAGAGGCCTGTTGCCGCGGGTGTCCTTTGTGTTGACGTTCGCGCCTTTCGCGAGGAGGTTTTTTGCTGTTTGCATATCGTTCTTCTTTACTGCAACAAACAATGCCACTCTGTGGGCTTCTCCTGACGTGCCGCCATATCTACGAATCAGCTCCGCCATTTCGTCGATTTCGACTGTTGCGGCCCAGTCAAGCGGAGTGTAACCGTCGTTGTCCGCCGTATTGACATTGGCGCCGGCTTTCAACAACAGGTCCGCGAGTTCTATTCGGCTGTAGCATATAGCCAGGCTCAGCGGCGTCTGCCCATCGTTGTCCCTGGCTTCCATGTCAGCGCCGGCGGTCAGAAGAAGCTCAATCGTCTCCAGGTCTCTCTTGACATTATGCAACGGCGTGCATCCCTCGTCGTCCCTCGCGTTGACATCCGCGCCTTTCGATATGAGGTACTTGACGATATACGCGAATCCCTCGGAAGAAGCCCAGTGCAGCGCAGTCTCGCCGCCGCCACAGGCGGTATTGACATCCGCGCCTTCCTCGATGGCTGTTCTCGCTTTTCCGAACCCCCCCTCGTTTATGGCACCGGCCAGCGCCTTGTTCAGGGAAGCCTGCTTCTCGTTTTCCTGTACCGGTTCCTTTTGAGCCGCTTCAAGCTTGGGGCTCTCGCGCTTACCTGCGCAGGCAGAAAATGAAGCAATAGCAACAGCCGCCAGTAAAAGCATCAACCGCCTTGCATTCGACATGCACGCCCCTTCCAGGCCTTTTACATGCAGCCCTGCTCCATATTACACGACACGGCAGTTTTACCGGCGAGAAAATTTCTTCAAAGCAGAAGCTTCAACGAGAAGAAAATAACAAGCAGCCGCCCCTTTTGAAAACTGCTAAACAGCTTCAACACTTTCATCCGTTCATCTCGCTCGAAGTTGCTTTTTCGGAATCACAGGCGCTATACTGCAGATAACATGAGCAGAATCGGGTGCATATTGACGGTCTTTGTGATGTTCGCCGGGTGTGGAAGTGCGCAAACCACGGGCGCTCCGGCATCCAAATTGTCTCAACAGACTATCCAGAAGGTGAAACAGATTGTCGAAACTTCAATGGATGACCGGCTCGGCTTTCACCACGGACGATTCGACCACCCGGTCTCTGCAGAAGCCCTGAACCGGATAAGAGCCATACCGGGGTACCAGCAGGCCCTAACTGCCATGCTCAAAGAACAGCTTGATGAAGAACTCTCGGCCCGGGCAGAAGGCATGGTCGCAGGAGATTTCCCGTTAATGACTCACATCTGCGAAATGATGGCTGAGCTCGGCGACCCGGTATTCGAGGAGTCCCTTGAGACGCTGCGGGAACGCACCCATCTCATCCGCATCCACGGCGCTGCAACACGTGCGCTCAGGCGCCTGCGCCGACGCGGAGAAGGCGCCCAGGACCGGCGGCAATAACCGCACGATAAAGCGCAAAGTGTCCCCGTTTACTCGGGTTTCCAGATTTCCCAGACCTTGCCCACGAGGCCGGGGCCGGGGCTCAGGGTCTTCTTGCCGGGCGTCCAGCCCGCCGGGGTCGCCTCGCCAGTCTCGCGCACGTGCTGGAACGCCTGCACCTGCCTGATAAGCTCGGCCACGTTGCGGCCGACCGACGGGGTCATTACCTCCATCGCCTGTATTATGCCGTCCGGGTCTATCAGGAATCGCCCGCGGATATTCACGCCCGCAGCCTCGTCGTACACGCCGTAGACGCTGCCGATTCGCCCGCCCGCATCGGTGAGCATGGGGAACGGGAATCCGCCCTCGACCATCTTCGAGAGTTCCTGCTCCTGCCAGATTTTATGGGTGAAGCGGCTGTCCACGCTCATCGAGAGGACCTGTACGCCGAGCTTCTCGAACTCGCCTTTTTTGGCGGCGACCGCCGCCAGCTCGGTCGGTCAGACGAACGTGAAGTCGCCGGGATAGAAGCACAGGACGACCCACTTGCCCTTGTAATCGGACAGCCTGATGGGCTGGAATCCCTCGCCCACGAACGCGTTTGCCTCGAAATCCGGAGCCGGTCCGCCTACCTGGACTGTCATTTTCTTTTTTCCTCCTCCCGATGGTTTCTGCTGTTGTGATTCTTCCTCTTCCGGCGGGGCGATAATCCCTTTCGCCGGCTTGACGCACGAGTCTTTCGGTTCGGCCATCTTTCCTCCTTTCACAATCCACCCGACTCATCTTCTCAGTGATTTTAGCAATTATCCCCGGCACCCAGCCACATCGCAAATTTAATTTCGGAGCATTAGAGCAATAAATACTTGCGCGTTTCCGCAGGCGCCGCTCTGCACAAACTCCGCCGCAAAATACCACAGTCTTGATTCCGTGCGGTGATTGTGATTCAATATGCATCCAGTTTGGGAGTATGCGACATGAGAAAAATAGCATCAGTCGTGCCGTTCGCAGTCGCCGCGCAGCTTATCTACTTCTTCTGGCACCTGCACTATTACCGCGACCCTTTCAGAGACGAGGCGTACGTCCATCTCGTGCTCGCTATATGCGCAGTGGCGGGCGTGTCGGCGTGGCGCTGCCTGAGCAGTCATGACAGCAAGGCCGAGCCCTTCCGCTTCGGAATTGCGTCGCTTCTTCGCGCTATAGCACCCCTCGCGGCGGCTTATATCATAGTAATCGTCTGTTTTCTCACCGTAACGGCGGCTTATGCGACCGGTCCGCAGGGAGGCGTTATTGAGGGATTCTCCTTAACGGCCAACAGGCTGTTTTCGTTCGGAGTCGTGTATTTCGTGCTGGCTGTAGTTCTGCTGGTGTATACCCTGCCCCTGGCAACCGTTATCGTGATTCCACTAAGGGAGCTAATCCTGAGAAGAAAAGTTGCTGGCGAGGCGTTTCCTCTACTTCGCGGCATTATCCTGCCAGCGGTTCTATATCTTGTCCTCGCGCCTGCGGTGCCTTTTCTCCTGACTGCATGTCTCGTAGATTCGCGCGAGCCGATGCCGCAATGGATTCTGTCCCTGTTCCATTTCCATCCGATAACGTGGCTCGAAGAGCCGTGCCTGAGCTTCTGGCTGCTGCCTTTCGGCGCGTTTCTCGTCGGATGGTCGCTCCTGAACGCGCGAATCATATGCAGATACTTCAAGAACATGCAGAAGTCTGAAGAAACTCCACAGAGTTGAACGCTGCCATGAGGTAGATGGTGGAATGTACATGTCCGGACTGCGGCACGACAAGAGCAGTCCTTGTGGATGGCGAATTGACTCTGGAAGGAGCGGTAACATCGCTCTGTGTGGATTTTTTCCTGCTCGGCCCTCTCGTGATATTCGGCTTTTTCGGCCATGACCCCGTGGAAACGACGTGCCCCGAGTGTGGGCGCAAGTATCGCGTCAAGCTGAGCTGGCGGCTGCGGACCTATGACAGCCCGTCGTACTTCTACAGTATCTTCGTGTATGCTGTTCTGGCTGCAGCCCTGGCCATTCTTATCTTCGGGTGGCGGTAGTGAACTCCGGATGCAAACCTTCAAGCGGAAAGCTTGCGGATTATGAGCAAGAAGGTTCCTGCTGCGGTTGCGATGCAAATCAGGCTCACGCCTATAGTGTTTTCGGCGGAGGGATTACGCCCAGTTGCTGGAGCATGCCGAGCGAGTCCATCTGCTCCCATTCCCGCGATATTTTATCGTCTTTGACCAGGTAAATGTTGATTCCGCACGTGGAAATGCGCCTGCCGGTCGGAGGAATGCCGCGGAACACGCCTTCGTGGGTAGCGCTGCAGGTCCATCGCACCGCAACGGTCTCGCCTTCCGCGATAATATCTTCGACCTCGGCCCGCCAGTCCGGGAATGCAACACGAACCGCCTGCAGGAACTGCTTCATGGCATCCCTGTTCAGCGGCGGCTGGCCGCCGAGGCTGTAAACATAGGACGGACCGGCAAGGCTGTCGAAAGCCGCCGGGTCAGCGCCGTTCCAGACCTGCTCTATGTAGTTCAGAACCAGACTCTTCGCATCGCTTGCCGGCATTCATCCTCCTCTGCATCGCACCTTCGGCACGGGTGACATATCGGAGCCTCAGGAGTTATCGGCAATATAGCACACAAACCCCGTGCAGGCAAGCGCGGCGGAAAATCCGGTTGCGCAGGTGTTATCGTTGTGGTAATGTCTTGTCGAGGGACGAGGGATGTTTGCGGGCACGCCTTGTCGGAGGGGATTTCATGTACAGGATTGTTTTAGTAACTGTTGTCCTCGTGTTGTGCGCGGGCCTGGTAGGTTCCTGCAAGAAGAAGAGCGATGATGTACTACTAATCAACCGCAACACTATAACAATGATTATCGACGGTACGATTAACATAACCTACAAGGACGTCCACGGAGCCAACGCGCAGTACTACGTAACCGGCAGCCCGCCCATCGACCCGAACTCGATGGCTATCACAGCCATAAACGGCAGCGACCCGGACATGGTCCTGACCTTCGCCGGCAGCACCCCTGGACCTTACACGATAGAGGGCGGAACGGCCGTTTTCAGTTGCTCCGACGACACCGGCCAGGTATATGCGGCCATGCAGTCACTCGGCCACACCAGCGGGACAGTCACGGTTACGGTGGTCGGCGCGGTCGGCGAGAGAGTCCAGGGCACGTTCTCCATCACGGCCGATGAGTACAACGGGGCCAACCCGTCCGGCCTGACCGTCGTTATAACCGGGACGTTCGACTGCGTCAGGCGCGCGGACATGCCGTAAGACAGGGGAAAGCGTACTCTTTTTCAGCGGTCGCGCAGCAGGCGGCGCAGCACCTTGCCGACCGGGTTCTTGGGTATCTCGTCAATGAACTCGATTTCCCTGACGCGCTTGTAGGGGGCGATTCTCCCGGCGCAGAACTCCATAAGCTCCCGTGCCTCGACCGTCCGCCCCGGCAGGCACACGACGTAGGCTTTCGGCACTTCGCCCGCGACCGGGTCGGGTCTGCCCACGACGGCGCATTCGCGGACCGCCGGGTGCTCGAAAAGCACGTTCTCGACCTCGGCCGGCGCCACGCTGTAGCCCTTGTACTTGATGAGGTCCTTCTTGCGGTCGCGGATGTAGAAGTAGCCCTCCCCGTCCATCTCGGCTATGTCGCCGGTGAAGAGCCAGCCGTCGCGCAGCCCGGCGTGCCCGCCATGCTCCTCGCGCCAGTAGCCTTTCATGACCTGCGGGCCCCTTATTACAAGCTCGCCCGTTTCGCCCGGCGGCAGCTCGTGTCCGCCCGTCTCGGCATCCACGATTCTCGCATCCGTGTCTACAAGCGGGATGCCCACCGTGCCGGGCTTGACGCGGCCGGGCGGGCTGTCGTGCGTCTCGGGCGAGGCTTCGGACAGGCCGTACCCGAGCACGAGCGGCACGCCGGTCGTCTCGTTCCACTGCCTGCGGACCTCCTCCGGCACGGGCATTGCCCCCGCCTTCACGTAGCGCAGGGACGAAATATCCCGCTTGGGAAGCGACGGCTCCTGCAGCAGCATGTTGAACATGGTCGCCGCGCCATACCAGACGGTAGCCCTGTCGCGCTCGACCCGCGCCAGCGCCCGGGCGGGGTCGAACCTCTCCATGAGCGTCACGGAGCAGCCCACGTGCAGAGGCGAGTTGAGGCAGACGCAGCAGCCCCACGTGTGATAGAGCGGGAGCGTCCCCATGACGACCTCGCCCGGCTGCCAGCCGAACCAGGTCGCGTTCTGGACGGCGTTGGCCACGAGGTTGCGATGCGTCATCATGGCGCCCCGGGGCATCCCTGTCGTCCCGCCCGTGTACTGCAGGACGGCGACATCCCCGGTGGGGTCAATGCGCGGCAGCTCCGCAGGTCGCGCGTCTTCAAGAAGCTGCGAGAAGCGATTGAAACCGTGGTCCGCATCGCCTATGACAATGACCCTGTCCTTCGAAAGGCTGGAGACAATGCACGCTGCGGAGTCGAGCTGCGCCTGGTGGATAATCGCCGTTTCCGCGCCGGAGTCGGCGAGCTGGAACTTCAGCTCCGCCTCCCTGGACAGCGGGTTCGCGGCAGTCACGACGCCCCCGGCTTTCAGGATGCCGTAGAAGCAGACGGCGAACTCCAGGATATTGGGCATGACAAGCATGACCCTATCGCTCTTCCGCAGGCCGAGCCGCGCGAGCGCGGCCGCCAGCCGCGAAGACATGTTATCTATTTCAGCGAAAGTGTACTGCGAGGATTCCGTCTTGAGGAAGACACCGCCGGCTGAGCGCTTCGCGGCGCTGGCCAGCAGTCCGGGCAGCGCGACATTGGGATAGTCAATCGAGCGCGGCACGCCCTCGGGCCAGAACCGGAACCACGGACGGCTGTCAGGAACATCTCCCATGCCGGAAATGATACACGAATACTTCTCCGGTGGCAACATCGGCGGCCCGGCAGGCAGGCTCAGAACATTAGAAGAAGGCCTATTCCGTACACCGTTTCGTTGTACGTATAGCGCTCAACGTTGGAGCGGCTCGCAAGCCAGGAAGCATTAAGCCGCAGGAAGAGCCACCGGCTGACCGGTCTGAGCACGCAGATTTCCACCGTCGTGCGCTCGTCCTCGCGGCGAAGGCTGTAGTCGGGATTCACCTCGTGGTACCGCCGCTCCGAGTAGCCCGCCTTCAGCTCAGCGGTCACCCGCCATGGGAGTGAAAGCCGTGTTTCAATGCCCGCAGTCCACGAGTCGTACGAGAGGAAATCTTCATCCAGCGTCTCCCGGCTAAACCCGCCCGTAAGCCTGATACGCGTAAGGGGCTTGAACTGGAGACAGTCGAACCACAGCCTGAAGCGCCCGGAGGACTGCTCACCGTCGAAGCTTTCATACTCAACCTTGTCATGCTCGCTGGAGCCATGCTTCAGCTCCAGGTCTGTGAACCACCGCCTGCCCCAGTCCCTTTTCCAGAGTAGTTCGTACCGGAACTTGCCCTCGTACTGTTTTTCGTCCAGCCAGAGCTGCTGCAGCGATACTGCAGGCAACAGGATGTCTCTTCCCGACAGATTGAATTCGCCCTCGATGGTGCCCTGTACTCCCATGAAGTCAAGCTCGTCCTGATCCGAGAAATTGCGCCAGAAGAAGGATGCCTTGATATTCAGGGGCAGAGGCCTCGCCCTGAACTTGGCCGAAAAGAACGTGAAGAGCAGCGTATCGCTGTCTCCGTGCGCCACTCGCGGCGCGTTGCTGTCGCTGTCGACATCCTGGAGAAAAACGACCTCCCACCTGTCGAGCCCGGCAGCGCCCTTCCCGGAGGCAGGGCCGCGCGTGTACGCGCCTGATTTGACCTTTCGGGCCTCGCTCGACTCGGGAAACTCGGCCAGCAGCCGCCCCGTGTATTGCTTCGCCTGCTCCCTGTGTCCGAGATTCACATGGGCCAGTGACAGGTAGTAAAGCACCCGCGACTTGTACTTCGTGCCGCCGGCGAGGGCGGACTCGAAGTCGCGCGCGCTTTCCTCGTACTTTCCCTGGTGGAATCTCGCCACACCGAGCAGCGCGGTCAGGTCGGGATGCCCGCGGCTGAGAACGACGGCCTTGAGGAAAGAGCGCTCGGCCGCCGGCCAGTCCGCCTCGCTCATTTGCCGCGCTCCCTCGGAGATCAGCTTGTCAAGGCTTTCGTTCTCCTGTGCGGCGGCACGGGTGACAAAGAGAATCAGGACGGCCATGCACAGGAGCCATCTCATGAAGCTACTCCCCCGATTCGGCCGGCCACCTGGAAAGGTATTTTCGAGCCCGCTTGCGGACATCTTCCTTCGGCGCCTTCTCGGCCACAATCGAGAGAATCTCCCGCGCCCGCTTGCCATCCCCTTTCGCCTTCAGCGCAATAGCCAGCATTACGCCGGCCCTGTAGCCGTTGTGTTCCACCGGCACCTTCTCGAGCCGCCGCAGCGCTTCTGGCAGGTCACCCAGCTCAATGCTCGCTCCGCCGAGGGCGAAGTTGGCGTCGGGATTTTTGAGGTACTTCTCGCTCTTGATGCGTCCCGCAAGCAGGAAATACTCCCCGAGATACTCCGCAGTCAGCGCCGGCCGGGCCGCCGCGTAGGCCTGAAGCCCCTGGTGCAGATACCAGTTGAGATTACTTTCCTTGACGCCCCGGGCCAGCCGCTTTTCTATCTGCAGCGCGAGCTTCTGGCCCTGTTCGGCCGAATGGCTGTGCGGGAATATCTTCGCGAGCCTGTCCAGTATGGTCTGCGACCGGCAGAACATCTTGGTGCTGAAGAGGGACAGTGCGCGCAGGTACAGGCTTGTCTTGTCCACAAAGCCTTTCGGCGCCTTGGCCTCTCCAAGGCGAAACGACTCGACCGCCGCCTCGTATTTCTCCAGCGCCGCCTGGCATGCACCACGATAGGTTATCTGCACGCCATCGTTCGGGTCTTTCGCCAACTTCTTCTCCACAATGGCAAGCGCATCCTCGTACTTCTGCGCCTGAAAAGCAGCAAGAAACCGGTCTTCCGCCTTCTGCACCGTCCTGCCAGCGGATTTGGCCGCTGCATTCCCGGACTCCGCATCCCGGGGGCTAACCGGCGATTTTCGCGCACTTTCCGGACTTACCTCACCCGGGATAGTGTCCGGGGTGGCATCGTTCTTGTTGTGGTTGCATCCTGCAATTGCAGCCGCGACCACTGCAATTCCCAGCAAAAGAAAAGGCACGGCGACAAGCAGCAGCGAATCCCCGCTCGGCAGACGAAACACTCCGTTTCTGACAGGCGTATTCATCTTCTTGTCTCCCGCAGTTTCATCGAATCCCACCACGGAAGCAATAACGACACTCCCGGTATATGGGGGCTGATATAAAATCGGAGAGGCAGCTCACGCTGCCCCTCCGACCCGTATCTTTTAAAGAGATGTTCAAAGGTTCGGTTCCCACCCCTACGGCCAATCAGGTATCTCGGGGATTTCTGGTATTTGAGGTATTTGAGGTATTTGAGGCATCTCGGGCATCTCGGGCATCTCGGGCATCTCAGGCATCTCAGGCATCTCAGGCATCTCAGGCATCTCAGGCATCTCAGGCATTTCAGGCATTTCAGGCATCTCGGGCATTTCAGGCATTTGCGCCAGCAATTCCTCAAGAGCCTTTTCCGCGCGGTCAAGGGCTTCCTCAAGAGCCTGCATTGCGCGGTCAAGGGCAGCTTCAATGGCTGCCATCGCTTCTTCGAGCGCTTCCTGGTCAAGCTCGGGAAGCTCCGGCATTTCCGGCATCACAGGCATCTGCGGCATCTCTGGCATCTCTGGCATCTTCGGCATCTCGGGTGGAACCGGAATATCAGGCTCATCCTGCGCCATTGCCATTGCCGGCGTCATAATAAATGCCAGCACCGCCAGTCCGAACAATAACTTCTTCACAACTACCCTCCTTCCATAAAGGTTTGTCCGTTTTGCATGTGAAATGTATAAGCAATGGGCGTGCCAGAACTCCGCGGCATTTTAGAAGTTTTTTTAACATATTGCGTGACAGGGGGTTACGTGGTCTTGCCAGATGCCGGCATTTTAAGCTGACGCGTTCCGCAAGTCCGGACTGTACTTTAACGTACAGTTAAACCGTACGCTGAGGTACACCGGGCTACTCCGCCCCGGTGTCCATTCCCAGCAGTTTCATGCGCGAATAGAGCTTTCTTCTGGTGATTCCTAGCAGCTTTGCGGCCTTGCTTTTGTTGTCATCGGCTTCCCGAAGCGCCCTCTCGATAAGCTGTCTCTCGTTGTCCGCGAGGTCCAGTCCGCCTTCGGCTAGAATCGGCGCCTCGGATGCATCTTGTTCCGCCTTGCCGGCGATGCCTGGCGGCAGGTGCATAACGCCAACAGGTTCTCCCTCTGCTTCCAGTATCGCGCGCTCGATGACGTTCTCGAGTTCGCGCACGTTCCCAGGCCACTCGTACAGTCTCAGGATATCGAGGACTTTAGTGCTGACTGCATCCGCGGCGCTCCCCTTGGTCCTGAGAAAATGGCGGACGAGCGGCTCCACGTCCCCGGGGCGCTCCCTGAGCGGCGGCACTTCTATCCTCATTACATCGAGCCTGTAGTATAGGTCCTGCCGGAAGTTGCCCTTCTTTATCTCTTCTCCAAGTTCCCTGTTGGTCGCGGCAACGACCCGGACATCGACGTTGAAAGACTCCGTGCCGCCGACTCTGGTCAGCCGGTGCTCCTGCAGGAATCTAAGGAGCTTCGGCTGGAGCGCAAGCGGCATCTCCCCGATTTCGTCGAGGAAGACTGTCCCGCCCGCGGCAATCTCCAGCCTCCCGCGCTTCTGCGCGACTGCCCCGGTGAAGGCACCTTTCTCGTGACCGAAGAGTTCGCTTTCGAGAAGAGCCTCGGGGATTGCGGCGCAGTGCAGGTCAATGAACGGTCCCCGGTGACGACTGCTCAGGCTGTGAATAGCCCTCGCCACAAGCTCCTTGCCCGTTCCGCTTTCACCGAGAATCAGCACGGTCGAATCGTGTCGCGCTGCCTTCTCGACGCTTCTAAAAAGCTTCCTCATGCCGGGGCTGACGCCCACCATGCCGGCGAAAATGACCCCGGATTCATCCCGGGGCTCACCCATGTGCTTGAGGTTCCTGCGGGCTTCCGCCTGCGCAATCAGCGCGACAAGTTCCGAATTGTCGAACGGCTTCACAAGGTAGTCGAGCGCACCCCGCTTTAAGGCTTCCCTGGCAGTTTCCACGTCCGCGAAAGCGGTCATCAGGATGACATCCGTGCCGGGCGTGCGCCGCTTCACCTCGGCTGACAACTCCAGACCGTTCATCCCCGGCATGCGCAGGTCCGTCACCAGGATGTCGCACGGCTTCACGCGAACCTTCTCGACGGCTTCCTCGCCGCTCGCGGCCGTGTCAATCTCACCGTACCCACTCGCCTGGAGCGCGAGGCACAGTATCCGTGCAAAACGCTCTTCGTCATCGACTATCAGTATCCGCATCTTGCACTCCCTTTTCCGCGGCGCGAAGCTTCAGGGTCACGAGAGTGCCCTTCCCCGGCGACGACGAAAGCTCAATCGTACCGCCGTGGCGCCCGATTACCTGCCTGGCCTGGGCAAGCCCCAGCCCCGTTCCGGACTGCTTCGTCGAGAAAAACGGCTCGAACACCGTGTCCTGAATATCCTCCGGGACTCCCGGCCCGTTGTCCTTGATTTCGATTGTAACGCTCTCCGGCTCCCCGGTCCGGCTCGCAGTTATCGTGATGAATCCCCCGGTCCGGCCGGTCAGCGCCTCCACGGAGTTGAGCAGCAGATTGGCAAGCACCTGCCTGAGCTTGCGGCGATCCACATCCGCGTGGAGGGGGTCAGGCGGCAAGATGGTTCGAACCTCCACCCCGGCCTGCCTGCCCTTTGCCGCGAACAACTCCGCCGTGCTGCTTACTATTTCCCGGATGTCTTCGCGCGAACACTTCAGCGGCATGTCCCGCGCAAGGTCGAGAAAGGAGTCCAGGTGGTCAGTCGCCCTGCGGACTTCCTCCTCTATCGCCTGGAGGAAGTCCCTGCTCTCTTTTGCCATGGTCTCGTCGAGCTGCAGCAGTTGCGTGGTCGAGAGAATCGTGCTGAGGGGATTCTTGACTTCGTGGGCGATGGATGCGGCGAGTTCGCCCGCCGTAGCAAGGCGCTCGATGCTCAGAATCTCCCGCCTGGTCTTTTCCAGCAACCGGGTCAGCCCCATCATCAGCACTCCGAGCGCGAGAGCCCCGGCGAAGCTCGCGGCTATTCCCAGCCAGAACGGCCTCTCAATCGCCTCGAGCGCCTCCGGCAGCGTGTCGTATGCATCAATGAAAAGTACCCCCAGCACGCTCCCTTCGTGCTTGATGGGGTAATATACCCTCCTGTAGGGCACTCCGAGAATGCTGATAGACTCTTTCTGCTCTTTCCCCGTCTGAAACGCCCTGCGTACGACATCGGGCGATGTGGCGAACACGCTCGACGGCGTCCCCCGGGAGGCGCCCCACGTGCTCGCCATCACGCGTCCGTCCCCATCGAGTATGACTATTTCCTCAAGGTGGTTGGACTCGCGAATGCGCCACAGCATGGAATCAATCACCTGCTGGGGTGACTTCCTCCTCACGAAGGAGCCGACTGCGGCGTCCGCGGCCTCCGCCACCGACAGCAGCCTCTTGCCCTGGGCCTCCGCGATGGCGTTGCGCGAGTTCGAGTACATGATGTAGACGACGGCGACCTCTACGCAGAGAAAAATCAGGAACGTGGCGAAGAACACCCCGATTTTGGTCCTGGAGCGGAAGAACGGCTTGCTGTGCTGAATCCGCCCGGTATCCTCCTGTTCGGCCTTTCGGAGGAAACTGGTGTCCAGGCCTCTTCGACCGGCAGGCTTCATATCTCATCCTTCCGGACTGTGGCACCCCGTCGAACAGAACGTTAACTTGAGATGCCCCGCAATGCAAGACAAATCAACCGGCCCGCACTCCACGGCATCCGGCGCCGCCCACCCGATACTCCCGATATTGGCCTTGCTTTCAGCCGCACATTACGGTAATCTGTCCTCGTGAAGATAATAGATGTCAACGAATCCAACGTCGATGCCCACGGCTTCTTCTGCTGCATGAGCAAGAAGCGCTCCGAGGGATACCAGCGCAAGCTCGGATGGGTGAAGGCCCGCTTCAGGGAGGGGATGCGCCTCAAGCTCCTGAAGCTGCCCGACAGGGGATTCATCGAGTACGCGCCCGGCGAGCAAGCGTGGCGGGCGGTCGACGCCGCCGGGTGGATGTTCATCCACTGCCTGTGGGTGGTCGGCAGGAGCAAGGGAAAGGGCTTCGGGGCCGCGCTGCTCGACGAGTGCCTGCGGGATGCGAAAAAATCGCAGATGCGCGGCGTCGCCGTCGTCACGAGCGAGGGAAACTGGCTCGCCGGCAGGAAGCTCTACGAGAAGCACGGCTTCGAGCGCGTGGACGAAGCTGCGCCGTTTTCCCTTTATGTCAAGCGGCTCGGGAAAGGCCCCGCGCCGAAATTTTCCCACAACCCGGAAGAGTCGCAGCGGCGCTTCGGCAAGGGCCTGACCATCCTGCGCTCCGACCAGTGCCCGTATATCGACGATGCCGTCCTTCTCGCGCAGAGCGCCGCGAAGAAGGCCAGCGTCAGGTGCCGCGTCGTCGAGATGAACAGCCTGGAGGACGTGCGCAGGTGGTCACCGACGCCGTTCGGGGTCTACGCAATGATGCTGGATGGCCGGCTGCTGAGCTACCACTACCTGATGGAAAAGCAGCTCCTGCCGCTGCTGAAAAAGCCCTGACCAGCCCCCTGCCCCGTCATCCCGACTTCATCCTTGCTTTCCGCCACACATTGTGTTATAATGTGGCTGTTATGAAGAAGACATTCTGCATACTGACAATTCTGCTCCTCCTGCCCACCTGCGGGGGCAGAGAAAAGGATAACCCGCAGAACGCGGAAGTGCAACGGGATGCTCTGCTGCAGGCAGTTGATAACTGCAATCTCGACAAGGTCACGGAACTTCTTGCAGAAGGCGCGGATGTGAATTGCAGAACCCGCTCCGGGACAACCCTGTTCGAGCGCGCCATGTACGGCAACTGGTTCGACCTTGCGAAGCTGCTTCTTGCTGGCGGCGCCGAACTCAGCGCGAAAGACGCGGACAAGTGGCTGGCCAGACTGTTCGAGCAATGGGACAGCGGCGGCGGGGACGAGCAACTCGTCATACTTCTCCTGTCACATGCTGCCGACCTGGACAAGAAGCACGAGAACGGCACCACAGCCCTGCTCTGGGCGGTGCAGAACGGCCACCCGGAAGTTGTCGAGTACCTTCTTGAGCACGGTGCCGACTTCCGGATAACCGACGCGCAGGGAATGACAGCTCTGCACAGAGCAGCTTATGGGTGCTTGGTCAGCTCTTCCTTCGACATTGAGCGGCAGAGCAAGGCTGTTGAACTCATGATCCGGGGCGGTGCAGACCCCGATGCAAGGGACACGAAAGGCATGACCCCGCTGCACCATGCAGTCCAGCGAGAATACGAGAAGCTCGCAGACCTCCTCATGGCGAAAGGTGCAGACCCGAATCCGGCCAATGACAACGGGAATACCCCGCTGGACACGGCGCTGGTAAGCGGGAAGCCGGGGATTGTGCTGCTGGTGGCCGGTTACGGGGGTAGGCTTTCCAGGAATCCCGAGAATCTTGTCGAAGCCGCCATGGTCGGGGATACCGGGGGCATGAAAGCGTTTATTGCCGCCGGGAACAAGGTGGATATGAAAGACAAGCAGGATCTGACCGCGCTCCACTTCGCCGCCAACAACGGGAACATCAAAGCTGCCGCGCTCCTGGTGGAGAACAAGGCCGATGTGAACTCGTGGTGCTGCAACCTGGGCACGCCCCTCCACGTTGCAGCGTTGCGGGATCACAGAGATGTCGCGGAAATCCTTATCTCCCACAATGCCAACGTCAATGGGCTCCACTTTATTGCATCGCCGCTGTACATTGCAGTCGAACAAGGGCATAAAGACATCGTCGAGCTGCTGGCCATAAAGGGCGCGGACCTCAATTCCGGAACGGAGGCGAACTGGGAATACAGCAGAACACCTCTGCAGCGCGCCGTGGAACTCGAGCGCAGGGAAATCGCGGAACTGCTGATATCAAGAGGCTGCAAAATCAACGAGAAGGATGCCTGTGACCGGACTGCGCTTGACCTTGCAAAGACCGCTGAAATGAAGCTACTTCTCCTCAAGCACGGCGCGAAGACCGGCAAGGAACTTGAAGAAAAAGACAAGTAAGACCTTCCGCATGTGACAAGCCTGTGACATCAATGTGGTAGATTGTCTATCATCATATGGGGGATGCGATGAGGAAGCTCGCCTGCATAGTGGTGATAGCAACTGTCTGTGCTGCATGTGCCAAAAAGGCCGAAGACTGTATCAGCACCGGCGATGACTCCAGCCAAGCTGAGAAAGTGGAATCTCTTCTGGAAGCGATAAAGGCTGGTAATATGCCGGAAGTCAAGGCGCTGCTCGCATCCGGCGTCTCTGTGAATTCGCACGATTCCGAGCGGAGAACTCCGCTCTGGTATGCCGCAGAGCGCGGGGACTGGGAGATGGTGCAGGCGCTGGCGGATGAGGGCGCCATAGTGAACCTGCCGTGCAGGTACGTGACGCCGCTGGGAGCTGCCGCAGTGCGAGGGCATAAGGAAACCGTCGAGATTCTCATCCGCATGGGTGCTGATGTCAATGCAGGAAACGTGAGTCAATACTACGGTAGCGCTTGTTCTCCCCTGTACCTGGCAACATCTCAGGGGCACAGGGAGATTGTTGAAATCCTTGTTTCCGCAGGAGCTGATGTGAATCCTAACCGGAGGTTCCATGATGCTCCTCTACATACTGCCGCAAGCTGTGGCCATCTTGAGATTGCCGAGTTTCTCATCCGCGAAGGTGCGGACGTAAATGACCTGGACGAGGTCTTCTGCACACCTATGGATTATGCAAAGACTGACGAGATGATAGAACTCCTGCGTTCAGAGGGCGGCAAGACCATCGACGAAATCCGGGAAGAGAAAAGGTAGCCTGCCTTGATTCGATGCCCCTGCATGCTGGCGACATGTGACGAGTACATGTCTCGCATTCTGCGCTGTCGCGGCCGGGGTTGACTTGGGGGCGGGGGGCTGGTATTATCGCGCGTTTCCGGCTGTGGGAGAGAACGCGTGATAGAAGAGCTTGCCCCGCTCGTGCAGAGGCCGAGCCGGTACATCGGCGGCGAGACGAACATGGTCCGCAAGGACCCGGCGTCCGTCGATGTGCGCTTCGCGTTCATCTTCCCGGACGTCTACGAAGTCGGCATGAGCCACACCGGCCTGCAGATAATCTACGACGTGCTCAACAGCCGCGACGACACCTGCTGCGAGCGCGTTTTCACGCCCTGGCCGGATATGGCCGACCTGCTGCGCGAGCGCGACCTCCCGCTTTTCAGCCTCGAAACCGAGACGCCGCTTGCGGACTTCGACATCGTGGGAATCACCATCCCGCACGAGCTCTGCTACACCAACATAGTCGAGACGCTGCAACTCGGGCGCGTACCGGTACTTGCGGCGGAGCGCGGGGAGGACATGCCGCTTGTGATTGGAGGCGGCAGCGCAGTCTTCAACGCCGAGCCTGTAGCGGAATTCTTCGACGCGATGGTGCTGGGCGACGGCGAGGAGGTTGCGGGAAAGATTGTCGAGGAATTCAGGAAGTGGCGCAAATCCGGCAAGGAGAAGAAAGCACTGCTCGAAGCGCTGAGCAGGCTGGAGGGCGTGTATATCCCGTCGTTTTTCGAGCCTGTCTACGAGGGCAAGGAGTTCCGGGGCGTAAAGGCGCTCAAGAAGGGTTACGAGAAGGTGACGCGGTGCTGGCTGCGCGACCTGGATGCCTCACCGCTGCCTGCGAAGCCGTTGATAGCCAACACGGAGCTTGTGCACGACAGGCTGTCGGTCGAGGTTGCGCGCGGGTGCACTGCGGGGTGCCGTTTCTGCCAGGCGGGGATGACGTACCGGCCGGTGCGCGAGCGCGACCCGCAGAAGCTCTACGAGGGCGTCGCCGAGGCGCTGTCGGCGAGCGGGTTCGAGGAGGTCTCGTTCCTGTCGCTCTCGACGGGCGACTACACGAACCTCGACAATTTAATGGATGCGCTGATGCCGCTGTGCCTGCACCGGAACGTCTCGATTTCGCTGCCAAGCCTGCGGGTAGGGGCGCTTACGCAGGAGCGACTGGAGCGACTCAGCAGGCTCAAGAAAACCGGCCTTACGCTCGCGCCGGAAGCGGGCACGGAGCGGCTGCGGGCCGTCATCAACAAGGCCGGCACGGAAGAAGAGCTTCTGGAGGGCGCGAGGCGCGCGTTCGCGATGGGCTGGACGCACGTGAAGCTCTACTTCATGGTCGGCCTGCCGACCGAGACGGAGGAAGACCTCGGGGCCATCGCGGACCTGTGCCGCCGGGTGCGCCGGGAGGGGCTTTCGGTCAGCCGCAAGGCGAACGTCACGTGCAGCGTTTCGACTTTCGTGCCGAAGGCGCACACGCCGTTCCAGTGGGAGAGGCAGGCGGACCTCGAAGAGTCGCGCGAGAAAATAGCATTCCTGAAGAATGCGCTTCGCAAGTCGGGCGTGAGGCTGAAGTGGCACGAGCCGGCGCTGAGCGCGCTCGAGGGCGTCCTCTCGCGGGGCGACCGGCGCATCTCGGGCGCGATACTGGCGGCCCACCGCCACGGGGCGCGGTTCGACTCGTGGAGCGAGCATTACAACGGCGATGCCTGGAGCAAGGCGTTCGCCGAAACCGCAATAGAGCCGCAAAACTACCAGGCGGAGCGCGACCCGGAGGCGCCGCTACCGTGGGACCACCTCTGCGCGGGCGCGGACAGGGACTTCCTGCTGCGCGAAAGGGAGAAGGCGCACGCAGGCGAGCGCACGCCGGATTGCAGGCTCGAAGGGTGCCTGCGGTGCGGGCCGTGCGACCTCGACGAGGGCGAGAAGCCGAGCGAGTACCTGCGCGAAGTGAAGCCCATAACGGCGCGCGAGCGAAAGCCGCCGCGGTACCGCAACATGTCCTTCAGGTATCGCGCGACCTACACCAAGACGGGCAAGGCCGCCTTCCTCGGCCACCTGGAGCTCAAGCGCATAATCGAGCGCGCTTTCAGGCGCGCTGAGCTGCCGCTTCGCTACTCGTCGGGGTTCAGCCCGGAGCCGCGGATGTCGTACAGCTCGCCGGTTCCGCTGGGAGTCGAAAGCACGGCGGAGATACTCGACGTGGACCTCGTCGAATCGATGGACGCGGGCGAACTCGTCGAGCGCGCGAATGCCCGGATGCCGGAGGGCGTGGTCCTGTACAACGCCCGGCTGATAAGCCCGAGGGCGCCATCCATAACGGCGTCCGTCACGAAAATCAAGTGGCGCATCGACCCCGCGTCTTCGGGGCGCGAGTTCGCCGCCGAAGAGCTGCGCGGGCGCATCGACGGGTTCATGGGAAAGCGGGAGATACCGTTCACCAAGGAGCGCAAGGGCAAGGTGCGCCGGGTGAACATGCGCGACTTCGTGGACTCCGTCGAGCTTCGCGAGGACGGCAAGGTGGAAATCACGCTCAACGTGTTGCGGGAGCTGCAAATACGGGCTTCGCAGGTCGCGCAGGAGCTTCTGGGGCTGACTCCCGCGGAGGCGGGCCGCCTGAGAATCAAGAAAATACGCAACATCTTCGCCGAGTCCTGAGCACAGCAATCCTGTGCAGATATTGACACAGCCCCCGCGCCCATGTATAATTTGCGCATAACATACAAGGAGTACACCCATGGAGCTTAGTCAGGGGAGCGAGACCACGTTGAGCCTGAAAGAACTCGTCGAGGAAATAATTACCAACCTGGACAAGTACAACCTCGAGGACTGCCTCGAAGACATCGGGCGCAACCTGAACGCGTTCCTCGGCGCGGACCTGACTTATTTCTTCCTGCTCGAATCCAACTCGAACGAGCTTTCCGTGGCGAAGGCGGTCGGGCGGGAGGTGGACATGGACGAGGGGACGAGGATACGCTGCGGCGACGGCATTATCGGCTGGGTGGCCGACAACAAGGAAGCCGTCACTTTCTGCAACATCCAGGATGACCCGGAATGCTTCGCCAGAATATGCGCGAAGGAAGACCTCAAGGCGCCCGAGGTGGACAAGAACACCAAGTCGCTTATCTGCATGCCGCTCGTGGCGTTCGAGAAGCTTATCGGCGTGGTCGAAATCCAGAACATGCAGGAAGGCGATTTCGGCCAGATTGACATGAGCAAGCTCCAGCCGCTGGTTAATATCGCGGCCCTGGCGATACCGCGCAGGGTGACCGACGAGAGCTTCGCCAAGCTGGCCGAGATATGCGTCCGGTTCCTCGAAGAGAAGGACCCGTACACGCACGGCCACTCGCTGCGGGTCATGCGCTACTCCATGATGATAGCCGACAAGATAAACATCCCGACCAGAGAGAAGGGGGAGCTTCGCATCTGCAGTCTCCTGCACGATATCGGGAAGGTAATCGTGAAGGACTCGCTTCTGCGCAAGAAAGGCAGGCTTACGGTCAGCGAGTACGAGACGGTGAAGATGCACCCGACCATAGGCTCGAACATCACGGGCAAGATATCGAAGAATTTCGCGCGCAAGATACTCTCGCACCACGAGCGGTTCGACGGCAAGGGATATCCCGAGGGGCTAAAGGGCAAGGAGATACCGCTCGTATCGAGGATTATCGCGGTCGCGGACGCGTTCGACGCAATGACCTCGGCGCGGCCCTACAGGGAGAAGTGGGACGCGGCACAGGCCATCGAGGAGATAAAAAACAACTCAGGCACTCAGTTCGACCCGGTGCTTGTGGAGAGTTTCGTCGAGCTGTTCAACGAAGGCCAGCTCGACGTAATCAGGGTTTAGTCCGGAAAATCATGCCGCCCGGGAGGTGTTGATTACATGGAAGAGAACAGTTCGGTCACTGTCGATGCTATTATGAACAAGGACAGCCTGACGCGCGAGGATGTGGAACAGCTCAGGAGGCTGATCTACGGTTCGGAGAAGAACCGCACCCTTTTGAGGAAGGCCCTCGAGAAGCTGGATGCGGACTCGGCCACCAGGCGCAGCCCGTCCAAGGCTTACAAGCTGGCGCTGGCCTACTGGTTCGCGGACCGCGACGACGAGGCGCTCGACCTGCTGAGCAGGCATCTGAAATCCGCCGATGCGTACCTGACTTACGTAAGCTGGTGCATTATAAAGCAGAGATACGCGGAAGCATACGAGACCGCCGCAAAAGGCATGAAAGAGTACAAACAGAACATGAAACTCGAGCTTCTCGGGGCACAGGCCGCTGTAAAGGCGGAGATGGTGCAGGAGGGCGAAAAGGTCGCGCGCAAGATCGAGAAAGCCCTCCCTCCGCTGGACGTCAAAGCACTCAGGACCGAGATGAAAGTAGCGGAGCAGGCGGAAGACGACGAGACGGACGAGGAAGCCAGAGAGCAGAAAGTGGAGGACGGGCAGCCGCGCCATCCGGAGCACAGCAGCCTCTTCTATCTCCAGGGCCTGATAGCAGAAGCCGCCGGAGAATGGGACACGGCGATAGAAAAGTACGACGATGCAATCGCCGCGGACCAGGAGAACATACTCGCCTATTTCCGCAAGGCGTACAACCTCGACCTGAGAGGGATGGACGAGGAGGCGGTCGAGACTTACGAGAGCGCACGCAGGCTCCGGCCGCTGCACATCAACGTGCTCTTCAATCTCGGCGTGCTATACGAGGACATGGAAAAGAACCGCAAGGCCGTCCAGATATACAAGACGATTCTCGAGGACAAGCCCAATCACGAGCGGGCCAGGCTCTTCCTCAAGGACGCGCAGAGTTCCAGGCACATGGTGTACGACGAAGAGGAGGAAAAGGAGCAGGACAAGCTCATGCACGTGCTCAACACGCCCATTACGGACTTCGAGCTTTCCGTGCGCAGCCGAAACTGCCTGGCCAAGATGAATATCAAGACGCTCGGCGACCTGAGCAGGAAGACCGAGTCGGAGCTGTTGTCCTACAAGAACTTCGGCGAGACATCGCTTGCGGAGATAAAGAGCCTTCTGGCCATGAGGGGCCTCACGCTTGGCATGAGCACGGACGACTACGGCAGGAGTCTGGAGCCGGAAGACATGGTCGAAGAAGAAGCGGAAGAATCGGGAAAGCAGCCAGATCTGCTTGATACTCCCCTGAGCACCGTTTCTTTCTCCGTGAGATGCCGGCGCGCGTTCGAGAAGCTCGGCCTGACGACGCTCGGCGAGCTTGCCGATACCAGCGAGGCGGAGTTCCATGCGCTCAGGAACTTCGGCCAGACCTCGCTCAGCGAGATTAAAACCAAGCTGGCCGAATACGGCCTGGTGCTCAAGGGGTCGTAAGGCGAAACCTGCTCAGGCGCGCAGCCTCCTGGAGCGTTGCGGTGTATGACCGTCTCACCGGCAGAATAATCGCACACGGGCTGACCGAGGTCGTGCTCGACGTAGGCGGGGTCGGGTTCTGCCTGACAGTGCCTCTCTCGACCTCCAACGCCCTCTCCGAGACGCAGGACACCACGCTTCTGACCCATGTTTACGTCCGCGAGGACCAGCTTCGCCTTTTCGGCTTCGCCACTCCGGGTGAGCGCCAGCTTTTCCGCATGCTTATTGGCGTCTCCGGAATCGGCCCGGCAATCGCCCTCGCGGTGCTCTCCGGCAGCAGCGTCCAGCAGTTCAAGCGGGCGGTCGAAAGCGCGGACTCCGCCTTTCTCTCCTGCATAAAGGGAATCGGCCGCAAAACCGCCGAGAGAATCATCGTTGACCTGCGCGACCCCATAAAGGCCATTGTCGCGGCGGATGCGCCTGAGCGGGACGAGCGCGAGCAGATGTACATCGACGCCGTCCTTGCGCTGCAGTCGCTGGGCTATTCACGCGGCGCGGCCGAGAAGGCCGTCGATAAGGCGCTTTCGGCGCTCGGCGGCGAAGCGACGACGCAGTCGCTGGTCCGCGCGGCCCTGAAATTTGCGTAACTCCCGAGGATAATGTGGCTCGCAGGCAGAAATTCCCCCCCTGGCTAAAGCGCAGAATCCCCCCCGGCGGGCACGCCAACCGGGTGCGCGCGCTGCTCGCCGACCTCAGGCTTTCCACGGTCTGCCAGAACGCGCTCTGTCCCAACCTCGGCGAATGCTTCGGCTCCCAGACCGCGACGTTTCTGATTATGGGAGAAGTCTGCACGCGCAACTGCCGGTTCTGCGCGATTCGCGGCGGCGCCCCGGAGCCGCTCGACCCCGGCGAGCCCGGCCGCGTGGCCGAAGCGGCCCGCAGGCTCGAGTTGAAGCACGTGGTCGTGACTTCGGTCACGCGCGACGACCTGCCCGACGGCGGCGCTTCCCACTTCGTCGAGACTGTGCGCGAAATCCGCGCCGCAATCGACGCTTCCGTCGAGATTCTTACCCCCGACTTCCTGGGGAGAGAAGAGAGCATCTTAACCGCATCGGAGTGCAAGCCCGACATTTTCAACCATAACGTCGAGACTGTCCCGCGGCTCTATCCGACGGTGCGGTCAATGGCAGACTATAAGCGTTCGCTCGACCTGCTGCGGCTCGTGAAGAGCAAGCATCCCGACATTCTCACCAAGAGCGGCTTTATGGTGGGACTCGGCGAGACTGAGGACGAGGTGGAATCGCTGCTCTCCGACCTGCGCGGTGCAAAGTGCGATATTGTCACGATAGGCCAGTACCTCCAGCCGAGCAGGGAGCACCTGCCGGTCGAGCGCTACGTGCATCCCGACGAGTTCGAGGCGTACCGCAAACAGGCGGAAAACATGGGCTTTCTCGGCGTCGCCAGCGGCCCCTACGTGCGCTCGAGCTACAACGCCCGTAAGATATTCGACAGCATCCGTGAACGTGAGAACTAAGCTAACGGAGTCAGGTTTGCCATCACTGGGATGCGGCGGCTATAATTCCAATGAGTGCCTATGAAATGGTCTAAATCTGATTGAGAAATCACAGTAGAGGGCCAAAAAGTGAAGGCAAAACCATGCATTTCTATTATCCTGATTCTCATAATGGCAGCAGGTTGCACAACAACTACTGAGAGCATCTTGTCTGAAAAAGTCTTCGTACCACCTGATTCATGGGCTAGAACCACGCTTGATATCTGCCACCCAACATCACCTTACGTAAAATACCTCGGCCTGAACAGCAACAAGTATGCTTTCTCCATCTATGATGGGCTGAAGATACTCAGGATAGCTCTTTTGTCGTCCGGGAAGTATTATGTCTTCGAAATACAGACTGACGGAGATATCGAGCTGGTAAAACGCTTTTATCGCGACTCCGTGCAGTTTCACATTTCCATATTATTCACTGACATGCAGATTTTCACGACTGTGATAATGAACGAAGCGGTTCTTGTCTCCGGATCAGATGGCAAGATTGAGATAAGATTGGATGAAGCGGGAAAACCTGTATCTGTGTGCAGAACAACGGACTACAGCGTGACGGCAAGGCTGAAACTCACGATTGACAGGGACAGGATGAGAATCTACGTACCCAAAAACAAGCTCTCGGGGGAAGATTCCGACTGGTGGCCACAAGAATGCTCCAGTTTCAGGTACCGTGTGCGAACCCGGCTTGCTCTTGCACCCCTCAAGCCTATCCCTACCAACCTACCAGATGTCGTATGTTTGCCGGCGGTTTATGAACTGATTTACCATTATCCCCAAGAATCATTTCTATTGCCAACCGATTTGTGGGATATCACATACACACGTGAAGCTTCTGAAAGAGTCAATGACGACAGCAAGACAACCGTACCCGCCGGGAAGTAGTTACGTTGAGGCTTCATGCCCTGGTTTTTCGGCTCTTCTACCTCGCAGGGAAACACCGTGGCTAACTGCTTCGAACTTGCAGGATTTGCAATCGAGGCATCTGATACAGTCGGGCGAGTCCGGCGACTCGTAGATGGCATGGTCAACCGGGCAGGTCTTTTTGCACGCGCCGCACGATTTGCACTTCTCGCCCGAGAGCGTAACCCGCCACAGGCTGATTTTGTTGCACAGCCCGAATATGGCGCCGAGGGGGCAGAAGACCCGGCAGAACCCGCGCTGCGCCGCGATAATGAACATCACGAAGCCGACGAGGACAAGGAACCGCCACGTTTGCGGCCAAGCCGGCTCGATGAACTTGGCGTAAATCCCCGCCTCAATGCGGCCGGCCGGGCAGTACTGGCACCAGAAGAAGTTCGAGCCCGTCGTGTAGAGATAGGGTATGACAAAGACGCCGCCGACGAGAAAGACGTAGCGGGCGTAAGTCGCCACATGCGGAATTCTCAGCTTGTAGGTCGGCAGCTTGTAGGCGTAGTCCTGCAGCGTCCCGAACGGGCAGACCCACCCGCACCAGAACCGACCCGCGACCACGCCGAAAAGCAGCATCAGGCCCAGCGCGTAGAATGGGAACGCGCCGCTGCCCATTGAAGTACCCATAGCGCCTATGGGGCAGGAAAAGGCTGCCGCCGGGCACGTCCAGCAGTTGAGCACGGGCACGCAGAAGGTCCTCGTGTGATAGCCGAGCCAAGGCGCGAACAGGTACCAGTTGAGCCCGAAGACTGCTGCAAGCTGTACTATACGGCGTTTGATGCGCGTGGTCATGGCCCGCATGACCTCCTACAGGCGGTCTCAGGTGCTTCAGGCGAACGACCACTCGCGGATGCGAATGGGGTCGGAAGTCTTGAAGCGCTCGACCTTCTTGCCCACCTGCGCGTAAAACTCGTGCTCCGTGACGAACAGGCCTACGCAGAGCAGCGCCAGCGAGGCTGCGAGCACTGCCAGAAGAAGGACCATCCTGAGGCGTTCCATGTGTTCTCCCGGATTAACGACCGGTGTAATTATAAACAAGCGCGCAGGGATTGTCCAGTTTGGGTTTCCACAGGCAGTTCGCCGTTGCGTCGGTCGGCTCACACGCTCCCGGCGTCCTGCTCGGACTTGATTTCTATGCGTTCGAGGTCTCTGACCACCTGCTGCATGGCCTGGTAGCGTTTCTGCCTGTCCTTGACGAGCATTTTGTCGAGCACCGCCTCGAGTTCGGGAGGGATTTCCGGGTTTGCTTCGCGGGCGGACTTGTATCTCTCGTTCAGGTGCGCGTTCATTATCTTGTAGGGCGAATCGCCGACAAACGGAGGACTGCCGACGAGCATGTGATACAGCGTGACGCCCAGCGCGTAAATGTCGGTCCGGTGGTCCACCTCCATGTCGTTCTTGAACTGCTCCGGAGCCATATAGTAGGGCGTGCCCATGAGCATTCCCGCCTTGGTGACGTCCCCCTGCATTCCTACGTCCTTGGCAAGGCCGAAGTCCATTACCTTGGTCTCGCCTGAGAACGATATCATGATATTCTCTGGCTTCACGTCGCGGTGGACCATCTTGAGCTTGTGCGCGGCGCCGAGCCCCTGTGCCGCCTCGCTGATGACCCTGACGACGAACGCAAGGCCGAGCCGCTTGCGCGTGTTTATAAGCTGCTTTACCGTGGCGCCTTCCACGTATTCCATGATGATATACGGGTTGCCTCTTTCTTCTCCGGCGTCGAAAATCTGAACGACGTTCGGGTGTATGAGGCGCGCCGCCGCCCTCGACTCGGCGAGGAATCTCTCGCGGAAAAACTTGGTAGTCATCTTTCGCGGGAGAACCTTGATGGCCACGCTGCGGTCGAGCGTCATGTGCTTGCCGAGATAGACGACGCCCATGCCGCCTTCGCCGATTCTCTCGATTACCTGGCAGCCCCCGATGCTCGTGCCCACGAGGTCTTCCGCATCGAAAGCCTCCTCGAGTTCCGGTTCCGGCTCCGGCTCAAGCTCCTCTACGACCTGCTTCTCCGGAACCCTGAGCACGTTCCCACACTTGCGGCATCTGTAGCTGACGCCCGGCTTCAGTGCGCTGGTGTTGTACTTCGTGCCGCAGCCGGAGCACACAAGCAGCGAGCTCGCCGGCCCTCCGGGCAGCGATATGCCGCGGATGCGCCGGTCGTACGTTGCCTCGGCCTCGATAAGGGCCCTGACCATACGCGTAGAGAACTTCCCCTGCATGGAATCCAGGTATTGCGTTACGGCACGGCGCAGCTCCCTGTCCGCGTGCATCTTGAACAGGGCAATGAAGTTCTTCTCGCTCAGGAATTCTCTTTCCCTGAGGATGGAAATAATCGATGTTCCCTTCCGCTCCTTCTGCTCGTAACGGCACTCCCTGACCTCGTCCTCGAGGACTATTCCCTTCGTGAGAGCCGCCTGAACAAGAGCCACATCGTCGTGCGCGTTGAACATCCCATCCCCGCCGCAGCGCGCGTGCGCCGCTACTGCTCATCCACAATCGTCATGAGCGCCTTCACGACTGCCGGGTCGTAGAATCCCGTGCGCGTTTCGCGCTTTATCTCCTCCAGCGCCTGGTCCTTGGCGAACGGCTTGCGATACGGACGCCACGCCACCATGGCATCGTATGAATCAGCCACCGCCGTCACCCTGGCCCCGACCGGTATGTCCTTCCCGGATTTCCCGTGAGGGTATCCCTTGCCGTTGTATCGTTCGTGATGATGCTCGACGATTTCGAGCACGCTCATCTTGTTGAAACCCGCCGACGAAAGGACCCGCGCCGCCTCGGTCGGATGCTTGCGCACCTGTGCGAACTCCTCTTCCGTCAGCCTGCGCGAGCGGCTCAGCACCTCGTAGGGTATCAGCTTCTTACCTATGTCCTGTATGAATCCGGCGACGAGGACGTCCTTCTTCTGGGCCTCCGAGAAGCCGAGAGTCTCCGCCATGGCGTAAGAAAGCACCGACACGACCCTCGAGTGGCCTACGCTGCCGTCCATGGCTTCTATCGGCAGGATAAGCTCGTCCGGTATGTCAATGAGGTTCTCGACGTCTCCGTAGCGCTCATAGAACCTTTTCGGAAGCCTGTTCTCGTCAAGGAACGGATTGCGCGGGCCGTTCACCTCGTAGACCGGCGCGCCCGACCCTATCGTCGCCGATACCCGGGCCCGCGACTCCTTCGCCATGTTCGCCTCGGCGTAGCTCAGCTTGACGTCCGTGTTGTCGGGGTCCACCTCGAGCGCCCGCTCGAAAAGCTCCAGCGCCTTCGTGGGGTCGTGCAGTTTCTTGAGATACAGTGTTCCAAGACAGGAGAGGGCATCGATGTTTTTCGGCTCCTTAGCCAGGGTCTGCTCAATATCCTCAATCTGGGTCGTCAGGTCCGGCATGAGCGCCCCGCCCTTGGCCTGTACCAGCTTCGCATCGATGCAGTGCCTGACCCTGTTGTAAGTCTCTGCGTCAATGAGCGTGCGTCCCGGCCTCGACAGCATGCGCAGCTGCATCGCATCGTCCACGAGCGGGCCCACCGCCGTGTAGCTCTTCCGGCTCCTGCCCACGAGCGATATTACCGAGGCGCCCGTCGCAATGCCCACCTTGATTTCCCAGGGGGCATGCATCCGCTCCAGCTTCTGGTGAATCGTATGAGCCGCAATGACGGACAGGAGGGCATGCGTCTCGAACTCCAGCGGCGCACCGAACTCGCACAGTATCCCCCCGCCGCTGTATCCTTCGACGTGCCCGTGGAAGTCCGTCACCAGAAGCTCTATCTGATTCAGATACTGGTCGAGGGTCTGCGCAACGTTCTTGGGCTGCTTCTTGGTCGTATACTCATCAAAGCCGGCAAGCGATGCGGACATGACGCTAAGCTCCCGGCGTTCCGGCTTGAGCTTTTTTTCGTATATCATCTTGGCGATGACCGGGTCCATTGTCGCAATGAGGTTCTCGAGCATCTTCTCGCGCATGCCCCTTATAATGACATCGAGTTCCTGTATCTTCTTGCGGCTGTGGTCGAGTTCCTTGTTGAACTGCTTCTTGTCGAGATATGCCTTCTGACCCTCCTGGAGCATTTTCTTGAGTTCCACGTTGAGCTGGGTGGCTTTCTTCTTTTCCACCTCGCTGCGGTCGCGCATCACGCCGACCACGTAGCCGGACAGGAGGAGAAATCCCGCCCATGCCACCAGCGACAGAATTGCCTCCCCGGTCGCTTGGCCGCCAATCGTGAACTTCTCGAGCTGGAAAAGAAAGATGGCTATCATGATAAGAATTGCAAGAACCGCACCCTGGAGCGCTTTCTTGCGGCCGAGCGCGAACCCGGCCATCATTACCGGCAGGTAGAAGAAGTGCAGTATCGACAGCTTCCACGGCAGCAATAATCCCGTGAGAAGCACCGCGAAAAGAACGACGATCACGAAAACCTGCTCAAAGTTCTTGGTCACGTATGCTTTGAGCTTGTCGAACACGCCTGCCTCATTTATAAGACAAAAATCCACCCATACCGCAGCCATCCGGGATTCGAACGGTCTGCGGCCGGGTTTGGATACAATCTCTTGTAGATGTTATTGCCGCCCGTTATAGCTGTCAAGTCAAAACAACGCAAATTGGCCTCATGCCGGAACTTGACTCTTGCGGCGCATGTTGTAGAATTAGAGTTGTGGAATGTCCGATTCGGGAGGGCGCTCCCCGGAGTCCCGGTATGAGAAGCTTCGCTATAGTATCTGATATTCATTCCAACCTCGACGCGCTGCTGAGCGTGCTCGACGATTTCGAGGAGCAGGAAGTAGGCAAGGTCTACTGCCTCGGCGACCTCGTGGGATATGGCGCCCATCCCCTCGAAGTAATAGACATCGCGATGCAGGACTTCGAATGGGTGCTTCGCGGAAACCATGATGACGCCGTGACTTACAAGATCCCCAAGTACTTCAACGAGACTGCCGCGAATGCCGTGTACTGGACCCGCGACCGCCTCAAGCCCGAGCGCTTCTCGCGACCTCACGCCGTTAAGAGATGGGAATTCATGCGCAAGAAGCTCAAGGACAACGTGGCAATAGGCGACATGGCTTTCGGCCACGGAACGTTCGATTCGTATTTCAAGTATATCGACAACGCGAAACACGCAAAGGAAGCCTTCGAGAAGTTTCCGCCGAAAGTAAGAGTGCTTTTCGTCGGGCACACCCACATACCCGGCATCTGGGAAGAAGCGAGCGATGGAGTCAGGTACTACAAGTACGATTCCGAAGAATTGCCTGTTTTAAGGAAGAATCGCCTGATTGTTAACGTCGGAAGTGTAGGCCAGCCGCGTGACGGCGATACGCGTTCGTGTTACATAGTAGTGGAAGGCGACACGTTCCGGTACAGGCGAATCAAGTATGACGTTGACATGGCGGTCAAGGCGATTCACCAGCGCATCGGGCTGCCCAACGGGTGCGGCAACCGGCTTCGCTTCGGCACCTGAGACACGGCTCCGGGCCCATAGTCAATCACGGGGCGAGTGGCGGAACTGGCATACGCAAGGGACTTAAAATCCCTTGCCCGAAAGGGATTGGGGGTTCGAATCCCCCCTCGCCCACCAATGCAACTCTTGGCATGACATGGGGATAGGACTGCCGGTAATACCGAGTGTGAGCACTCGTATTCGATAGGCGTTGTCAAAACGTTGAGTTCATACACCCAGTCTTCTCCATGCAGCCTGTGCTGCAGTACGCAAAGTTTCAGTCTGGATGCCGGTGTAATATCGAGTAGTAGTGTCAAGCGAACTATGCCCGGCGAGCTGCTGCGCTACAGCCTGATTCAAGCCAAGCGCCGCGAACTGTGAGACCATTGTCCGGCGTAAGTCATGTGCTGAGCAATTCTTTACTCCTGCCCGTTTAGCGATCTGTTTGAATCGTTTGCTCGCTGTCTGAACCGGCCAGCGACTCTTCATATCGAAGAGATAAGAGAACGGCGTCCTTACCTTTCGTCTCTCGACAAGATCACAAGTCTCTCTTGAGCAAAACACAACACGACTTTTACGATTCTTGGGCATCCACTGGTCTTTCGGTTGAATAACGATAGTTCCTTGTACCGTGTCAATATCTGTAAACTCAAGATTCAGGACCTCGCCGATTCGTGCACCAGTTTCGATCAGCAGACGAAGTAAGAGAGTTAACTCCTCATCGTTCTCTACTGCCGCGAGAAGCGCCTGAATCTCATTAGGTGAAAGCACTCGAATCGGCTTTTGAGAAGCCTGAACCTGCTTAACCCCTTCACAAGGATTCTGCGTCACACACCTAAGGACGGTTGCCTTGTTAAACGCAGCACGCAGGATCCGGAATTCCTTGTTGACTGTGTGGGGACTCTTTCCAGCATCCAACCGAACAGTCACATATTGCTCAATGTGACTCGCATCCAAATCGCAGAGATACTTAACACTTACGACCTTAAAGAACCTTGTCAAGATGCTGCGCATTTGCTGCAGTGTGCTATCAGCCACTTTGCCTCGTCGCTGTTCAAGAAATTCCTCTAAGAAGGCTTCTGAGTCCACATGCCGAATCTCAATATAACCTGGTGAATTAAGCTCACGCTCTTTGTGTCTGCGTAATTCTTCAGCATATCGCTTGTCGCATCCGACAGCCTGCGTATGTCTGCGCCCATCCCCACCACGCCATTGCAGTGCGTAGGAGGTTCCACGCTTGCGCTTGCGCCTAACCAACCATACTCGTTTCCAATTCACAATAATCCTCCAATAAAGCGCCCCGGGGTTGACACGTAGAACAAGCCAAAAGGTTTGTACTACCCCCAGGGCAGCCTATATGATGGCGTCTGTAATGGCTTATTCCACGTGTCGCCAGTAACATATCATAAGCCTTCGAGTTGAGCAAGCTCTTTAAGTCTCTGATTCTATCTTTTCGGCGGCTCATAGTGTTTTTCTATGTAATCTTGAACCTCTTTTTCAGGATAGAGAATTTTTCCACATATCCTGACAAAACCGATCCGTTTCATACGGCGCAGATGTCGCAGAGAGGCCTTCGGATTCTTGACACCCAGTTCCCTGAGCCGCAGAATCTCGATGACTTCCTCCGGTGTCAGCAGCTCGTTACTGCTGCTCATTGCCCTCTCCGCATTACCCTTATGCATCCATACGGTTTGCACACCTTCTTCCTGAAGAACCCATATCGGATTAGCTCTACTGGATGTTGGTAGATGGAGCCTTCTGGAAACCGCTCTACAACATTTTCTAATAGAAGATGACCATCTTTACAGTCCTGCGAAAGTTTGTTGGGGATAACAACCGACTTAATGTAATCCCCGTTGGTTGCCGGATTCGAAGGAATCGTTGACGTGGTTACACCAGTGCCGAACGACATGGCAATAACGTTAAGATGGAGGCGAGTGTCCGACTCATCTGTAGTCTGGATGGCTAATAGGTATAGTGAAAGAATGATATAGCTCGTGTTGAAGTGCCGAGCGCCGGATTTGATTTTATACTCCCGAGACATTCGCGCCTAAACCTAAAAAAGAGCGAAAAAAGTTAATTGCCTCGGGGTTAACTTTTTCGCCCTCAAAGCGCATTGCGCTGGCGTTCCTACTATACAACCGAATCTTGATACTGTCAACAGGACTCAATGTCTTTTTCTGAAAAAGAGTCGGTTATAGCACACGAACGTCATGGAAGATGGAACTCTGTCAGGCGGGCTGGAATAACTCCTGGAAAGGTTCAAGCTCGTCTCTCAAGTATCTGGGTAGCTTGTGCTTGAATGGGCAGGCAAAGACTGTGGTTCCGACTGCAAGCAGGTTGAAAACCGAACCCAGTTAAACACTTGAGAAGGTCCGCAGCATCGTGTTGACAGAGAATGACTTAGGAGGTGTTATCGACGGGAAAACGAGAAAGTGAAAGATGTACGTAACCTTGGAAATGTACAGCTTTTACGTCATAAGCATAGCACATTCTGTTCGGATGTCAAGGAGATTCGGATTGAAATCTCGCTTCCACCGAGATGAGGCTCAACGCAGAGGCTGAGGTATTCGTGACTGTGGAATAGGAGGCTGGGGCCTCGGTACGGCGGGAGGACGTGGACTTAAAGTGTCTGGACCAGTTACCTTGGACACCTCACTCGGCTTTGGAAGTCCGGGTAGTATGTGTTAGCAGGAAGGGGAATACGAGTTAGCTCAGCTACTTGTTTCCCTTCCATATCCACTTGCCGGTTTTGTCAATGTAGCCCCATTCATTGCCCAAGTGCACCTCTGCTAGGCCTACATGGAAGTCTTTGACTTCATCAAACTGGAGCTTTATCGCAACTTCGCCTTTCGAGTTAATATATCCCCAATTGTTGCCTTTCTTCACCGCGGCAAGACCTTCTGAGAATTCAAACCCTCCGTCAAAGTTTGTTCTAATGACAAAATTCCCATTCTTGTCTATGTATCCGAACGTCCCATTGTCTATCACTGCTGCTAGACCCTCGGAGAAAGAACCACCCCATGTGAAACGAGGTTCAATTATCATCTTCCCGGTTCTGTCAATATAGCCATATTTGCTGTTATCAGTGTTTCCAACATCAACGGAAGCAAGACCCTCAGAGAAAGTCCTGACACTGTGAAACTGCGGCTTTATGATAACTTCACCATCTTTGTTGATAAAACCCCATTCCCCATCTATACAGACTCCAGCAAGACCTTCAGAAAATGAATGTCCGACCTCGAACTTAGCCTCTATCACCATTTTCCCGGACTTGTCGATATAGCCCATCGGCCCAGGTTCATCCTCTGTACCGCCTACACTAACAGAACACAATCCCTCTGAGAAAATAGGCGGCTGGTCGAATTGTGGCCCCACAACCAGCTTGCCTTCTGTGTTTACAGAGCCCCACTTGCCGCCCAAAGACTTTAACACTGGAGCCATCCCATCGTTGAAACAGCAGTCAATGCCGAAAAATCGCGGCTGAATAACGAAATTTCCGTCAGTGTCTATAAAACCCCAACTACCCTTGAGGCGCACTAATCCTCCCATATGAACTGCCGCGAGGCCCTCGTTGAATGGCTCAGCCGCTTCGAACTGTGGTTTGATTACAGTATCACCTTCTTTGTTTATGTACCCGTATCTGCCATTTACTTTAATCAGAAACAGGGTTGGCTTTTCTTCAACAAGCCCCTTTTGCACTTTTTCCATGGTGCAGCCATGCAGGAATGCCCCAACAAGAATAAACACTATACTTGCGATGCACTTCGTATTTATCTGTAAGTTGTCCATATGACTGACCATAATTACTCCCTATTTATGATTGAGAACGACTCTTCCTTCTGCCGGAATCCTAGATGCCCGCATTCTAAAGATAGAAAAATTAGCCGGATTGCTGACCGTGTTGAGCCAAGAAGATGGGTCCGCATTAGTCAAGTTTGGTGGAACGGTCCTCACACCGTAAGATTTCCAGTAATAATATGACGTAGTAGAGCATATTGCTTTATCACTCGCATCGTTTTTATCCACAACATATGTTTCAATCTTCATAGCCACAGCCCCAAATGCCGGAGTCGAGTAGAACTTCCAGTCTGCCTTACTATCAGGAATTATCCACTTGCCGTCCTTCTTTGTTGCATATACGGAATTCTCATTCGGCAAGGGTATCTTCCAAGTATCGCAGCCGGTCTTTGGAGCTATTACAACCTCGGGGTATTCCTTTGATATCCACTTCGCTTCTGCCAGGTCTGCCTTGAGTTTCCTTGTAACCCAGTCCTGCATTGGAGACCCCACCTTGAAGTCACTTACGCCCATGATGAATTTCCGGCCTTTTTCATTGGAGTACCATCCTTGCATCCAGTTCTCTACAGCTTGGCCAGATAGCTTCTGCCTCGGTTTCCCGCCCTCTATAACCATCTGAACGGTCACCTTCTGCCGCAGTTTGCACAGACTTAAATTTCTGCCTGTCACTTTGAATTTGACCTTAGCAACGAGTGGAACTAGTTGCTTTGGACCGGTCCACCAAGCCTTGCCTCTTGCCATATTCTTTCTCATCGTCTTAGTAGCGGGTATAACTTCAACTTTTTCCGCACAGCATACATTCTCTTCCTCAGTTTCCTCTTTCTCTGTTTCTTGGGCACCGAAAGGGTCAGTGAAGATGACAGGTGTGTTCATTACATAGACATACAAGTTGACCTGCGGTTGTGGATCAGCTTGGCCAAACCTTCCAAGAACCGGGTGATATTGCCTTGCTCTGTAATAATACGTTGATGACTCGCTGTCCCATTCTCGACCGGTGTAGGTGTAGCGGTTGTCTATTGAGGTGGACCAGTTGTACTGGCTGCCGAAGGCATAGTAGTCGTAGGTGTTAGTGCTGGCCTCTGAAGCGTTATAGATATTCCGGACAGAGCCAAGGCCATCGTGGTAGAAGTAGTAATCCACATCAGGCGAGCCCTGGACAGTCATCATCACATTCTCGTCGAGGAACGGGGTCAGGTAAGTTGTCGAGATTGTCTCTGCGGATGTATAGTCGAGGACAACATCAGCACCGTCATGGAAGTACTTCACTGTCATAGGCGTACCGCTCGGGTCCAGCACTTTCTTCACCCTTCTGCCACGCGCATCTATAATATAATCCGCATCCTTTGTGCTGTCCAGCGGGTCATCGAAAGAAGTCAGGTAATTTTCCTCATTGTAGTCGTAATCCCAGGTGTTTCCGCCAATCGTCTTGGTGTCCATGTTTCCTTCGCCATCATAGGCATAAGTGGTCGTCTGCTGCAGCGAGTCATCCTCGTAGAGCGCTTCGGTCTTCAACTGGTTGGCGGCATTGTAGGTGTAAGCCGTGTAATCGCTTGAACCCACGCTGCCCGAGTAGAGGTACGTTCTGTTGCCGGCATCATCGTAGACGAACGACTTTTTATATATCTGCGAGTCTCCTGACGTTTTCCTCTCTTCCGAGGTAAGCTGGTAGCGGTCATCGTAACCGTACTGCACGTAATCACCGTTAGTGAAGGTTATCTTCTCGCGGTTGCCGACGAGGTCGAAGTCATCGTAGGCGAAGCTGGATATAGTGGTATCATCCGACTCCGAGTTGACGACACTGTTGAGCCAGTTTATTTCATCGAGATACTGGTAGGTCGTGTAACTGTTATTGGCGTAGATGCGGCTGGTGCGCTGGCCGAGCGAGTTGTACTGGTAAGTCACGTAGAGCGTCCCGTCCGGGTAGTCCTCGTCATCGTTGACCCGGACGAGCCTGCCGGCCGCATCGTAGTGGTAGTAGAACTCCCATCCGGAGCCGACCGGGGTAGATATGGAATGAACAAACATCCCTTACAGCTAAAGATGCCCCGCGAAACCCATACCGGGAAATCCGTAAATCGACAAGCTAGACAGTCTAATTGCCATTGGGCACTACCAGGAACTCATCAGGGACTTCAAAAGGGACTACCGCAAGATGGGCCACTAAGTATCGTCTCACTGTGGGATATGAACAGTCAGGTGGCATCTTAGCGTCCCCCAACCTCCAGATGCGCGTTATCTCACGACACTCCATACTCGGCACAAGATGTTCTTTGATATTGTACTCTTGGCCCTGTACTTCAATACGGCATTCCAGCTCCCATTCCTTCTCTGGATACATGTCAAACATTGTTTCCACGGAGAAGTGAACCCGCTTTCCACATATGGTCTGTTCAGGTCCGAGAACAGTCCAACCAGTTGCCCATCCTCCTTCAATCCTGTGCATTGTTCGTGGAATCAGATTGTTCTCCAGTTGCCAACCGGACGGTTCAAAACGGACTACTTCGCCGTCCGGTTTCATTTCAAGAAGAAACCATTGTGGCCTTACAAGGACCCGTGGTATGTCGACTTCCTTGAAGCCTGACTGGCATCCAGCTGTGGCAAATAGTGGGACAAGCAACAAGGAAATAACGGTTCTTTGTGTTGCTCTCAGAAGATACCGATAACTCTCCATGGGTGTCCTCCCTCCTATATCTTTATATCCTCTTTCTCATGGTCTTTCTTGTCTTCATTCGGCGGTGCATCTCCTGCAGGGGGTGGATTCTTGTGCAACTCCGCTTCCTTCTTCTTGAAGCCTTTTTCAAACTTGTCTATAAGAGTAGACGTATCGAGCTTCATTTTCAGATTCCGAAGGCACGCCGCTTTCATCTGTTTCGTTCGTTCTTCTGGCGTAGTTTTCTCTTCCTCCAAGATGAAGATAGGATCACCTTTAACCTTCTTCGTATCTGCACTACCATCATACTTATTCATTCTTTCCTTAATAGCCTTAGCATACTCTATAGAAAGGTCTTTAATATCCTTCTTATGCCCCATCTCATGAGCATATACTTCCTTGGCAGCTTTTTTACCCTTTATTGATTTGACCACGTATACATAGGCTGTAACCTCAATCGTTCCCCCTTTGAACCAACAACAGTAATGTTCCGGTGTCTCCCCTGATTTTGCGACATACTCATAGCCCACATCATTGTCTTTATCAACATTGACGTAAGGCCCTGAGTATGTACATAGTCCTTCTGTTTCTTTACCCACATCTTTGATACCAGCCTTTTTTGCTATCTCTAAGAGCTTTGCCTCCGTCGTCCATTGGAAGTGCACTCTCCATTTCAGAATCACTTTCACGTATCCAAGGGGATCGGATGCTACAATTGGATTATTGTCAATGTAAACATACAGACTACTGACCATTGCGAAGAACAAGTCCTGCTGAGCGAAGCGGCCGAGACTTGGTATGTATTGTCTTGCTCGATAGTAGTAGGTTGATGACTCGCTGTCCCATTCGCGGCCGGTGTAGGTGTAGCGGTTGGTAAGGGAGGTTGACCAGCTGTAGGCGCTGCCGAAGGCTTCGTAGTCGTAAGTGTTCTGCGTCACCTGGCTGTCGTTTACAACCTCTCTCACAGAGCCGAGACCATCCTGTGTGTAGTAGTAATCATTCGAGCTTGCTCTCTGAAGCATGTTCTCATCGAGCCCAGGCGTAACGTAGTACCGCTGCAGCGTGCCGCCAGCGTTGTAGTCGGCCACGCAGTCTGCACCGTCGTAGAGCATCCTCGTAGTCGTGCCGCCTGCTACGCTCTGGACACGATTACCGCGTGCATCGCAGATATACGTTCCGACCGTCGAGTCGTCTTTCTTGACCTCCTCGAGCCTATTCTCTTCCGTGTAGATATAGTCCCACGCCTCATCGCCGGCACCTATCTTGTCATCCACGTCCTTGGCCGTCATGTTGCCTTCGCCATCGTAAACATAATCGGTGTGGAACTGCCACGTCCCGCCGTACTGGTCGTACCTGTCCTCGTCGATAAGCTGGTTCGCCGTGTTGTACGCATACTCCACGTAGCTGTCCTGACTGCCCGAAACAGTCTTGTTCTGCGTCACCCTGTTGCCCGCGTCATCGTACGTCCAGGTGTAGGAGTACAACCCCGCCTGGGCGCTCGTCTCGCGCGTCTCCGTTAAAAGCTGGTACGTCTTATCATAAGTATACTGCACGTTCTCGCCATTTGCAAGTTCCAGGTACTCCCTGTTGCCAACAAGATCGTGGCCGTCGCCCGGCGTCGAGTCGTAGTACTGGAAACTGGATATGACATTGGAACCAGGATTATCGACCTGCTTGCGGTTCTCCACCTTCACGAGCCAGCCCGTGTCATCCATGTAGTCGTACTGCGTATGCACCACTACTGTCGGGCCAGACTTGTAGCGCGTGCTGGTTTCTCTCTGACCCAGGACGTTGTAAGCGTACTCCGCCAGCTTGACCTCGCTTCCGTCAGGTCCTCTATCAATCTGCACGAGGCGCGATGCCTTGTCATATTCGTAGACAAGCCTGTAATCCGGCGTCTCCATTGTCTCACGGAGCCCGTTGTCGTAGTAGGTGTAGGAAACAGTCTTGTCCAGCTCATCATCGAGTATCGAGGTAAGGCGTCCGAGGTTATTGTACGTGTAGTCGAGGTTGGTATTGTCGTCATCAAGGTTGGTAAGGAAGCCGGAATCGCTGTTATAGGTGTAAGTCCTGTCAGCGCCGGTGTTGTAGTCGAGGTCTATGCTGACAAGCTGCCCGTCTCCGTTGTAGACGTACTTCATGCTGTTTTCATCAGCCTTGTTCTTGGCCGTAGTCTTCGTGTCCAACCGCCCGTCGAGGTCGTAGGTATACTCGGTTATATCATCCCCTCCGGTGCATCCGGGATACTCTGCTCTCTTTAGCTGGCCGGATGCGTAGTAGAAGTACTCCACCGTGCCTGTTCCAGCCTGGTTGGTGTAGCTCATGGTCTTGCGCGAGCCGCTCTCGTAGTAGGTGTATTCCGTGTCCTTGCTCTCGGCGTTGGTGACCTTGGTCAGCCTGCCTGCATTGTCGTAGAAGTACTCGGTGTAGTACCGCGTCTCTGCAGCGTAGCCCTTGGGGTCGTAGACCTTCGTCTGCCTGGATAGCTCGTCGTACCTGTACCAGGTGGTCAGGTTCTCGAAATCGCCCCCGCCGTCCGGGTTCTGGATGGATTTCTCCAGCCTGCCGGCAGCGTCGTACTGGCTTTCAGTTATTATATTGAGTTTAGAGGTGTTAATTGATGGCGTAGTACTCCAGTTCTGGATTTCGCCAATGTGGACGGTCTCAGTCCTTCCAAGCTCATCGAAAGTGTAAACGGTGCCCGTGCAGTAATTACCGTCATCTTTCTCGAAGACGGAGGCATATACCCTGCCGAGTGCATCGTACTTGTATTCCGTTCTGACCTCGGAGCCTCCATCATCATAGACTGAGGTGTAATCCACGCGATTAGTCCCACTCTCATAGTGCGTTTCCGAGCGGCTGTAGCCGTTGTCGAATGCTGTCTCGTTATGGTCAGTCGAGTTGGAAGTCCACGCATGCGTAGCTCTGCCGAGGTCGTCATATAGCGTGTGAGAATAGATATAGCTCCCATTGGGATTAGCAGACTGCGTATAGACTGTCTCTCCGAAGTCGTTGTATTCGTAGGTTGTTGCGCGGGTCTCGGGGCTGATGACGGAGATGAGCCAGCCTGTATAGTCGTCGTGGTTATAGTTGGTGACTTCCTGCTCAGGCGTCGAAGTGGATGCGACGCGGCCGTACTCGTCGTAGGTGGTCTGGCTGGCAGCCCAGGTATCGACATCCACAAGCCGTTCCGTCTTGGTCGTGCGGCCCATGTAGTCGTACTCGTATTTGACTACCATGTCGTTGCTGTCATCGTATTTCGGGCCCGTAACCTGCTCGAGGCTGCCGTTGTCGTAGTAGGTGCTGGTGACTGTCGAGGAAGTACCACCGCCTGAGCTGTCGAGCAGCATTACGGTGTCCTTCGACCATCCGTTATCGTAGTAGGTGTAGGATACCTCCGAGTATGCCTTGGCGGTGTCGATTGTCGGCGTCGTGCTCCAGTTATCGACCTCTCCGCTCTGCACCTTCGTCTGCCTGCCTTCGTTGTCGTAGGTGTAGACGGAGCCCAGGCTCAGCTTGTCCTTCGTGGCGATGAGCCTGCCCAGCGCGTCGTACTTGTAGTCGGTCTGCGAGTACGCGAGGGCCGAGCTGATTTCGTAGCTCGAGGTGGCCGGCGTCCAGGTCGAGAACTTCCCGCTGGTAGTAGCTACCACTTCGCCCGAGATGTTGTACTCGGTGATGTAGCCTTCCAGCAGCCCTCCGCCGGTGGTATCCGAGCATGATGCCACAAGGCGGCCCCTGTCGTCGTAGATGTTCTCATGGAGCGTCCCTGCCGGGTCTTCGGTCTGGTAGAGCCTGCCGTCGCCGTAGTACCAGTATTCCGTGGTTATGTCTTCATTGGCAGGGTCTATCCTGGTCTTCGAGAGCATGCCCTTGACTTCGTACTCTGCGAAGTCGCTTTCGGTGTAGTATTCGTATTTGGTTACTCTCTCGTTTCCGGTATCCCCGTAGTTCTCCGTGGTATAGACCAGCTTGCCGGAGAGCGTGGGGTGGTACTCGTAGGCTGTCACGAAGTCCACAGAGGAACTCAGCTTGCGCGTGACGCTCATCAGGTTGTGCTCTTCCGGGCTTGTGCCGTAGTTGTAGGAGACGACGGTTTCGGCCAGCGGCGACTGGGAGGTGTTCGGCGTCCCGCTCGTGAACTCGCAGGGACCCCAGCTCGTGGTCACGTTGTTGCTGCTGTCGAAGGCGTATTCGCTGTAGGTATAGGTGGTCGTGGTGCCGCTGTAGTAGGTCTTGGTAATGAGCATGTTGCCGTTGTCGTCGTAGGTGTTTTCCGTGATGATGTCGCTGTCGAAGGGGGTGGTGGACTTGGTCATATTGTGGCTGCCGTCCCACTCGTAGGTGGATGTGTTGCCGAGCGGGTCGGTTTCGGAGGTGATGACATCCTGGAGCTGGTCCCAGGTATAGGTCGTGACCTTGTTTTCGCGGTCGGTCACGGTGGTCGTCAGGTGCAGCGGGTCGATGCTGATATCGTAGGAGTTGTTCAAAGAGTCCTTTATTGCGGACACCCTGCCGTCGTTGTCCAGCGTGAACTCGGTCGTCCTGAAGTTCCCGGATGTAACCTCGAGTTTCTGCCTGTACATGAAGTCGTTGCTGCCCTTGGTCACGTACTCGAAATCCCAGTCGCCGGCCCCGGTAAGTTTGCCGTCGGTGTATGTGAACTGGAATGCATCGCCAATCTGATTGATGTAGCTGCTGGTGCCGCTGTCATACCTCTCGTAGGCTTTCACGTATTCCAGTCTGTTACTGCCATCGTACTCGAGCTTAACGCACCTGCCATCGGGATATTCAACGCGTTCGAGCTTGTCGCCGCCATCATAGGTAAAATCAGTCTGGTTGCCGTTGGCATCCTTTATGTAGGTAATCTTGCCGTAGTCGTCGAAGTGCTTCACAACGTGATACTTCTCGGTGAGGGTGTAGCTTCCTGCTACGCCTCCCACAGGCATCACTATGGTCGAATGCTTGCCGTGTATTTCCGTGGACTTGTAGCGCCTGTAGGTCGTTTCTCCCTGTTCCTCTTCGTAGTCGAACTGGTAGGTCACCTGGTGCCCGCAGAGCTCGGTGTGATAGATTACGTCGTTGGCCTCATCGTGGTAGAGGCTCTCGTTGAACGAGTGGGTCCAGCCCTTGCCGAGGCTGCTTGTGGTGGTACCGCCGTAGCCGCTGTTGTAGAATACGGCAAAGCTGGGTGATACGCCCTCAAGCCCCGGAACGGTGTACATCGAGTTTACGCTGCCGCTGACCATCGACGTGCAGGTGTTGTCGTACGAGAAGTACGCTTCCTGTGGGCATGCACAAGCAGTGCACATCTTGGTTTGCAGCGGTATCTCCTTAAACTCGACTGTGCCATCTTCCCCTTCATCGGCTTCTGTGCCCTCGAAACCCTCGCCTGCAGTTCCCGGGGCTCCACCGCTGACATCTATATCCTCGACATCAAGGCTGGTGATGGTGTAGCCGTATACGGCGACCCTGCCGCCTCCGCCGCCTCCGCCTGGCGCCGACATGTACTTGTCGTCGTAGAGGTCGGCATCGCCGCCGTCGCCGCCCGTGGCGTAGATGGAGCCCGAACCTGTGATTGTGCCTGCCTTGCAGAACACGCTGCCGCCGGAACCTCCTCCACCTGCGTCGTTTATGCAGGGCGCGCTCTGGCCATCCCCGCCGTTGGACTTGATGGTGCCGTTTATGGTAAGCGTACCTGTAATCTCGAACAACAGGACTGCTCCTCCGCCGGGTCCGCCGGGGCCGCCGGAGTGGCTCGAGCCGCCGCCGCTGCCCATATCGATGGGATAGTGCCTCGAACCGTAGGTGGGGCCGCCGCTGTCGGGATTATTGCCTCCGTCGCCTCCGCCTCCTCCGTATCCGCCGCCACCGCCGCCTTTCCAGTTGGCGACGGGTGCATCGCCAGCGCCCGGTCCCGTGCCGGCCTCGTAGCCCTTGGCCGAGCCATCCACCTCGCCGCTTGAGGCGATGGTCATGGTGTTGGCGCGCATCTCGCCCGTGCCTTCGACAGTTATCTTGCCTCCGTCGTTGACGGTTATACTGTTTGCGATGATTGTGGCTTTCTCATCGGAGCCCATGAGGATTATCTCGCCGCCGTTGTTTACAATAATGTCCTCATACTCCTCAGTGCCGTAGATTACTATCTGCTCCCCGCTGCCTACGGTAAGATCCTCGACAAAGGCTATCTTCTTGAACGGGCTTTCCTCGAACCCGTCAAGCAGGACGTACCAGTCGCCGGAATCGGGATCTATCACGTTTATGGTCTCATCACCGCTGGCAACGCCGCATACGTAGTCGAAATCCGTCCTGCTGGGCACGGAACCGTGTTTCAGGTAGAGGTCGATATCGCCGGAAGAGCCAGTCGTGCAGACGGAGAGATAGTCATCTTCCGACGCGACCGCTATCTTGTAGAACTTCTGCTCGTAATTCGTGACAAACCTGTAAATCCCCGAGCCGTTCGAGAGCACCGTGGCGTCGTTATAGTCTTTCTTGTTTATGTAGCAGTTGTCGAACCGGTAGGTGCCCCCTCCGGACCACAGGCATATGCCGCCTGTGTCCACTGCCTGGCCAAGCGTGCCCTGTATGGTTACTTGGTCATCGAAGGTCAGCCTTATGAAGTCGCCCGACAGGACTATCCTGAAGCGGTACCAGGTGTCTGCATCGACAGTCACGCTGTAACTGGCATATACGTAGCGGTATCCCCCAATCACATAAGCGAACTTGGCATACCACCCACTGCCCGAGTCCTGGACATAGAAGTCCCAGAAAGAGCCGGAAGTCGTGTTGTTGCGGAACCTTACGCCGAACCTCTTGTCGGTGCCGGAAACGTATTTGCCTTCCACGTATACGTCGTAGTTCTCTTCGGAGAATCCGTCGGCGCTGGTGACTTTGTATCCGGTGGTGGACTCGGTCTGGCTGTATATGCCGCCGCTTGCGCTCCAAGAGCCGCTGAGTTCGGTCCACTGGCTGTTGTCGTCGAAATCGTCGCTGAAAGCGGGACTTCCGTCCGTGAGTGCGTTGGTATAGGCGACCGGCGTGGCAACTGCCGCGTAGGAGGATGCATAGTCATAGCCATCGTAGGGCTTTATCCTGACATAGTAAGATGTCCCCGACTGGAACCCGTGGTCCTTGAAGGCATACCAGTAGAGGGGCTGGCAGCTTGCGGAGTGGGCCTGGCCGCCTGTTGATGATAGAGCATCCTCGTCAATGCCCCTTACGCTCGCATCGTACCAGTTGGTCTGGTCGGTCGAGTACTGGATCTGGGTGGAGAGGGCGTCGAACTCGCAGTCATCCTCGTCCTCGTCCGTGAGGGTGTAGTCGATGCGCATTTTGGCGAAAATGCCCTGATCCTCGAGGGTCAGGGACACATCCGAGGCCGATGGTTCCCTATTGTACTTGGCCGTTATGGTGTAGGTGGAGAAGTAATCGAACCCATCCACGAGGATGTAATAGGTCTGGTTCTTGACAAGCTCGCCGCCGTCTATCCTTATAGTCTCGTTGCCGGAGGATGTGGCTGCGTACCAGTCGTAGGTGTAGCGGTTGACCGGAGTGCTCTTGCACACGAACAGGTCGAGGTCATCGGTCGCATTGGTCGTCTTTATGGTGAGGCTGACTATATCTTCGTCATCGGGCACTGTTATCTGGTAGTACCTCTTGTAGCCCTGGGGCACGGAACTGGAGACGGATTCGCCGCTTGTCAGCGTTTCGTAGGTTATGCCTTCCCCGTCGTCCGCTATGACCTCGAACTCGTCGAACCTGTGGTCTCCCTTGCGCGAGTAAAAACCGGCCTCGCCCGTGTCCGGCGCGCTGCCATAGGTATCTTCCAGATGGATGCGCTCCACGCCGTTTATGAATATGATTATCTCATCGCCCTCGAACCTCATGTAGGTATCTACCCACTCGTCGGTCGGCAGGGTGAAAGCAGTATATGCAAGCGGGGTGTAGCCATTTATGTACCGGTACAGGTACGCGTAGGAGCCCGAGTAATAGGTCATGTAGAACTTCGTAGTGCCGCCCGAACTCGAGAAACGGCCCACAAGCCCCACTGCGGGAAACCCGTCGGCGCTCTTGATTTGCGCACGTACCGAGTAATCGCTGTAGCTCGATTCATCGTGCGTCATTACCTCGCCGTAGCCCGGGTCGGTCTCGTGGTAGTGCCTCATCTCGCCATCCGAGATGGACCAGCCATGATCCAAAGTGCCCCAGTCGCCGCTGTCACTCGAGAAGTCATCGTAGACTACCCGCTTGCTCTCTGCCATCGCAGTGGACAGGCAGAAAAGCACAAACACAAATACCGCCGCCATTACCAACGTACTTGCCGTGCGCATCCCTAACACCTCCAGAAAAGGGAACATGTTTACTTGCCGATTACTCTGATATCTGCGGGTGGGAGTTCGCCTTCCGGCAGAGGCTCCTCATCCCCGGTGATTACCGTGACTACCTTGGGCTTGGGCTCTGGCTTGGGCCTGGGCCTGTGGTCCGTGATTACGAAGCCCTTCGTGGAGCGCTCCTTGAACTCCTCGGGGCTGAGTCCCTCAGACTCCTCGGTGACCGGGGCCGCAGGCGGCTGGAAGGCAGGCTCAGGCGTATGCGCAAGCGCTTTGGATGTATCTTCCCCCCGTGCGGCCGGCATGGACGCATCGGCAGAGATGATGCGTATGCTGGGGCCTTCGGCAGGAACGCTCTCTCCGCTTATTAAGAAGCTCCAGAGAGCTATATTTGCCGCAATCACAGCGCCGATTGCGCAGCACAGAAACAAACCCTTTCTTCGTGACATGTGCTTTTCCTCACTTCCTGCTTGACAACCTGCTTCCCATGACCTAAAAATGTGGTGAGCCTGTTCGACAAAGCGGTCCTTGCTCGCGCAATGGCCTCGAATCGTCGTCCGGCTCGCGCCTCACCTGTCCTTGTCAGGGGTCCGGGTGAGGCTTGTTATTTCAGTTCGTGATCAATACTCCCTATCGTTCCGGGTAGTCACTTCTTCATTTATCGAACTCGGAGAATACCTCCGGTCGGGACCGTAGATGTACTCGAGCTTCGGTTCGGGGGATTCAGAGCACTTGATAAGGCGGACAGGAACGTCGTAGGTATACCCTTCAGGCGTAGTGTAGGTCCTGCTCCTGCTGACCTCGACGCACTCGCGGGTGTCGGGATCTACAGGAAAAGTATCCCCATGCAGCGTTCTCTCGGATACGGCGCCTTGCGCAGCTGCCTTCCCCACCGGAACGCTGCTGCTGGTATGCTCGGTGAAGACCAGCAGGAACGCAGTCGCTATGAGAGCCGTGAGGAAGAATCCGTATTTCATGAGTGGCTCCTTTTGGTAAAGATGCGGTACTGCCGCATAAACGAAGTGTATGCACAGGCGGGAATGTGTCCACTTAGATGTTATTTAGAAATTGGCCGAAAATCTAAGAGATTTCTAAGAGTTCATCGGCATGGTATGTGATGCGGCTTGGGAGGTTTCTACCTCGCACGCCGGTATATGAAGTACTTCCCGGCGAAGGATTTCCTGAGCCCCACGCCTTCCTCGAACTTCCTCGGATAGAGATACCTGCGCAGCCTGCCGCCGCAGAACTTCTGCAGCACCGATAGCTGGAACTCTATCTTGTTCTTCCTGTCTTGCGTAAGCTCATTGCCGTTGAGGTTCTCATGCCACACAGTCTTGAGCACTTCTGCGGGAGATACGCGCCCGCCGAGATTGCCGGCGAGATATGTCAGGAGCTTGATTGCCATCTTGCCCAACCTGCAACGGGGATCAACAGGTGACTCGCGGATTCTGCTGTCTCTATCTATCCAGAAGAGATACTCCTTCTTGCGCGCCTCGTAAGAAGTAATATCCTCGACAAGACTGTGCCTGCCTTCTGTCCAGATCTCATAAAGCTGCGTGCTCTCTGTGTAAGCAGCCTTCATCAGAGATTCTGAGCCGTTTTCGGCCAGAGCACAGCACAGACCAGGAAGATGACCGGCAAAAATCTTTTTGAGCTCTTCGTCAGCTCCGACCGAGGATGCTGCCAGCTCTACGGCCGTCTGGAGTTCAGAAAGAGACAGCTCCCTGAAGCGCAGTTCATTGAGTATCCTGGTTGTGGTAGCAATGACAATCGGGGCTAGCTTGTGAAAGGCCTTCTCCCTGCCAGGAGCGTCTTCTCTCTCGCGTTCGATTTCCATTGCCTGCCCTCTCTCAGGAGGGCCGGGCCAATAAACTTGACTTCCCTGGTTGCACTCTCTATGATTTAGTTTGGCCTGGCCGGGGGACTGGTACTGGGCCACCGCGGGCTGGCGGAAAGCACCCGCCAGCCCGCATCCTTATTATAATCTCCGTTCAGGGTGGAGGTCTTTCAGGACTACAGCCCGCGTGTACTGTTTTTTGCTGGATACGCTGATGCTGCCTGTATGACAAACAGAATCCTCCTCGTACACTTTCTTCCCCGGCTTGAAAACCGCTCGGTTCCTTGCCTGGAGCCTATTAGCACCGAAGTGCTATTACAGATGAGCACATCTATTGTGTCTCAATCAAGTGCTAATTCCAGTAGAAGTTCGTGGATTTATGGGACTTGCCTAATAGGGTTTTTGATATTTTGCGTAGGGGCCTTGAGGCACAAGGGCTGCAAGATAGCATCGGGCTGTATCTCTTACTGCAGGCTGACTGCAGGGCGGCATGGCTCTGTATGCAAGGTTTTATAAGGGTTGGAGCATATTCTATCAGAGATTTTAGTGCTAAAAAGCCCCAAAATCGGCGAAAATATTTTTTCGGTTTTCACTTCTTTTTCAGCCGGATGTCAGCTTCCGAATAGTGTGTGAAGGCAAAGTCGTACCAAACCCCAGAAGAATATAACTCTCGGCAAACCGACAGTAGACTGAGTTGCTGGTTCAAAGGGGCGACTTCTGCAGCTCAATAAGCACGAACTTTGAGAGTATTCATTCTTAAAGAATCTGCATGACATAACCTTATAAACAGCCAAAGGTTAGCGAGGCATCGACACGCACCTGCGCCTCCTGCCATGTCTCCATGCGAGAACATCTCGCACCCGTCTTGGAGTCAAAGTTCTCAGATTTCTCCCTGTAGCCAATAGCATTGCGCTTCGAGCGCCGTAAAATAATCTGTACCGAACTGTAACAATGTATCAAAACATAACACCTCCTGATATACGCTCAACCCGGATACCCCCTGCGCCACATGCTCACAAGCCCAATCCTCACAGTGAGTTACGGCTGTCATAATAATTGCCACTCCATTGGCACAGAGTTCGCAGTTGCCTGTACAATATTACATGAAGTGATGGCAGGAACAGTCCTGCCTAAGGGAAGAGATACGCTAACCGGACTGGGCGAGGGCCTCGGAATAGCCTGTTCTGCATGGATTCAACGCCAGTTTGTAGACGCGTTAGCACGATGCGTTCCCCCCCCCAAGAAAGTCGTGAGCAAGAAATGATTGGATATTCTGTAAGAAGAGGCGAAGGGTTTACTCTGATAGAAGTAATGATGGCATTTGCCATTCTTGTGTGCGTTGTAGTGGGATTGGGTCAGGCTATTCTGATAAGTGCGAGAACAACAAGAATTATCAGGGATGACGCCGAGATACTCCGTGGCTGCCAGGAGATGATGGATTCATTCACCATAACCAGCCTGAGTCTCGGCGAGGTCGGTTTTTCTGTTGGGTCTGACTCAGAGTCACATACTTTCTCGGTAGTTCCCCCGGATCAAATCTCGATGGATGTCGGGGACGATTCAGGCAACGTCATCGACACGGTGAACATCGGGATAACACAGCCTTTCTCTCCATCAGGCAGCGACATTGTGAAAGTGAATTTCGAGAGTGAAAACAGGTCTACACCGATTCTTGTGCACTATTTCGCCAATCCGTCTCCAGTATCCCCATTAGCAATAAGAACAATATCGCTTTGTGGGCCTGGAGAAGTTGGGGTCGAGTACAGACAGACTGTTTGCATATCGGGTGGCGTACCGGGTTACGAGTTCACTCTCTCATCAGGCTTGCTGCCCTCCGGGCTGAATATCGATTCAATCACTGGCGAGATATCAGGTGTACCGACAACTGTAGATACATATTATTTTACAGTCCAAGTTACCGATGGGAGTTCGTCCCAGCAGTTGGATGCACAGGCCTTCTCAATTGTGATACGGCCGCCTGTCGATATAACCACCATGTCGCTTCCGGATGGGGTATTCGGCCTGTCTTACAGCCAGAATCTTGCAGTGGCGGACGGGGTATCCCCTTATACCTGGGGTCTCGCCGGTGTGCTGCCACCAGGATTGAACCTTGATTCTAATACCGGTGTTATATCAGGCACGCCGACGACTACGGGCACCTACAGTTTCGTTGTTAGTGTCACCGATAGCTGCACCTGCAACTATGCCGGCGCAGCATCAGAGAACCTGTCGATAATCGTAACTGATGATGTACTGGCCGTAGCGACAGAATCCCTGCCCAACGGAACGAAGGATATTGATTACTCGCAGACGCTTGCCGCCGTGAATGGGATAACGCCCTATACATGGACCGTAATCAGCGGTTCCCTGCCGGATGGTTTGACTCTTGATTCAGCTGCTATTGCAGGCGTTCCGACTGCCGAAGGCATCTATGACTTCACCGTGCAGGTCACAGATTCCAGCTCACCCACACAGATTGCAAACAAGGCTCTTTCAATCGAAATTACTCCTCCTCTTGTCGTAACGACCACATCTCCGTTGCCTGATGGAGCAATCGATATAGCATACTCTCAAACCCTCGAGGCGACCGGCGGCACGCCGGGCTACATCTGGAGCATCACAGGCGGTTCACTTCCTTCAGGCTTAAGTCTCAATACAGCAACCGGGGAAATATCCGGTATACCCGTCGAGGCGACCTCGGATCCTGCACCCATCTTTGACGTGAGAGTGGAAGATGTTAATGGGGTCTCGGCGACAAAGACGTTTTCCATCAAGGTTGTTCCAACGTGCATTGTGAATACGGCGACTATCCCCTCGGGTCCTGTTTCAGTGCTCGAGGACGTGGGTTACGAATACTCAACAGGCGGATCGACTTGCTGGAACGGGCACGACGTGCAATATCGGTTCGACTGGGGCGACGGGACATTCTCGGACTGGCTTCCTGTCGGCACGACGAGCGCGACTAAGATCTGGACTGTTCCCGGAACGTATGACGTGAAGGCACAGGCCCGGTGTGCAACTACGAACGCTGAGTCAGCATGGTCGGACGCACTCCCGGTTGTAATCGTACCGAACTGCACCGTAAGCACACCGACGACACCCTCCGGAGACACCTCGGGAAACACGGGAACGAGCTACACTTACTCCACCGGAGGCTCGATCTGTTCAAATGGGCACGATGTACAGTATCGCTTCGACTGGGGTGATGGAACGTTCTCGGACGGTCTCCCGGTCGGCACGACGAGCGCTGAAAAGACCTGGACTGCCGCCGGGACATATCTCGTGAGGGCGCAGGCCCGCTGCCCGGTGACCTTGTCCGAATCGGCCTGGTCGGACGCGCTCACGGTGGAAATTTTGCCACTCTGCAGCGTTGCTGCGCCGACTACGCCTTCCGGAGATACGACGGGGATGACTGGAACAAGTTACACGTACTTGACCGAAGGCTCAAGCTGCTCGAACGGGCACGACATGCAATATCAATTCGACTGGGGCGACGGGACATTCTCGGACTGGCTCCCCGTCGGCACGACGAGCGCGACCAAGACTTGGACAGTTCCCGGAACGTATGACGTGAAGGCGCAGGCTCGCTGCGCGGCAACCCTGACCGAGTCCACCTGGTCGGATGCACTCACAGTCACAATAATACCGGACTGCACCGTAGGGACGCCGACCATACCTTCCGGAAACGCATCGGGAAACACGGGAATAAGCTACACTTATTCCACCGGAGGCTCAAGCTGCTCGGGTGGGCACGATGTACAGTATCGCTTCGACTGGGGCGACGGAACATTCTCGGACGGACTCCCGGTCGGCACGACGAGCGCTGAAAAGACCTGGACTGCCGCCGGGACATATCTCGTGAGGGCGCAGGCCCGCTGTGCGGTGACCTTGGTCGAATCAGCCTGGTCGGAAGCGCTCACGGTGGAAATTTTCCCGCCTTGCAGCGTGGCTGCACCGACCATGCCTTCCGGAAATACGCCGGGGACGACGGGAACGAGTTATGCCTACTCGACCGGAGGCTCGAACTGCTCGAACGGGCACGATGTGCAATACCAGTTCGACTGGGGCGACGGGACATTCTCGGACTGGCTTCCGGTCGGCACGACGAGCGCGACCAAGACCTGGACTGTTCCCGGGACGTATGACGTGAAGGCGCAGGCTCGCTGCGCGGCAACCCTGACCGAGTCGGCCTGGTCGGACGCGATCACCGTCACGATTGTTGATCCACTACAGGTAACCACTGCATCGCTGCCGGACGGCCAGGCCAGCGTAGCCTATAGCCAGACGCTCACGGCATCAGGCGGCGCAACGCCCTATACTTGGGCCATCACCAGTGGTTCGCTTCCAGCAGGTTTGTCTCTCTCCAGCAGTGGCGTCATATCCGGTACACCGACGACCGCAAACACTTACGATTTTACCGTTCAGGTGACGGATGCCTACAGCAATACTGCTGCAAAAGCGCTCTCTATTACGATTGCCTCTGCTGAAACCGTAGTGACAATCGGCACGGGAACCAGTACTAGTGAGTGCCCATTTGACGGCTGGAACGCATATAGCCGAGGCCAGATGATATACTTGCAGAGCGAGGTGGCTCATGCCGGCAATATCACAAAAATCCGGCTGCACAACGCGGTGACCGACAAGGCATTCACGTTTACGACTGTTACAATTCACATGCGCAGTGACGCGACAGTGCCAAACGTCAATGGCGAGGACGTCTGGCTTGCCGAGGGCACCCTGGTGCTCAATAACGGCAGCCTGTCAGTTATGCCCGGCAGCAACCAATGGTATGAGTTCGTGCTTGATACACCGTTCAACTACACCAATACCCATAACCTCCTGGTGAGCATACGACACCAGACGGGAGACAATATCGTTTTCAACGATGTTACCTGGTATGCCACCGATCAAGGCTTCTTCTCCACCGACCACAAATATGCGAAAGGGACGAGTGACACCGTGAATCCACCGCCGGTCTATAACAACAGGTATCGTCCGAACATCCAACTGGTGATAGAGCCGTAACACGAGAGAAAGTGGCGATAAGGGAAAGACCATGACAAAGGGAAAGAACGCCCAGAAGAAAGGTTCGGCGTTGATTGCCGTGTTGTTTTTGACCATTCTTGCTGCAGGCACTGTATATATGCTTCAGGTATTGACTGTGTCGGGTATCAGGCAGCAGGTTCTCAGATATAATGTTTCTAAGGCTTTGACTGCAGCCGTGGGTGGGTTGAACGCGGCGGAAGCGCAAATCTGGTCATGGCCCGGCATTTCAAGCGGAAAAACTAAAAAGATAGCTGATTACTATGTTGAAGACGACAATTTCAACGGCTCAGAAACCATAGATGACAAGACCTATAAGGTGCTCAAGTGGAAAGAGGATGATAGCTCTCTGGCGATAAGCAAGCCAGATAGCGTAAACTATGTTGTCATTAGGCAAATACCCGGCTCGGGAGATGCCGATGGCTATTACTGGTACGACCTGGTCTGTGAGGCTGAGGCCAGCGACATAACCCGCATGGTCAAGCGCAATCTCAAAATCAAGATCGATATGCAGGATATAATAGGCGCGGATACTGACAATGAGGTCTTTGCACACTTCTCGCCAACATGCATGGATATCATCTATGAGAATTCTACCGTTTATGGCCCGATAATGAACACCGGAGGCGCATTTTTCGAGATTAGGGATAATTGCATCTTCCACGGCGACCTGTATGCCAAGTCAGATGATGATAATGAGTTCAGCATGGGGAGCAATAATAATTTTTATGGCAACGTGTTTGGCGACGATAAGACGCTGAAGATAGAGGGCAGTAACAATGTCTTCTGGGAGGATGTATATATCAGGGGGAGAAACTCGACGATAGGCACAAACTATGTTGGAGCATGGGACGGCTCAACCGGAGGCAATACTTTCAAGAAAGGCCTGTACATCGATGGGCACAGACTGCGCGTCAGTTTCGACAATACATTCGGCGGACCTGTCCATGTGTACAATGGTTCTCTCGATGAAGGTGACTTCGAAATTGTTGGTCCAAATAACTCGTTTGGCGGCTTTGTCTATGCAGAAGCCGGATTTGAGATAAGAGGCAATGGCAACACATTTGGCGGGAATGTGCACTCGAACAGCACCGACTCGTTCGATGATTTGACGATATCATCAAATAATGTATTTTATGGGACCGTTCACTCTAATCACGAGTTTGAAGGTTATGATGCCGCATCAGGAAACATCTTCAACGGCTACGTGACTGCCGCAGACTCAGGCTCGTGGTTTGGCTTTAATGTCGCCGACCAGACTTTCAACGGGACTCCTGCACCCGGTTGGGAAAAAGGTGTTGGCGTGAATAACCTCGCAGGAACGTTTCCCGATCTGCCGTTCTGGGAAGATGATTATGTATTTCCGATAACACCAGAGGGTATAGGTTGGAATTCGGCGGATGTTGCAGCGGAGTTTATGCCCCCGCAGGCAGACATCGACGCGGCTGTCATGCTTACGGACGATGACGGTGAACAGAAGTCCAACTGGGATGTGAAAATAGTCTCAGGCAACCCTCCGACATTGTACATGGCGGAGGGGTCAGGGGGCGCCTATGCACATGTGCAGTCAATTGTATTCACTAATGAAGGTGCCCCCGGCAGCAAAGCGGGCAAGATGAAAGTTACTCTCTACGACAGTTTCGACGAGACGACAAGCACATACACGCTCGACCTGGCCGGCTATCCCAGCGGCATCCTTGTCTACAATGATACCGACACCTCCGTTCACGGCGCCATGGAAGTCTCCGGTGAGCTCAACGGCAAGGTGAATATAGTCTGTCCCGCGCAGTATGTGCATATTCTTGATGACCTCGTGTATCAGGATGCAGATGGAAACAATGCTGCCAATTGGTCTTCATATCCAGGACACGAGTCTACTAACGATGTCTGGGAAGAGAATTCGAGTTATGCCGGAAACAGCGGTCTTGAGATAGTGGCGGACCTGATAAGCATCCTTCCTGATACCCCTGGCAGCGATATCGAGGTAAATGCTGCCTTTATCTGTTACAGTATAAATTGGGGTGGCGACAGGGATGATCCTCCTGGATTTGGAGCTCTTCATTTCTTTGGATCTCTAATGTATAAATCATTCGTGTTTTCAGAAAACAACTTCAAGCGATGCGTTTTTGCCGTCGATGAGAATCTGGCTGACACTGTGCCGCATTTTGTGAGCGTGCAGAGCAACGGAGGTAGCAGCGGGCCCTCTTATCCAACTGCTGATTACCCCATTAAACGTGCTGGATTCCAGATTCTGAAGTAAGTTGACCGGCTGAGGCGGTCCTCTCCTCAAGCAGGGCACCCCGCCGCCAATGGCGCCGGGGAGACCTGTCAAGAAGGAAAGGATTGACAGTAGAATGCGAAACAACGACCAAGATGGCTTTACGCTTCTTGAGACCATGATTTCAGTAACACTTATTCTGCTGCTTCTCGGTCTCATTGTCCAAGTGCTGATAAGCTGGACGAGAACGAGCGTCTTTTCAAGTAATTTGCTTGATGCCTCCTCGATGTGCCAGAAGGCACTTACGGCTATCAGGGAAGACCTGCTTCAAAGCAGCACAAAAGTCACAAGTAGTGAGATAAGCTGGGATGGGACCACGCTGAGATTCAAGGTTGCTGTCGGAAGCAACCCGGAAGGCACAACCTTATATTCCACCAATCCCGTTTCATATACGATCGAGACCATCCCGGACAGCGATATAAAACGCATCAAGAAGCAGAATATCGATGGCACCGAGGCTATCGTCGGGAATTATATCTCCGACTGGACCGACGAAACCGGGGATGTGAAACCCGGGTTTGAGGCCGATATCAGCAACCCCTCTAATATAGCTGTTACTGTTACTTGTGTGAAAGGCCAGAGCGATGATAGAGAGGCAGTGGTGACAAGAACGATAAGAGTACTGCCTCTGAATGAAGACTGAGAAACTAAGGATGCAGGGGACATGACGTCTCATTGGATTTCTCGACGGCATAGATGGAATTTTTTCCTGAGAAAGGAATAGTATGGGCTCTACCGGGGTACCGAAGCTTGTAGTGCAGCGATTCCGAAGTTGGCCCAAGCTGAAGCTGCCAAGGGAAATAATTGCCGAGCAGCAGGCGAAGCGGTCTCCAGGTCGCCGGCGCAGCATGTCAGTAATGAGACTGGCAAGAAAAGCCCTGCGCCGTCATGTCTATCTCATAGCTGTCGGGCTATGCGCCGGAGCGGTCGCATATGGAATTGCGTCGGCGGTTGCGGCATCACCTCAGCCGAATACCCGGATAGAGGCAATGATAAAGCCCTATAGCGAAATTCTGGAGCCCGAATATCTGGTTAATACCGGCAACAAAAGAGGGATGAGTTGCGATGCCTCCGGCAGGAAAAAGCAGACCGGGTACAGAACCATCAAGAGGGGAAACCTTGTGTTGCACGTTCCCAAGGAGAAAGAGGATCTCACGCCGGTATTGAACTCTTATGAGCTTGACCAGCGGAGGAAAAAGGGGCGCAGGCCAACAAGAAGTGGCAAAAAGGGTAGTATGTTGAAGGAATAGATGTAATCAGCGGATACGAAGGGCGTCACCTTCCCTGGATACAGTCTCTGGAAGTTGCAATCAGCAGTATTGCCTTCCTGAAGACTGTTTATTTGTGTATAAAGAAAGCATGACAGACGATACGGAAGGGCTTCTCGCTTTTACTGATGATGGCCTTGGCGATATAAGCGACCTGCATGTGTCGCTCAAATATTGCCTGGGATGCTCGGATAAAATCAACCCGGTTGATATCCAGGAAAAGCGCGCGATATTCGACGGCACAAACTACTTCTGCCCGAAGTGCGCGGATTCATTCAGATCCCTTTTGCGCGAGGTGCAGGAGCGTGAGGGCCTTTTCGGCGAGGAAGTCATTGTCGCTGCTATCGCGCCCCGGAGTGAGTTCTGGTGGATTGTCCCACTGATTGCCTTCGGACTTGCTGCAATTATAGTGAGCTACTTGTACATTCTCCCCAATCTTGATTACATAATACAGGGGCATAATTGTGTCCAAAATCACCAGAACTTTTATCTTCTCTCTTAGCCTAGTTTTGCTCGCACTTGAAAGTTCTCGTGTGGCTTTTGAGTTGTACCTTTCATTAGAAACGTGAAGCTTCCTAGGCATTTCCTGATTTCCGAACAGGTGGCGTCTGCAGCCGCGCGCACTGGCATTTCTGATTGACTAATGCATCACATCTGGTATATTGCTATGGTCGTGAGTATGAATGCAAGGAGGGATCGCACCAAAGCAGAATATTACCAAGAATAAGCCACAGCTTGATTCGGCTTCATAGATAGGACAACGTGGCGCACAGTCTTTTTCCTAAAGATGGTTATGCCATCTCACCCCTACGTAGGAAAAGACTGCGCCTGAAGGGGCGACGGTCTTTTGCCAGGTTCACGTAGGGGTGACTGGCAGAGATTTGGAGCCCCTTAAATATTGGGGCCAGATTGGAGGTGTGGTTTGTGTAGGATTTACTTGCTCTTTCTTCTTTCTGTTGTGCCGTTACTAACGTTGTGCTCGGCATGTTCTCCCTCTACCGGCACTCTCGAAGTGACCTCGCAGCCCAGCAATGCCGAGGTCACGGTCACGGCTTCACCGTCCTCCGGCTATGTTGGCAACACGCCAATTACCCTTCACCTCCCGCCGGGTAGCCATCAAATCTTTGTCAAACTGCGTGGTTACAAGCCCTGGCTTCGCACAGTCAGGGTTTCTGCTGGCTCATCTGCTCGCATACACGTTGACTTCGAGAAAGAACAAGGTGCCCAGGACTGAAGGTGCGGTAGTGTTTCAAGAAGACTTCCCCTTCTGGCGATTTCTGTTCTTTCGCGCCTGTTTGGCGGCTGTCGTTGTGATGTACTTTTGCGGACCGTTTTGAGGAGGTTTGATATGGCTCGACTGATGGCTCTTTGCGCTGCAGCGGTTCTGGCCCTGTGTCTGTTTGCAGGATGCAGGACGTACTATGGCATTGGCAAGGCTCCCACGCCGGGCAACTACTTCATCACCGGCAGGGACGGCATAGGCGCCAATAAGATATGGGAAGCAAAATACGAGAACGGCAAGTTCAAGATACTGCGTACTGTCGCATTGGGTTGGTGATACCCAAAACAAACAGCTTTCACAGACCGGAGCATTTTCCGGGGAAAGGCATAGTTTCATTCCCGATTTTCCCGGTATTTTCCTACAGGTGTCCCGGATTTGTGCCAGTGTAGTTTCAGGTTTTTCTCAATCTGGAACCGCATTTTCTCAAGAAAGGTTCTGGAGGAGGGGAGTGCCGCCCCACACCTGGCATGAGGTGTCACCCCCTTCGTCCGCATGGGTGATAAGGTTCCTGCCTCTGTTGCTTAAGATTCTCCTATTCGGTGTACCCATTGACGATATTAACCATGTCCCAGTAGTTGTCTTCGTCCCTGTCCAGGTCAAAGTAGCTGGTCTTGCCATCGAACTCCTGCTTTATCATTCCGATTCTGTCCAGCTTCTTCAGGTAATTGTAGATTGTCCCCAGTGAAACCCGGAGGCCTTTTTCCCTGCAAAGGTCGTGCAGTCCAGTTGCGGTTTGCATGTACCCGCTGTTTGACAGGTTCGCGAAGGCTATGAAGAACCTTCGGAACGAGACGCTTACTGCCAGTTGCTCCATGTACAACCATGGATTCAGCCGTTTATCCCGTCCATCGAGCCAGTACTTCCGCCGTCTACGCCGGGGTTGACCCCGCTTTTTAAGGCTCATTTCAACCTCCTTTCAGGTCATTCTCACGTTTTGCTCAGCGCACTTCACGTTACTTTCAATCTGTGTTCGAGCTGTCTTCAGCGTTTTTCAGCCATTTTCACGTTACACGAGTCCAACGGGATTCCAACTCATTCTCAATTCCTACAGGGAAGTGTCGTTGCAAGGTTCGGTCGTTAATTCGCACCCGAGGCGGAGCCGTTCGGGAAGCCGCAGCGGTCCATCCTGTCCATCTGGAGCGGATACCGGGCTGACCAAGGCGAGCATGGCCTGCCTAACGTTGCCGGGCAGCTTTGGCCAATAAGCTATGACTTCACGCAAGAAAAAAACGTTGTCAAAACGTTGAGTGCACAGCGTATCACACGGTTGCGCTGAGTTACACCTAATGTCACAAGGTTTTCGTCTGGAAGTCAGGAAAAGCAGGGTTTGCAGCCTGAAGTGATTATATGACGAGAAGTTACGGATTTCCTGTCCGCCGAACTTAAAATCCCTTGCCCGAAAGGGATTGAGGGTTCGAATCCCCCCTCGCCCATAGATTTACGTCAGTTTCATTTTCCTGAAACATCTTAATATCATTTCAGTCACCTATCTTATATTTAGTCAATTTCGCATATAACGTCGTTCGAGGTATTCCCAGCAGCTTCGCCGCCCTGCTCTTATTGCCGCGCGCATTAGTCATCGCCGCCTTAATCGCCCGCTTCTCCAATTCCGCAATAACAAGGCTTTCCCGCCCCAGCAAGCTATCCTCGAACCTGCCGCCCCTTATGGCTTTTTCAATAACATGCTCGGACAGAAACCTCGCGGATGGCTTGCCTCCGGACAACAGGGCAAGCCTGTTCACCTCATTCTCCAGTTCCCTCACATTTCCCGGCCAGTCATAATCGAGAAGACACCGGAAAAGTTCCATTTTCGCTTCAGTCTCAAGCTCGAGGTCCTTGTTTGTAGCTTTCTTCCAGAAATGCTCAACAAGCAGGGGAATATCCGATTTCCTGTCACGAAGCGGAGGCAAAGTCAACGTAACGACATTAAGCCTGTAGAACAGGTCTTCGCGGAATTCCGCATTATCGACAAGCAGTCGAAGAGTCCTGTTACTTGCCGATATCAGCCGGACATTTATTTCGACAGGCGTATTCGAACCCAGCCGCCTGACTTCCCTTTCCTGCACGACGCGAAGAAGCTTCTGCTGCATGGAAGGGCTCATGTCACCTATCTCATCCAGCATAACCGTGCCGCCTTCAGCCGCCTCGAACAAGCCTTCCTTCGTCGAATCCGCGCCGGTAAATGCGCCCTTAACGTACCCGAAAAGCTCGCTCTCAAGCAGTCCTTCCGGAATTGCAGAGCAGTTAATGGCAATGAACCCGTTTTTCTTTCTCGCGCTGTTGAAATGGATAGCGCGAGCCACAAGCTCCTTGCCCGTTCCGCTTTCTCCCTGTATCAGTACCGGAAAATCAGCTTCCACGACCTTGTCAAGCAGGGAAAAAAGCTCCTGCATTCTTGCATTTACGCCCACTATGCTTGAGTAACTGTAGCGCGTCTCAAGTTCCTTCTGCCTGCTTTCAAGCTCGATGCGCACTTTCTCGAGCTGTTCACTTCTTCGTTCGAGCTGCCCGTCAAGCTTTGCATTAAGGTCCCGAAGCTCTTCATAGAGTTTTGTCTTCTCAATCATGATAGCGGCCTGCTCGACGAGCCTTTGGAGGAAAGCGTCGAAACCCGGGCGAACGTCAGGCATGGCAAGGCGGCTGTCCATATACACCGCGCCTGATATTTCACCCTCTATCGATACGGGAAGCACGAAAACCGCCCTTATTGCTTCCGGGCTTGTAACGCCAGTATCATTCAAAATATCACTGTCACCCATATCCGTAATAATGAGAGGTCTGCCTGTTTTCAGAGATTTCTCAACCAGCGATTTGATAAAGGGGTATTCGTATTCCTCCGGAATATTCCTGAAGAAGTTACGAATCGCCGGGAACTGCCACTTTTCATCTTCAATAAGCAGCAAGAATCCTCTCTCCGCCCCGCTTATCTCGATTCCGCTGTCTACAACCATCCCCGCAAGTCCCGCCATGTCCACCTGTGAAGATATGGCGCGCGATATGTCCAGTATTCTTCTGTAGTTGTCCTTCTCGCGGCGGGATTCAGCGACTTTGCAGGAGAAATACCCGATATTCTCCCGGGAACAGGGCTTAAGCAGCTTCTGCGCCTCTTCAATCGCTTTTTTCACAGGTGCAGTCGCGCGCCTGCCAGCCAGTATCTCCAGCGCTTCTCTCAGCAGGTCTTTCCCCGCAGTATCATTCTTCGAGATGAGAAACTTGCCAAACTCAAGAAGGGTATACTCGATTCCGGGAGCGTCATCATTGAGTGAATTATCTTTGAGTATTTCAATACTCTTTTTGAAATGCTCTATCGCCAGGGAATTCTCCTGGGCCGCAAGAATTTCTCCAATAAGCCTGTGATTCCTCGACAGTTTGTCCCACGGTCCTTCTTTTTCAGTAAAGGCAAGCGCCTTTGCAGCCTGCTCCGATGCCGCGACCGGGTCGCCGTTTTTCAGGAATATCTCGCCCAGAATCCGCCTGGCAGTCGCTTCCATCCCCTTGATATCTATTTCCATGAATATCGAAAGCGCTTTTTCTGCACATTTTCTCGCCTCGTCCAACTCGCCGGTCTCAAGATACTGCTCCGACAGATTGCACAGCGTGTAGCCGAGTTGCAGCCTGTCGTTCTCCTTCAGAGCGGAATCCCGCGCCTCGATGAGCACTTCTATTGCTTCCCTGTACCTGCCGAGCTTCGACAGCACGACCCCGGTATTGTTCAAGGCCGTTGAATAGAGCCGGCTGCTGCCTATATTTCCGGCAACTTCAGAAAACTTCCTGTAGTAGCTGAGAGCGACGAGAGGCCTGTCCTGGTATGAATGAAGCGCGCCCATCGTATTGAGGGTAAGGGCGAACAGTTCATCTTCCTCCTTCAGCGATAATGCAAGCGCCTTCTTGACCATGCTGTCGGCGCTTGAGTAATCGTTTGAAACCAATTTGGAATTCGCGCAAAGATACCAACCGTGAGCCTTCAGGTTGAAAGGAACCCGCTTCTTGTCAACGATATGTTTTATCTCGAACTCCGTCTCTGCGGTCATTCCCTTCTGAAAAAACATCCGCGCCCTTAACAGCCGCAGCAGCGCAGCTCTCACCGGATTCTTCTCCTTTTCCAGCTCCATGGCCGCCGCCGAGATAATACCGTTCGCATCACCCGATTCGATAAAGACTTTGAAAAAGCTGAATATGTCATCTGCTCCGGTTTTGAGATGCTGCCTGATTTTTTTTCTTTGCTTCACAAGTGTGTTCATTGTTGCTTCCTCCCGGACATATCCTATTGGCGTTAAGACTCAACGTCAAGGATATTGTATGTATTTCGACATTATGTCAGATATCGGCGTTTTATCACACGTCTCTTGGTATATTCTGTCTAACAAACTTTATATAATATTGCCGTAATCTCTTACTGCACCGCAAGTTACACACATCATACAAACAACGTCTTCTATTGGCACATAATTTGGAATGTTTCACTTGATTGTTTCTTTTTATTCTCTTACAGCAGGAGGTTTTGCATGAAGACACTCGGAGTAGCGAGAGTGATGTTGGCTTCGCTATGTGTTTTAAGTATTTGTGCGGGCAATGTGGGATGTGGGGTAGATTCCGGATCGCGAGAAGGCAAGTCACCTTATACAATACCCGGAAGCGGCGGATATACCCCTCCCACCGGCACAGATCCCGGCTCCGGAACGACACCTGGAACAGGCACAACACCGGGAACAGGCTCCGGCGGTGTAAGTGGAGGCGACACAGGCACGATACTCGAAGAAATAAACGACTATCGGGCCCAGAACGGTCTTCCTGCGCTTGTATATGACCCTGCCATAGCTGCAGTCTCGCAGGCATACGCCGACTGGCACATGGATGGCAATCACTTCCGGTACGGCAACCCCGGCGATGGCAGAACCCCGGCGGACAGGCTTACGGAAGGGGGAGTATCTTTTTCAATATGCGATGAAATCGGCGGCTCTTCCGAAAACAACGACTATATTCTCACTCATTTTCTGACATATTGCAGAGACACGGCACCTCTGGACAATCCTGATTTAAAAAGAATCGGCATTGGCATCGCCTCTTGGTCGCATGACTGGGCCGGCTGAGGCGGCACCGTGAAAACGGAGACCTATTACGTCATCGTCGCGCACTTGACTGATTAGGTTTCCGGTTTCCTCAGTATGAGGAAAAATAAAACAAGGCCCGCGATACGCGGGCCTTGTCTGTTGCTTACCCACACTCTTATAAGCAGCAAGTGTCTTTTCGCTTCTACTGCGTCAGTTCCTGGATTCGTTTCTCGACCACCTTGAGCAGCTTATCCGTGTTCGAATAGAATAGGAAGGTCTCACTCTCGACCCTCGCGCGCCTGTTCGGGTCGAGGAATTCGGCGGCTTTCCTATAATACTTAACAGCATTGCCCTTATCGCCCAGGGCATGGTGGCACATCGCCGCCTGCAGGTAGCTCTGAGTAATACAGTCGCTTTCCTCGCCCGAGTCTTCCTCGATCTTGAGCATGTTTTCCGTTTCCCGCAGCCAACTCCTGACATCTTCCCTGCGTACGGTGAACAATTTGGTCTTCCACTTGTTATCATCCCATCCGTAAAGAGGGTTGTCGGCCGTTGAACCCTCGAACCCGGGGAATTTTATTCCATCCGGTATTATTTTCTCCACCGCCTTTTCCCTGCCAACATTTATCTTCAGCACGGCCGCGACCTTGGGTTCTCCGTCGTGGCGGAACTCGACGGTCGCATCGCCCTTCGTCAGGGCTTTCAAGACCACGGTATATCTGCTGACTTTTTCTTCCTTCCTTTCGATGGCAACGATTCCATCGCCGGAAGTAACCTTCGCTTCCTTGAACTTCCATGTACTGCTCGTGCTGTATACGTTGCGGCCTGAAACGGTAAGGATCTGCCCGACCTCCATGCCCAGCTTGTAAGTCTGTGTTCTCGACATCCAGTCGTGTCCCGGGCCGGCAGTCAGGTCGAGCATCAGGGGCTTCTTGCCCTGCTTGCCGAACCAGGGATTATTCTGCACTTCGTTGATATTCTTCGCTGTAGCCGCAATAAGCACCACGTTGTTCATCACCTTCTTTTCCATGTCGCTTTTGCGCCTGATGAAGATAATATACCTGCCGTCGGATGAGCCGGGTCTTGTAAAGAAGGTTCGTTTGTACTCCTGGCCTTTGTCATCCAGACCGTCCTCGTACTGCCGCAGCCAGAGTCTATGCCCGGTCTCTCCGCGAAGGATCTTTTCCACGCTGAATTCGTCTATATTGTGACTACCTCTTCTGCCATCAGCATGCACCGTAGCTTCGTATTTGGCGATTACTACAAGCTCCGCCTCGCGGCATAGTGCATCAACGCCCGTCTCTGTGCTCCAGAGCGCGCTTTCCTGTTCCGGCTTGCCTGCAGGTTCGTCAGCCGGCTTGTTCTCCTGCTCCGTTTTCTCAGGCTTGTCTTCTTTCGGCTGCCCTTTACCAGCCTCTTCGGATTTGCCTGCGGTTTTTTCCTCGCCGGTCTGTTCCGCCGGTTCTTCATCGCCGTTTCCGAGCACCGCCGGCAGTGCCGCGTCAGGGGCCGGGCTCCCGGCATGTGGAACCACAGTGCCGCCGACAGTGAGAACTACCATCAGGCAGCAGACTAGAAGCGCTGCAACGATTCCGCTGATAACAAGGGCTCTCGTGGCATTCCGGCCCATCCTTGCCGCCGCAGTTTCCGTACCTGCCATTATTCCGCCTCCCTCGATAATCGAAATAATACTCTCTCCGAGCATCTTCACAAAAGCTTCGCTCGGCGCGACCGGCTCGTATACGGTATCGAGCATTGTCCTGACACTGGTTTCGAGCATGTCGCCGGCGCCAAGCAGCACCGTGACGGCGGGCGCGCCCACGGACGCTTCCAGCGAGCGCTTCAGCGCCTGCCGCGCGCGTGTCAGCATGGATTCGGCCGCCTTCTCTGTCGAGCCGATTCTGTGGCCCACTTCGCGCACGGATTTCTTCTCCACGTATTTCAGTTCGAGGACGCGCGCGTAATCGACCGGCAATTCAGCCATCGCGGCGTTGACGGCATCCGCCACCTCCCGCCTGGCGAGCAGCTCCTCCGGGGACAGCCCGCCACCGGAAGCGATACTTTCCTCGAAGCCCTGCATCCTGCCAGCCTTCCTTTTTCTCAGATAATCGGCAATCCTTCTCTTTGTTACGCCGATAAGCCAGTCTTCGAGCGCGCCCTTGCCTTCGTACCTGCCAATCATCGAATAGGCGTTGAGATAGACTTCTTGCGTAACCTCCTCAGCGGCATGGTGGTCCCTGCGCAGCTTGTAGTAGGCGAAGTTGTAAATCCTCGTTATCGTGGCATGGTAGAACTCCCTCCAGGCCCGCTTGTCCCGCCTCGCCAGGAGAGCCGCAGTGTCATTTCCCTGCCCTGCTGTATTTGCCATCATAATTCACCTCGCCATACACATCGCTCAGGCGCTGAAAATCCTTCGCAATTTCACGGATTTTTCGCCCGTCATTATGCCCCTTCACGCACACATCATAATTAGATTGCTAATGTGAACGGAAGTTCGAGTTAACTTGGTGTCTTCTGACAGAATGGAAGTGAGATACCTACTCGGGCTGCCAGACCGTGATGCCGCCTGTCTCGCTTGCGGCCACAATGCCGCTCTCGCTCACTGCCAACTCGCGCACGAGCCAGCCAGCATCCTTCAGCCTGCCCAGCTCTGTGCCGTCCGCTGCATTCCAGAAGCAAACAGTGCCCTCCATGGAGGAGCTGGCAAGCACCGAGCCCTCTGCCGCCTGCGCGAGAGCCGTGATAACGCCCTTGTGCGCCTTCCACTTCCTCTCGGAGCGAAGTTCCTTCTGCGTCAGGATGTGAATGTGGCCTTTCCCGTCGGCGACCGCCAGCATGCCGTCCGCTACCGGCGCAATGCCCCGGACAGTCGCCCCGACATCGTACTTCGATGCCGTGCTCAAATCGGGGACCAAAAGCTTGTAAACACTCGCACCCGACGAAACAAATAGCGTCTTGCCGTCCGCGGAAAGAACAAGGCTGCGGACTTCGCCGCCCAGCGTTGCTCTCGCCTCCTCCTTCCACGTGCCTGTCTCGCACAGGACGACCGCGCCGGATTTGAGCCCGACCGCAGTATATTCCCCGCTTACCGCAAGTGACCACGCCTGCCCGCCGAGGTCTTTCTCGTTTATGAGCTTGCCGGTCTTCGCGTCCCAGACTTTCAACTTCCCATCGAACGACGCCGAGACCAGCTTGTCCCTGTACATCGCCAGACCCGTCACAAGCGCCGAGTGCGCTTTTTCCACAAGAGTCTTTTTTCCACCATCTTTCACAAGGAATATCGAGGCCTCGCCCTGCGGGCTGGCGCTGCCCGGGCCAGCCGCCACCGCCACGATGCCATTTCCGACGGCCAGGGCTGTCGCTGCGCGTCCCTCGAACTTGACCGCGGATTTCTTCAGGTTCGTCCCTACAATCCACTTCTCGCACGCGACCCTCGACTGCCGAAGCAGCTTCTTGGCCCTTTCGTCAGTAGAATCAATTGCGCAGGCCTCCTTCGCTGCTTCGAGAGCACTTACCGGCTTGTTCTCGCCCAAGGCTTTCTGGGCCTTGCGGATTGTGTCTTCGAGCTTCTGCCGCTTCTGCTTCGTGCCCATCTTCGCCCTGAGGCGGGCCTCCCAGGACTCCAGAGACGGGTCATCCTCGAGCTTCCTGATTTGCGAGACAAGGTCGAGAGCAGCGCCGTAGTCGCCCGCCTGCTCCGCTCCTTCAGCAGTTCTGCGCATATCCGCAAGCCGGAGCTTGAGTTCAACTTTCTCAAGAGCTTCCTTCGCCGGGGAATAGCCGGCCTTTACGAGCGATTCTGCAGATTGCTTCATCTCGGGCCAGTTCTTGGCCTGTTCCGCTGCTTCCATTGTCGTTTTCAGCAACACCAGGCTATCAATGTAGCCAAGCTGCTTCTGTATCTCACCTTCAACGGAATTGTCATTCTCTTTCCTGGCCTGTTCCAGGGCTGTCTCGTATCCGGCTTTTGCAGCATTCCAATCGCCTGCTTTGAGAGCTTCTTCAGCTTTCTTCATGCGTTGTAAAAGATTCCTGCGAATGTTTATTCTTGCTTGTTCCTTCTCCCGGACTATCAGCTCCTCCGCCTCGCGCTTCTTGTCTTTGGCTTGCTGCACCTTTTGCGCCACTTCGTCGTCGTGCCGGATTGCCAGCGCTTCTTCGTAAATGCGGATTGCCTCGTCGTAGTAGCCCGACTCGAAATTCTTGTCGCCCTGCCCCACCAGGTCCAGGAACTTGAGCCTCTGCTGCTCCTGGCGCCTGAACAGCTCGTACCTTTCCGTGGCTCTGCTAATCTTATCTCTCAAGTCGTTATCATCGTGAAGTGCGAGCGCGGCGTTGTACGACTCAAGGGCATTCTTATAATCATTATTTCCTAACGCCTTGTCGCCGTCGGCTACGTGCCTGTCCCATTCCGCCTGCCAGGGCTCTTCTACAGGTATGAACGGTCCCTCTTTTTCCCTTCCAGGTGTTTCCTTTTCAGTTCCGGGCGTGTCGGTGGTCGCGGTTTCCTCACCGTTTGGCTTTGGTTCTGGTTTGGGCTTCTCCTTATCCCCGGTCAGGATTGGAACGAGGAAGAACGCAGCCACAACCGCCGCGGCTATGACGACAAGGAGCGGGATTACGAACCACGGCCCCTTCTTCTGCTGCTCGGGCGGGCGCGGCGGCAGGGGTGTCTCCCGCCTGACCATGCCCGGCGCGGGCGCGGGCGTCGCGTCCGCCAGTACGTACTCGTCCGAAGTCGGCGGGGTTATTCGCTCGCCGCCTTCCGGCGAGGTCTCCGCGAGCGTGCGCGACTCGAAACTGTAGATTTTCAACGGCGGCCAGCCGCGCTCGATGCGGTTGAGGTCCTCGATTAGCTCCGCGGGCGTCTGGTGGCGAAGGTCGCGCTCCTTGGCAAGCAGCCTCTCGATAACCTGGGAGAGGCTCTCCGGCAGGTCGGGATTGACCGTCCGCAGCGGCGCGGGCGCCATGTGTATATGCTGCTGGATGTAGGCTATCGTCGTCGGGCCCGAGAACGGCAGCACGCCCGTCAGGCACTGGTACGCCACGATTCCGAGCGCGTAGAGGTCGCTGCGTATGTCGATGTCGGTGTCGCCTTTGCACTGCTCGGGGCTCATGTACGGCGGGGTGCCGAGCACGTTCCCCGTCTGCGAAATCGAGCGCTGCAGGTCTTCCGCGTCGCGTGCAATGCCGAAGTCCAGAAGCTTCACGTCCCAGTTCGGGTTCGTGACTATGATGTTGTCGGGCTTAATGTCCCTGTGGACTATGCCGAGATGGTGCGCTTCCTGCAGCACGGCCGCAATCTGGCGCAGCATGTGGATGACGCCCCTGGCCATGACGATGGTCTTGTCCTTGCCGTCGAGCTTGACGCTGAGCGTCATTTCCTTCGTTACCATCTCGGTGTGCTTGCCCTCGATGACCTCGTTGAGCCGGGCGCCGGCTATGCACTCCATGGCGATGTAGTGGGTCGGCTCGTCGTCGTCCTCGCGTTCGATAATGCCGCTGTCGTAAAGCCGCACGACGCGCGGGTGGGCGAGCTTTTCGAGCAGCTTCGCCTCGCGGTGGAATCGCTCCATGAACTGCCTCAGGCGGGTCAGGTGCGGGTGTATGACCTTGACTGCAACGACCGCGCCGTCGCGCCTGCGCGTGCCGCGATAGACATCGCCCATGCCGCCATGGCCTATTAGCTCCTCGAGCACGTACTCCCCAAATTCACATGGCAGCTTCAATTCTACTCCTCTTTAGTCCCTGCATTGTTGTCTGTCTACGGCTCCGTTTTAAGGCCTTTAATGGAAAACGAGCTCAGCGTCGGCTGGACCGTGCCATCCGAGTTGAACTGCGCCAACACGTGGATGTAGCGGAAGCCGTCGTAGTTCCCGCTTGCGGCATTCGCACTGGCCTGGGCTATCGTCTGCCAGGTGGCATCTTCCCAGAATACGTCTCCCGCATTCCCGGTAAGGCTGTGACCAATCTTGAATAGGACCGATGAACTTCCCGGCTCGGACTTGACGCAGTCAGCGTCCAAGAGTTCCCATATCTTCCCCGGACCTGCATCGAACGCCCAGTCAACCGCGGCATTGTCAACAACTCCACACTCCGGCGAATCGTCCCGGTAAAGGTCATCCGTCGCCGTAATCCTGCAGTAGTCCACATCGGCACCGAGACTGCCATCTTCCATCTGGCTTACAACTGACACGCGGGCGTTGGGTCCTATTGCGGCAGACGTACTGCCGCCGAGCTGAATCCAGCCGCCGCCATCATCGTAGTAGAAAGTAGTAGTATCCCCGCTGCGGGTGATTTTGAATCCGAAGTCCGTCGCGGAGGAATCGATTTCGCTGACCGTGTTGTACGAGCCTCCGACTCTTTTGACGGCAAAGATTCTCTGGCTGCTCGATGACTTGTACATGTAGATATGCACAAAATTGTTTATGTCTACCCAGAGCCTCAGGATAACGCAGCCCCAGGCGGATGGATCGCCAAGCGACCATGCGAAATTCTCGAACCCCGCTTCAACAGTCACATCCTCGTACACACTCGCCGAGTAGATTGCCTTCGCTCTGAGGATTCCGGTTGCAACTGCAGTGACTGTGCAGAGACCACCTGCCTCACTGACCGTGCCATTTTCCTCCCAGTATTCGGTGCCAACTGTCCAGCCATTATCAAGAGACAAACCGAACTCATCCGACCAGAGGGCAAGTTTGGCAATGCCGCCGTCCACGATGACTCTCTCGTTGTTGTCGTCTATGGATAGGCTTGTGTCGAAAGATGAAATCGTGTATGTTTGAGCCGGGTGTTCGTACGCGCCGATATCGACCGTTACGCTATTAAACCGAGTATTCCCATCAAGGTCGGCTGTGATTCCGGGCGGTAGCAGAGAGTCATCGCCTGCGTCAACACACGGTGAGGTGGCTTCGAGATGATAATCCTGCGAGGGCGCGTCCACGAATAGAGGGTCAACGTTTATACAGCCGGCAGGCGTCACCGTTCCGACGCCCGCAACGTCGTTTGCGCCGTCGGAATAATCGCAATAATTCATTATTATTTCGGCGCTGACATCCTCGGTGAAAATCTGGTGTCCATTCCAGGCAGCCGCGTTGCCCCAGATTATTGTGTTGTCGAGGGTGATGTCGGCCTCGTTTACGAAAATGCCGCCGCCGTTACCGTTGCTTACGTTGTTGGCTATCGTGCAGTTGATGACGACGGGACTGACATCGAAACATCCGATACCGCCGCCGGCCTCGGCCGTGTTGTCGGCTATGAGGCAGTTGATTATCCTCGGGGAGCCCTCGCAGTAAATGCCGCCGCCGTAGCCGCCGCCTCCCGCCGAAGTTATGTTGTTTCTTATGATGCAGTTGATTATCGTAGGGTTTGAGTAGTTGTAAACGTAGATGCCCCCACCGTGGCCGGAGCCGGTACTCCCGTTCTCAATGGTAAAGCCATCGATGACAGCCGCATGCGTCTCGCCCGAATGGAAGTAGAATCCGCGGCCCGCGCCCTGGCAGTCGATAATGCAGTTCTCCGCGCCGCTGGCAGACTTCAGGCATATCGCCTTGCCGAAGAAATCGAGGTTCTTGTTGCCCATCCCCGTGTAAGTTCCGTCCTGAACGAAAACGGTCGAGCCGTTTGCAGCGAGGTCGATTCCCCGCTGGATTGTCGCAACTGCCGTGTCCCATGTCGAGCCTGTGTCCCCGTCGTCCCCGGTCGCGCCGTCCACGTAGACTGCCGCGCCCGCAGGTACCAGCCCGTCATCCTCGTCTTCCCTGTCCTGGAACGCGAGGAACAGCACCCCCTCGCACCCGCAGAGCGAGAGAGAAAATGCAAGTATCAACAGCCAGAGCAGGCGCATCTTCTCGGTCTCAGGCAACTTACTACCAGCCTTCTTCTACCTGTTTGAATATCTCTTCGAGCCAGGTAACGGCCCGGCACGAGATGTTATGGAACGCTACCGCCTCGACCTCCGACCAGTCGTACTCGCCTGGCCTGAAGAAAGCGTTCCACTTCACATCATCCTTCTCGTAGTCCTTGTCCCATCCGCCGCCGAAAACGGTGGAAAACCACTGCTGGTCAATCCTGCCAAGCTGAATCCATGAGCGGCGCAGCTTCGTCATGCGCGACGCCGACTCCGTGAAAGTCTCCGAGGCGACCGGGCCGAGACTCAACTCGGCCGTCACTGTGACCTCGACCGTAACCACCGGCGCGAGGTTGGTCGGGAACCAGGCGTACCCGCCGTAAGGTCCGAAAATGGGCGCGAGAATCACGCTGGATGAGAGAAACGCGAACGGCAGGCCGGGAATGCCCGTGATGTAGCACCACGAGTTTCGCCGCCACTTTTTCTGTATATCGACGGTGGCGAGAAGCGGGATTTCAGTCCCTTCCTCCTCGCCCGGCCCGGCTTCGGCCTGCCCTTCTTCGCTGTCGGGATTATGAGCGTGAAGCACGAGGCCGCTCTTGTCGAGGACCTCGGCCAGCTTCACCGAGAAATCCTTGTTTTCGGCTATCACCGCGACCCGCAGCGGGTACTGCTTCCCGACGTCGGGAATCCTCGCCATCGAAGTCGCGCACCCCGTCAGCGCAGCTATCAGTAAAACCGGCAGCAATCTCAACATCTACCTGCCTCCCGATTCACACCACATTTGGACAATGCAAAATAGCACAGGAAAGTGTGCAAGTCAAGCTGTCACGCGCCTTGACAGCAAACGAATTGTGTGCAATGCTATGAAGCCTCAATCGAGACAACAGCGAAGGGAGAAGAGATGATTTTCGACGGCAGGCTCGTGGACAGCATATGCGCAGAGTTATCCGGCTCGCTTGCCAAGCGCGAGGTCGAGCAAATCTCGCAGTTTCACCGCATCCAGGCTTCACCCGGGTTCTATGACGCTGCGTTCTACGTACTCACCAGGCTTTATGACATCGGCGTAAAAGCGAAGATGCACCGATTCCACTCGGACGGTGCGAAGAAATACTTCACATGGACCTCTCCCATCGGTTGGGAAGGGAAGAGCGCAACACTCGAGATGGTCGAGCCGGAGCGCAAGGTTCTGGCGCGGTTTCCCGAAGTACCCTGCGCGCTCGCGGCGCATTCGAAATCCGTTGACATCGAGGCTGAAGTTGTCGATGTCGAGACGGGACTTATGCCTGAGGAATACGAGGGAAAGGATGTCAGGGGCAAGGTGGTACTCGCAAGCCGGCGCACCGCCGAGGTCTATAAGGAAGCGATGCTTCACCAGGGCGCTGCGGGGATTCTCTCCTATCTCGCCGACAGGCCGGAAGAGCCCGACATGGTCCCCTACAACGCCCTCTGGCCCAACAAGAAAGATATCAAGAAAGTCGGCTTCGGATTCTCCCTGTCGAGGCGCAGCGCGCTGCAACTAAAGTCGCTGCTCGCTGCGGGGAAGAAAGTCAGGGTCAGGGCGAAGGTTGACGCGAGGCTCTACAGCTCGAAGCTCGACGTGGTCACTGCCGAGTTTCCCGGGAAGGGGCCGGGCGTGCTGTTTATTGCGCACCTGTGCCACCCGCAGCCGGGCGCGAACGACAACGCGAGCGGCGCGGCGGCGCTCCTCGAGATGGCCAGGACTCTCAAGAGCCTCGTAAGCAGCGGGAAGGTCAAGCTTCGCAGGCCGGTTCGCTTCATGTGGGTGCCGGAGATGTATGGTACGCTCGCGTTCCTGCATTCGCATCCGGAGTATGCGGCGGACACGCTATGCTGCATCAATCTCGACATGGTGGGCGAGAACGAGGCGGCCTGCCGGTCGAAGCTGAGGCTGACGCAGACACCCTGGTCCGTACCGAGCTATCTCGCGGACCTCGTGCTCGAAGCGCTCGAAACAGCGGACAGGAACGTCAAGCCCGACCCGTGCGGCTCGCGCAACCTGTTCCACTTCGAGCAGACGGGCTATTCCGGCGGGAGCGACCACTACATCTTCCTCGAATCGACGTGGGGCGTGCCTTCGGTCATGGTCGGGCACTGGCCCGATACGTTCTATCACACGCACGCCGATACTCCCGAGAGGACGGATGCGACAGAGCTTGCGCGCGTGGGCGCAGCGTCGCTCATTGCAGGTCTCTATGCCGCCAACGCGGGCCCGGGTGAGGCGATGGCGCTGTCTGTCGCAGTCGAGGGGCGCGCGCATACGAGGCTCTCGGCGCTGGTCGCGCACAGGTTCGAGCACCTGCGCTCGTGCAAGAAGAGCGACCTGCTGCAGGAGTTCCATCGGGTCCGGCGCCACGTGGAGCTTGCGCTGAGGCGCGAAGAGGGAGCGGTTTACTCGGTCATGGGATTGTCGCGCTCGGGCAGCCTGAAGCATTACCTCGAAAACGCCGAATTTACGCTCGCTTCGAGAGAGGTTGCCGCTATAGCCAGGATGGATCTGTACGTGCGCGAGAAGCTCGGCATTAAAGGCTACCTGCCGCCCGCGAAAGCCGGCCCGGCGCAGAAGAGACTCGCAAAGGCTGTTCCGAAGCGGCTGTTCGGCGGACCGCTTGCCTTCGACATGCTGCGCGAGAAGCCGGAGCAGGCAAAATACTACCGGGAAGCCATGCAGAAAGACGACACCAACGGACAGCGGCTCTACGAGACTGTCAATCTCATGGATGGGAAGCGCTCGCTTCTGGATATCTACGAGGTGGTGGATGCGCAGTTCCCGTTCTTCAACGTGGAGCTGCTGGAGCGCTTCGCGGGCGACCTCGAAGAGGCCGGGCTCGTGCGCGTGCGCAGAGCGCGAAAATAGAGCCGTCCCGGATTATGCAGCTGGCTCCAGACCCTTCTCCCGGCTCGCGAGGAAGGCGCGCACAGCCTCGATTATCATCCATATCTCGAGCACGAGGATAGCCACGCCGACTACCGTCAGCACGTAGTTGATATCCCCGGGCTTGCCGTCAGGCTTGGGCGCGGGGTGAGTGTAGCTCCAGATATTGGAAATCATCGCCCAGGTCGTAATGATAATCAGGAAGACCATGGGGATAAGCGCGTACAGCGCGCCTTTGCCGCGCTTTATGAGATACACGGTAATAACAAGCAACACGAGACCTGCGAGCATCTGGTTGGCCGTCCCGAAGATGGGCCAGAGCGCCATGCCGAGGTTCTCCTTGATATCCGTGGAGCTTATCAGTGGCCAGAATACGAGGAAAGCCGGTATCAGCACCGCGACGATAGTGGCGGGATGACGCTTCCTGAGCGGCTTGATTTTCAGGTCGGCGGCAAGCTCGTTTATGACGTAGCGCTGGATGCGCGTCGCGGAGTCGAGCGTGGTAGCCGCGAAGCTGACGACAACCACGGCGATAATGCCTGTCGCCAGCTCGCCGGAGATACCCAAAGCCTCTATGAAACGCGCCGACCCATTGACGAAAGCACCGAGTTTCGCCCCCAGCCCCTGGGCACCCGCATACGAAGCGTAGTGAGCCTGCCAGTCAACGAGTTTCTCGAATCCGGCGCAACACGCAATTATCACGATAATCGCCAGCGCACCCTCGAGAAGCATCGAGCCGTAGGCAATCGGCAGCGAGTCTTTCTCGTTCGAGAGCTGCTTTACCGTCGTGCCGGAGGATGCGAGGGCGTGGAAGCCGCTGACCGCGCCGCAGGCGACTATAACGAACAGGAACGGGATGAAGGCAGGCGCGGTCGGGTCGGCGAACGCCTTCGTGTTCACCGCCGGGGCAACCAGCTCGGGCCGGAGCACGAAGAGCCCCACGACTATCGCGCCCATGCCGACGTAAAGCTCGTGGGCATTTATGTAATCGCGCGGCTGCAGAAGCCTGTGCACAGGCAGGGTCGAGGCGATGTAGACATAGCCGAGAAGAATTGCCATCCAGATGCCGATCTCAAGATTGGCATTAGCCCCTATGAAGGAGATATCTGACAGTCTCAGAGGCAGAAGAGTGCCGACGTAAATCGTCGCGTACATCAAGACGAGGGCGATAAAAGAGTAGAGCTTGTGGTTGCCCTTGCGGCTGTAGACCATGTAACCCAGCCAGATTGCTATGGGTATCTCGACCCAGATGGGGAAAACCGACTGAGGGTAGCTCTTGAACAGGATTGCGATTATGAATGCGAAGACCGCGATTACGATAATGAGCAGGAAGAAGATGACGAACAGAAAGAGCAGCCTGACCTTGGGGCCGACAATATCCTTGGAAACCTCACCAATGGATTTGCCCTTCATGCGGCAGGAAATGACGAGCGAGCCGAAGTCGTGCAGGCCGCCTATGAATATCGAGCCGACGACTATCCAGATTAGCGCGGGCAGCCAGCCCCAGATGACCGCGATTGCCGGCCCCACAATCGGCCCCGCCCCGCCGATGGTGGTGAAGTGATGGCCGAAGAGAATCGATGTCTTCGTCGGAACGTGGTCAACGCCATCCTCGAACTGGCACGCCGGCACATCCTTCGTGTCGCGTATGCCGAATATCTTCTGTCCGAGGAAGCGCCCGTAGAGCCGGTACGCGACGATAAATCCCACGAACGACAGCACGGCCATTAATATAGAACTCATCTAGAACCTCCGGATTTGATTCAGAAGCCTCCGGCAATTCTACGCCAACTGGATGTCCTGTCAAGACTCAAATAGAGTGGCGTTTCGCCGGGCTGGAATCTGTGTTGCCATCGGGCGCCGGGGAGTGTATCATATCGGCGCGGAGGTGAGATATGGATATGACATGCCCCATGTGCAAGGCTGTGCTCAAGGTTCCCGACAAGCATCACTATAAAATTATCAAGTGCCCCAAGTGCGGCAAGGAGTTCCAGGCGCTCGGGCAGGAGACCATCCAGCTTACGCGCGAATATCTTGACAAGATGAAAGGCAAGGAAGGCAAGAAGCCCGAGAGTTAGTTCAGCGCTATCTTCTGCCCCTGTTCCAGCTCCTGCCGCCCGATGACCTGCGCGTGTCGCGCCGGGGCTCTATTTGCTTGAGCTGCTTGCCCTGGTTATCAACCTTTTTCTGCAAATTGCGGTTCTGTTTCTCCAAGTCTTTCATCTTGTCCAGAACGCGCTCTTCGGGCTGGTCGTAGTAGCGGCTCTCCTTACGGAACTGCTTGAACTTCTCATCGCCGAGAAGCTGCCTTATGCTCTGGGCCGTATCGGCGTTGGCGGCCTTGACCTGGTCTTTCATGTACAGGCGGTCGTTGTCGGTCATTGCTTCGCCGGCGTAGCCCTTACGTATCTCCGAGACGCGCTCAAGTCCCTCGAGAGATATTGTTAGAAGATCCTCACTGAGCCTTCCGTCGAGACGCATCCTGGCGGCTATTCTGTTGACTTTCTTCGTGAGCCCCCCGCGCATTTTCTCGGCCTGGGCATCTATCTTGGCCGTCTCGCCGCTTGTGCCGGCGCTTCTAACAATCGAGCCGTCGGCCCGCACTTCCGGCGGCGGGCTTGCGAGCTGGCCTTCATCGAATCGCTCGCCGAGGAGGGGATCGAAGCCTTCCATTGACGGGGCCTTTACCGCCGGTTTTTTCGCCGGGGGCGGCTGCTCCACCGGCGGCCGAACGGCAGGTTTCGCGGCCTCGGGCTTGTAGGCGAAAGGCTGGTTCTCCTTGTCAGCCTTTTTCGCCGAGGCGGCCGTGTTCTGCATTGCAGCCGTGTCGTCGTAGCCGCCTGCGCGTGCCTGGGCGCCCGTCATTGCCATGAAGTAGATGCCGGTGCCATCTATCCCGAGGACAAGAACTACTATCAGGAGAGCTTTGCCCAAACCGCCTTCCATGTTTTCACCTTTTTCCAAACATACTGTCTTCGCCCACAAGTTAAATACCTCAAAATGGCGGAGGTTTTCAAGAAAATTCGCCCTCTTCTGCTTTTACAGGAAGGCGTCCCGGCGTATAATCGTTGACCTCCAGCCTTCCGCAATTCGAGGATAACGGATTGAGCGAGACCATGAAGGAGAAGCGCAAGCGGGCCCTTGCCGCGATGAAGCGGCTGATGCCGCTCTACGGCCTGACCGCCACGGGCAAGGTCGGCGGTCGCAATCCCTTCAGGTCGCTTATCGCCACCGTCCTCTCGCATCGCACACGCGACGAAAACACCGAGTCGGCGAGCACGAAGCTGCTCGCAAAATACCCGACGCCGGAAGCCCTGGCCTCGGCGAAAATCTCGGACATCCAGCCCCTGATAAGAGAGGTGGGATTCTGGCGTGTCAAGGCGCGGCGGGTGAAGGAAATCGCACGGCTCCTCGTCAGCGAGTTCGCAGGAAAAGTCCCAGACACCTACGAGGGGCTGCTCTCGCTTCCGGGCGTGGGCCGCAAGACGGCCGGGTGCGTGCTTGTCTTCGGGTTCGGCAGGCAGGCACTCCCGGTGGATACGCACGTTCACAGAATTTCGAACCGCATGGGTCTTGTGAAGACGAAGACTCCCGAGCAGACGGAAGAGGCACTCCTGAAAGTATTTCCGCCCGACAGGCTCGCGCCCGTGAACGGTGCGCTGGTCGAGCACGGCAAGGCGATGTGCCGCCCCATATCGCCGAAGTGTGACGAATGCGCAATAAGCAATTTTTGCCGGCGGGTCGGAGTGGAGCGGCACAGGTAGCAAGGCTCACCCCTGCCGCTATCCGCCGGAACCCGAGCTGCCTGTCTCGCGAAGACTTTTTGCCGTCTTGGCCCACCATTCGTCGAATCGGCCCATCGGTCCGGGCTGGGACTCGGGGTCGAGGGCGGGCTCGAATCCGAACCCGTCGCCGGCAAGCTCCTTCAGCGCTCTGAAGGCTCTCCTGCGCGGGAAGTAGTCGCCGTCGCGCAATTCTCTCATGAGCACGGCGCCGCCCGCCGGGCTGCCGAGATGCACCAGACCCAAAGCAGCCTCGAACTGCACTGAGCCGCTCTTGTCTTCGAGCAGCTCGATATACGCCTTTTCATACTCCCGCGAGCGCGTCTGCGCCAGCTTCCACAGCGCGAAGCATCTAACACATGGACTCTCGTTTGATTCGGCAATTCCCAGGAGCGCATTCCCGTCCTCCAGCGCGTCCCGGGCAATCACGTCGCGAACGGCATCCACTTCCTTCAGCCTTTCCTCGAGGTAGCCGAAGGTGCACCTCTTGAGCCTGTGCCTGCCGGTCATGATGTACGTGGTCTTGATTATGATGCCATCCATATCCATGGTATGGCCGGTCTTGCACCAGACAGTCATTGGTGGCGCCGGTCCGAGCAGGTCGAACTGCCCGAAATATCCGAACTCCGAGGAATATTCAGAACACCTGAGCCACGATTCCTCGACAATGCCTTCGGTCACAAGTTCCCGCAGCGTGGTCGGCGTAAGCGTGGCGTTATGGACGTTGGAGTATTCCACGAGCGCGACCGAAAGGCGGTACAGCGAATAGGCGCAGCGCTTCTGTGCATCATCCGCTTCTTCGGCCACGACAAAGCCCAGGATGACGTTCACCAGGACCAGCGCCGCGGCAATTATCGCAACTGTTACAAGAAGTTTCTTCTTCGCCAAGGCATCACCCGGACTGCACGACTGCAACAGATCAGAAGGATAACCCCGCGCGCTTTCCGAATCAAACCTCTTTTCCGGAGACTGACGCATGCGAGCAGGCAGGAGTTGTCCTGCCTGCGGGAATTACTAACTTGGAAATCCGGCGGCGGGCGGTAGAATGGGATTCATGCTGCGCAATTCCTTCATTCACATACCCGGAGTCGGGCCGAAGCGAGAGAGGGCGCTTTACCGGCTGGGAATCACGACGTGGGATGGATTTCTGTCTAACCCGGCTCAATCCGGCCTGCCCTCTTCCGTCGCGTCGGCAGCGGTCAGCCGACTCGAAGAGTCCGGCTATCGGCTGGAAGCGAAAGACGCGGCGTTTTTTGACCGCAGCCTGCCACCGGGCGAGAGATGGCGCATGTGGCGCGACTTCGAGGATGAGGCGGTGTTCCTCGACATAGAGACGACGGGGCTCGGGCCGCCCGTGGACTACGTGACGGTCGTCGGCCTGCACGATTCGTCCGGCACGCGCAGCTTCGTCAGGGGCGAGAACCTGTTCCTGCTGCCGGAGGCGCTTGCAAAATACAGGCTGGTCGTAACCTTCAACGGCTCCCAGTTCGACCTGCCGTTCCTGAGGTCTCGAATGGGCGACATTTTCGCCGGGCACGCGCACATAGACCTTCGCTTCGTTCTGCGCAGGCTGGGCTACAGGGGCGGGCTGAAGTCCATCGAGCGCCGGCTCGGCATCAGGCGCCCCGCCGGTATTGCGGACATGGACGGTTTCGAGGCCGTCAGGCTCTGGCACCGCTATCTGGCGGGCGACGAGGACTCCCTGAAGAAACTGGTCGAGTACAATCGCCACGACATCGAGAACCTGCGCCCGCTTATGGAATTCGCCTACGACAGGCTGAAGGCGGGGATGCTTCCGACGCGGTGAAATGAAGGGGCCGCACCCCGCCGGGTGCGGCCCTTCGTGACTTGAGATGCTCAATCCCTGCTGTCGCTACTCTCCCTCTTCCTCCTCCTCACCCTCAACGGGTTCGAGGTCGAAAGCCTCGCTGTCCTGAACCGCTTCCTGGAAGGCTGCTTCGTCGTATTCCTCTTCCTCGTACTCGCCTTCCTCGTATTCTCCCTCTTCGTATTCGCCTTCTTCGTACTCGCCCTCTTCGTACTCGGCTTCCTCTTCCCCGACCTCGATTTCCGCAGCCTCGACTTCGGCTTCCATCTCGACCGCTTCCTCTTCGGGTTCGGTCACCAGTTCCATCTCGATGGCTTCGGCTTCCACGTCCGTTTTCGCGCCCTTCCCTCTTTTCATCTTCGCCTTGCGCTTCGCCATGACCTTCGCGATGCGCTGCTTCTCCATCTCGACGTATTTCTCGTGGCGGCGGCGCTCCTCCTCATCCTTCAGCTTGGAGGACTCCTGCGATTTCTCGTACCAGACCGAGTAGTGCGTTTCGGCGAACTTCTTGGGCACCTTGCCGCTCCATATTGCGCCCATTCCGCCCGGCCTGGCGAATGCGCAGAGATACACGTGCATGAGCGCCACGAAACCGAGCATGACGAGGCAGAACGCGTGAAGAGAGTAAGACATCCTCACGAGCGTCACATTCTCGCCGACCAGCATGGGCATCTCCTGGACGACGCCCGAGAGGACGTACAGCGCGCCGAAGAAGATGACGGCGAGGGTCGCGATTTTCTGTTCGGGATTGAAACGCCCGGAGGGAGGCACCTTCGCCCACTTGCGGCCGTAGCCGCCGAGCTGTCGCATCCACTCGAAGTCATGTGCCCGCCAGTTGAGCGCCCGCGGCAGCCAGCGCATTACCACGAGCACAATCGCACATGCGAGGGCGAGCAGGCCGTAGAAGTGCGCCGTGCGCTCGATGCGCTCCCCGTACTTGGCCCAGCCGCCCGCCTTGTACTGGCGCGGGACGAGCACGACCTCGTGGAAAAGCAGAGAGATGTGCGTGAGCATCGCGAAGATGAGCGTAATCATGAGAATCCAGAAGACGAGACGCTCGCCGCGCGCGGTGAGAAACGTGGTCTCCATGTGCTCCACTTCGGCTGGCGCGCCTTTCTTCTTTTTGGCCTTGCGCCGCCTCATGTCGCGCTTGGCGTCGGCCTTGCTTCGGTACCTGGCTGTCATCTTTCTCTTAGCCATGTTGTAACTCTCTTATATGGTCAGCGGGAATCCCATTAATAGTCGTCTTCGTCTTCATCCCTGCGCCTTTTGCCGGGCAGCCGGGAGCGCTTCGCCGGAGGAGCGCCTTTCCTCTTCGGGCCTTTCTTGCGCTTGCGCGGCCGGTACCCCTTGGGCACGTTCATCATCTGCTTGCCGGCCCTGCGCTTCGCGCGAATCATGCGCTCGTACTCTTCTTCGGTCAGCTCGCGCTCCTCTTCCTCCGGCGCCTCGACCACCTTGACACCCACGGGCCCCACCACGGCGTAGTGCAGCAGCCAGAACAGGACGGTAGCTCCGGCCATTATGTACGTCAGCGGCTTCCACAGCCCCTGCCACGTCCTGACGCTCGCGGGCATTCTCGGCGATGAGGGCAGGTCGTAGTCTTCATCGCGCGGGGAGTTCAGAATGTAATACACCCCGAGTTCTCCGAGGAAATTCGGGCCGTATATGTTGGCGTGCTCCTTCTTCATATCGGTTCGCAGCATGTTGACGCGCGTGTCGGCTATGGTCTTTATTTCCGCGATTGGGCCGAACTGGAGCGCGCCGGTCGGGCAGGCCGCCACGCAGTAAGGAACGTTGGACTTGTAAGAATTGGCTCCCGCGGACTTCATGTGGGCCGGGCTGCGGTCGAAACACCTGCTGCACTTCGATACGGTCCTGCGGGCGGGCTCGTAGCGGGGCACGCCGAACGGGCACGAGAACACGCAGTACAGGCAGCCTATGCAGAGCCTTTCGTCGAGGACAATGGAGCCACCGCTTTCGGGGTCCTTCGTGATGCAACCCGGCACCGGGCAGACCTCCTCGCAAGCGGCGTTCCAGCAGTGCTTGCAGAACTCCGGCCTGAAGAGCCACTGCGGTTTGCCGCCGACGGTGGTCTCCCGCATCAGCACGCGAATCCATGTCGTGTACGAGAGGTCGTGCGGGCTCTCGTAAGTACCCTTGTATTCGGGGCTTTCGACGGGGCGGTTGTGCCACTCCTTGCACGCGAGCTGGCAGGCCCTGCAGCCGGTGCACTTTGTCGTGTCAACGAGAAGCACCTTGCGCTTTATTTTGGGTTTTGCAGGACGTCGGGCCCTTTTTCGCGGTGCGCGAGTTTCCTGTTGCATCTGCATTTAGTCACCTTTACGCTTTCGCAATACTGCAGAGGAACGTTCTGCTGGCAGCAGTACCGGTATTCGGGTCGCCCGATAACAGCGTCAGGTCGTGCGCGGGCATGCCGTGCGGCTCTTCGCCCACGAAGCCAAAGTTCTCTGGTACCGCTATCATATACTGCGCCTTCTGGACGGCGTTGAGCCTGGGGGTCACCATCGCGAATCCGGTGATGCCTCCCGGCAGCCTGGGACTCGCCACTTTCACCTTGTCGCCGTTGGCAATGCCCTTTTCCTTGGCCAGGTCCGCGCCGACCTCTATGAAGAACGCCGGCACGACCTCTTCGGCGCCCCTGGAATATCTCGTCAGATGCCCCGTGCCATGATGCTCGGCGAGGCTGTACGTCAGGCCAATGACCGAGTATTTCTTGGCGGTGTCCGAGCCGTACGAGGCTATCTTGTCTATCTTCCTGATTCTGACAAGCGGAGACACCTGGTGGGCATGTTCGAGGAAATTGCCGCTGCTCGACTCGATAGGCTCGTAGAATTCGGGCAGGGGGCCGTCGGCCATCCCCTCGGCGAAGAGCTTGGCCACACCGATTGCCGTGGCGGTGAAGGACCTTATCTTCTTCGGGCTTTCTTCCGGGCCGTCCAGGATGTCGTTGCAGTTCCAGGTTTCCTGGCCGTAATCCACGAGCACCTGCCCGCTGTTGTAAGGCTTGCCATCCTTGCCGGTGCTGGCGCGGTTGTACATAATCCTGGTGTTATTGGGCCACGACCAGGCGAACCCCGGGTAGAGCCCGATGCCCGTCAGGTCGCTTGTATGATACTCGTGGCGGTTGTTCAGTTTTTTCTGCGATGCGCCGAGATACAGCCAGCAGCCGCAGCGAGTGCTCCCGTCGAGCATCAGCTCGCCCGTCTTGCGCAGCGTTTCGCTGGCCGCCATCTCGTCACCCTCGCGGTACCTGTTGCCTGATATCTCGAACATGACGATTGTCGGTTTCTCAAGCTGCTTCTCGGACCACCACGCAAGCGAGGTTATCGGCGCCGGGAACCTGCCGCCGGAGGAATAGGCCTTCTTGAGCCCGTCTGCGAGCCTGTCGGCGAGGAATATGGCTTCTCGCCGGCTGGCATCCTCCGCTGACGGGGAAAGCGCCCTTTCCTGCCATTGCACCCACCGGCTCATGTTCGTGACGGTGCCGGTCAGTTCAGCCACCGTGGGTGATGGGAACATGAAGACTTCCGTGTTCGAGCCCTTTCCCTCCTGCGACTTCCAGAACGCGGCAGTCTCCGACTCGAACACGTCGTAAACCACGAGCCAGTCCAGCTTGCCCATGGCCTTGCGGCGCGCCGCGCCGTTGGGCCCGAGGGCCGGGTTTTCCCCGAGCACGAACAGGCCCTTTAGCGTACCCGCGTCCATCGCGTCGAACATCCCGCCCAGCGTGTAGTCCCTGTCCGGGTCGAGCTTGGGCAAGTAATCGAAGCCCCAGTCGTCCGACTTCGACACGGACCCGGCGAACATGGCCTGCAGGAAGTTGACCGCATACTTTTCGTAGTTTTCCTTCTTCCACTCGTTGAAGCTGGTGGGGTCCTCCGACTTCGCGCTCACGCGATCGAGATACTCGGCCAGGCTCCTGTCAGAAGCGGAAGGCATCTCAAGATATCCCGGCAGGTATTCTGCGAGGAGGCCCATGTCGCATGCTCCCTGAGTATTGCAGGAGGTGAGCAGGGGCACGAGCCCGCCGCCCGGAACTCCTATGTTGCCCAGGAGGAGCTGGAGTATGGCGAGCGCCCGGACCGTCTGCGCCCCCGTCGCCTGGGACATGACGCCCCGGCCGAACAGGATGACGCCGGCGTCGCCCGAACGGTATGTCGAGGAATAGATCTTGCAGAGCTGCTCGAACTCCGCCGCCTCAATTCCGCATACCTGGCATACGATGGGGGCCGTGTATCGGCTGAACTGCTTGCGCAGCACGTTCAGCACGGTGCGAGGCATCTTGAAGGACGGGTCCTGCTTCGGGAAGATGGCATTTTTGTACTCGCCCTCGCGCTCGCGGGGGTTGTACTGGTATTCCCACTTGCCTTTTTCCTTGTCGTAGGTTTTTCTGCTCTCGTCGAAACCGCTGAAAACCCCCTTGCTCTCCGTCGCCGTCAGGAAGTGCGAGTCGAGCACGAAGCTGGCATCTGTGTGTCGTATGACGTAGTCCTCGTTGTATATCTTGTCGGTGCTGGACAGGATGTAGTTGATTATGCCGCCGATAAGCGCCAGATCCGTGCCGGGACGAATCCTGACGTGCATGCTGGCCGTGGCCGCCGTCCTGCTCACCCGGGGGTCTACGACGATAACGTGGGCGGCGCTGTGGTCTTGGGCCTCGAATACCCACCTCATTACCGCCGGCTGGTCCGCGCCCGGGTTGGCGCCGATAATCAGGACCTGCCTCGCGTTCTTGATGTCGGGAATCGTGTTTGTCATGCCAGGCCTGCCGAACGTCTCGCGCATGGCCTTGATGGCGGGCGCGTAGCTGTCGCGCGCCTCGTTGTCAACGTAAACCAGCCCCAGCGCCCTCACCAGCTTGCTGAACGCGTAATTCGGCTCGTTGTTGGTTGCCGAGCCCCCTATGAAGCCTATTCCTTCGCAGCGGTTCACGCCGTTGTCGCGGTCATCCAGGTCAACGAAAGTGTCGTCCCTGGTCTTCTTGATTCGCTCGACCACCTTCGCCACGGCGGTCTTGAAGTCCAGCTCGGCCCATCCGCCCGCGCCGGGCTTCCTGTGGAGGACCTTCTTGAGCCTGTTCTTGTTGAGTTCCTTGATGCGCTGCGTGAGGTAGAAGAGATGCTGCGCCTTGGGGCAGACTGAACCGCCGATGGTATCGACCGTCGGGGGATTCCTCCTCCCGCCGCGCAGCCGTCTCAAGTCGGGGCAGCCGTTGATGGGATTGTCGGGGTCGCCCTCGATGTGCATAACCTCGTCAACGCCCTCCTTCTCGACGCCCCCAATCAGTCCGCCCGTGTAGATGCCTATCCCGCACCCCACGGAGCAGAACGGGCAAATCGAAGGCGTGTGCTTGCCCATTATCTTGGCTTTGAAGCCGCGGTCCAGGAACAATGGGCTCCTGCCGGACTTGTCCTGGGCGAAAGCACGAGGCAGGCCGAGTGTCGTAGCAAACGTACCCGCCGCCGCCATTGTCGAAATCTTGAGAAAATCGCGTCTTGATATGTTCACAGTGCTCGCTCTCCCGCTGCTCGAACTGACTCGTTTTGAGGGCCGTTATTATCCCAGCGCCAGGAACTTGTGTCAACTGCAAAAAATATTTTTACCTTACGTTTACAATGACACGTCGCGGCAAATCTACTGTAGCCGCAAACACTTAGGGAAACACACGCATCGCCCGAAGGCTTGCCCATCCACGCGCCGTCCTGGTTGACATGTGTGGTTCCCGGAAACGCCGGAAATGTGCGCCCCGCTGCACTTCATCCTTGTCTTCGCCCGGTGCTCGCGCTATCATAACGTCTTACGGACTGACGGGACGCCGGAGGAGCGCCATGACACAGTACAAGCCGGTTATGCCGCCCCTGGGAAAAAACATCTCTTGCAAGGGCTGGTGCCAGGAAGCGGCAATGAGAATGCTCATGAACAACCTCTGCGAAGAGGTCGCCGAGGACCCCGAGCACCTTATAATCTACGGCGGCTCGGGCAAGGCCGCCCGCAACTGGGAATGCTATCACGCCATCGTCGGGGCGCTGAAGGAGCTTGAAGCAGACGAGACCCTGCTTGTCCAGTCGGGCAAACCGGTCGGGGTCTTTAAGACTCACGCGGACGCGCCGAGGGTCCTGATAGCCAACTCCAATCTGGTTCCCCACTGGGGCAACTGGGACGAGTTCAGGCGTCTCGAAGCGCTCGGGCTCATCATGTACGGGCAGATGACCGCCGGCTCCTGGATTTACATAGGCACGCAGGGGATTCTCCAGGGCACATACGAGACGTTCGCAGCAGCGGCGCGCAAGCATTTCGGCGGCTCGCTTCGAGGCAAGCTCGTCGTCTCCGGCGGTATCGGCGGCATGGGCGGAGCGCAGCCGCTGGCCGCGACGATGGCCGAGGGCACCTTCCTCGGCGCCGACGTGGACAGGCGCAGAATCCAGAAACGGCTCGATACCGGCTACTGCGACGAGATGCTCGAGGACATCGGCGAGGCAATAGACCGGGCTCTCGAATACGCGAAGAACGGCGAGGCGAAGTCCGTCTGCGTCGTGGCGAATCAGGCAGACCTGCTCGCCGAGCTTATCAGCCGGAACATCACCCCGGACCTTCTCACCGACCAGACTTCGGCTCACGACAGCCTGCGCTACGTCCCCAACGGGATGAACTTCGAAGCGGCGATGCAGCTCCTTGAGAGTGACGCCAAAAAATACGAAGAAGATTCCATGCGCACCATGGCCGAGCACGTCCGCAGCATGCTTGAGTTGCAGAAGCGCGGCGCGGTCACTTTCGACTACGGCAACAACCTGCGCGGTCAGGCGAAGCTCGCCGGTGTCGAGAACGCGTTCGACTATCCCGGCTTCGTGCCCGCTTACATCAGGCCGATGTTCTGCGAGGGGCGCGGGCCTTTCAGGTGGGCCGCCCTCTCCGGCGACCCGGAGGATATCTACAAGACCGACGAGGTCGTCATACGCGAGTTTCCGAACGACGAAACGCTCGTGCGCTGGATAAAGCTGGCGAGGGAGAGGGTCAAGTTCCAGGGCTACCCCTCGCGAATCTGCTGGCTCGGTTACGGCGAGCGCGCGCACTTCGGCAAGATAATAAACAGCATGGTCGCAAGCGGCGAAATTTCCGCGCCCGTGGTCATAGGCCGTGACCACCTCGACGGCGGCTCGGTCGCCTCGCCCAACCGCGAGACCGAGGGCATGAAAGATGGCTCGGACGCAATCGCGGACTGGCCGCTGCTGAACGCTCTCCTGAACGCAGTCTCGGGCGCGACATGGGTGTCGATACACCACGGCGGCGGAGTGGGAATAGGCTACTCGATTCACGCCGGCCAGGTTATCGTCGCCGACGGGACGCCGGAAGCCGAGAAGCGCCTCGAAAGAGTGCTGACGAACGACCCCGGCACCGGTGTCATGCGCCACGTCGATGCCGGCTACGACGAGGCGGTGAAGTTCGCCGCGGAGCGCGGCGTTAAAATCCCGATGCTCGACAAAGACTGATACACGGAGGCCCGGTGCCGAAGAAAAAGACAGACCTGCTCGTAACGAACATTGGACTGCTCGCAACGCCGAGAGGGAGGAAGCCCCTATCGGGCGAGAAGATGTCCAGCCTGCGCACCGTCCGCAAGGCCGCCGTGGCGATTGACCGGGGAATTATCGCAGCAGTCGGGCAGCAGGAGAAGGTGCTTCGCGACTACGCGGCGAAGAGAAAGATGGACGTCCGCGGGCGTCTCGTCACGCCAGGCTTCGTGGACCCCCATACGCACATGGTGTTCGCCGGCTCGCGCGAGAACGAGTTCGAGATGCGCTGCCGGGGCGCATCGTACAAGGAAATCGCCCTCGCCGGCGGAGGCATCCTCTCTACTGTGCTTGCAACGCGCGAAGCTTCCGAAGACGAATTGTTCGAGCAGTCCTTGCCGCGGCTGCAGTGCTGCCTCGGTTTCGGTACAACCACTGTAGAAATCAAGTCCGGATACGGTCTCGAGACCGAGACTGAGCTGAAGATGCTCAGGGTAATCGACCGCCTCAGAAAAGAGACCCCTCTCGACATTGTCTCGACATTCCTCGGGGCGCACGAGGTGCCGGACGAGTTCCGCACCGACCGCGAAGGCTACGTGAGGCTGCTCGTGGAGGAGATGATACCCGCAGTGGCTAAGTCCGGCCTCGCCGAGTTCGCCGATATCTTCACCGAGCAGCACGTCTTCGACATCGACCAGTCGCGCCGGATTCTTGAAGCCGCCAGGGAAGCCGGCTTCAAGCTCAAGCTCCACGCCGACGAAATCGTCTCGCTCGGCGGGGCCGAGCTTGCCGCCGAGATGGATGCCGCCTCGGCAGACCATCTCGGGGCAATCTCAAGAAAAGGCATCAGGACACTTGCCAAAGGCGACACCGTCGCTGTCCTTCTGCCCGGCACGACCTTCTTCATTAACCTCGATAACTACGCTCCCGCAGACAAGCTGAAGGAGGCCGGCGTGCCTATCGCGCTCTCGACCGACTGCAATCCCGGTTCTTCAATGACCGAGTCGATGCAGATTATCCAGACCCTCGCTTGCCTGTATCTCGACATGACGCCCGCGGAGGCGCTCACCGCCTCGACGCTGAACGCCGCCTGCGCTATTGACCGGGCGGACAGGGTCGGCACGCTCGAACCGGGCAAGCAGGCGGACCTCGTGGTCTGGGACTGCGACGACTATCGCGCCATTGCCTATCACTACGGCGTGAATCTCGCCCGGACTGTAATAAAGAAGGGCAAGGTCGTCGCGGGCAAGGCCGGTCCGTAGAAAGGAGTCGCTCCATGCGTGCCGTTGTGCAGGCGGTTGCAGTCGTCATGGTTCTTGCGCTTCTTCAGAGCACACTCCAGGCCGACCCTCCAGAGGAAAAGCCGACAGCTCCTCCCACGCTTGCAGAGGAGAAAGAGCGTCTCAAGACGCTCAAGGAGGCCGAGTTCCGCAAGCTCAAAGCCGTCGTCTCAGGCGATGCCGAATACGAGAAAAAACTCGCAGCGCTTCGCAACATCGCCGCTCTCGCCACAACCGAAGCCGTTGACCTGCTCTGCACGCTCTACGACAATCCTCTCAAGGAGGACAGCGAGTCCGAGCAGGCGCTGCTCGTGGAGCTGCTCGGCGAGGCCAGTTCGCCTGCGGCCGGGCCGACGCTCCTCAAGGCTGTGCAGCACCCCGGAAAAGACGGGAAGGTCCGGCTCGCCGCCGCCGGGGCGATTGCAAGGGTCATGGGCAAGGACGCCGCCGCGCACCTGAAGAAGCTGGCAGAAGACAAGGTCGAGGCCGTGAAGAACCGCGCGTGGACCGAGCTTCTGAAGATGCAGGACCTGAACGCCATGAGGCACGTGTTCAAGATGCTTGAGAGAAAAGAGAAGCTCGCAGCACTCGCCATGATAAAGGAGGCGCACTTTACTGAGGCGGCCAAGGAAGTCGCCGAGATTGCCAGGGAGACGGATTTCAGCAAAGGCCCGAACGAGAAAATCCTCAAGCTCAAAGCGCTCGAAACCGCCCTCGACCTCGGCTATAAAGAAAGCGCCGCCGTTACCATCGAACTGCTCGGCGCAATCACCGGAGAGCAGGCAAAGGTGCTCGAAGTTCATTCTCCCCATACATTGCTGCGCAACTATACACAACAGAAATTCCCTGAGGATAAGGAAAAATGGCAGGAATGGTGGGAAGGCAAAGGCAAGGATGCTCCGCTCTTCGGCACTTACGCCAATGCAACGGCCCTCGAAGGGATTGGCATTGCTGCAGCAGATTGGATGAGAAGAGAGAAATCAGTTCCCTTGACAACACGCGAAATCCTCTATCTGGAAAGATCTGAACTGTCTCTCGCTACAGCGCAATCTGAGAAAACTGTAAGAGTCTACACCAGTGTAGAACTGGGCTTGTTAGGGGTAACCTACTTGTCGATGCGTTACGTCAAAGGCAACAAAAACCACGCATTTATCGTTGTTGATAAACCGGGATCCAAGTGGTTCCTGATTCTGGGACTCGAACGAAAAGACCAGAAATGGACTGTAATCCTGCCTTAATCATGTAATCTAAAACCTGGCACGCTTCTCGTCTTGCTTACTCCGGGAATGCTTCGACAATCATCGCCGTGCCCATGCCGCCGCCTATGCAGGCCGAGGCCATACCGTAGCGCTTGCCGAGCCGCCGCAGGTTGTACAGCAGCGTCATGACCAGCCGCGCGCCCGTCGCCGCGTACGGGTGCCCGAACGAAATCGCCCCGCCGTTTATGTTCGTTATCTCACGGTCGAGCCTCAGGTCGCGCTCGCACGCGATATACTGCGAGGCGAACGCCTCGTTTATCTCCACGAGATCCATATCTTCGAGCTTCATGCCCGCAATTTCAAGAACCAGCCTGCACGAGGGAATCGGCCCCAGCCCCATGAACGCCGGGTCGACGCCGGCGGAGGCGGATGCGACGACCCTGCCGAGAGGCTTGATGCCGCGCTTGTTGGCTTCGGCTGCGGTTGTCACGACGATTGAAGCCCCTCCGTCCGTTATCTGGGACGAGTTGCCCGCGGTCTGCACGCCGGGGAATCCCATGTCCTTTCGCCGGTGGATGAACGCGGGCTTGAGCTTGGCGAGCGCCTCCATCGACGTTCCGCGCACGCCGTCGTCCGTATCGATTGCATCCACACCGCGCGGCAGCCGTATCTTGCGCGGGATGAGTCCGTGCTCCGAAATCTTGCCCGCGACAACGGGCGTTATCTCTGCTTCGAAATAACCGTTCTTCTGCGCATCGTTGGCGCGGTTCATAGAGACGAAGCCGTACTCGTCGCATTCCTCCTTCGTGATGCCGTATTTCTTCGCGATGTTCTCGGCCGTCTCGCCCATCATGAGGTCAACCGACGTGTCGAGGAACGCGACAAGCAGGTAATCTACCGACTCGTGGCGAAAGAGCCGGAATCCCTGCCTCGCGCCGAATATCGAGACAGGCGCCTGGGTCAGCCCTTCGCACCCGCCCGTGAGCGAAATCGTCGCCTTGCCCGTCGCGACGTGCTCGACGCCGTTTATCATCGAGTCGATCGAGGAAGTGCATATTTTCTGCACGAGAAGCGCCGGCACCTCGATGGGGATTCCCGAGTATAGTGCGACGTGGCGCGCGCAGAAAAACTTGTCAGGTGAGGAGCATCCCGCCTGCGCGTATGCGACGTGGTCGAAGTCGGTCGCGGGGATGCCCGACTGCTCGATGGCGCCACGGCTTGCGATAATGCCGAGGTCCGTGCCCGAAAGGTTGCCCAGTACTCCATCCTGCCCACCCTGTCCGAACTTGCAGAACGGCGTGCGCTTCGCGCCTGCAATGACAATCCCTTCGTACGTCGCGCCGAGGCCAGCGCCTTTTTTATTAAATCCTTTCATCGAGACATCCGCTTCGTATGCCATACTACCCTCCCCGAGCATTATTTTCGTTTCCGCAAAATACAGCTATCGCGTCATCGACCTGAGTGCAAACCCGAATGCCAGCGTGGCCTGCAGGAAGAATATTGCGCCGGCAGTAAGCGCAAGAGGCTGCTGGTCGCCTCCATAAATAAGGAAGGAGACGCCTAGCACGACACCTGCCACACCAAGAAGTATCAATACTATCACCAAAAAACCTATCCAGCCGACAACGCCTTCCTTTTCCATTTCCTCTCCCTTGAAAAGTTACTTGGCCGATTCGAGAAGTATCTCGGTTATGTCCATGACGCGCAGGCCTTTCTTTTCTTCCTTCGGCAGGCCTGCCGCGCCTTTCTTGAGCGAGTCCTTGCACGCGGCGCAGGCAGAAACAATCACCTCGGCGCCGGTACCGAGCCCTTCCTTCACGCGAGTCCTCGCCATTGCGAGCGCAAGGTCGGGATTCACCGCCGAGACGCCCCCGCCGCCGCCGCAGCATCGCGCCCTCTGACGGTTGCGCGGGAATTCCACCAGTTCCAGGCCCGGCACAAGCCCGAGTATCTCACGCGGCGGGTCATAGATTTCAAGATGCCTTCCGAGGTCGCACGGGTCGTGGTAGGCAACGGTCTTATCAAACGGTTTCTTCAGCTTGAGCTGTCCTTCGTCAATCAGATGCGCAAGAAACTCCACGCTGTGAAGTATCTCTACATCAAGGTCCCCGTAAAGCTGTTTGAACGTCCTGTAGCAGCCAGCACAGGGCGTTACCAGCGTCTTCGCTCCGGTAGCCTTGATTCTTTTGGCGTTTTCCTTCGCAATCGCGTCGAACTCGGGCGAGCCTGCGAGGTATACAGGGAACCCGCAGCAGCGCTCATCCTCGCCGAGTACAGTGAAATCCACGCCCGCAAGGTCGAAAAGTTCCATAAGGCTTGGTACCGTCTTCATGTCAACATAACTCGGCACACAGCCCAGGAAGAGCAAGGTCGAGGCCTTTTTCGGGACTTTCTTCTGCGAAACAAGTTCCTTCCACTTTCCGGGGAATGCTTCTACGCGCTCCCCCGCAGACAGCGAAAACGGGTTGCCGGTTTTCTTAACGCTCTCCACAACAGCCATCTGCGGCGCGGGTGCACTTCCTTTTTCGAAAAGGCGTTTCCTTGCCCCCATGACCACATCGGCGACCTTGAGCTGACAGGGGCAGACGTAGGTGCAATTATTGCAGGTGGTGCACTCGTAGAATGTCTGCGCAACTTCGGGAGTCGGCTCGAGCTCGCCGGTGAGCATCTTGTAGGCCACAAGCATCCGCCCGCGGGCGTTGCGGGATTCCAGGCTCGTCTGCTCGAAGGTGGGGCAACCCGCCCGGCAGAAGCCGCACTGCACGCATATCAGGGCCTCGTTGTCCGCCAGTTCGCCCAGCGAATCTATCTCCCCTCCGCGTTCGAGCAGCTTCCTGAACGCGAAATGGTCGAAAAGCGCCTTTTTCCCTTCCTGCAAGTCGAGCTTGCCGGGGTTGAGAATGCCCTTGGGGTCAAGCGCCTGCTTGACCTTGCGGGCGATTTCGATTCCCTTGCCGCGTTCGCGCGCAATCCAGGCCGCCTTCGCTATTCCGACCCCGTGTTCCGCGCTGACCGTTCCCTCGAGTGCCAGCGTCATTTCCACCAGCTCTTCGCTCGACTTCTCGAGCTTGTCCCATGCCTGCTGGTCCCTAACATCCATGATAAACGTGGTGTGGACGTTGCCGTCGCCGACGTGCCCGAAGGTGGCAATCAGGATGTCGTTTCTCTTGCTTATTTCCTGCGCGCCCTTTATGGCCTCGGGTATCCGGGTAATAGGTACGCCGAAGTCCTCGGCGACCGGCACGAGCCGTTCGCCCGTCTTGAGTCTCGAGAGCGCCGAAACAAGCCCGCTCCTGCCGGCCCACATCTGGGCACGTTGCCTCGGGTCGTCGCTCCAGCGGACATCCAGCCCGTTGTTCTTCTTACAGATTGCCTCGATTTGCTGTATCTGCTCGATTACGGCCTGCTTGTGGCCGTCAACTTCCATAATCAGCATTGCCTCGACATCGGGAATGTCGAGTTTCATTGCATCCTTCACGACCTTGATGCACACCCCGTCCATTATCTCTGCGGCACAGAGAGGAATGCCGGAGGTCAGAATCTCCGTTACCGCTTCGCCGGCATCATCGAGCTTTGCGAAAAGGGCCATCGCGAAGGCGATATATGCTGGCATGGGAACTATCTTGACCATGACCTCCGTGATGACGCCGAGCGTGCCTTCCGAGCTTACAAAAAGGCGCGTTAGGTCGTAGCCGGTGGATGTCTTGGGTGCTTTCGTCCCTGTCTGCAGAATCGTCCCGTCCGCGAGAACGACCTTCAGCCCGTGCACGTAGTCCTTGGTCGTGCCGTACTTGACCGCTCGGAGGCCGGAGGCGTTGGTGTTCACCATGCCGCCGATGGTGGCTATCGTGCTCGAGCCCGGGTCCGGAGGAAAGAAGACCTTCTGCTTCGCGAGTTCGCGGTTGAGGTCGCCGCAGACCACGCCCGCCTCGACGACCGCGAGAAACTCGCGCGCGTCAATCTCGATAATCCTGTTCATACGGCACATGTCCAGCACAATCCCGCCCAGCGGCGCAAGGTGCGCCCCGACGACGCTCGTGCCGGAACCGCGCGGAACGACCGGTATGGAATGCTTGTGGGCCAGCTTCAGGATTCCGGAGACTTCCTCCGTGCTGCCGGGCATCACGACCGCATCCGGAATGCCTTCGTGGACCGACATATCGCGCGAATAGCAGATACGCTCGATGAAGTCCGTGTGTACGTATTTCTCCCCGACAACGGCGGCAAGTTCAGATGCTATGTCCATAGTATTGTCCTTGCTGTTTACAGGGTCGCGCGCCGAGAGATGGCAGATTATATCGGCGCTTCCCGGCCTGTCAACTTCTTTTGCGCCGCGCGATGCTCATCGCTGTCGGCGCAGCACGATGATGCCGAAAGATGAAGATGCGCGAGGATATGCATGTATAAACCCGATACGGAACCGAATCTCGAAAACGAGAACCGCAAAGACTCCCTGCGGCTGGCGGTCGTGCGCGGCCTGGCCGCATTTGGAGGACTGTTCTGCGCGCTGAACCTGCTCGGCGAACTGCTTTTGCCGGGATTCGAGCTTAATATCTGGTGGGTCGATTTCGGCCCGCTGCCTGCCGCAGTTTCCTGGATTACGCTCGCCGCGTTCGCGCTCTCCATGCTTGCATACGCGGCCAAGCCGGACGCCGGCCCCTGCCGGAGATGGGCAACGCTCGGGCTCACGCTCTTTATGCTGACGTTCGTCTCGTGGAACGCCATCAACTATTACGTGCTGCTGGCCCGGGGCTCGTTCGCGACCACGCTGCCCCTGCCATTCTCGCTGCTCGCAGCATCCGCGCTGGTGCTGGTGACTGTTTCCCTGCTCAAGAAGAGAGATTCCGCACGGCTCCGACCGATTGTAAGCGGCTGCGTCTTCGCGGTCTGCGCGGTCATCTTCCCCGTTACGCAGATGTTCCTCTTCGGCAGGACCGATTACAGGCGGCCCGCCGACGCGGTCGTAGTCTTCGGGGCCGGCGTGCTGCCCGACGGGCGGCTCTCGGACGCCCTCGCCGACCGCGTGCGCACAGCCTGCAGCCTGCACCGTGAAGGCTGCGCCAAAAAGCTGGTCTTTTCTGGAGGACCGGGGCGCGGCAAAGTTCACGAAGCAGATGCGATGCGCTACTACGCCATGAAACTCGGAGTACCCGTGAGAGACATCATTCTCGACCACGGCGGGGTGAACACGCACGCGACCGTCACCAATACCTGCGAGTTATTCAGGAAGCGGAACTTCCGGCGGGTGCTGGCGGTGAGCCACTTCTATCACCTGCCGCGAATCAAGATGGCGTATCGCAGGCAAGGCTGCGAGGTCTACACCGTGCCGGCGAAGGAAAGATACACGCTCACACTGACGCCCTACTTCATGGCCCGGGAAGTTGCGGCGTTAATGGTCTACTACCTGCGAACGCTGACAGGTTAAGGCTTCCCTGTTCGCTCAAGGAGACAGCCCTCTATCGTTCCGTACGCTCTCCAGCGCCTTGTGCCTCAGGCTCAGCCAGAATCCCAACGCGAGCATCGCCCCGGCGCACGCCGCAAGCAGTATGCCCCACCCGCGCATCGTCTCCGGCCACGCGAAAGTAAACGCCTTCACCAGCACGACGGCGGACCCTGCTCCGCTGATATGGACGAGCCAGCCCAGCCTCAGCCACATCGCCAGCGCGAGGAAGCTGCCGGCCTGTGACGCGGCGTAGACGTGCAGATAAGTGCCGCCGTAGCCCAGCATGTAGGCGCACGAGACGGCTATCAGGCAGCCTGCCACGACGTTGCGGAACAACGGGTTCGAGTCGCGCCACAGCAGGAACTCCAGCACAAGAAGCGCAAGGCCCGTGTGCTGCGCATAGACGAAGAACGATGCCGACCCGAAGCTTGCCAACAACGCCGCAAGCAGCAGGTTCGCCCCGCCGACCAGGAACGCGAGCGAATACCGGTCGCCCCGGCGAAGGAACATCAGCGACGAACCGTAGCACACGGCAACGCCCCATGAGAACAGCAGCAGCAGGTCGTCGCCGCCCCAGTTAACAACAACCGCCGAATCGAGCAGAGACAGCGCAACGATGGCGGTTCCCCAGCCGAGATTCGCAAGGTGCCTCTCCTTGAGATAAAGAAACCCGGTTACCGCGAACCCCAGAACAACCGCCAGGTGACAGGACAGGGGCTCCGCCAGCAGCGCGGAGCCGCACTTACCCGGTATCACTGCTACGAGCACGAGCAGCGCTCCCGGGATGGCATCGACCATGGCCCGTACTTCGTTCTTGTTTAAAAGCGACGGCACCAGCCACCTGACGAAGAGCGGAGAGATGCAAGCAAGCGTAATCACGTAGTCGAAGGCAAATCCGCCCGCAAGCTCAAGACCTACCGCCACGAGATGAACAACCCCCATGACAAGACCCATTGTCACGGGCAGACGCCAGAACCCGGGCACGGAGCCTTTCTTCCACGTCCTGCCGGAAAGGTAGCGCCACAGCGAAAATCCGAACACGACGGCCGTAAACGCGGCCCACAGGTAGAAGAGCGCCACCTCGCAATTCGCACCCGCGTGGATGCACTGCGAGATAACCACCGGCGCTGCGAACATGATGGCAAGGCACAGCCCGACGAAGATGAGCGAGTCGATTTCGACCCTGATTCTCAGGCCGACCATGAGCGCTGCAAGCTTCGCGCCCGCCGCTGCAAGAACCGCGAGTACGAAGTACATCGCGTACTGCCCGCCCGATATCGCCATTGCATCCGCAAGGAATACGCAGTCGAACAGGAAGAGCATCGCGACGAACGCGAGATTGCCGACATCCCGGCGCGCTTTGCCCAGCCGGAACAGCAGGATAGCCATGACTATGACCGCAATCTCGTACCCGCCGAGCACGCCCCAGCTTAAGAAGAGGTCCGCGACCTTCCTGCCGCCGTGCCCCCACGGGTTGATGATTAGAAAGCACGCTGCAAGCATCATGAGCGCGCTCAACAGATAGAAAGGATTATGCACTGACAGGAATCTCAGAACACTTCTCTCCCTCGTTTCCATTCGTCTCCCTCCAACTACTTACTCTTATTGGCTTGCATGGACTCTCGACTACGTCGCACGTGCCAATATACGACGGCAAAGATGAACAAGCCAAGTAGGCACATTGTGGATACGACATGGATTGTGTCTTCAACCACATTCCTCCGGGCATGTTCGTACATTCCTATCCGAAGAAACACGTAGTCACTCAAAACATCTGGCAGCAAGTCAGCGTCCTTTTCCATGACTGCCGCGACGCTGGGGAAATCCTTTATCTTCTCAAGGCACTCACCTGAAAGTTCAGTCAGATACTTATCGAAGTCCTCGCTGTGCTCGGCTTCCAAGTCCGGGTTCTCGTACTTGACGGTTTGTGTCTTCCTGAAGCATGTTGCAGCACCGGCATAATCTTCGAGAGCGCTTAGCATGGTCCCCGCTATGACGAAAAGCTCCTTCTGTATGCCGGCGTTCTTATCTTCAGAAAGCATCTTCGCCGTCATGACAAGTGCCTTCTTTCTCGCTTCTTGGGCTTCCTCGTGCCTGCCCTGGTTGGCACAGTGATACCCCAGAATTCTGTAGAATTTGCACCAGAACTCGTCGTCACCTTCCTTCAGAACGGAGTAGACCCTCTCTGCAATCCGAAGCCTCGTCAGCATCGGTATGTCCGTGTAGACTGATGGATTTCCCTCAACTTCCACGGAACTCAGCATCTCTCTGAGCCGATTGTGCTTATCGACGGGCACATCCTTGAAATCACTCATGAAGCAGGTGAGGTGGCAACTCTTGCAGCTATAAAGGACAGCACTCACCGTGTAAGGCCAGAAGACGTACTGAAACTTCGAGGGCCGCCAGTAGATATAGGAGCCGTAACTGCGAATGCCGTGGAAGTCATTGCGAGTCCCGCAGAGCGGGCAGACGACTTTCTCCGGACCCCAGGTAGTTGCATGTGCGTTCTGCGTCGTCAGCAATACAACCAAGGTCAGTGAGATGGAAAGAAACAGCAATTTCATTCTTATTGCTCCATTATCTACACTCGTGCTCCTTTTCAGGCACAGAGTCTCCCTGTGAATCCGTATAAGGGTTCCTAAAACGCGCGATGAATCTCGCGTCACTGCCCCGGGAAGAAGGCCTGAAAGCTATGCGTCAGGTTCTGCTTCTATTCCGGCTCCTCTGCTTTGGGCTTCTTTATCATTATCTTCTTGAGCTTTTCGACATCCGCGTAAAGATTCACGTATCCGCACCGCGGGCAGACTTTCGCGCTCGTGCCGACACTGCCGGTGCGGAACGTGAAGAATTTCGTTTTCCTCGGAGTGAAGTAAACCTGCCCCGTTGAGAGTATCCTGCCGTCCACGAGCTCCGCGTGGCCGCATCGCTGGCAGCGTTCCTCGACCGCGTTCGCCTCCTTGTAGCTGACGTGTTTGTCCACAACGCCGTCAAGGTCTTCCTTCAGGAAGCGCGTCGAGTCGCCTATCTTGTGGAACGACATGGCCCCTTCGCGCATCCACCTGTAGATGGTCTGTTCGCTCACGCCCAGGTACGAGGCTGCATCCCTTATGGTGTACCACCTCTTCGCGGACGCGTCCTCCTGCGGCTTGACTTCTTCCGGCATTTTGCCCCCTGTAAGCAGACTCACTTCCCTTCACTATCTATCATATACTATCATATACTATCGCGCTGTCAAGTCCATTTTTCAGGATTTTTCTGACAATTTTGCGGGATGCCGTCCGGTCCTCAAGCCTCGTGAAATGCTCTTGTGTGGGTTCTCCGTCAGGCGAAGTCATTCACTTGTTCTTGTCGTGCCACTTCTTCCATTCATCGCGGTTCGGGCCGTGATACTCGCCGGTCAGGTCGGTCAGGGCGCACGAGGCGAAGGTCCTCACGCGCTTTTCCTTGTCCCCGAGCGCTTCGATGAGAGCCGGGATGGCCTTCTCGTTGCCGATGTCGCCGAGCGCGCGGACGGCGGCGCACCTGACCTGCCATATCTCGTCCCTGAGCCTGCCGATAAGAGGCTCTACGGCACTCTCTTCGCCGATGTCTCCCAGCGAATTCGCGGCGAACTCGCGTACGTAGTGGTCGTCGTCGGAAAGAGCGTCAATGAGCGCACTGACTGCTCTCTTATCGCCTATCTTTCCGAGAGCCTGTGCCGCGGCTTCCCTGATGCGCATGTTCTCGTCTTTCAGCGCTTTGGCGAGCGGCTCCACGGCTTGCCTGTCACCCGTCTCCCCCAGCGCAAGGACGCACCGCCACCGCAGGTCGGCATCCTTATCATCCAGCCCCGCAATCAGGGCCTCTACCGCGGGCTTGCCCATATTCAGCAGGTTATCTACCGTCACAATGTCCGAGCATTCCCTCAGGGCATTGAGAAGAAACGGTCCAACTCTCGCATCCCCCATCTTCGCAAGAGCTACGGCCGCGACGTGACGCACTTCCTCATCGTCATCCTCGAGCAGCGAGGCGAGCGCCTCGACGACCGCCTTGCCCATGTCCACAACGATTCCCACGGTCAGGTGGCGCATTTCGCCCGAGGCAAGCAGCGACTGAATGACCGACTTCAAGACAAGCACTGTCACGTCGGCAGACCGGCTGAAATCGAGCTTGCCGAGCGCCCCGGCCAGCGAATTCGCGCATTCCACTGGAACTCTCTCGAACAGCGCGGCAATGCCGGGCATCGCGTCGAGCACTGCCGGCGCAATCTTGAAATCGTTGTAGACTCTCAGTATCCGCCCGAGCCGCGTGCTCACCTCGACATCGCCGGCAGCCTCGAGGGCTGCGCGCAGATACTCAAGAACCGCCCCGCCCCGGCCGCTCTGAAGCATCTTTTCGAGTTCTACATGAGCCGCTTCGCGCTCCTTGTAGTTCTCGTCACCGAGCTTCACGACCAGCTCCGCCGCTATCGCCCTGAGTTCCTGGTCGGTCTGTACCTTGTTCTTCTCCGGATGGGATTGAGAAGCAGGCCCTTCGACCTGCCGCGGCGCCTGCGCACAGCCGAACGCAGCCAGCACGAGAAGACACGCTATAAATGCAACCCCACTACGCAACATCCAAAGCCCTCGGACGCCTGACCGTCACTTCCCTTTCTTCTCGACAGTTTCAATGATTGCCTTGAGCTTCTGCGCGATTTCCTCATCTTTCTGACGTTCGAGCACCTCCTGCAGTGCAGGCAGCGCAGGCTGGCCTATTTCCTTCAGAGCGTCAGCAACGAACCCGGACACCGGCGTACCGTCCGCCACCAGGCTTCCTACCTCGCCATCGCCGAGCAGCCCGACAAGCGGCTCGACCGCCTTCACATCGCCCTTCTTCCCGAGCGATTCCGCCGCCGCAGTGCGGACATCGGCGCTCTTGTGCTTCAGCGCCCCGATCAGCACTTCCAGCGCCTTCGGGTGCACGTTGTACCGGAGGGCGTCCGCCGCCGCGTACTCCACATAGGCATCGGGGTCGCCGAGCAGTTCCCCGAGCGCCTTCACGGCCTTTTCATTGCACATTCTCCCCAGCGCCTCGATAGCCCGGCGCCGGCTGTTGGACACCGTGTCCTTCGCCACCCCGACAAGGGTATCAATCGCCTCGGGAACCTGAAACGCCCCGAGCGCCTCTACTATTCTCCTTCGCAGCTCGTTGTTCTCCTCTTCACCCAGCAGTCTGACAAGCGGCTTGACAGCCCTGGCATCCCCTATCTTCCCGAGAGCGGTTATCACATCGCGGCGTACAAACCAGTTCTTATCGCTCAGCGCCTCTATCAGAGGTTTCGCAGCCGTGCGACCGGCCAACCGCCCGAGTGCATCGGCGGCCCGGGCGCGCACCATCTCGTATCCATCCCCGAGCGCGGCTATCAGCCCCTCCACTGCCTTTGTATCCCCTATCTCGCCAAGTGCGTCAGCGGCCGCCCACCGGACATTCCTGTCCGAGTCGCGCAGGGCTTTGAGCAATGGCTCCACCGCCTTCCTGTCACGAATGCTCAGAAGCGCCAGCGCCGCCTTACAGCGAATCCAGGGCTCCGTATCGGCCAGGAGCTTGCATAAAGGCCCCACTGCCCTTGGATCCTTCTTCTCCTTGAGTATGTCAACCACGGCGCCTCGTACGTAGGCGCTCTTGTCGCCAAGCGCAGACACAACTGCCTTGACGATTCTCCTGTCCCGCAACTTGCCCAGCGCAATGACCGATGCGAGGCGGACCGTAGGATTCTCGTCATCAAGCGCACCGATGAGAAGCTTCAGGGCACGGGCATCGCCGGTGTCTCCCAGTGCCTGTGCTGCTGCCCAGCGGACGTTGTAGTTCATGTCGGAGAGAAGGCTCACAAGCGGCTTGAGCGCCATGGCAGCCACCTTTTCCGGCTTCCATTCGTCTTCTTCTCCGGTGTCGAAAACCGGTACCTGCTGCGGCCCCACCACTGTGTCCAGTGAATGGGCTGCGGCCAGTCTGACCCAGGGATTTGAATCGCCCAGCGCCTTGACGAGAGGTTCGACCACCCTCGCGTTCCTGAAGCCTCCCAGCGCCCTGACCGCATGTAGACGAACGTTGGGTTCCCTGTCGCCGGCTTTATCGAGAAACGTCCTCAGCCGACCCGCATGCCTGACTGAGAGAGGAACGTCGAAGAATGGTTCGAGGGAGAGGTCCGCCAGTTTGCAGATTGCGCCGGCGACGACGCCGTGCTCTCCCGTCGGCGCGAGAACCGTGACGTTGTCCGCAGCCCTGAACTTGTCCGTATCATTCATAAACACGATGAAGAGATTGTCTTTGGTGTCAGGAAGAGTATAGTATGTTTTTTTCAGTTCGCCATCGATGCCCTGCCTTCTTTCTTCCTCCACAAGGCCAATCTGCAGGGGCGATTCTCCCTTCAGGAATGCGATTATCCGGAACACGTTCCCGAATATGGCTGCGCCCTCTTCCCAGAGGTCGTCATGGAAAGCGCCGCAGACTTCGGCAAGGACCACAAGCTCCGCGTCCCGGTACAGCGAGACGACCATGACGTGCGATTCCATCAGGCGCTTGAGCCGTTCCTGCGTCTCGGCATCTTCCGCCGCGTCGAGCCGCTGCTTCAGATAAGCGACAATCGCATCGAATGAGCTTATCTCGTCAATCAGCAGGTTCTGAAGCCCTTCCTGAGCTTTCTCGCGCTCGCGGAAGCCCTCGCTCTCCAGCCCGCTTATAAGCGGGTCAATCCTGCTTCTGACTTCCGCCGCGGAGAGTTTCCGGGCCGGGGACTCCTTCCTGGCAGCCGTCTTAACCTGCGGCGAACGAGCGCAGGCGCCGAGGGCGAGACAGGCAAGGCAAAATGCTGTTATCCAGCGCATAGGGCCGCCTCCTGTTCATCGGTGATTATACCGCGCCGCAGACCCGAGTGCAAATTCGGCCGGGTTCGCCGGCTGCAAGCCGGCCTCCCAATTAGAACTTGACTTGGCGGGTCGGATAAGTAGCATTAGGAGGCTGATTTCAGGTCGGGGTAAGATTATGCCTGCAAAAGAAGACAAGAAGCTCAAGATTACCGACACGATTCTCCGCGATGCGCACCAGTCTCTGCTTGCGACCCGCATGCGCACGGAGGACATGGCGCCCATACTCGAAAAGCTCGACAAGGTCGGCTACTGGTCGGTCGAGTGCTGGGGAGGCGCGACGTTCGACTCTTGCATGCGCTACCTGGGCGAAAGCCCCTGGGAAAGGGTCCGCACCATTAAGAAGCACATGCCCAACACGAAGCTGCAGATGCTGCTGCGGGGCCAGAATATCGTCGGATACAAGCACTACTCGGACGACATCGTGATTGCCTTCGTCGAACAGGCGGCCGAGGTCGGCATAGACGTCTTCCGCGTGTTCGACGCCCTGAACGACCCGCGCAACATGCGCGTCGCCATCGAGACGGTCAAGAAATGCGGCAAGATTGCCGAAGGCTCGCTCTCCTACACCACAAGCCCTGCGCATAACACGAAGCTCTACGTCGAGGTCGCCAGGCAGCTCGAAGACCTCGGCTGTGACACGCTCTGCATAAAGGACATGGCGGGACTGCTCTCGCCGCAGATGTCATCCAAACTGGTGAAAGCACTCAGGAAGACGATTTCCATCCCGATTCACCTGCACTGCCACACGACCAGCGGCATGGCCGAGATGGCCTATCTCAAGGGCGTAGAGGCAGGCGCGCAGATACTCGACACCGCAATCGGCGCGCTCGCCGGCGGGACAAGCCAGCCGCCGACCGAGACCATCGCCGCCGTGTACAGGAAGACCCCCTACGACACCGGCTTCGACATGGACCTGCTCACGGAGATATCGGACTACTTCAAGCAGGTGCGCAGGAAGTACGCGCAATTCGAGAGCGAGTACACAGGCGTCAGCGCCTCGGTCCTGCAGTACCAGATACCGGGCGGCATGATGTCCAACCTCGCCAACCAGCTTCGCGGCTTCGACGCGCTCGACAGAATGCAGGAAGTGCTCGACGAAGTGCCGAAAGTGCGAAAGGAGCTTGGCTACCCGCCGCTCGTGACTCCGACGAGCCAGATAGTCGGCACGCAGGCCGCGTTCAACGTCATTACCGGCAAGCGATACGGCACAGTCCCCAAGGAGACGCGCGACCTGGTCATGGGCTTCTATGGCCGCAGCGCCGCGCCCATAAGCAAGAGAATCAGGAAAATCGTCATAGGCAACGAGGAGCCGATAACGTGCAGGCCGGCCGACATGCTGGAGCCCGGCCTCGAACAGGCGCGCAGGGAAAGCGGCCGCGAAGATATCGAGGACGTGCTCTGCTATGCGCTGTTCCCGCAGGTGGCAGTGAAGTACTTCGACTACAGGGACAACGCCGCCGCCAGCGGGACGGCCGACACGGGCGCGCAGCTTACGGACGAGGAAGTGGCGGCGCTTGCGACCGCAATCGCGTCGCGCCGGCCCGCCGCCCCCGCCGCTCAAGCCCCGCAGCAGGAAGCCTCGCGCGCGTGGGCGAAGGTCGGGCGGCTCGAAACGCTGCGCGTGTTCCGCCGCCTGTTCTGACGACACACGGCACGGGAAGCGGGAGGGAAGATGAAACTCCAGCTCAAGATAAACGACAGGCCCTACGAAGTCGATGCGACCCGGCTCGGCGACGGGACCTACTCGGTCACGGTCAACGGCCGCAGGTTCGAGACCCGGGTCTCCTCGACCGACGGGGAGACGACCGAGGTCACCGTCCAGGGCACAGCCCACAAAATCGAGCTTGACGGCGCCTCATCCGGAACATTCGAGGCCACGGCCAATGGCAAGCGCGTCCGGGTCGAGTCAGGCAGAGACCTGCCAGCGCGCCGCGCACCCGAGAAGAGCGCCGGGGCCAGCCAGGACGCCCCACAGCCCGCGGCCGCCGAACACGTGCCCGGCGCAGTAGTAGCGCCCATGCCCGGCACCGTCGTGGCCATAGACAAGCAGGCCGGTGACAAGATCGAGCACGGCGACAAGATAATGACAATCGAAGCCATGAAGATGGAGAACGAGATTCGCGCCGAGAAGGCGGGCAAAATCAAGGAAATCCGCGTCTCCGTCGGAAGCTCGGTCCTCGCGAAAGAGATCCTCGCCGTAATCGGGTAAGCAGGCCGCCTACTTGTACCTGTCAGTCGGCACTTCCTTGAACTCCACCGGCACCGGCACTCCCAGCAGATGCGCCGCGCTCTCCTGCGGCTCGTAGCGGCCTATGTACTTCGAGGTCTGCTTGTAGTCGTCGAAGATGTACCTGTACGTCGCGCCCCGTTCCGTAAAGTACCCTATGCAGTCGTGAGTGGCGTTGTAGACGTAGTGCCTCTTCTTGGGCCCTTTCAGGTCGTAGAGGTCGGTGACCTCGGTCAGCCAGTAGCCCACGAGCCCCTTGTCCTTCGAGTGTATCTCGAGCCAGCTCTTGTGCTTCGCCTCGCGCAGCGCCTCCTCATCGCCTATGGTCGGCTCGTAAGGGCTGCTTCGTGGCGCATCGCTCGTACCGGCTTCCCATCTCCCGCCGTGCTGCCACTCTCCCACGCACCCGGCAACACCAACAAGCACAAATGTCAGCAGAAGGGCTCTCATCTGACTCTCCTTGAGCTTCCGACCTGCCCCATCCGTTACCATATCCGCGCCCCGATTGCAAGCTAAAACTGGCCCCGAAGGGCCAGCAACCAGTAGCGAGTACACAGGGATAATTCCAAAACCCCACGTCTCTGACGTGGGGAAGATGAGATATCCTTTCTCCCCCTCCCGTTCCGGCGTCTTATATTCACCACAGAGACACAGAGAACACAGAGAAGAAAACACAAGAGAAATGCCTTTGGTTTTTTGAACAAGAAAGAAAGTTCTTTGCATTTCCTCTGTGCCCTCTGCCTTTCTCCTGTCTTTGCCTTTACCAAACATAAATTCTCTTCTTTCTTCTCCGTGTTCTCCGCCTTCTCTTATCTTTGTCTTTACCCAAAAAATGCCTTTTGTCTTTCTCTGTGTCCTGCTACTCTGCGAAGTAGCTCTTTCGCCCTTCGCAGTGCTACGGAGAACGGGTCGCTACGTAGCACGAGTCTGTGCCTCTGTGGTAAAAAACTCTTTTCTTCTCTGCGCTCTCTGCGGTGAGAACACGGCTTGTAAACGGAGTTGGTACTGTCAAAGGAGTTACGGCGAGTTTTTACAAACCGGCGCCGTTCCGGTTCAGCGCCGGGTCGCCGGGGTTTGGGGTCGGGGGCCCCAAACGAAAGGCGATAAAACCGCTTTTTTAGACAGAGAATCTTATCCCGCACTTCCGAATCCTCCGAATTTTCACGCGGGAAACTCAGTTAATTGAACCACCTTTCGGGGGGTAACAGGGGTGAGCGGACCCTCCGCTCTGATTCATTCCAGCGGCTTCAGGGCCCGCAGTTGGCGCAGGCCTCCTGCTGCGCCGGGGCTGCAGGCCCGCCGGTTCCGTTGCGCTTCTCGAGACCGAGCACTGCCATGAAATCCCTGTCCCGCTCAGTCAGCACCGGGCCTGCGAGATACTTGAGATTGTCATCCTTCCTGATTTCCTCGAACCGCTCCTCGTACTTCCGGAGCACCGAC
>CAZXNM010000011.1:0-172073 GCA_964641955.1 uncultured Planctomycetota bacterium
ATGAGTATGCCTCGGAAGGCACATATACGGTGAGCCTTACAGTTACAGGTCCCGATGGGTCAGACACGGAGACAAAGACTGACTACATAATTGTCAGCGGTTCAGGCAGCGTGGTACCGCCGTTAGGCGGCAGCTCGGGTGGCACAGGCGGAGGGTACGGTATCGATGGTGGGTCCTTTACGGTTGGCAGTGTCACATACGGCCTGATAGTCCCCGCAACCCCTCCGGACCCGGCACCATTTCTGATTGTCTACAGTGGCACTGAAGGGCGATCAACAATGACCACCAATATGGTGAACCTGCGTCTGATAGTCGCGGGCCTGGATGAGTTCATTATAGCAGTGCTTGACGGGCCTTGGGCGAGTGCGGCCGACGGGGCGCTTGTGCTTGATGACGTGAGGTCCAAATACAACATAGACAACGACAAGACCTGCCTGCTGACGGAATCTTCCGGAGGCGTGACTGGAATAGGATTGGGATTCGATGTTAGGCAGTCATACTTCGCGGCATTCTGGATAAATGACATTACCACACCAGGCACGCCGCAGAAGGACGCCTCCGAGCTCGGTTTCGCGCCGTGGGGCAACGTGGGGCCGGGCGGCAACTACACTGACGCAGGGACCACTGTCAATGCCATGAATAGTGCCGGCTACAGGCTGCCCCCGGACGCGCCTTACAGCGGCCAAGGGTCCGGCACTCACGGCGATATAGACCAGTTTGTCGCAGCGCTCGAGTTCTTTCCGGGAAAGAGCAGGCAATAGCAGATGCTAACGAAAGACTCTCGTTGCCGAAGAAGGCAGATGACCCCCTTCATTGCCGCAGCGCACAGAAGCTCGCTGGAAGCTCGCGGGATACATTCATCTTTAAACGTGGGGACGGATGCAGCAGCTGCACGCAGCGGGGAGAGTAGAACAGACGAGCAGGCTACCGAATGAGTAATGGGGAATGGTAAATGAGGAATGCAGAGGCTGGGCTATCTTTGTGCCTCTGAAACTCTATGGCAGTATTATCTTACCCGTGTGAATCCGTGTTTATCAGTGGTTCCGAATTTCGGGTTTCGAGTTTGTAAATCCGGGCCTGATTTCACAAACGGCCTGAAATCGCCCTATCCCCTTATTACGCAATGCCTTGCGCGCTCCCTGTCTGCTGCCTACAGTCTACTGTCTACTTGTTTGCATTCCATTTTACAAGACCCCGCCAGTCTTTAAGCAGCCGCTTGGCCGCCATAACTCCTTTGCAAACTATGAGTTATATCTGAAAGCCTTAATAGTGTGGAAGTCAGATGTGGGGTCTTTTTGGAAAACTTCTTGTAAAAACTCGTCGTAAGTCCTTTGATAGTACCAACTCCATCTACAAACTGTAATCTCACCACAGAGGCACTCGTCCGCCGCAATGCTATGGAGAGCGGACAGAGGACACGGAGAAAGACGCGGAGAATACTCTTTGGGTGGATAAAGAGTTAAGTACATAAGCGACAGATACGATGCTATTACTCAAGCCTCAAGTCTCAAGCCTTAGAGGACACTTGATGTCCTTCGAGCAAGCTCTTATGATAAGCGTTCGAGCAATCAGAGGACGCAGCCATGCCTTATCGGGAAATCGACCACACGGCTGAGAGCGGCTTCATAGCCACCGGCGCGACGCTGGACGAGGTCTTCAGCGACGCCGCCAAGGCACTGTTCGAGGTCGTAACCGACACGTCGAAGCTCAAGCCGGTCGTCGAGCGGCATGTTGAGCTGGAGGCCGAAGACGCCGGGGAGCTAATGCATGTGTGGCTGGAGGAGTTGCACTACATGAGCGAGACGGAGCACGAGTTCTACGGCGAATTCGACGTGGAAGCCGCTGAAACCGGGCTTTCCGCGACGGTGCGCGGCGAGAAGGTCGACCCGCAGAAGCACGAGCTGCGAAGCGAAATCAAGGCCGTCACCTACGGCGACTATTATTTCAGAAAGACGCAAGACGGCTGGGAAACCCGCGTCGTTGTTGACGTCTGATTCGGGAGGATAAAAAATGAACGGCGAATTCAAGCTTCGGAAGGTCGAGGACGCAATCTGGGAGATACCCCGGACGGGCGCAATGCGCACCTCGGCGCGCATCATAGCGACCGAGGGCATGCTCGAGACGCTGGACGACTCGCTCAAGCAGATCAGGAACGTGGCGGAGCTGCCGGGAATCGTGGGGCATGCGCTCGCCATGCCGGATATCCACTACGGGTACGGGTTTCCGATTGGCGGCGTGGCGGCGTTCGACATGGACGAAGGGGTCGTCTCGCCGGGCGGGGTCGGGTACGACATAAACTGCGGCGTGAGGCTCATGGTGTCGGACCTGCAGTACGACGAGGTCAAGGGCCGGATGCAGGCGCTCGCGGATACGCTCTTCAACCAGATTCCGTCTGGGGTCGGGCGCGGGGGAGATGTCAAGCTCAACACACAGGAGGAAAAGCGCGTGCTGGAGCAGGGCGCGGCCTGGGCGGTCGGGCACGGGTACGGCACGGAAAGCGATCTGGCGAACATAGAAGAGCAGGGCGCGATACCCGGCGCGGACCCGGACGCCGTCTCCGACAGAGCGCTCAAGCGCGGGCGCGACCAGATAGGCACGCTTGGCGCGGGCAACCACTTCGTCGAGCTGGGTATTGTCGAAGAGGTCTACGACGAGGAACTGGCGCAGGCGCTGGGGCTGCGCAAGGACCAAGTGACGCTGATTATCCATTCCGGCTCGCGCGGGCTTGGGCACCAGGTCTGCGACGACCAGCTCAAGGTCATGCGCCGGGCCATGCGCAAATACGAGATTAACGTGCCGGATGAGCAGCTCTGCTGCGCGCCGATAAGCTCGCCAGAGGGCCAGACGTACCTCGGCGCAATGCGTGCCGCGGTCAACTACGCCTTCGCGAACCGGCAGATGCTGGCGCACAGGGCCCGCCGGGCGGTCCAGAAGGCGCTCGACATACCGAAGGACAGGCTGCTGTTCCGGACGGTCTACGAGGTGGCGCACAACATAGCGAAGGTCGAGGAGCACGAGTACGGGGGCGAGCGCAGGCCGCTCTGCGTGCACCGCAAGGGCGCGACGCGGGCGTTCGCGGCCGGCAGGCCCGAGCTGCCGGAGCATTACCGCGAGGTGGGCCAGCCCGTGCTGATTCCGGGCGACATGGGGCGGTATTCGTACGTCCTGGTGGGGCTGCAGGGCGCCATGGACAAGACTTTCGGCTCTACGTGTCACGGCGCGGGCCGCATGATGTCGCGGCGCGAGGCCAACAGGCGGGCCGAGGGGCGCAGAATCGACCGCGAGCTGCGCGACAAGGGCATTCTCGTGCGCGCAGCCAGCAAGCGCGGCCTGACGGAGGAGATGTCGGACGCATACAAGGATGTCTCGGACGTGGTCGAGGCGGTCGTCGCGGCGGGTTTGTCGGCGAAAGTCGCGCGTCTGAGGCCGCTGGCGGTGGTCAAGGGATGACACCTGTGATTGTGCCGGCACATTTACGGATGGTGAGGCAATGGAGATTCTGCTCATAAGGCACGGCGAGACGAAATGGAACCGGGAGCTTGTCTTTCGCGGCATTCGGGATATCGAGTTGTCAGAACGCGGCCTGCGGCAGGCGGAGCTTCTCGCAAAGCATCTCAAAAGCTATAAAATAGATGCTATCTTCTCCAGCCCGCTTTCGAGGGCCATGCAGACAGCCCGGCCTGCTACCGAAGCGCTCGGGCTGACCGTCCAGCCGGAACAGGCGATAAATGACCTCGATTTCGGCCTCTGGGCTGGCCTGTCGGTAGACCAGGTGAAGGAGAAGTTTCCGGACCAGTTCGAGAAATGGCGCGTAAATCCGCTTGAAATGGATTTTCCGGAAGGCGACAGTATAAGTGAGGCAAAAGAAAGGAGCTTTGACTGGCTGAAGCGCATTTCAGGCGGGGATTACGAGAGAATTGCGCTTGTGACGCACAAGGTGATATTGAAGCTGCTGGTTCTGTCGGTCCTCGATGCGCCTGAAAGGGCGTACTGGCAGTTGCAGTTCGGTACGTGCTCGATAAGCATGCTGACAACTAAAGAGGGCAGGTTCGATGTCAGCTATCTCAATGATACTCATCATTATGATGAGATAGGTGGCGACAACCTCCCGGATTTCTGAGGTGCGCAGCGGGTTCAGGAAGATTGGCGAAAGGGCTTTGCCGCAGTCGAAGGCTATCGGCGACCACATGCCGGAAAGACGCGCGTACTCAAGCCTCAAGTCTCAAGCCTTCATTCGCCCATGCCATTTCCGCAACGTCTGATAATGTACCTTATGTTGCGTTTAGGATAGGCATAAGCGCTATGAATTGCTGGACTTACGCGTTTTCAAAGGTAACGGAAGTCGCGGAGGGACTGTTCGAGGGGTGCGCGGCTCTTTTTTTCCAGTATCTTGAACGAATACTTCCGTTTTCCCGTGGTTACAGCCAGCCTGCCACCGCCGGCGTAGTCTATCAGTTGGATATTGCCCCGCTGGAGATTTATACTGCCGCGCCTGTACTTCACGAGTGCTTTCAACCGCTTCTCGATATTGTCGCTCTCCATAAGCTCCCTGACAATCACGGCTGAATGGAAGTCGAGTTCCGGAACAGAGTCTTTCTCCCCGCCGGGGTCTTTCGAGACCTGCCCCGTGGATTCCATGTGCTTCTTCCACTTCGGCTTGCGCGGCCATACGCGATAGACCAGATAGATAAGCACCAGCGCACTCAAGACTATGACAAACGGCAGCGCCTCGGTGTCCCCCCTGACGATAAGCCAGACAACAGCAGCAATGAAGAGCGCGCCGAAGACGACGAGCGCGCAGCCGGCAGCCTTCCTGCCTTCGAGGAGGCTGATTTGCCTGTCAGCCCTGCTCTGCGGCTTCAGAAGCGCACCAGCTATGGAAAAGGGCGGGATAAGCGTGAGAAGTGTGCCAAGGAGACTCGCCCCGGTGCGCGCGGCGCTGCCCTGGCGCATGTCATCGCCCAGCGCCGGGCCGATAAAGGTGATAGAACCGTCCGTGATGACGAGCGAGCCTTCCACGCTGGACATGGCGCCAGTCTTGCGCAGGACGTGGTCAACGAATTCGAATTCGACCGATTCAGAGTTGTCTTGTTCCGGCTGCATCATTTTTTTATATTCCTTAATTGCACAATTTATGGGCATTTTTAACAGGAGTCAAGGTATTTCAACTGTTTGATTGACTGTATGTATGGCATTTTGCTACACTGCCGCCGCTGGGGGGAACCGGGGATAAAGGAGCGGCGGCCATGAGGCTTATTCTTATCTGCCTTGTGTGTGTTTTTGTCCTTGTCTTTGCCGTATCGTGCACAAGCACGCCCTGCGAGCGCTGCGGGGGCACCGGCCTGATACACGACGGCCATTCCACCTATCCATGCCCCGTCTGCAGGGGCACAGGCGAGGTCAGCACCGAGGACAGTTGGAACAAGTAGCGCCCCAACCGAGCACGCGGTCCGGGCGGCACCCTGCCCTTTGATTCTTGATTGAGCAGGGCGCGCGTGATAATATCCGCGCGTCTCCAAGGTACAGACGGGAGGTGCCGTGTGGAAGAAGCATCAGGAAGCAGTGGCCGGACACTCCAGAACCTTCTGGAAGAGATGTGGGAGGTCATGGCCTACACTGCCAAGAGCAAGGGGCCCAGATTTTCTTCCGTCGAAGCGCTCGTGGCTATCCTGATTCTCGAGATAAGGCAGCTCAAAGCCGCCCTCGCAAGTTCGCACACGGGTGAATAGGAGCAGTCCCGCCCTGTGCTTGCCGGCGTACAACAGGACGGTGCAGGCACATTCACAGTGCGACTGATGCGGTCATTCGCCTGCCAGAATGCAATCTACCATCTATTTATCATCCCTACTTCTGTAACGCAACACAAGAATCTACAACAAGTTAAGGGAAAACACTTGACTGCGTTTCACAGTTGCGGCAAACTTGCCCGCAGGCCCGGTACAGCCTTTAGAATTGCTTCGAGAGGAGGGGCGAAAGCCTCGCAATGTGCCGGGCCTTTATTATAACTGAAGAAAGCTGACACCTCTGTATTCTCACCATCCCTGGCCCAGGTGAGTGAATTCCGGGTCGTCGCGGAATGCGCGGAACGCTTCATCCTCATGTGCATCGAACCAGAGCTCCGGCTGAACCTCTATGGCTTCGCCGAGCTTCATAAGCATCAGCCGCTTCCTGCCCAGGCGCGCGCAGGCGCGTGCTGAGTGGTAGTAGACCGGAGCAAGCTCTTTCTTGAGCCTTTTCATTTCATCGAAGTTTATCAAGTATGCTTTGTGGTCCTCCTTCTTCGCGGCTTCGAGCGCACGGTCATAAGCATTGTGGTAGTAAAACCACTGCGTATTCTCCGCCGATTCGTAACAACGGACAGCTTCCGCGATTTCACCTTTTTCCGACAGCGCACGTCCCTGCCAGTACGATGGCCTCCAGTACCGCCCATAAAGCTCTTCGGTTTTCGTGCAATCAGCAATAGCCCCGTCGTAGTCGGCTTTCTCGAATTTCGAGACAGCTCTGTCAACGTAGGCCTTGACGTACTTGTCGTTCAGCCTCTCCCCCGTGTACCTGTCACAAATCCATTCTCGCATGTAGTCCCTGCATGTTTTATCGGCGTCTTCAACCGCACCTAGGGAGTCTCCCATTTTCATCCGTGCGATACTACGAGCGTAGTATATGGAAGTATCCAGAGGCTTCAGCCTGATTGCGCTGGTGTAGTCGGCAATGGCGGCTTGATACTCGCCGATTGCAACCTCGGCTTGCGCGCGCCGGAAGTAAGCGGAAGGCGAATCCGGCTTCAGTCGCAGCGCTGCGGTAAAATCGCTGATTGCGCCATCATAATCGCGGCGTCTCAGCCTCTCCTCGCCGCGTTTCATGTAGAATTCGCTGTCACGGCTTTCCCAGCAGCACTTTTTCCAAAGCAGTTGGAGCGCCCCCGGCTCCGCAAGAGTCAAGACCAGCAATACGACCGCGGCAAAAAGCACCGGCAGCATGATTTTTATAGACCTTGTCACTGCTACCTCGAACAGGTGTATCTGCATGAACTATAGGATGAAATGAAAGAGAATGTCAAGCCGGGTGGAGATGCCGCTATCAGTGCGGTTTTTTCGTCTCGCGGATGAGCGCTTCGGACTGAACCTTTATGGCTTTTATGAGGTTTTCGATGTCTTCTGCGCAGATAGCCGTTAGGCGTTCCGTAGTATAGAGTTCCTTGCCCCTGACCGTCTTGAGCACGAACTGAACCGCGTGAACTGGCTCCTGGGTCGCTACCTGACCTTCTATAATGAAGTCCGGCGCGTCCTTGTCGTCCGGCTTCGGGGCCGCAGAAGCAGCGTAAGCCTCGTAGCCGGTGGTTTTTTTGATTTCCGAGACGAGAAGCTCCTGGATATAAGCGCCCATGGCGCCAACCTTGGCCTCGCGAGTCTCTTCCTTTGCGGGCAATACCGCTATCCGGATTTTCTTTTCCTTTTCCGGTTCGGGCTTCTCGACAGGCTCCTCTATGGGTTTCTCTGCAGGCTTCTCGACGTCCTGTCCATTGGGAACGGGTTCCTCTTTCGGCGGGCTTTCCGGCTCCTTTTCCACTTCCCTCTTGTCGAGCACCTTCACGATGTACCACGCGTCCTTGACCTTTACGGGACCGGTATAGTTGCCCTTGCTGAGCTTGAGGGCAATCCTGGAGAGGTTTTCCGGGAAATATGATTTATCCACGAACGCGGTCTTGCCTTCCTTGAAAAAGGATATGTCCTCGGAGTAGTCCCTGACGAGCCTGGTGAAATCTTCGCCATACCTGAGTTCCTGGTGGAGGCGGTCGGCAAGCTCCCTGTCGTGCACGACGAGGTACTGAAATTTGGCTTCGGCGATTACATCCACCATCTTTTTAATGGCCGAAACGGGTATGGCAGCCGTTCCGCCTTTTATCTTCAGCTCGATGAACTTGCTGCTTTGTTTCTGTATGGTGCCTTTGTATTTGCTGCCATCTATAGTATAGATGACTTTCTCCTGCTGCCCGAACGCACTTGCAGCGCAGCACAGCAGGAACAGCGCGGCAATGACTGTTGTTCTCATTCTCATGTCATTCCCCTAAGCAATTCCGGAAACAGCGGGCTACGTGGCGTCCACGGCCTCGACTTCTTCTTCCTTCTTCGGCTTTTTCTTCCCTGATTTCTTTTCCGGGCGCGTTTCGAGCGGCTCGAAGAACAGGTGGCAATCCTTGACGCTGATTCTTACGAAGCTCTTGCCCTCATAGCCGCCGCGCAGGATTTCCTCGCTCATGGGGTCTTCGACGTATCTTTCAATAGCCCTTCGCAGCGGGCGCGCTCCGAACTCGGGGTTGTATTCCACGTTTATAAGGAAGTCCTTCGCTTCCGAGGTCAGTTCGAGTTCGACGCCGCGGTCCGCAAGCCTATCGCGCATGTAGTTGAGCTCGAGGTCCACGATTTCCTTCAGGTCGGCCTTGTTGAGCGGCTTGAAGACTATGACGTCGTCGAGCCTGTTCAGAAACTCCGGCCGGAAATGGCGTTCGACTTCCTGCATGAGGGTTTCGCGCATCTTTTCGTATGTCATCTCTTCCGTCTGCTTCTGGAAACCCAGCGGCGTCTGGTTCTTGATAATGTCCGCGCCGATGTTTGACGTCATAATAAGGATGGTGTTCCTGAAATCCACCCTGCGCCCGAAGGAATCCGTCAACTTGCCCTCTTCCATTATCTGAAGCAGCATGTTGAATACGTCCGCATGCGCCTTGTCGATTTCATCAAGGAGAACGACGGCATAGGGCTGGCGTCGAATCTTTTCGCTTAGCTGTCCGCCTTCTTCGTATCCGACGTACCCCGGCGGCGCGCCCACAAGCCTGGAGACGTTGTGCTTCTCCATGTATTCGGACATGTCTATCTGGACGAGCGCATCCTGGGTGCCGAACATGAACTCTGCGAGCGCCTTTGCCAGGAGGGTTTTTCCCACGCCGGTAGGTCCGAGGAAAACGAAAGAGCCAATCGGCCGCTTCGGGTCCTTGAGCCCGCTTCTCGAACGCCGCACAGCTTTCGCAATAGCTTTTATCGCCTGGTTCTGGCTGATAACAGTCTTGTGAATCTCGTCTTCCATCTTGAGCAGGCGCTCGGCTTCGCCGCGCTCGAGGCGCGTCAGAGGCACGCCGGTCATCTTGGATACGACCTCGGCGACGACGTCCTCGTCAACGACCCCCCCGGTCTCCTGCCTCGAATCGCGCCACGCCTGCAGGTGGTTCTCGCGCTCCTCGCGCATTTTCTCCGCCTTGTCGCGCAGGCCCGCCGCGCGCTCGAAGTCCTGGGCCGCTACTGCTTCGTCTTTTTCCTTGCTGAGCTTCTCTATCTCGACGTCGAGGTCCTTCAGGTCCGGCGGACGCGTAAGCGTCGCCAGGCGGACCTTGGCCCCGGATTCATCGATAACGTCAATGGCCTTGTCGGGCAGAAAGCGGCCCGTTATATACCGGTCGGACAGCTCGACCGCCGCATCTATGGCCTCGTCTGTAATCTTGACCCTGTGGTGCGCTTCGTACCTGTCGCGCAGGCCGTTGAGAATCGCAATGGTCTCGCTCTTGGTGGGCGGGTCCACCATGATTGTCTGGAACCGCCTTTCGAGCGCCCCATCCTTTTCAATGTACTTGCGGTACTCGTCGAGCGTGGTCGCGCCGATACACTGGACCTCGCCCCTCGATAGCGCGGGTTTTAAAACGTTAGATGCATCTATTGCGCCCTCCGCGCCGCCGGCCCCGACAAGAGTATGAAGCTCGTCGATAAACAGGATTACGTTCTTGGCGCGGCGGACCTCGTTCATGAGCGCCTTGATTCGCTCCTCGAACTGCCCGCGGTACTTGGTCCCCGCCACCATCATGGCAAGGTCGAGCACGACCAGCCTCTTGTCGCGGAGAAGCTCGGGAACGTCGTTGTTGACGACGTTCTGAGCCAGGCCCTCAACAATCGCCGTCTTGCCCACGCCCGGCTCGCCGAGAAGGACGGGATTGTTCTTTGTCCGGCGGCAGAGTATCTGCATTACGCGCTCAATCTCGCTCTCCCTGCCTATCACCGGGTCAAGCTTGTTCTGTCTCGCGAGCGTCGTCAGGTCCCGGCCAAAGGAGTCAAGAGCTGGGGTTTTGGACTTAGAGTGCGCCGCCTGCTGGCTGAAAGAGTCTTCCTGCTGCTGCATCGCTGCGGGGCCGGACACGTCCGCACCAAGCAGTTCAAGAACTTCCTCCCGGACTTCCTGCAGCCTCACGCCGAGATTGAGCAGAACCTGTGCGGCCTTGCCGCCCGTTTCCCTCAGCAGGCCGAGAAGCAGGTGTTCGGTTCCTACGTAGTTGTGTCCAAGCGCGGTGGCTTCCTCCACGGCGAACTCGAGGACCTTTTTCGCCCTCGGAGTGAACGGAAGCTGCCCGATTGTCACCATGTTAGGGCCGGCCTGGACGGTTTTTTCTATCTCGTGCCGAATCTTGGCGAGGTCGAGCCCGAGATTCTTCAGGACGTTGGCAGCAACGCCGCTCCCCTCCTGAATAAGGCCGAGCAGGATGTGCTCGGTACCGATGTATTCGTGGTTGAATCGCATCGCTTCCGAACGCGCAAGCTGCATTACCTTTCTGGCGCGGTCCGTGAACCTGTCAAACATGGGAGCGCCCTCCTATTCCTTAGCGCCATCAGCGTTCAGTTTCTCTCTCGTGAAGTCTGCCCTCGCCTTGTCCCGCGAGGCGGCATCCAATCGCTTCTTGTGCAGCTTCTGTAGATGGGCGGGCTGGGTAAGTATGAACAACGCATTGATTCTGCCCGTGTCGAGCCCTTGAATCATTCCAAGGTTCACGCCGAGACGAACGGCGGAAAGCAGGTCAAGAGTCTCCTCCGAAGAGATAACTCGCGCGTTCTCCAGCAACCCGTACGCCCTCCATACCCGGTCCTCGAGAAGCTCCCTGCTCTGCGACACGAGGGTTTCCCTGACGGTGCGTTCATAGCGTACAATCTGCGGAACTACGCTGCTTATATTCTCCACAATGCCAATCTCGGATTTGCCGAGGGTAAGCTGATTCGATATCTGGTAAAAATCACCCGAGGCGTAAGTCCCCTCTCCGAAGAGGCCGCGCACTGCGAGGCCAATCTTGGCCACGCTCTCGAAGACCTTGGTTATCTGTTTTGTCATTACGAGCGCCGGAAGATGCAGCATTACGGAGGCGCGCATGCCCGTCCCGACGTTCGTCGGACAGCACGTGAGGTATCCGAACTTGGGGGAGAACGCGTAGTTCACGCGCTCCTCGATTACCGAGTCCAGGTCGTTAATTTCCAGCCACGTCTGTTCGAGCTGGAGGCCGGCGTGAAGCGTCTGTATGCGAAGGTGGTCCTCCTCGTTGACCATTATGGACACGCTTTCGTCATCGCTTATAAAAACGCCCCTGGCGCCGCTGCCGCTCGCGTGCTCCTTGGAAACAAGATGACGTTCGACAAGCAGCAGCCTGTCCACCGCATCAAGCTTGTCAAGGCGAAAGTAGTTAAGCTGCTGCTTGAGTGGTATGTCTTTCAGCCGCTCGTGGAGATATTTTTCTATCTCCGCCCTTTCGTTGTCCGGTATCTGATACAGGAACTTATGACCTTCGAGATTTCTCGCCAGCCGAATACGGCTCGATATCACGATATCCGCTTCAGGCCCCTGGCCGGTCAGCCACGTACCGGTTTTATCTACCAGTTCATTAAGCTTCATCTTGCTCTTCTTCGCCGGACGCAGGCTTACTGCTTTTTTTCTTCTTTTTCCCGCCCGCGTTTTTCTTTGCGGCTTTCAATGCCTTGTCATCATCTTCGATTGCGTGTATTCGGTCTCTCAACTGCGCGGCTCTCTCGTACTCCTCGTGCTGTATGGCATCTTCAAGCTGATTCCTGAGGTCGAGCAGCGCCCTTTCCTTTGCCGTGTCGGAATCGATTCTGTCAGGCACCTTTCCGAAATGCCTGGCGGAGCCGTGAATACGCTCGAGCAGAGGGATGAGCCCCTTCATGAAGACCTGATAGTCCTGCGGGCATCCGAAGCGTCCGCTTTCGCGGAACTGTGCGAAAGTGAGCCCGCAACTCGGGCAGACAAGCTTCAGCACCTCTTCCGGAAAATTCTCCTTCTTCTGGGCCATGAGACTGCTCAGGAGGTCCTGCAGCGAGAAATTGGTCTTAACCGACAGGCCTTTCTTACGGGCGCACTCCTCGCAGAGATGCACTTCCTGCTTCTCGCCGTCGGTGAACTCCGTGAGGTGTACGGTGGCAACGTTCTTCTTGCAGAACTGGCATATCATTTATTCACCCCCCCGGGATTCCCCGCCCGGGCGATAGGTTATCGCGCTGCCGGGAGACTCCCACACGCTCACGTACTCCACTCTCAAGCCGGCTGGCATCGCCGCCGCCGCCTCGCTGCAGATGTATTCGGCAATATTCTCCGTAGTCGTGTTCCTTTCCTTGAAAGGGTTAAGCTCGTTGAGGTACTTGTGGTCGAGTCCGTCGAGCACATCGCCGAGCAAACCCTTGAGAACCCGGAAATCCACAACCATGCCGCTGTCGTCGCGGTTTCCCGCAACCCCCAGCTCCACAAGCCAGTTATGCCCGTGCAGGTTCTCGCAGTCCCCGCTATAATCGCGAAGATTGTGCGCCGCCGAGAAATTGCCCTGTACCTTTACTTCGAACATCCGGTATATCGCCGTTTCCAACCAGGAATCCAGTAAACGCCGGAATTCTATCACTGCGGCGGCATCTGTGTCAAGTGCATTCGAATTGCCAGCAGCTACCGGCTGAAACTCCCGGCACCTAGGAGGCAAGTGAGGTCTGGCTTGCGGTATTCCAAATATTCAGACGTACGGGAAGCACCTTCTACGCAAAGAATTGACCGCGACCGGCCCCGGTCTGCGCGCGCTAATGAATCCTCATGCCCTTGGGCACCACGACGATGCCGCCGGGGCTTAACGCGAAGCGCTTCCTGTCTTGTTCTATGTCAATGCCGAGTTTGAAGCCCGGTGGAATGACAACGCCCTTGTCAACGATTGCTCTCTTGATCCTTGCGCCCTCGCCGACGTGCACCCGGTTCATGATTATCGAATCCTCCACGAGCGCGTGCTGCGAGACATAGGCACCCGGCGAGAGGATGCTCCTGACAACCGTACCGCCGCTTATTATGCACCCGTTGGATATCAGTGAAGTAATGGCCCGTGCCTGCCTGCCACCCGGGAATTCCTCGGCCAAGACGGTCTTCGCGGGGGGATACTGGGGATGGTATGTGCGAATGGGCCACTCCGCGTCGTACAAGTTGAACGCGGGATTTATTTTCACGAGGTCCATGTTGGCCTCGTAGTAAGCGTCAATCGTGCCAATGTCGCGCCAGTATTGGACCGCGCCGGTTTTCCCGCGGTTGAAGTCGAATGCGAAGACTTTTCTCCTCGATATCTCGCGCGGGATTATATCCCTTCCAAAATCGTGGGTAGTATCTCGCTGCTTTGCGTCATCCACGACGCAGCGTATGAGAGTCTCCGTGTTGAACAGGTAGACTCCCATGTTGCAGTATGCCTTGCCGGGGTCGTGAGGCGTGGGCTTTGGATTAGAGGGTTTCTCCTCGAAGCCTACAATACTGCCCTCGCCATCCGACTCGACAACGCCGAACTGCCCCGCGGCGCGCCCGACATCCTGCTCGACGCACGCTACCGTGATTTCCGCTTCTTTCTCCAGGTGGTAAAGAAGCATGTCATGGTAATTCATCTTGTAGACATGGTCGCCCGAGAGTATAAGCACGCGTTCCGGTCTGTGCTCCTGAAGCGTGTAGATGTTCTGGAACAGCGCGTCAGCCGTACCCCTGTACCACGTTTCCGTCGAACGCTGCTGGGGCGGAATCGGGGCCACGAACTCGTCGAGTTCTCCGGCGAGAATGTTCCACGCGAAAGATATGTGCCTTTCAAGGGATATGGATTTGTACTGGGTTAACAGGTAAACCTTCCTGAGACCCGAATTGAGGCAGTTAGACAGCGTGAAGTCGATTATCCGATAGATGCCGCCGAACGGGACCGAAGGCTTCGCCCTGTCCCTGGTCAGAGGATAGAGCCTCTCGCCCTTGCCTCCCGCAAGAACCATTGTGAGCGTGTTACGCAGATAGTTCTGGACGCTTCCAAGGTTGGTCACTTCGTCTTCCTGAAAAGGCTACTTCTCTCGCTGGTCCAGCACCTCGTGAACCTTGGCCTTGAGTTCGCCCAGGTCTGACGATTTGATGATATAATGCTCGGCGGTCCACGTCATGAAGTTGTCTTTATACTGCGCGTATGCTGTATGGATTATCACAGGCATTGTATTGTCGCGTCCGAGTATCTTGCCGAGAGCTTCTATTCCGTCCATCCCGGGCATACTTATGTCGAGAATAACTAGGTCAATGTCTTCCTGTTCAAGCTTATCGAGAGCTTCGTGCCCATCGTGCGCAAGCACAACCCTGTAATTATCCTCTTCAAGTTCCTGCTTGTAGAGCTTGGCCTGGTGGACATCATCCTCGACAACCAGCAGGGTATCCATAACTACCTCCTCGACGGAACCGGGTTCTCCGGCCCTGCCGAATTACTTCGTCTCCTTCAAGAACATCCTGTCAAGCTGGACAACTCCATCCTCTATCTTGAAGCCGAAAACGGGCTCCGCCGCCGCCTTCTCCGGCACGGAATCCAGTTGCCATATAACCTTGCCTCCCATCCTCGCCTCGGCGGTTCCACCGCTTACCGTTATCGCCACGCGATACCATACTTCATCGTACGCCACGAAGCTGGCCCTCGTTCTCGGGTCCTCGATGACTTCGGAGTACTGCTCCCTTTCCGAACCCACCCGCCATGTGACGGTTCGCCCTCCCAGGGGCACAAGGATATCGAGACTTCTGCCGCCTGCCGCAAGCTTCACGTGAAAAGACATCTCATAGTCTCCCGCAGGCGGCGCAGTGAGCGACAGCATTCCTTTCGAGCCGATTAGCAGGCCGTTTTCCACTTTCCAGCCTTTTGAGTCGCCCTTCCAGCCCTTTGTGCCCTTGCCGTCAAATATCCTTAGATTTCTGCTAACCGCTTTCTGACGTCGCACGCGCGCGATTTCTTCGGCGAGGGCGGCCATGTCACCAGTGGGATTCGTCACCATTGCGAATACACCCCTCGCCGCGTCCATGTCCGCATTGAAGTAGTGATAGGAGGCTTCCTCGAACAGGCATTGGTGGCTGGAAGACTGCGGGTCCTGCTGCGCAAGACGCACTATTTCGGAACGGGGCAGCTTCGACACCGGAAACTCGGGCAGGTTCCCCACGAGTATCATCCCGTCCTGGAACTTCCTGAGAGTGCCTTCATAAAGTATTCCGCCCGAATCGCGAAGAGAAATGAATTTGCCGACTTTACCGGAAAGTTGTCCGTACGCCCGCTGCAGAAACTTTTCCGCAGCCGTTACCCAGCCTTTTTTCTCGCTTACCCTACCCTTCTCGGCCTCGCTCAGCGAGTACTGCGACGAGAGCGCGTTCAGCACGGCCAGTGCGTCTTTGTGCCTTCCAGCCGCGGCCAGGTCGTTCGCAGCCTGCGAAGCGCTCAGGTAAGCCGCCCTAGCAAGCTCCGACCGCACGAATTCGGCATTCAGCAGTTCCGCTCTTAACGTTTTTGCCTGCCCGGCGTACTCCGGTATCCCGAAGTCGCTTATTATTTTATTAAGGGATGAGATGGCATCATCCACTTTTCCGAGGCGTGCGGCGGCATGGGCGCTCTCGCTGATTGCGTCGTAAGCCCTGCGGGCCTTCTTGTAGACCATATCCATGAGCCCCCGCAGCCTGCGCTCGTGATACCCCCTCGGAAGGTCCGGCGGAAGACCTTTTTCAATCAAGTCCTTTGCTGCCTTGAACCTGTTCTCATCGCAGAATTTGTCTATCTGCTTCTCCGCCTCCGCAACGTAGGCCGCTGCCTTGTTCTCGTTCTCCTGCGCCTCGAGCTTGGTCAGGCGCTGCTTGGCCTCGGCAACATAGGGCGAAGAGGAGTTGTCCTGTATGTACTTCTTAAGCGCGCTCCTCTGCAACTCGATGTCGCTTGGATTGTCTTCCACCTGCTTCAGAACGGCCATCCATTGAGCGTCAGCTTCGCCCTTTTCAAGCTGCTTCTCAAGCTGGGCGACCTTTATTCTTGCATTTCTCGCCAGGTGCGTATCAGGGAACTTGGCCATTACCTTTCGGAACCGTTCAATCTGCTCTTTAAGCTTGTCGGGATTCTTGTTTGCGTATTCGATAGCGGCATCGTACTCCTGCTGTGCAACAGACTTTTCCTTGTCCTTGTTGTCTCCGGGAAAGCTGGCTACGAAGATGAATATAACAACCAGCACCACAATCACGGCGGCGGTAATAACAATGGGAAGCGGCTTTCCCTTTTTCTTTTCCGCCTTGACCATCGCCTCGATGACTTCCGGCGGAGGCAGGATTTCCTGTTTCTCATCCCTTCGCCTGCTCTCCTCAAGGATTTCCTGCTTTTCCCTCCTGGAAAGCTCAACTTTCTTTGGTTCTGATTCGAGAAACGCCGCTATCTCGGGCAAGTCGGGCGCCATTTCTTTTCGCTTCCCGGTGGGAGGAGAAGGAATCCTGGCAGGTTCAGGTTCGTCATCCATAATCTCATCAACGTGAACGGGTTCCGGCTCTACCGGGTGTTCTATTTCCTCCGGCTCGGGCTCGAGGGGAGGCAATTCAGGAGGTTCCTGTGGAAGAAAATCTTCGGGCTCTTCAGGCGCTTCCAATTCCGGAGATTCTGGTTTGCTCTCTTTGTCATCGTCGTCATGCTTGAGCCTCGGTATCATGTCATCCCCGACGAGATCCGGCTCGGGCCGAGGTTCTTCGGTCGATTCCTCAGCCTCCGGTACTGTTTCATCCGGAGCCCCGATATCTTTGGGCACGGGAAGTTTCGTGCCGGGAAGCTCATCCACCTCAAGCTTCTCGAACTGCTCGACGATGTCCCCCACAGTTTCATATCTCTGCATGGAATTGCGCTTTAGCATCTTGTCCACAATGGTGGTGAGCGACTCGGGCAGGCCTTGCGCCGCCTCGCCGAGTCTGATATACTTGCCCTGGAGGTTGCTCAGGACGATATCGAAATCGCTCTCGCCGGCAAAAGGCACCGTCCCCGTAATCATCCTGTAAAGAATTGCGCCGAGCGAAAAGATGTCGCTCCTTGTCGTCGCACGGGTTGCATCCTTGATTATCTCGGGCGCGGCATATCGCGGGTCGAGCGTAACAGCCCCCTTGAAGACTTCTTCGGACGAGTACACATCCGGTCCGGCGGAAAGGTTTATTATAACGGCCTTGCCCTTGCGGTTCAGCATTACGCTTGCAGGAGTAAGATGTCCGTGAACCGCTCCTCTTGCGTGAATAGCCTTGAGGCCCTGCGCAATCTGGAGTGCTATTCTGACAGCCTGCTTTGCGGGCAGGTTTTTCTCTTCCTGGAGCAGCCTGGCCAGGCTCGTTCCCTCGACCAGCTCTTCAATGACAATGTAACGCCCGCCCTCTTCCACGACGTCGTACACCGAAGCGACGGATGCATGGCGGACCTTGGACGCTTTCGATGCGCGCGCCATGAATCTCTTCGTCTTCTGCGGGTCCTTGGCCAGCTTTTCTTTCAGGAACTTCACGAGCGCTTCTCGCTTCTCGCTGACCTGAACACCCCTGTAGGTCCGCGTAAGGTCATCCTCGGCGAGTCTGCTTATCAGCCTCGTACCCGCTACGACCTGCCCCACCAGGGGGTCATCGAAGGAAGTATCGGCGGCGGTTTCGGTTTCCTGAGCAAACGCCCTGAGTGGTCCGGAGCAGTCCGGACACTTGAAAAGCGCTTCGCCTGTGGTGTCTTCGATTGAGTGTTTCGTGTCGCATTTCGGGCAGCCTACGTACAGCACTCCCTGACGCTTCAGGATGTTTTTGAACTGCTCTTCGGTAATGGCCTCCTGCTCGACGAGAATCTGACCGAGCTGTTTGTTAACCCCTTTCTGCTTGAGCATCTTCTGGAGCTTGAGGCACTCTGCAACAGATGAGGGCGAGACGTATCCGAGCACAATGGCGAGCTGTCCGAAGTGGATTTCCTTTCCAGCCTTCATGCCGCGTCCTTTCAGGCATCGGGGCCAAGATGCCGTAAGCGGTCTCTATCACTATCAAGAAGCATGTCGGGCAGTGACGTCTGGACGGCGAGTCCCGGGCGCAGGCGAACAGCCTTATCCCCGGCGTTTATCAAGGCGGGCAGGTCAACTGCTCTTAAGGCGCTCCTCAATTATCCGGCCGGGTTTGAATACGACGACTTTCTTGGCAGGCACGTAGACTGTCTCGCCTGTCCTGGGGTTTCTTGCCTTCCGCGGCGCCCTTTCCCGAACTTCAAAGACACCAAAATTGCGCAGTTCGATGCGCCCTGCCTCTACAATGGAATCAACGATGGCGTCAAGTGTGCTTTGCACAATCTCCTTGGTTTGAATCTGGGTGAGATTGGATACTTCGGCAATCCTCTTAACTATCTCTTTCTTGGTCATTTCGCCATCCTTTCACGCGACATGCAGGACGCAGCGGGGATTAATCATCCCCCGGACGCGATTTGAACTGGACTTCTCCTCGCCTTCTCTTCCTTCGCGCAATCCGCACTACTTCATCGGTCCGAGGCTCGCGCGAAAGACGTATTTTATGGCCGAGCCTGAAGTTAAGTCAAGAGAAAAAATCAAAAATCAACCTGCCCGCCTACAATGCGTCAAATAGAGCATCCATATCCACGTGCCGGCGGACCATATCGTTGACCGAGCTTATCTTGTTCTTGTCGGCCGGAGACAGCTTGGCCTGCATCTGGCTAACACGCGAGACTACGTTATACGAGTCCAGCTTCGTGCTGATAACGGGTATCTCAGCACGCCTGAGCATCTCCAGAACTTCCTTTGGCGGTTCCGCGCCGCACGTGAGCAGCAGCCCCGAAAACCTGGTGGTTTCGGGAGACTCCGGCGCCGAGTAGGCCAGTACAGCCAAGACCATGTCAAGCCGGTCCCCGCCGGTTATCAAAAGGGCGCCATCCTCGAAGTAGTCTCCCGCGCATGCCGGGGACATGGCGCCGACCAGAATCTTTGTCACGCGGTTCTGAAGATGCTGCTCTCCCGCCAAGATTCTGCCTTCGACGCGTTCGGCCATGTCACGAATCGTGAGCTGGCTCAAAACCTTGGCATACGGGATTATTCCCAGAAGCTTCGTGCCGTTCTTTTCAAGAAACGGCCCGCCGAAACTCCTGAGCTTATCAATCTCCTGGGGATAGACCTTGTTGAAGACAACCCCTATGACATCGAGACCGCGGGAGCGGAAATGATCGAGGTTGAGAATGACTTCGTCGAGGGGATGTCCTATGCCTCCCGATGTCACGATGAGTATCTTGCCGCCGAGCTTTTCCGCAATCAACGTGTTTGCAAGTCCGTAAACGCTTCCGCAGGCTGCGCCGACCATGCCCTTTATCAGGACAATGTCGCAGCCATCCGAAATTCTCTCGAAGCTTGCTTTTATTTCCTTGAGCACTTCATCTCTCTTAGCCGGTTCCGAAAAGAAATCCAGCGAATCCCTGTCAATCGTGACAGGATTCATGTCCCTGATATTGGCGTGCTGGCTGAACACCCTCTCCATAAGCGAGGTGTCCTGGTCTATGGCGTAGTCGGCCACCTTGATGTCCTTGAGGCCGATGGGCTTCATGAAGCCGACTTTTTTTGCCCTTTCCGACAGGGCGCTCATCAAGCCGAGCGTAACCATGGTCTTGCCGTCACTCTGCTTGGTCGATGTGATATACAGTTTTTTCATTGATTACCTCCACTCGGCTCCTGGGTCGTTCCCGGCGGTTTCTTGTTCAAACCCCGCCGGTGCCCGAAATCGCTGTAAGCGCTTCGGCCAGCCCGATCCTGTTTTTATCGAAAAAGAATTCAAGTCTTCTCGCCTTCTCCGAAAAGACAATTATTTTAACCGTTATTGCGAGCCGGGGCAACACATTGCCTATTCGCTCGCCCCATTCGATTACGCTCACGGCATTGCCCGAAAGCAGGTCTTCCCCGCCGATATCCACGAAATCGCCCGGTCCCTCCAGGCGGTATGCATCGAAATGATTCAGCAGCAGGCGCCCCTTGTACTGATTCAGCACCTTGTACGTTGGGCTTGTAACAGAATCGATGTCCTCGACTCCCAGGCCTGCGGCAATGCCTTTCGTCATGACCGTTTTCCCCGCGCCCAGCTCGCCCATGAGAGCCACCGTGTCTCCCGCTTGCAGGAAACCGCCCAGGACCTTGCCCGCCGACATCGTCTCCTCGGGATTATGTGTTTCCAAGCATAAGGCAGTTACAGTCACGGTCCGTCCAATCCTCGGCTTCATTTCCGGAAATGCACATAGCCTTCAGGCTTATACTTCTTGACCTTGCCGTCCTCGCCCTGCATCACGAAACCACCGGGTGTAATGCCGCCGACGATGCACACCGCCGTCCCGAACTCTCTGTCCGCGAGCAGCCTTTCCGCCTCCTTCGGCGGCATTGTGAAAAGCAGCTCGAAATCCTCGCCGTCGGAAAGCGCATGCTCCAGGGGCGTTTTCCCTGACGCGACCGACGCCTTAATCGCAGCCTTCGAAAGAGGGATGGAATCTGCATAGACGAGCGCACCCACTCCGGACTCCTCCAAGATGTGGTTGAGGTCCAGCCCGAACCCGTCGGATATATCAATGCATGAATGAACCGTGTAGTTCTGGCTCAGGTAGATTGCTTCGACCACCCTCGGAAGAAAGTCAAGATGCTTGCTGGCCGCGCTACCGCCGAGTTCGCCCGTAACCAGAATCCTGTCGCCCGACTTCGCCCCACTGCGGGTGAACGGTTTTTTACCTGCCGGTTCGCCGAAGACGGTTACGCAGACGGCGGTTTGCCCTTTCCAGGAAGTCACATCGCCGCCTACAATCTGGCAGCCGAAGTCGGCTCCCAGCTCCTGCATGCCTCTGAACATGTTCTTGGCATCGTCCGGTGTTAGCTCCTCCGACAGTCCAACCGCGCACAGAGCGAATCTCGGTCTCGCCGCCATGGCGGCCATGTCGCTCAGCGAAACAGCCAGTGCCTTTCGCCCGATGAGCTTCCAGCCCGCAGACGCTTCGAAATGCGTGCCTTCGAGCAGCATGTCGGTCGTCGCGACGAAACTGCCGCCGACGCATTTGAGGTGGGCCGCATCATCCCCGATTCCGACAAGGACATCGCCCCCGGGATTCAATTGCTGCCTTATCCAGTTAATGAAGGCAAACTCATCGTAAGCTTTGCTCTTGGTCATAACGCTACCAGAGATTGAGAGGGCCTATGACTTTCCCCCGAAGTTCATTTCCGAGCACGTAACCGAAGTGCCTGCTGTCTTGGACAGCGGACTCCTCGTTGTCGTTCAGGACGTAAAACCTGTCCGGGGGAATTTCTTCCAGTTCCGTGCTGCTCTGGTTATGAGGAGCCGCAAAGAGGCGCTCTTTGCCATCCTTTTCTATAATTACGACTCCGGCAGGCACATATTTCATCTGGTCTCCGGGCAGCCCGATGACCCTCGAAATGCCGTAGTAGTTTCCCTTCGACTTTTTACTCGTCTCAGGGTCAGTCGTTTCCAGCCCCTCCTTCAGGAACAATACTATATTTCCCCGCAGAATCCCCCTGTTCTTCACTCCGAAAAACGGCACGACCCCATCGTGCCAGTCGAAAAACCTGTCGTAGAACACAGTCGTTCCAGGCGCGAAGGTGCCTTTCATGGAGTCGTTCTCGAGGCTTATGGAGTATTTACCTACCTGTACGAAGAGCCAGATGACCGCAAGCGCGATAATCACGATGAATACAATCCGCATCTTGCGCTGCCAGCCGAGCACTCTGTTGTCGCCCAGCTTGACCTCGCTGCTGCCTGATTCTTTCGCAAACCTCAAATGAATCTCCGTCCGTAATCGCAGCTTTAACTGGAGCTTCTCTACAAATCTAACCGAAGATACGGTGGCTTGTCAACTACAGTAACGATTGTCAGCATTCCGGCTTTCCTGAATTTTTCTTAAAACGCCGCTTGACACCTTTGAACCAGCAGATATAATACTTCATATACTTAACTATTAGATTGCTTAATTAACTTACTTAATGGAGCCGGTTCGGTGAAGGAGCTCCTGCGCCTGTGGCCCTATGTTAAGCGCTACAAGAACATGCTGCTCGTGGGCATGCTGGGAGCCTCCCTGACCAAGGTGTTCCAATTGAGCGTGCCGTATGTCCTGCGCAAGGCCATAGATGAGATAGACCAGCCACCCGTTGTCATGCTTCTCGTGACGTATTTCGTTCTCGCTATCGTGGCGCTGCGTCTCGGTGAGTCCGTTACCGAGTTTCTGTGGAGACGCTGGCTGCTCACATTGACGCACAACGTGGCATTTGACCTCAGAAACACGTTCTACAGGTACTTGCTGCGGCTGTCCTTCTCCTGGTTCAACCGTGCTCACACAGGCGACATGATGTCGCGCGCCACGAATGACATTCAGGAGGTGCGCGCCGCCATGCAGTTCGCCCTGGCCTTCATAGTCAGAAGCGTAATCGTGCTCGTCGGTGGTCTTGTCATAATGTTCGTGGTCAATCCTGTACTGGCTGTTCTGACCATCTTGCCGCTTGCGGCAGTAACGGTCATCATGAGACTGATTCTACCGAGGATGTACCGTCTTTCGATGCGAGTTCAGGAACAACTGGCAGCGCTCAGCACCAATGCCCAGGAGAACTTCTCCGGCATCCGCGTCGTCAAGGCGTACGCCACAGAGGAGATTGAGAAGCGCAAATTCACGGAGCAGTCTCAGGAATTCGTGAATCGCAACATGGACCTGGTATACCTGCGCGCCTATGTCTGGCCCCTGTTCATGGTCATCTCCCAGGTCTGCACGCTTCTTGTCCTCTGGTACGGCGGCCGCGAGATAATAAGGGAGAGATTCACGATAGGCCAGCTGGTCATGTTTTTCACCTACCAGAACATGATGCTCTGGCCCATGATGATGTTCGGGATGGTGCTGGCCCGGATGCAGAGGGGCGGCGCTGCCATGGCCCGCGTCAATCGAATCCTGGCGGTCGTGCCCGAGATACAGGATGACAAGCGCACAGGCCCCGATATCATAATGCGCGGAAGGATCGAGTTCAGGAATCTCTCTTTCAAGTATCCTGATTCTGACTTCTCACTCAAGGACGTCATCCTTGACGTCCCGGTCGGCACGACGGTGGGGATTGTAGGCGCCGTGGGCAGCGGGAAGTCGAGCATGGTCTCGCTTGTCATGCGGCTCTTCGACGTCCCCGACAGCACGCTCTACATCGACGGGCGCGACATCAACACCATACCGCTCCACAGGCTGAGGTCGAGCGTAGGATACGTTCCGCAAGACTCGTTCCTGTTCTCCGATACAATCAGGGAGAACATCTCTTTTGGCAGACCTGACATGGACTTCGCCCGTATAGTCGAGGCTGCCAGGATTGCCCAGGTTGCCGACGACATCGAGGGATTTCCGAAGAAGTATGACCAGTTGATCGGCGAGCGCGGCGTTACTCTCTCCGGTGGCCAGAAGCAGCGCGTCGCCATAGCACGGGCGATTGCGCTCGACCCGAAGGTACTCATCCTCGATGATGCGCTTTCGTCTGTTGACACGCATACGGAGGAGGCCATCCTGAGAGGGCTGCACGAATTCTCAAGCAGGATAACCACCCTCATTATCTCGCACAGAATGTCAACGGTTTCTTCGGCCGATTTCATTGTAGTGCTTGAAGACGGCAGGATAATTGAGCAGGGAACGCATGCCCAGCTCATTGAAAAAGGTGGGGTTTACGCATCCGTCTTTCACAAGCAGCAGCTTGAGACGGAGATAGAGTCCGAGGGAGATTAGACTCAGATGGCGCACTGGCACGGAGGCTTCACAGGCAGCACACGCGAGGAAGATGTCCTCGGCAAGGCCTATGATGCGCGTCTCATGAAGCGCCTACTGCGCTACGTGTGGCCTTTCAAGTGCTATGTCATAGGCGCTCTGCTGCTCATGTTCGGCTGGGCTGCCTGCCGTCTCATCGTCCCCTACCTGATAGCGTGGTCGTATGGAGAAGTCCTCAGGCCTGCACAGGGCGTTGCGAACAAGGCTCCTTTCGAAAGCACCCTCAACTACGTCGTGCTTCTGGGCTTCGCCGTCGTCATAGGCATGTTCCTTTTCAGAAGGCTCCAGGCCATCGTGATTAACCTGCTGGGTCAGAAGGTCATGCACAAGCTTCGCGCCCAGATATTCGACCATCTCCAGATGCTCTCGCTGTCGTTCTTCGATGCGAATCCCGCCGGGCGGCTTGTTACCCGTGCCACGTCTGATGTGGGGGCAATAAGCGAGCTGTTCACCTCCGGCGTGGTCCAGCTTATCTATGACCTCTTCATGATCGCCGGTATTGTAACCATTCTCGTCCTGTGCAGCTGGAAGATGACACTGGTCTCCCTCGTGATTGTGCCCCCTCTCTTCGCCGGCGGTTATATCTTCAGAATGAAGGCACGCACGGTCTTCCGCAATATCCGCATGAAGATTGCCAGGGTCAACGCCTTCGTCGGCGAGACTGTGGCTGGAATCCGCATAATACAGATATTCACTCAGGAAGAGCGCTCCGCCGAGAAGTTCGAGCAGATCAACGACGGCTACCGCAACGAGAACCTGACCTCGGTGAAGTACGAGGCCATCTACTTCCCGTTTGTCGAGCTCATGTCCGCCCTGGCCATAGCCGTGGTGATATGGTTCGGCGGCTATTTCATAGGCGTCGGCGAGATCACGTACAGCGAGTTTCTGCTCTTCTGGTTCTACGTGGCCATGTTCTTCCAACCGATTACCGACCTCTCCAGCCTCTATTCCACGCTCCAGTCTGCCATGGCTTCCTCTGAGCGCGTCTTCAACCTTCTCGACACAGAGCCTGAAATCAAGAACGAAGCCAAGCCGTACGCTCTGGCCAATATCCGCGGCAGGATAGAGTTCCGCGATGTCTGGTTCGCCTACGAGACCGACAAGGAAACCGGCACCGACAATCACGTTCTCAAGGACATAAGCTTCTCCGTCAAGCCCGGCGAATCGGTTGCACTCGTGGGAGCAACCGGCGCGGGAAAGACATCCATTATCAGCCTGCTTACCCGTCTCTACGATGTCAAGCGCGGCAGCATTCTCGTCGATGGCATGGACATCCGCAAGCTGGACAAGCACGAGCTGCGCCGGCATGTCGGCACGGTAATGCAGGATGTCTTCCTCTTCAGCGGGACTGTCAGGCACAACATCACGCTCGGCGATACCGATATTACCGACGACCGCCTCCGGGATGCCTGCAAGCTGGTAAACGCCGCCAGGTTCATAGAGCGCCTGCCCGCCGGATACGACTCCCAGGTCGCGGAGCGCGGTGTCACTTTCAGCGCGGGCGAGCGCCAGCTCCTCTCCTTCGCGCGCGCCGTCGTCAGGGACCCCGCCATAATTGTTCTTGATGAGGCTACCTCCAGCGTCGATACTGAGACCGAGCGCGTTATTCAGGAAGGGCTCTATCATCTCATGGAAGGCCGGACCTCCATAATTGTCGCGCACCGCCTCTCGACTATCAAGCACGTTGACAGAATCATCGTCCTTCATCACGGCGAGATACGCGAAGTCGGCAGCCACCGGGAGCTCCTCGCACGCGGCGGCATATACCGCAAGCTCTACGAGCTCCAGTACAAGTCGCAGGAGAACGGAGTTACGGCAGAATCTCTCGCAGACACTTCCGACTGACAAGGAGATTTCCCATGCGAAGGCCGGCGTATTTGACTGTTTTTCTCGTCGCACTCGCGTCCACGGGCTGCGTTGGGGTCGTGCATCTTCGCGCCTTCGATGACCTGGTCGTCACAGGGCAGAATGTCGTTCTGCGGGCGAAGGTCGAAAGAGGCGGGACTTCCCTCTCCCGGCCGGATGTCGCCGGCGCGAAACTCCTCTTCGAGGTGCTTCACACCCCCAGGACTCTTGAACAGGGCAAGCCCGAATACGTCCGCCTCTGCGAAGCGTTCACAGACGACGATGGAATGGCCTCGGTCGAGATGAAAGGGTTTTTCGAAGGCACGCACCTTATAGTAACCACCTACCTCGCCGACCCCGAGGTCCGACGCTTCTCCTGTGTCTTCGTCGTCAGCCGCGACCTGCCGGTACTCGTCTGCGACATAGACCACACCATCGCCGAAGTCTCGGCGCTCGGACTCCTCACCACGGCGCCGGAAGACATCCAGCCCCTGCCGGGCTCGGTCGAAGCCCTGAAGAAGCTGTCCGGCAAGTATCTTGTCGTTTACCTGACGGCCCGCGATGACTCCTTCTTTGATGCGACAAAGCAGTGGCTTGCCCTCAAAGGTTTCCCGCAGGGGCCTGTTTTCTTCTCCAATCTGTCAAAGGTGGCTTTCACCGGCTCTGCAGAAGCGTTCAAGCATGCACAACTGCGGAAATGGCGAAAAGCAGGGCTGAACCTTCGGGTTGGTATAGGCGACAGAAAAGAGGATGCCAACGCATACCTTTCAAACGGAATGAGGACTTTTATCCTCAATCCCGAGCCCGGGGACCTTCCGCCCGGCGCCCATTCGGCCAAATCCTGGTCCGAAATCCAGAATTTCCTGAAACAGTAGCACTTGAAATCCGCAGAATTTCAACGGTCTGCCTGCCTCCATCATCTCCCGATAATAACGGCAGTGACTGAATCCGGCGTTTATAGCCTGCGTTTCACCTGAAATGTCCGCCTACAATAGCGTTCGCGTCTGCCGAGACAGTCTTCGAAGGAGCCGGTCAAGAAAGGCTTTAGATTCTTCCCTGCCGGGCGAGTCTGGCCGGTATTCGAACAGCACCTTATGCGAATACCTGTCGTGAAAGACCCACCTGCGACGACCTGCAAGCAGGCCGAAAGCCGCCGTAGCTGACACCGCAAGCGCGCCGGCCGCCAGCGCAGGCGACTGGGGAAGCACGCCGAGAACGGAACCCGCCAGAAGCAGGATGAGAGCCGCCAGCCCGATAAGAACCACGGGAGAAACACCGCGGCTGGAAACACTGAAGTCGGGGCTGAGGACAACCAGCGGGAATCTCCTGCGGCTCTTGAAGCTCAAGAAAGAAGTCACGACCGTTACGGAGTCCGTAAACAGGGAGAAGCGCCTCGTCAGGATGCCGAAGCGCTGGGTGATGCCGGTGATGAAACGGCCAGCTGGAAGCAGACGCTCCTCTTCGGCTATCCTGTACAGATAGCCGCGCAGTTCGTCAGGGGCGCTGCGCAGCTCCTTATCGAGCTGGAGCGCTTCGAGGAACGAACGCCGCGCCATATCAACATAGAGTGAGTTCCTGAATAAAAGGCCCCTGCTCTTCTGCAGGTAGGCGCGGCCAAGGTCATAATGAACCTCTGCGTTTCGCGAGCCGAGGCTGGTCGCCTTCTGGTACTGGTAAATCGCGGTGTCGAGGTGGCCCTGCTGATGTTCGAGCCTGCCGAGAAGCTCGTAGCCGCGCGGGTCCTCCGGCATGACGCGGATGCACTTGCGGAAGACGAATGAGGCTTCTTCCGTGCAGCCGCGAGAGAGATACGACTGCCCGAGGCTGTGAAGAGCTTCCGCGCACCGGGGGTCTGTCTTTACAGCCTTGCGAAGGAAAAAGACCTCCTTCTCGCCGTCGCCCATTGCAGCGTATGTGCCCGCAAGACCCTGGTAGGCGGTCGCCCTGTCAGCATGAGTCGAGATTATGTCCTCATACAGGTTGAGAGATTCCTCCAGCCTGCCCATGTCCCTGTACGCGGCCGCAAGAAGCTCCTTGGCGGTCGGGTCCTCCGGACGCAGCTCGAGCAGATGCTCGAAGTACCTTGCGGCAATGCTGACCCTGCCGGAGATCTGGTACGCCCGGCCTATCTTGCGGCACAGCTCCGGATTGTCGCGCGAAAGGCCGATGACACTCTCGAATTCCGCAAGCGCCCTCGCCGACTGATTCCGCCTCTCGTAAAGTTCGCCGAGTTCCAGGTGTGCCGGGATGCAATCGGGGTCGATCTCGAGCGTGCGGCGCAGCTCGTAGACGGCGTCGTCGAAGCGTTCCAGGTTGCGATAGGAGACGGCGCTGCAGAAATGGGCGTCCCTGTTCTCCGGTTCGAGGGCGAGAACCTTCTCGTACTTGAGAAGCGCTATCTCATCCTCGCCCATAGCCTGATATATGTCGCCGGTTATAAGGTGGCCCTGAACGTAGTCGTCCCGGACCCTGGTGGACTTGCGCGCGAATTCGAGCGCCTCGTCGAACCTGCGTCTCAGCAGAAAGATGCTGGCAAGCCCCACGTAGACCGCGCTCACGTCGCCGCCGAGTTCGAGCGCCCTCTCGAAGTGGTTCTGAGCTTCCTGGTAGAATTCCTTATCCCGGTAGGCGAGGCCGAGATACAGGTGCGCGGTGGGATTACTCGGCTCGAGAGCCAGCACCTTCGACAGCTCGACAATGGCCTCGTCGGGCGAGCCGATTTCCTGGTACATGACGCCGAGCGTCAGGTGGTCCCTCGCGTCTTTTCCGTTATCGCTCAATCGTTCCCAGCTCCCAGCCGTTCAGAACATCCAGAAACCCGCGAGCAGTCAGGTCAACTTGCAGCGGCGTGACCGAAACATATCCGGCTGCGACCGCTCTACTATCTAAGACGATTCCCGGGTCCTTACATTCATCAACTTCCCGGCAACTATTTTCGTTTGCCGTGACGAGCGTCTCCTCCTCGGTAATCGCCGTCCTGGTAATCCTAACTCCCCTGACCTCGTTTTCCGGGAGGTCCGGCACGTTGAGGTTGACGACAATCGGCACCTCGCAGCTTTGAATGTGCCTTACAAGTTGGACGGCGTAGCGGGCCGCAGTCACGTAATTTTCCGGCCGGCGTGTGGAAATCGAAACGGCGAGCCCGCTCAACCCGAGGAACGCAGCCTCGATAGCCGCGGCAACGGTTCCCGAATAGTGAATGTTGATTCCCACGTTGGCGCCGGAATTGATGCCCGATACGACCATGTCGAATGGCAGGTCGAGCGTTTCGTATGCGAGGCGGATACAGTCCACGGGGGTGCCGCGTACGACGTACCCCTCGATGCCCTCGCGGTTTGTAGTCTTCCTGTACTCGACCGGGGCCCGCAGCGTCAGGGAGTGGCTCGCACCACTCCTCTCGCCTTCCGGAACGGAAAGAACCACCTCGGCGATACCGCTTAATTCGCGGGCGAGAACGTGTATGCCCTCCGAGTCTATCCCATCGTCATTCGTAAGAAGCAGTCTCATCAGAGCATCACAATCCCGTCACAAGAAGAATTGCCGTAGTAAGATAGATGGTCAGGCACGTAATATCGTTCAGAGTTGTGATAAAGGGCCCGGCTGCAAGCGCGGGGTCGATGCCCAGCCGCTGGCAGAAGAGAGGTATAGCCGTGCCCGTCAGCGCCGCCACGGTAATGCCGCAGAACATCGCAAGCGCCACCGCTAGGCCGAGTTCCGGCTTCGTGAGCGTCAGCAACGCGAAGATGCCGACCGCGGACCCGCATATCAGGCCTATCATTGCGCCTACTACTATCTCCTTGAGCATCACCGATGCGACGCGCGACATGTGGACCTCTCCGGTCGCAAGCCCCCTCACAATGACCGTCGATGACTGGAGCCCGACGTTTCCGCCCATGCCGTTTATGACCGGAACGAAGAAGGTAATGGAAACGACGGCTTCGAGCGCCTGGCCGAAGCTAAGCATTATCTGGCTCGAAACAATGCCGCCGGCCAGCGTTATGAGCAACCACGGAAGCCTTAGAATGACCCGCTTGGGCGCTGGTTCGCGCGTCGGGCGCTGCGCGGCCGTACCGGCCAGACGGTAGATATCCTCGGAGGCCTCCGCCTCCATTACATCGATGACGTCATCGTAGGTGACGACGCCGCGCAGGATTCCGTTTCCATCTATGACAGGCAGCGCCGCAAAGTCGTACTTGTCGAGCATTCGCGCCACCTCTTCCTGGTCGGTGCCGGTTTCAACCGAGACCGCCTCCGTCTTCGCTATCGCGCCGAGCCTGGATTCAGGTCTTGCCAGCAGGATATCCCTGAGCGAGAGAACGCCGACGAGCCGCTCGTTCTCATCAATCACGTAGATGTAGCTTATTACCTCGGCGTTCGGAGTGTTCCTGATGGCATCGACGGCATCCTGGGCCGTGTGCTGGGCGGTTACGGCAAGGTAGTCCTTCGTCATGATGCCGCCGGCGGTGTCCGGCGGATATTCAACCAGCTCCCGAAGGTCGAGCGCATGCTCCTCCTCGACCCCGCTCAGAACCTCTTCGGTCTGCTCCGGCGGCAGAAGAGCCAGCATGTCCGCCGCCTCGTCGGTGGGCATCTCCTCGACAAGGGTCTGCAGCTTGCGCCTCTCAAGCTCTCCGACCAGTTCCTGCTTCGCGTCCTCATCGAGTTCATCCAGAACTCGTATGGCCACCTCGTTATCGAGAAGCTGGAAAACCCTCTTGCGGACATCTATATCAAGTTCTTCGAGGACATCGGCAACGTCCGTCGGATGCAGCTCGTCGAGCGCCGATACGACTTCCGAATCGGTCGCCCACTGCGCGACATCCTGCGCTATATCTTCGGCACTCTGGTGTTTAAGTTCATCCAAGATGAAAAACCCTCAGCTTAGACGGTGGCGCTGTCCGGACTCAGGCCAAACAAACGCTTAAGCCTTCGGATTCAGAGAAGTCTCTTAAGGTGGTAGACCAGCCTGTCAATATCGTCCTTGTTGTTGTAGAAGTGAGCCGAGATTCTGATTCCACCTCCTCTGGCGGAGGCCCTGACTTTTCGAGCCCTGAGAACATCGACTACGCCTACGGGATTCACCGCCTTTACGACAACAATTCCAGAGCGATATTCGGGTTCCGTCGGCGATGCAACCGGCATGTTGGCCTTCTTGAGTTTTATGAGAAGGTCGTCGGTCAGCTCGCTAATACGCCCGGCAATGGACTCCACGCCAATCCGGCGAATCTCCTTGACCGCATTTCCGAGTGCGAAGATATTGGGAAACGCGGGTCCTCCAAGCTCGAAACGTCCCGCATTGTCCTTCAGGTCCGCCGACCGGCTAATGAACTTGAGAGGCTTCTTGACGCTGTACCAGCCGGCAATCGGAGCCTTGAATTTTTTCAGGATATCCCTCCGGATGTAAATGAATCCGGCGCCTTCTCCTGCGCATAGCCACTTAATGCCGGTGCAGCACGCGATATCGACGCCCCACTTCTTCACATTCACGGGAAACGCGCCACAGCCCTGCGTGATGTTCGCAATGAAGTAATGACCGCGCCTGCGGCATATTTCCCCGAGCTTCGCCATGTCCTGTTTGAAACCGGAAGAGTACTGGACGAAGGAATGTACAACCACGCCTTTCCTGCGCCTTCCGATTGCCCTTTCAATGTCTTCCAGGTAAAGCACGTTCTTCTTGGATTTGACGAAACGCATCCTGAATCCCTGGTTAATCCATGGGACGGTGGAGGAGGGAAACTCCGCCTCGGGCACAACCACCGTGCCCTCCCCCCGGAGCATCATGGCCGCGATGTTCATGCCGTGAGAAGTATTGGGAACGAAGGCAACCTCACCCGGCCTGGCCTTTATCAGGGCGGAAACTTCTTCGCGCGCCTCTTCCATCCGCTTGAGCATGGCATCGAGCTTGCTGTTGCCGTGCTCCCTTACATCTGTGTAGTACTGCCTTGCAATCCCGGCCGTGGTTCGCGACACGATTCCGGTTCCGGCGGTGTCAAGGTAAACGTACTGCTTCAGCGCAGGATAGCTGCTTCGCATTTTTAACCACGCCGGCATATTATCCTCCAGGAGAAGATGCAAGGAACGTATTCCCGGTTCGCACAGCGAAGGGAATCTCTTCATTTGTATTGTACCAGACGGACACTTCCGCTTTCAAGGCAATTTGCGGTTACCTTCCCGGACCGCCCCGCTTCGACCTCCCGAACGATAGAAATCTCTTGATGCGGCCTTCTTTCATGGTATTATTTTTCAACTTGTTTACTTAGCCTGTTCTGCGCGAAGGCAGGATGAGAGAGTACCGGCCTTTGCAAGACCGTGAGGTGCCAGATGAGCGATGCCGCCGCCGGGGATGTTCAGCCTGCCGCTCAATCGGAGGGCGTCTCAGCAGCTCAGAAGCGTCGGACCACGGCAGTGTATTCCAAGCTCGCGCCTCTTTACAGCATGCTGAGGGTAAAGGACGGGCTCGATACCGTTCTCGAACTCATGGAAATCGAGGACGGACAGAAGATACTCGACGCTGGCACGGGCCCGGGGGTGTATGCCCTGCACATCGCCGAGAACTGGCCCGGCTGCGAGGTACACGGCTTCGACCTGTGCAAGCGCTTCCTAGACATCGCGCGCGAGAAAGCCCTGAAGCAGAAAGCGCAGAACGCCTATTTCGCGGTCGGCGACGCCGAGAAAGTCCACTATCCCGACGACACTTTCGACCGGATTCTTTTCGCGGGAACCCTCGTGCTTCTGCCCGATAAGGCAAGCGCCATCACCGAGGCGCACCGCATGCTCAAGCCGGGCGGCGTTACGGTTTTCAAGGAGCTTCTCCACAAGTGGTTCCTTCACAAGGAAGTCTTCTACGTGTTCTGGAAGCTCTATGTTAAGACTGCGGGCCTCTTTCTCAAAGACCTCAGAGGTATCAGGCGCAGCGATTACGAGGGCCGGAAATTCACCGAGAGCAGCATGTCCGAGCTGCTCGAAGAAAGCCCCTTCACCGATTACAAAGTCTTCATAAAGGGAACAAGGCTATACGCCGTCTGTCGCAAATGAGTGCTTCGCATGGGGCTCTTCCGGAACTTCTTCAAGAACCGCTTCGTCAACAAGATACTCGAGGCGGGCGACCCTCCCGGGCGTATCGCCCGCGGCGTCGGAATAGGTTCGTTCATTGCCGTAACTCCCACGGTCGGATTCCAGATTCCGCTGACTCTTCTCACCGCCACCCTCCTCCGGGGCAACCGGCTGGTCGCCGTGGCGATGACGTTCTTTCTGAATCCTTTTATCATGATTCCGCCCAGCTACTGGTACTTTCCCGCATATTACATAGGAACGTTCTGCCTGGGTCTGGAACCAATCGGGCTCTCTCGCATCACACAAGCTTACAATCTCCAATCCTCCGGCTTCTTCAACAAAACCTACGAGTTGCTTGGAAATTTGTGGTCGCTGGGCGCGGATATTTACCTCCCCATGCTCCTGGGGGGTGTAATAATGGGAGTGCCTGTGTCGTTCGCCTTGTACAAGATTTCCTACCGTATAGCGGAACGCCACAGGAAGAAACAACAGGAAAGCCAGGATAACGCTCCCAAGGCGGATGCGGTAACGCCGGTTGCAGGAGAAAATGAAAAAGCGACGGTCGAAGAATAGGCTGCTTGTTACGGAGGCTAAATTGTTCAGGAAACTACTGGTTGCGTGCGCGGCGATATTCGTCTCACTTGCGTCCGTGATGGCCCAGGACGCGCCCGGCAAGGCGAAGAACGTCCGCGAAGTCAAAGGAACGCCAGCTGCCATGCACATGCTCAGGCAGACTATCTCCGCCTCGGGTGTCACGACTGCGGCCAGGCACTCCATGCTCAACTTCCAGGTGCCGGGCGTGGTGTCCGGTGTGCTCGTGGAGATGGGCAACCGGGTGAAAAAAGGCCAGACGCTGGCCCTGCTCGACGATTCCACCTACAAACTCTACGTCCAGCAGGCGCAGGCCGGGGTGAAGGCTGCCGAAGCGGCTCTTGCCAAGCTGAAGGCAGGCTTCAGGGAAGAAGAAGTGGCGCAGGCAAAATCCGCGGTCGATGCCGCTAAAACTTCGACGGACCAGGCCCGGCGAGATTACGACCGCATGAAGGAACTCTCTGAGAAGAATAAGGCTATAGCGGACGCCACTCTCGAACAGGCGAAGACCAGATACGAGCTGTCCAAGACTCAGCTCGAACAGGTCTCGAAGGCGCTCAAGCTCCTGCAGAAGGGCTTCCAGGAAGAGGATATCAAGGCAGCGTCGGCCCAGGTGGAGCTTGCCAGGGCTCAGCTTGGACTTGCCGAGAAAAAACTCGAAGAGACGGTTCTACAGGCACCCTATGACGCGGTCGTGGTAAGAACATACGTTGACCCCGGCGATGCCAGCGGCAGCGGAATGCCCGGGCAGGTCGCGGTCGAGATAATGGACATATCGAGCCTCGAGGTCGTGGTCCCGGTTGCCGATGTCTGGTCGGGCTCTGTCACCAGGAAGTCCAAGGCAGTGCTGGACCTTGACGGCGGGCCGAAGAACATGGAAGCCCCGGTAACGGCCATTTCGGACTCGATAGACCTCGCCAGCCGCGCTTTCCACATCAAGCTTCGCCTCGATAATCCGGACCTCAAGCTCAAGGCAGGCATGTTCGCGCGTGTGAAGATTATCTACAGCGAGAAAAGCGCGCTTTCCGTTCCTACACAGGCTGTGCTCGATGATACAGAGGGCTCATATGTCATGGTACACGGGAACAATCTCGCGAAAAAAACGAGGGTTGAAACTGGCCTGAGCAGCAACGGCTGGACCGAGATTATAAAAGGCCTGAAAGAAGGCGCGATCGTGATAACAGAGGGCAATTACGGGCTTGCGGACAAGGCCGAAGTGAAACTGACAGGGGACAAGAGCAAATGAGCCTTGCAGGTTTCTCGGTAAAGCGGCGTGTTACCACCACCATGGTCATTCTGATTGTGGTTCTCTTCGGCATCGTATCGGTCCGGGGTCTCGGGCTCGACCTGATGCCGGAACTCGAATTTCCCATCTGCGCGATTATCACGCGCTATCCGGGCGTCGCAGCCGAGGAAATTGAACAGCACATCACCAAGCCTCTCGAAGGAGCGGTTCTCTCGGTCAAGGGAATAAAGAGCGTCTACTCGGTAAGCCAAGAAGGCCTCTCCAACATCGCGGTCGAGTTCGAATGGGGCACGAACCTCGATTTCGCCGCGCAGGACATCAGGGACTCCCTGAGCTTCGTCGAAGCGTTCCTCCCGCCCGAGGCCGAGAAGCCGTTCGTCGTGAAGTTCGATATAGGCCAGATGCCGGTCATCTTTTACGGCGTCTCCGGCAACCTCGATACCCTGAAGCTGCGCAAGCTGCTCGAAGATGACGTTGCCCCGATTCTCGAACGCATAGAGGGCGTCGCCTCGGTCATGGTGCTCGGGGGCAAACAGCGCGAGATAAACATCCTGGTCTCGAAAGACAAGCTCGACGCCTACAATATCCCGCTCCTTCAGATTGTGGCGACGCTCGGTGCCGAGAACCTGAACATATCCGCCGGCCACGTCGAAACCAGCCACAAGGAATATCTGATACGAACCATTGGCGAGTTCCAGAGTCTTGAAGATATCAGAAACACTGTGCTTGCTGTCCGCAACGGCGCTTCCATCCGCGTGCGCGATATCGGCGACGTCGTTGACAGTTACAAGGAGATGAGAGGGGGCGTCTACGTTGACAACAAACCTGCCCTGCTCGTCTTTACCACGAAACAATCAGGCGCAAACACCGTCACCGTGTCCGATGCAATAAGCGTAAAAATAGACGATCTGCGAAAGAACCTTCCCGGCAACATGAGGTTCTCCCCCATCTTCGACCAGGGCGAGATTATCACCATGGCGGTCGAACAGACCGCCTACAACGGCCTCACGGGGGCGTTCCTGGCAATAATGCTCGTTTTCTTCTTCCTGCGCAACTGGCGGCCCACGCTCGCAATCTTCCTTGCAATTCCGCTGTCGGTCCTCGCCACGTTTATCGCGATGAATCTTGCCGACTACACTTTCAACATGTTCACGCTCGGCGGGCTCGCGCTGGGCGTCGGCATGCTCGTTGACAACGCCGTCGTGGTAATCGAAAACATATTCCGGCATCTTCAGGTCGGAGAGGACCGCGCCACCGCCGCGCGCAAAGGCGCCGAAGAGGTCACCGCCGCAATCACGGCTTCGACTCTTACAACAATGGCGGTCTTCGTGCCGATGGTCATTGTGTCCGGTCTCGCGGGCAAGCTCGCCCGCCCCGTCGCCCTGACAGTCTGCATGTCGCTCCTCGCCTCGCTCTTCGTCGCCACAACACTCGTGCCCATGATTGCAGCCACGATTTTCAGGCGCAAGGACAGCAGGGAACGCGCCGGCGGCCGGGGAGCATCCGGCCGCTTTAGAGAAGCCTACAAGCTTGTCCTTCGGGGAGTTCTGAAAAGGCGGATTATCGTGCTTCTGGTCATGGGCGCAGCATTCGTAGTTGCTTGTGCCGGAGCTTACATGCTGTACCAGAGTGGCGAGTTCATGCCTGAGGAAGATGTGCCCGTCGCCATGATGCGAATCGAGCTGCCCGTCGGCTCGAAGCTGTCCGAAACCAGCGCGGTCGTGTCGGATATCGTCGGTAAGATTGCGAAGATGAAGGACGACGTCGAGTCCGCGACCAGTATCGTGGGCCCCGGAGATGTGACGCAGTTCGAGGCCGCCCGCGGCGTCGGTATCGCCGACGTCAACCAGGCGATGATAATGGTGCGGCTCCACAACAAACTCGAAAGAAGACACTCTCTTCCGTACGTCAAAGAGAAGATTCGCAGCTTCGCGCCGGACATCGAGGGTGCCACTTTCAACTTCATGCCCGTGGGAATGACCGAGCAGTCCACCGGCGCCGAGCAGACCGAGATTGCCGTGAGAATCTTCGGCAAGGACCTCGACGTGCTCAAGAAACTCGGCATGAAAGCCATGGAGCTGATTCGGGACGTCAACGGGCTCAGAGACCTCGAAATTTCCATGAAAGAGGGAAAGCCCGAAGTCAAGATATTCCCGGACGAGCTCAAGGCGAAGCAGCTCGGCCTCACGAAGGCCCACATAGGCGCAACGCTCGAAGCAGCCTCTATAGGCAAAATTGCCACCCAGTACCGCAGGGGGGGAGAGGAAGTGGATATCCGCGTGCGCCTGCGAGAGCAGGACAGGAACTCCATCGAGAAAATCAAGGACCTTACCGTCCCCACCCCCATGGGAACGCGCGTCCCGCTGCACCAGGTCGCGCGTGAGCAGAAGAGCGAAGGCCCCATAAGCATAAACAGGGAGCGCCAGGCGAGAAAAGTCTCCGTCATGGCGAACAGCGACCAGCGCTCGGTGGGAGACATCGTCCGCGAAATCAAGAAACGGCTCGAGGACTTCGAAGCCGGGCTGCCCTCCGGCTACTCGGTGGACTATGGCGGCTCCTACAGGGACATGGTCGAGGCTTTCGAGGACCTCACCTTCGCGCTCATCGTGGCGATTCTGCTCGTCTACATGGTTATGGCAGCCCAGTTCGAGTCGTTGTCGCAGCCTTTCGTGGTCATGTTTACCGTCCCGCTGGGCCTTATCGGCGTCGTAATCGGCCTTGCCATATTCGGCATGACCCTCTCCGTTCCCGCTTTCATGGGGTTTGTCATATTAAGCGGAATCGTCGTTAACAACGCCATCGTGATGATAGACTACATTAACCAGCTTCGCCGCCAGGGCGTCGAGCGCCTTGAAGCCGTCATCGAAGGCGCCAGCGTGCGCTTGCGGCCCATTCTTATCACATCACTGACAACAATCCTCGGAATCCTGCCAATGGGGCTCTCCCAGACAGAGGGCTCCGAGCTGCGAAACCCGCTTGGCGTGACCATCGCCTTCGGCCTGTTCTTCGCAATGGGCCTGACGCTGTTCGTGATTCCCGTCATATACACGATAGTTGACAGCGTCTCCTCGAAGCTGCTCAAAAAGTCAAAGAGCATCATCGGGCACACAGATTAGTTCTGGGTACAACTAATGCATCTGCGGAGAATTGCAGAAAGTGCCGTGAATCGCCGGTTTAAATGAGAGGCGAAATTCGGGGTTATGCGATTGCATACGGTGCCCTGATATGGTATAATGAAGAAACTTGAGGCCAGGTCAGGCTTTCGGGGGAGTTCAAGCTATGAAATGCAGTCTTGCTGTGCTGGCGGTTGCGGCGTTAGTATCTCTGCTTGTGTGCGCCGGGTGCGAGTCCGCGGCGGCCAAGTGGGAGCCTGTCGTCCGGGTCGTCTACATGCCCAGGTACTTCGAGGACGGGCGGATAATGGTGAATCCGTGGCGCGACCCCAAAGACGTGCCCTACGGGCCATCGTACCCCTATGAACTGGTGTATAACCCGAAAAAGCTGCAGTACGAAGTCGTACTACGCGAGGGTGCCCCGTATCAACCCGGCGGACAGGTATCATACAGGCGGGATGCCGACCCCTACACACTCATTGTCCCCGCCAACAGGTAAATGCAGGTGAGGCTTAAGCTTTCGATGGCCGATTCCCCTTAACGGAGGTTCCCGGGTGGCGGTTAAGCTGGGAGAGTACATACTCGAAAGGCGCATCGGCAAGGGAGGCATGGGGCAGGTCTTCCTGGCCAAGCAGGAATCGCTCGACCGTCTCGTGGCGGTGAAAGTGCTCCCGAAGGAACTCGCCAAGGACGACACTTTCCGCGCGCGGTTCGAACGCGAGGCAAAATCGGCCGCCTCTCTCATTCACCCGAACGTCATCCAGATATATTCTTTCGGCATCGAGAAGGGTGTACCCTACTTCGCCATGGAGTATGTGGATGGCGAGGACCTTTCTTTCAAGCTCAAGCGCGGCGAGAAATTCGACATCAAGGAAGGCGTGCGAATAGTCAGGGACGTGGCCAAGGCCCTCGAGTGCGCGCACCGCAAGGGCATGGTCCACCGTGACATCAAACCCTCCAACATAATGATTGCCAGCGACGAAGCGGTCAAGGTCATGGATTTCGGGCTCGCAAAGGCGGCCAGAGTGCGGACTTCCATCACCCAGACCGGCCTTATCATGGGCACGCCGCCATACATGTCACCGGAACAGGGCAAGGGCGAGGAACTCGACATCCGCTCGGACATGTATTCCCTGGGTATCGTCTTTTACGAGCTGCTGACCGGCATTCTACCCTTCCAGGCGGACACTCCCACCGCCGTCATATACCAGCACATATACGAGACTCCCAAGCCCATCCGCGAATTGAATCCCTCCGTTTCGGAGAGTCTCGAAGCAATCGCCATGAAACTCATCGAAAAAAAGCCCAACCAGCGTTACCTGGACCCGACGGCGCTTCTCGCCGACCTTGATGCCTACGAGGTGGGCGCGCAGGTAACGGCAAGCACATCGACGCCGACCCCTCCGCAGCCGTTCCCTCACACGCTCGAGATAGACACATCACCCACGCCCGACACGGCCGTCGTCCAGGGAACTCCTTCCTCGGGAACCGTCGTCCAAGGCACTCCCAAGGCTCTTCTCGCGGGAATAGCGGGCGGCCTCGCGGTCGCCGTTGTGGTTATCGTCCTGCTGCTCAACGCATGGTCGGACAAGCCGCCGACAGTTATCATCAAGCCCGATGAGAATGGACGCGACACGCAGCAACCCAAACCGGCTGACACAGCCAACACCAACGTCAAGGAAGGGACTCTTCGACTCTCCGCCCTGAGAGCGGCGGTGCCGGATGCGGTCCGCAACGTCTGCGTAAGGAACGTTGACGACCCTCCAGAAAAGATCAGCACCCGCCCGTTCCAGGATATTTCCGTCCCGATGGGAATGTACGTTCTTACACTGAAGCGCCCGGGTTACGAACCATGCAACATCACCGTCGAAGTAACCGAAACAGCCAACATACCGGGACTTGACGAAGTGCCGGTCGAGTTCGAGGTGAAGGAAGATATTCGCTCGTCCTACGCACGGGGCAAGAGCCTCGCAGAGCAGCAGAAATACTCGGAAGCACTGGTCGAGCTGAGACGAGTAGAGACTGAGATTCCGGAGTACGAGGATGTCGAAGACCTGATAGCGCTCTGCAACCAGCATCTGCAGCAGACAAAAGAGCTCGATGATATCTTCAAGCACGGAATGCAGTACTTCAGGGATGGCGAATGGGCCAAGGCGGTTGAAACCCTGCAAAAGCTCCCGGCTGACTACGTGAAAGCCGGCGAGGCATTCGGCCTGCTCGCTGAGGCGCGCGACAAGCTGTCTTCAGCACAGCAGCTTGAAAACTTGCTGCGCGAAGCGCAGGAGGCGCTTGCCACCGGCGACTTGCCCCGCGCCGAGACAAGCGCGAAATCCGCCGTCGCAATAGGGGGCGCCAACGAAATCACGAACTCCGTTCTCACCAGAGTTGCCGAAGCAAGGGAGCTTGTCAAGACCGTCGAGGCTGCCGAAGCGCGCCAGGAATACGGCGACGCTGTGGAAGCGCTCGACAAGCTGATAAAGCTCTTGCCGCGCTGTGACGGCGAGAAGGAACATCTCGCACTGATTAAGCAGCTCCACGAGAAACAGGTCGAGCGCCGGGAGAAAATCGCCGCGCTCCTCCAGGAAGCGCGTTTCGCACTCAAGGCAAACGACCCCGACACTGCCATCAAGAAGCTCACAGGACTACTGCAGAACCTCGACCCCGACAACCAGGATGCAAAGCTCGAACTGGTACAGGCACGAGCCATGCGCACCCGGAAAAACATCACGGCTCGGCTGGCCAGCTTCGATGAGCATTACACGGCCGGCAGGGCCAAGGAGCTTGCAAAGCTCATCGACCCGGAACGGCTGCAGCTCAGGTCTCAAATTGCCGATGAGCTGCAGAACTTCCTCGGCGAGAACGTCCGCATCGTCAAGGCCGGTCACAAAGACCTGCAAATAGATTTTGAAAAGGAAACGGCATCCGTGGACGCCATGTTCTTCTACGAGATAGAACTCACCGAGGCCGGCCGCTGCATTGCCGGCACGCTCAAGCGCCGGATTAAGCTGGTAAGGCGCGCCGACATCTGGTATATTGCCTCCATCGAGAACCTTGACTAAGCAGCGCAGAGCCTGTACTATTCTGTCAATGCTCCATCCGGGTAAGCGCTCGATGATGAAAGGAGAGGCTGCAACGGTGAAGGCGAAAGTCCTTATACTCCTGTCCGCCTGCGTCCTGTGCCTTGCAATCGCGGCACAGGCGGACGGCCGCATCATGGCCAAAGTCTCCTCCATCGAGGGCAAGACCGTTTACCTCGACAAGGGTTCGAGTGATGGCCTGGAGCCCGGAATGCTCTTCGACATCTACCGGGAAGCCAAGGTGGTCTTCGTGCCAACCACGAAGGAGAAGGTCCTGGTCGAAGAAAAGGTGGTGGGCCAGGTCATCGTCACGCAGGTGTCAGCCCGCTCCTCCACCTGCCACGTTGACAGGCTGAATCCCGGCATGGAAATCGGCGCGGGCGACACCGCGGTCAGGGTGAATCCAAAGCTCGCCGCCGATGTAAACGCCCCGCCGGTAGTGGAATCGATTGAAGCTTCTCCACCCGAAGCATACGCGGGAGAAGAAGTGGAAATCACATGCAGTATCTCGGACGTAAATGATGATTTCCATATTTTCGCATGGTCCTGCTCAACCGGCCAGCTCAGTGCCGAGGAATCCGTCGTCGGCCGCGTTCGCTGGACTTGTCCCGCCGACGCCGGAACTGCCAAGATAACCGTAACCGTCACCGACCCTTACGGGGCCAAAACAACGCACGCCCACGAGGTTAAAGCGCTCGGCCCCGGACCCCGGGGCAAGAAGTTCCGCCCGACCGCATCCTTCGGAGAAAGCACGCCCCGTTTCCGCAAGGTAGTCTGGGCGGATTTCGACTCAGAAAACCATTTGCTGTTGCTCGACGCCCTCGAGAAAAAAATCATCACTCTCTCCGACGACTTCAACATATTGCACGTATCGGCGTTCTTCGGCGAGGAGCGCTCCTTCACCTCGTTCAAGCTGCGTGGCCCCCATATCTACGCGGCCGACAGCAGGACCGGGAGCGTAATTCGGTACAGTTACGAGGGTGACATCTTCAGGCGCAAGCCGGAAGCCGTATACGGGGCCAGGGGCTCGGGCAATGGCTACTTCAGGAGCATCTCGGATATCGAAGTGGCGCCCGACGGCAGCGTTTACGTCCTCGACGGCGCTGCCTGCACGATTCACGTCTTCTCCCACAGCGGCCACTTCAACTGCTCCATTGGGAGGCGCGGGGACAAGCCCGGCGAGATGCACCTGCCGACGAGTATGACAATGGACTCGCAAGGCAACCTCTACATCGGCGACTTCGCAAGGCGCAAGATTTTGAAGTTCGGTCCCGCGAACCAGTTCATTACCGAGTTCGACCTCGACCGCAAGCTCGGCGCCGTAATCGGGCTGCGCTACGACCGCCGCTCCGATTCGCTTATAGTCCTCGAACGCCAGCCTCACACCGTACGCGCAATTTCCACGAAAGGCGAAGTCGTTCGAGAGATGCCCACTCAAAAGAATATCCTCGCCAGTATCGGAGACCCTGAACGGCTCGCCGTGAGCCTTACGGGCGAAGTATTCCTCGTGTGCCAGAACGGCGAAGTACTGAAGCGCTATTCAGCACAAGGCGAGTTCCTGGGGAAGATGGGCGGCGAAAATTTCAGTCAGGTCTCGAACTTCGCGGTTACGCCCGAAGGCGGACTGTATCTAATGGAGGCCGCCCAGGGGATTGTATGGCACATCGACCGAAACGGCTGGACAGTATCCAGGTTCGGTGGCATTGGCCCCAGCCCGGGTCAGTTCCAGACACCGGTCGCGCTTTGTTCGGATAACAGCGGCAGGGCATGCGTTCTCGACAGGAAGCTGTGCAAAATATCGAGATTCGAACCAGACGGCAAGTTCCTCGGCACGTTCGGCAAACCGGGCTCCGGCAAAGACGAAATCAGCAACCCTATAGACTTGTACCGGGCCGGAGAGTTGATATACTGCCTGCAATACCGCAGCAGGCACTCCGTCCACGTCTTCAGTCAGGACGGACGCATGATACAGATATTCCCGGACAAGGAGTCGGAAACCTCCCGTCCTTCCCAGATTGCTGTTGACAAGTCGGGAAATTCGTTTATCTTCACGAAAAGCTACGCGGTGGAGTTCTTCAACCGGGACGGCGCCAAGCTCTCGGGGGTCAGGAACAGCACTGACTGGATAAGTGACCTGGCGGTTGACATAAGAGGCGACGTTTTCGGCACCTGCCCGACGGCGGGCGCCATATTGAGAATCAACCCCAGGACAGCCGGCGCTCAGTGGAAGCTCAGGTCCACTCCCGCAGCGGCCAAATGCTCCGGGATTGAGTTTGACAAGTACGGCAGGATGTACCTGTTCGACGAAAGCAAAAAAGTGATTGTAAGACTCACGGAAGAAGTGAGGTAAGGCAGTTCTCGGGTTTGTAGAAAGGAACAAGTGATAAGGCATGATTAAGATACAAGCACGCGGAGAAGAGCCGATTGAGTTTCTGCTCAAGAGGTTCAAGAAAGTCTGTGAGAAGGAGGGGCTGACAAAGGACATAAAGAGGAATTCGTACTACGAGAAGCCCAGCGAAGTACGCAGGCGCAAAGTACGCCAGGCAATCAAGAAAGAATTGAAACGCCTCTCACTCAAAGAGAAGCAGCGCCAGAAAGTCATTAAGAAGAAACGCAAGCGATTCTAAAGCCTCACACGATACGTGCCCGGGGCCCCGGAGGCGAAGGGCCGCAATGAAATCCGAGTGCGCAGTTGTCGCCGCAAACCTGACGAAGTATTACACCGACTTCTGGGGTCGCAAACGCATCCTCGCCGTTAACGGCCTCGACCTCTCCATTGCTGCTGGTGAGATATTCGGCCTGCTCGGCCCCAACGGCTCCGGAAAAACCACATTCGTCAAGATGCTCCTTGGCCTGCTCTTCCCCACAGGAGGGCAAATCACCGTCCTGGGGAGTCCGGCGGCGTCTTCCGAGGTGAAGAGCCGCATAGGCTACCTGCCTGAAGAGTCCAGCCTTCACAGCTTCATGAACGCCGACGAAACAGTTCACTTCCACGGTCGACTCTACGGCATGAACCGTACCGAAATCGCCGGGCGTGCTGAAGAGCTGCTCGCCGAACTCGACCTCCTCGGCGCCCGCAAGCGCCGCGTCAGGGAATACTCGAAAGGCATGGCGCGCCGGCTCGGCTTGGCGTGCGCACTCCTTCACAAGCCGGATTTACTCATACTCGACGAGCCTACTTCCGGACTCGACCCCATAGGCGCGCGCAAGGTGAAGGATATGCTTCTGCGGCTTAAGGAAGAGGACACGACAATCCTGCTCTGTTCTCACCTTCTGTCCGAAGTGGAGACTGTGTGCGACCGGATTGCCATAATGGAGAAAGGCCGGCTGCTGAAGTGCGGCTCGGTCAAAGAACTCCTTGCGAAGCCGGAGCTGCTGACCATCCTTGTCAGGCTTGTACCTCCCGGAGCAGAAGCCGGGCTTCGCGAAGCACTCGAATCATTCGGCGCACAGGTCTTGGAGATGACTCATCCCTCCATGTCTCTGGAAGAACTCTTCCTCAAAACCATCGGCAAGACGGAAGCGCCCGCGGATGGCGCTCGGGAGTCTTCTTGATGAACGCCCCGTATGCACTTCGCCTCTTCAAATCGACCATTGCTGTGGCTCTGGCATGCCTTCAGCAGTCTGTACGCCAGCAGTGGTTCCTGCTCACGTTTATCCCCTTTATCGCTGTTGTCCTCACCGCACCATACATGCCGGCGACATCGCAGACCGCGGCGTATCGCCTGATTGTCAAGGCAGTGCTGGGCGGCGGCAGCGTAATACTATTCGTAGGCCTCATTCTTGCATGCGCATCCTCCCTGCCCGCGGAGGTCAGGGATAAGACAGTGCACCGCAGCGTCGCCTCGCCCGGCGGGCGCTTTTCCATGCTGACCGGGAGGATAATCGCATTCTGCCTTCTCGCTGCGCTTGCGGCTTTAATCGGCACGACAGGCACGCTGGCAAGTCTCAGCCTGTACTCACTGCAAACCGAATCTTCGAGAGAATTCTCGACGGCCTGCCGGCATTACAGGGCATCAGCCGCTTCCGGACACAACTATTCCGGCGTGACTGAGGCCGGGCAAAGTGGTGGAGTTCAATGGGTCGATGAAAAATCTCCCTTCATGGAATGGATTTTCCCCGCGAGTCTGCTTACACGGAACGGTACTCTGCGACTGCGGATTGTCCCCGTTGTGGCATCGACACTGGAAACGCATGCCCGCCTGACGGCAGGCAGAACAGGCTCGAAGGATTCGCTCTCGCAGGGAATCGAGCTTTTCGACAACCGTCCGACCGATATAAAATTTCCCACCGTGCCTGGCGAGGGCAGCCTGCGTGTAAGGATCGAGCGGCTCAGCGATTCTGCGCCCTTCGGGTTCGACACAACGAAAAACGAGCTTCGTCTCGAAAAAAACGGCGTTTCTCTTCTCACCGGCACGCGTCTTTTTTCGTTGAACCTGCTCGCTGCATGGCTTGTAGTCTGGCTCAAGATGAGCTTCGCGGCTTCGCTGGCCATCTTCACCTCCACGTTCCTCAGCATGCCCGTGGCGGCGGCGTTCTCGCTTGTCCTGTTTCTTCTCGCCAATGTGCTCGGCTTCCTGAGAGAGTTCGCCTCCGGCCTGCTGCATCCCGCCGGCTGCGGCTGCATTCACTGCCATTTCGCGGGGACTGAACACGCTCCGACAGCCTTCGACAAGGTAATCAACTCTCTCCTCGTATGGTTCACCGCGCTCTATCCCGACCTATCACGCTTCGATGCCGCCGAAGCTCTCGTTTGGGGAATTGCGATTCCGGCAGGATTCGTGCTTCTCGCCCTGCTCTACCTGCTGTGCTACAGCGGCATCCTGTGGGGCGCATCAGCGCTGATTCTTCGGAGGAAGGAGTTTTGAGCAGCCATAGAAAATTCGCCTTCCTTGCGCTTGCCGGTCTCATTGCGCTTACCGGCTTCGCTGGCGGTACGGCACGCTTCGCGCGCAGCGATTCAGCCACGTCCGCCGTCTCGCCCTCGGATTTCGGCGGACTCATTGTCCTGAGTGGATTCAGACCGCTCGTGGTGGACCTTCTCTGGATGCGCGCGGAAGAGCTTGCGCGCGACAGGCGATACTATGAACTGCTGTCGCTCTACAATCTTATCACGACTATCGACCCCCATTTCGAGGCCGCATGGGCGTATAACTCCTTCAATCTTGCCTTCAGGCTGAGCGTGCTTGAAGACACTCCAGAACAAAGGTGGCGCTGGATACGCGAAGGCCTGCTCTATGCCTTAAAGGGAGTCGAGAAGAATCCAGACTCGGACCAGGCCGCCTTCGCCGTAGCATGGCTCTTCTATTACTCGGTTCCGCAGGATGAATATTACGTCTCGCAGGTCCACGAAGACGGGCGGCTCAATCCCGGCGGCAAGCCTGTCATGGAGCTTGCGCGCCTGTGGGCGGAGCGCGCCTACGAAACAAAGCCGCATACTATTTATACCGACTGGATGCTCGAAGCTATCTACCGTGCCTACGGCGAACGAACGGCGAATCGCGAAGTTAGGCTGCGCTACCTTCGAAGGCGGCTGGAAATCTGGCAGTACGTTAAGGAATACAAGCCGCAGGCCGAGGAGAAGGCCGTCGAGAAAATATCACAGATTCAGGCGGAGATTGCTCAGCTATCCGCCCCGGATTGACCAGCCTGATTAGCCTCGTTGTGCTCGCGCAACCGTTCAGAAGCTAATACGAGAGCTTCCGAAAGCATGACAAGCAGCAGCGGCCCGATAATGAAGCCGATGGCGCCCGCCGACATCAGGCCGCCAATGAATCCCAGCAGCAGGAGCAGCGCGCTGAGTTTCACCTTCCTGCCCATCATTATCGGCCGGAACACGACATCGGGCACGACCGCGACGACCGGGTATCCGACCGCGAGGCAGAGCGTCCCGGCGGTCGAGTCGCCCGTGGCGAACGCGTACGCCGCAATCGAGAACATTATCAGGCTCGGCCCCAGTACCGGCACGAGCTGGAACACGGCGCACAGCAGGCTCCAGAACACTATGTCGGAGAACCCGATGAGCGCGAAGAAGGGGATCGCCAGTATGAATGTAATGATCGCCGTGCCCACGTGGACGACGTATATCGCGTAAAGCACGGCATGGGCGGGCTTGACGAACCTTTCGAAAACCTCCCTCTGTTCACCGGAAAGCGATCCTCTGATACTCTCGATAAGCTCGCCCCCGTGCCTCAGGAAGAAATAAAGCGACGCGACGAAAATAACCACCCTGACCAGGAAACCGGTCGCAGCAAAAAAGAAACCCTGCACGTAGCCGAACAGGTCGGCCGCCCGCGTCGCGACGGCATCTTTGAGGTCGAAATTCACGCCCAGCGATTCCCTGCACCATTTCTCGGCTACCGAGGCCACTTTCTGTGCAAAACCGCTAAGCAGGTCGAAGTTACGAACCACGATAATCACCGCAACCAGAAACAGCACGGCAAGTATGACTATCGACATGACACTCATGATGCCCGCCGTCAGCGCCTGCTTCCACCGCGGCGGTTCGACGCCCCAGAGCCGGCGTTCCAGCCATCGGTAGTAGGGCGTCAGAACTACCGCAAGGGTCGCTGCGAAGAGCACAGTCTTCAATATCGGCCAAAAAACGAATAAACACAGCACCACCACCGCAACCGTCACAAGAAGCGGTAGCAGGAGCCTGTTAGCGTTCTTGGCCTCCATTTTGTCGTCTCCCTGCTGCAACCTTACTGGCACTTGGGCTTAAGCCTGCGATACTCGGTCTCGAGGTCAAGTTTGTGCTGCTCCTCTTCCTGCACGAGCACGGCGAAGACTTTCTTGTCATCGCCTTCCGGCAGCTCCCGCGCCGCATCAAGATAGAGATTCGCCGCTTTTTCTTCCGCCTTGATTGCCAGCGCCAGCGCATCCGTAATTGACATGTCGGGATTGAACACGCGCTCGCCAATCTTTTCGCTAACGTGCAGGTCAGGTACATTCTCCAGCCTGTAGTCTGCCACATCCTTCTCGGTCATGCCCCGAAGCTCCTCTTCGTGGCTCTTTTCCATGCTTGCAAGCCGCAGAAACAGCTCCTTCGTCGTTTCGTTCTCGGCCATCTTCGCCATTTGCTCGTAGCGCTGCTGCGCCTCGACTTCTTTTTCTATCGCATAGCTCAGAATGGCCCGGACTGTCAGGTCACCCATGATTCGCCTTCCTGCCATAAAATGAACACTCATTATCGCCATCAGGTCCTTCCGTTCAAGATGTTTCGTTCCATGCGCCCCCGTTTATATTTTCCGGATGCCTCCCCGGAAAGGCTACCTGGCGCGCGATTAGGCGAGAGCACGCATTGGCGCGTAATCTCAGAATGCGTTTGACACCTCACCCTGCCGGTGACATAATTCCCCTGGTGGTTCATTCCAACGGCGGGAAGCAGGCTTGCGATGATTCGGTTTTTCCGGGAACTGGTTGTATTCATGGTAATTGCGGGTATTGCCGCACTGCCGCAGGCATTCGGTCAAGAAGAGAAAAACGGCTATGTCGGCGTTTACAAGCTCGCCGAAGAACTGCAGCTCGCCCTTTTCTTCGACGACCTGTCGAACAGACTTACACTCGTCAGCGAAGATGCAGAGGTGGTGGTGACGCCCGGGCTCGATGTGGCCACGCTCGATACGCAGTCGGTCAAGCTCGAAGATAGGGTCAGGCTAAAGAAAGGCGAAGTTCAGATTCCGGAAAGTTTCGCGTTGAAACTGAAGAAACAGATAGAGCGCAAACAGGCCGAACGCAAGAAGAAGGAGCGCACTCTTCTGGCCAAAGGCAGGAAGCTCAAGCGAATTGTCCTCGACCCGGGCCACGGGGGGCGGTTCCCCGGGGCGTGCGCGCACGGGCTCGAAGAAAAGGAAATCAACCTCAGTGTTGCGCGCAAGGTCAAGAGAATGCTCGAGGACCAGGGCCTCGAAGTGCTTATGACGCGCACGCGGGACACGGAGCTTTCAGAAGACCTTTCCACCGACCTGAACCTGCGGTGCGACTTCACCAATTCGAAGCGTGCCGACCTCTTCGTCTCGATACATGCAAACGCCGGCCCACCTTCTGCAACCGGCTTCGAGGTGTTTATCCCGAGACCGGAACACGAGCTCGACAAGCGCACCGCAAAGGCTGCGCGCCAGGCCCCGGTAAAAGGGGACAGAATCGAAGGCGAAGTCAAGACGGAGGCCGGGCTCGACGCGATTGCCTGGCGGATGCTCCTGCAGGAATATTACACCCAGAGCGAAAGCCTCGCCCAGAAAATAGCAGAAGGCCTGTCAATGAACATTGACGACAACAACAGGGGAATTTTCAACCACAGGGAGCTCAGGGTCATCACCTGGACACGCTGCCCGGCGGTCCTGGTCGAGATGGGATTTATGAGTAATCGCGCCACCGCCAAAAAACTGGCAACGGATTCGTACAGGCAGGCCGTCGCAAAGGGAATCGCCGGTGGAATTCTGAAGTTCAAGAAGGAGTATGACCGGACGGACGGCTTCACCAAGTCCAGCGAGACGGCCGGCATGAAAGAGGCCGGCAGTTCGGAAGCTTCGGGAAGTACATCGGGAAGTCCAGAGGAATGAAAGTAGAAGTCGAAGTCAAGGATGGCCCTCCGATTACGGGGATTGTAAAGCTGAGCGGCCTCATCGAAACGCCACAGGCGCGAGACCTGCGCAGGGTGCTCGACGAGGTCGAGGGCAAGGGCATCGGCCGGATTATCTTCGACCTTTCCGAAGTGACATTCGTAAGCTCCACGGGCTTCAGCCTGCTCGTATCGTATGCAAACGCCAAGCGCAGCGACTGGGGCGATAACCCGATTGTACTTGCGGCGGCGGCACCCTCGGTCGAGAAGGCCATGCAGATGCTCGGAATCACGGGATTATTCATGGTGATGCCGGACCTGGAGAGCGCCCTGAGCAGATTCGGCCTTTCGTAGGATTCACGCCTTGAATACACACTTCGCAGAAAAACGGATAGATTATACCGGGCAGCAGTTGCACTCCAACTGGGTGCGGGAAACGTTCGGAATTTCGGGAGACTGCATCGTCGCGTTTGCCGGCGAATGCGACGTCAAGCCCGAGTTTATGGTTGACCTCGTGGACCTGCGCGAAGGCAGCAAGATTTACAGTCCGCTTATGCTGCACTTCATTGTTGAGCACGCCGGGCCTGACCTGGAAAAAGGCGTGCTCAGGCAGAGATTGCTGGCGGCAATCGCGGCGGAATACCTGCGCGCGGCGACCGGCCGCCTTATTACACGCGACGGGGATGACCTGTACCTTGAGAAAAGAAAAATATCCGTGTCGGTCGCCACGGTCTCGCCTGCCTCCACGCTGATTCATTTCGGAATCAACATACAGACCAAAGGTGTGCCAGTTCCGGCCTGCGGCCTTGAAGAGCTTGGGCTTGCGCCGGATGTGACGGCACATCGCCTCATGGAATCCTACGCTGCGGAACTCGCCTCGGCGCAAAATGCACGCACAAGTGCAAAGCCCGTGAGTTAAAATTTGGAATCTTCCCTGTTGACATTTACTCGCCCTGCTGCAAAGATACAGTACTCAATCATAAAAATAAGCCGGAACCCAAGTTGTAAGGAGGAAGGCTGATGGGGATTTTGTCGAAGACCCATGAGTTCCTAATCACCCAGACAATGAAGACGATGGGCAAGTTCCTTCCGGTCATGTCGGATGAGAAGCTCATCAGCATTGTCAAGAAGCGAATTGACACCGAAGTCCCTTACCCGGAGGGAAGGGATTTCATATTCCGCATGCTGCTCGTAGCCAAGAAACATCTTGCGAACGCGTCGAAGGCGTGCCGGAAGCGCGCAATCGAGGCTTTTCTCGTCAACTCGCAGGTCAAGGGCGCCAAGGTGCGCGAATCCCTAAAGAACAAGCTGGGATACTGGGCGCCGTTCCTGTTCGTAATCAGCCCGACCATGAGGTGCAACCTAAACTGCTACGGCTGTTATGCCGGCGAATACGAGAAGACGGGCACAGAGACCGACCTGCCGTGGGAGGTGCTCGACTCGGTGCTCAAGCAGGCCAAGCAGATGGGCATCTACTTCATAGTCCTTTCCGGCGGCGAGCCATTCGTCTATCCCCATTTCTGGAAGATGCTCGAGAAACACAATGACATGTATTTCCAGAGCTATACGAATGGAACGCTGATTGACAAGGATGCAGCAAGGCGCCTTGCCGACCTAGGCAACCTGTTGCCGTGCATCAGCGTCGAGGGATTCAAGGAAGAAACCGACGCCCGCCGCGGCAAGGGACACTTCAAGAAGATAATGGGAGCTTTCGACAACCTGCGCAGCGAGGGAGTACTCTTCGGATATTCCGCAACAGCCACGAGGAACAACAACGAACTCGTGGCAAGCGAGGATTTCATAGACTACTACGTCAACCAAGGCTGCTTCATAGGATGGTATTTCAACTACATCCCCATAGGCCGCAAGCCCGAGTTCAGCCTGGTTCCAACGCCGGAACAGAGGATGTGGAGGCGCAGGGAACTTGCCCGGCTACGCGAAGAGAAAGAGATTATCATCGCCGATTTCTGGTGCGACGGGACTCTTTGCGGCGGCTGCATAGCGGGCGGGCGGCATTACTTCCACGTCAACAACAAGGGAGACGTCGAGCCCTGCGTCTTCTGCCACTTCGCGAAAGACAACGTGCGAGACAAGACTCTCGAGGAGATTCTCGACTCCGACTTTTTCCGATCGTTCCGCAGGCGCCAGCCATACACCGAGAACCTTTTCAGGCCCTGCGCCATTATCGACAATCCCGAGGTGCTCAGGGACGCCGTGCGCGAAAACGACGCCTACCCATCGCACGAAGGCGCCGAGTCGATTATCACAGAATTCGCGGGCGAGCTGGACAAGTACGCCGAGGATTACGGCAAAGTTGCTGACAAGGAGTGGTACGAAAATTACCTGCCCTCCCTCTCGGACAATGACAGAAAAACGCTTCTCGACTACCTCAAGTGGGTCAAGGGAGAGAACGAGAGAATCTTCATCTCCAAGGAAGAGGAAGCAGGTGTTGTTTAGTTAGGATATAACGGAATCCGGAAGCGCCCCGCCTCCTCAAGGCGGGGTTGTTTCTTTTTCAGGCAGTCGCAAATGTACAGCAGCAAGCGAGTAGGCATCACCGCGACCCTGCCGGTCGAAGTCATCTTTGCGGCGGGCATGGTTCCCGTTGACCTTAACAACGCCTTCATCACCGACCGCGACCCGGCAGGCATGGTTGACAGGGCCGAGCGAGCCGGCCTTCCACAGAGCACCTGCGCCTGGATAAAGGGCGTTTATATCGCGGCCCGGGAAATGGAGATTGCGCGCGTCGTCGGCGTCACGGGCGGCGACTGCACGAACACCCGCGCGCTGCTCGAAATACTGCAATCCGAAGGGATCGAAACGTCCGATTTCAGTTATCCCTATCCCGCTGACCAGGCAGCCATGCAGAGAGAAATTGAGCGTTTCTGCTCGGCACTCAGCACGAAACCAGACGAGGCGGAGAGTGTGCGTGCAAGTCTCGAGCCGGTCCGCCGGCTTGCGGCCGAAATCGACAGGCTCACGTGGGATGGAGCCCGAGTGACAGGTGCAGAGAATCATCGTCTCCAAGTTGCGATGAGCGATTTCGAAGGCGATTATAAGACCTATGAAGAAAAGTTGCGCAGCTTCCTTGCAGACGCAGAAGCGAGGCCGGTTAGAAAAGGTCCCAGCGTCGGCCTGCTCGGGGTCCCACCCATTCTTACAGACCTGCACGATTACATTGAAAGCCTCGGAGCGGTCGTCGTCTTCAACGAATTCCAGCGCCAGTTCGCAATGCCCTTCCCCGCCTCAACTCTCGCGGAACAGTACACGCTCTATACTTATCCCTATGGCACGGACCAGAGAATGGAAGACGTTTGCAAAGAGATATCCATAAGGGGTATTGACGGGGTCATTAATTACGTGCAGAATTTCTGCTGGCGGCAGCTTGCCGACAGGCTTGTTAGAGATGCACTGGACGTACCCGTCCTGACACTCCAGGCCGACAAGCCCGGCATGGTCGGCGCACCGGTAGCGACACGCATCGAGGCGTTCATCGAGATGCTGCAGGATTAAAACAGAGGGAATAGCTTGCTTGGCAGAAAAAGCCTCTTCTTCACTTTAAAACTTGCAGTAACGGCGGGGCTGATAGCTTACCTCGCGACGAAGATAGAATTGTCCAGGATTGGAGAAATCAGCGTCAGCCTGTTCCTGCTGGGATTTTTCCTATTCTTTATAATTGCTTTCCTCGGCACCATCCGGTGGAAAATTCTTATCAAGGCCCAGGGCATTGACCTCGACTTCTTTACCTCATTCCGCCTGACGTTTGTCGGCTGGTTTTTCAACATCGCCATGCCCGGCTCCACCGGCGGAGACCTTATCAAGGCTTATTACGCCGCCACCATCAGCCCTTCCCGGAAAGCTGGAGCCGTGACTTCGGTATTCGTGGACCGGGGCATTGGCCTGCTCGCCATGGTCTTCTTCGCTTTCGTGGCCCTGCTTGCCAACCTGTCATTCGTTATGGGCAATTCCACACTCAGGCTGGTTCTGCTGATAGTGTGCATACTTCTCGCGCTCGTCGGGCTGTTCTTCGCAGTGTTTTTCTCCAGGCGCATAAGACATTCCAGGTTCGTCACGAAGTTCGTGGAGAAGATGCCTCTCGGCCATCTCATCGAGAAGCTCTATGATGCGATATTTCTTTACCGCGACCACAAGCGCGCCGTCCTGTGGGCATTTGTCCTGAGTATCTGCGCCCACGTAATCATGGTGGTCTCCAACTTCTGCTTCGCGCTCGCGCTCGGCATGGAGAACGCACGGTTCATATATTTTCTCTTCCTTATTCCGGTCGGAACATTCATAGATGCCATACCGATATCGATTGCAGGCTTCGGGGTCGGCGAAGGGGCGTACCACTGGCTGTTCGGCAGCCTCGGAAACAAGGTAAATCTCGGCTTCATGATTGCGCTGCTTATGCACATGTCCAAGGTACTCTGGGCTCTCGTAGGCGCCGTCTTCTATGTAACCGGCCGCAAGGCTATCGAGCGTGCCCGAGAACGCATCGCGGACACCGAGCATCCGGAAGACATCATCCCCGAACCCGAGTCCGGAAACTCCTCTTCGGCGGCATCTTGACGATGCCCGGGGCCGCGCTTCCGCGGTTTTGCTTGAAGAAAGACCGCCACCAGGTGTAGAATAAGTAGCTGTCCGGAACGTCAAACTGGCGTCATAACACTTGAGTTCACCCGTACCAGGAGGGGTTGTTATGAAAAGACTTTTGGTAATAGGTCTGATTGCGGTCGTCGTTCTCGCCGCCGCGACCGTCCTCGAAGCGGACAAGAAGAAATACAAGAGAATGCAGCCAGGCACGTTCACCCTCAAGAGCAAGGGCGGCATCGAGTATGTCCTCTGCGTGCCCAAGACTTACAAACCGGACAGCGGTGCCCCGTTCATGCTGTGCCTGCACGGCGACGGGATACGAGACGTCAATGACAACAAGAACGTCTGGTCCGCCTGGCTCACTGCAGCGGGCTCGAAAGGTTTCCTGGCGTGCGCCCCCAAGTCGCCGGGCCAGAACTGGGCGGGAAAGACCAAGGAACTCATAAACCTCGTCAAGGAACTCGAGGAGAAATTCAACCTGAGAACCAGGGAGTGCATAGCCGTGGGACACTCCAGCGGCGCTTCAATAGCCTACCAGGTTGCCCTGGCCGATACGACACGGTTCTCGGCGTTCGGCAGCATGGGCGGACGCCTGCAGATAAACCAGGAAGAAGTAAAGAAAGCGGGTAACTTCGGCGCCTACATTTTCCATTTTACGGGCGACCCCATCGTATCGCTTGGCGCGGGCAACAAGAGCGTCGTAGAGCCACTCAAGGCCGCCGGAGCGACCGTGGAATACAAGGAACAGCAACAGAACTCGCATGCGATAGAACACTACCTCGCCGCTGCTAACCCCATTATTATTCCATGGATGGCGCAGTGGATTGACAAGAAGGCCAGAGCGCTGAGCGACCCGGGCAACGACACAAACATTAATTGGGGCAGCACGCTCGGCTTCTATGACAAGCTCAAGGAACAGAAGAAAGCAGGCCTCGTGTTTGTTTACTCCAAGGAAAAGGACAAGGAAGACAAGACCGCAATGTGGCTTCGCTGGGAAGTTTTCCCGGACGAGGACTTCAAGAAGCTTGCGAGCGAATTCGTCTGCATGAAGGTCGATTACACCAACGACGCTTACAAGGATGCCATAAAGGAGCTTAAAGTCAGGTCGTGCGGGCTTCTCGTCGTTGACGGGAGCAAGAAAACCATAAAGAAATGGACCAAGCCGGTCAAGCTGGACAAGCTGCTAAGTGACCTCAAGAAGAACAAGGAGAAGGTGGAGAAATCCTACAAGTAAGAACAGCCATGAGACATGTTGTGATTCTCGCGATGGCAGCGCTTCTTGCGGCAAGCGGCTGCGTCATCCGGGAGCTTGTAATCCGGAGCGAGCCGCCCGGCGCAACCGTCTACATTAACGGACGCGAGGCGGGCAAAACCCCTCACACCGAAACTTTCGATTTCTACGGCTCGCGGGAGATTGCACTGCGCATGGACGGGTATTTCACCGCCACCAGGGTCGTGAAGCTCGCCGTACCGTGGTTCGAGTATTTCCCGCTTGACCTCGTGAGCGAGCTTCTGCTGCCCTTAAGGCTGCGCAACAGGCACGAATTCACCTTCGAACTCAAGCCCCTTCCGGAAAGAGCGCCCGAAGGCCTGCTGGAAAGGGCTGGCAGGGCCAGAGCGGATGAATGACAAGCGCCTCCCCGGAGCCCGGGAGTTTAACGGGAAAAAAGCCACCGTCATGGGACTGGGTCTGTTTTCGGGCGGCGTCGAAACCGTCAGATACCTCGTCCGCTGCGGCGCCGATGTAACCGTTACAGACCTCAAGGATGAAAAAACTCTAAGTTCCTCGGTGGAACAGCTCTCCGGTCTCCCCGTAAGGCTCGTACTCGGCCGCCACGAAGAGGAGGATTTCACGAAGGTCGATGTGGTGGTCGTCTCGCCCGCAGTGCCCGACTCCTCTAAATACGTGGCGGTGGCGAGGCGGGCGGGCGTGAAACTCACGACGGAAATGAATATCTTCTTCGAGCACTGCCCCGCTCGAATCCTTGGGGTAACGGGCTCGAATGGAAAAACGACGACCGCCCACCTCGCGTTCGAGATGCTCAGGAATTCGCCCACGAAAGCGATTCTCGGCGGCAATGTCGGTCGCTCCCTCATTAATCTGCTCGACATTATCGACCCGGGCGGCGCGGTCGTACTCGAGCTTTCCTCGTTCCAGCTCGAACGCTTGAGATGGGCCGGAAAATCGCCTCACCTCGCGCTAATAACGAATCTCACGCCAAATCACCTCGACAGGCACGGAACCATGCACGCTTACCGACAGGCCAAACAGGCAATACTCGACTACCAGGGCAAGGATGACTATGCTGTGCTCAACCTCGACGACCCCGAATTCGAGCACTGGGAAGCCGTCGCTAAAGGCGAGGTTTTGTACTACTCCGCGACGCGCCGTTCCACTTCCGGGGCGCGACTGCGAGGAAATATTATTGAGCTTGTCTATCGCGGCATACCCATGCCCATCTGCAGGCGGGAGGAGGTTCTGCTGCCCGGGCTGTTCAATATCTCGAACTCGCTTGGCGCAGCGTGCGCTGCGTTCTGCTTCGGTGCGAGGCCTGAACACATGGCAGGGACGCTCAGGACGTTCTCCGGCGTCGAACACAGGCTCGAGTTCATCCTGGAGCACCAGGGCGTAAAGTACTACAACGACTCCATAGCCACCAACCCCGAATCAACCATCGCCGCGCTGTCCGCGTTCGATACTCCCGTCACGCTCATTGCTGGCGGCTATGACAAGCTGCTTCCCTTCGACGCACTCGGCTTTGTAATCGCGGAAAAGGTGGCGAATCTGGTACTCGTCGGCGACACTGCCGATAAAATCGAAAGCGCCGTATCCGCTGCCGGCGGCGGCCCGCGAATCAGCAGATGCGACACCTTCGAGACTGCCGTCGAGACCGCCATATCCGCGTCACCGGCGCCGGGTGTCGTCCTGCTCTCGCCGGCGTGCGCAAGCTACGACATGTTCGACAACTTCCAACAGCGAGGAAACCTCTTCAAGGAAATTGTCAGAAACCACGCGGGCGCGGCGGCGATTGTATCAGCCGCGAGGAAAATCTCCGGGCTTCGCGAGAAGCTCGACGCACTGGCTTCGGAGTTTTCGGGCGCCTCGTATGTCGAAAACGACCCCCTGGGAGAAGTCCTGAAATTCCCGGAACCCGCGGACCGCGAAATTGCGGCATATGTTGCATCGGGCTTCGCGTTCGGGAACATTGCAGGCATCCTCAGGCATATTCGTAAAGTCTTCGACAGAACCGGCTCCCGGATTGCAGCCTTTGCGCGCGATTACTCTTTCCGCTCGGATGCCTCCCCATTCGGCACACTAAAGTACCGCTGGATAACGCCAGAAGCGACGTCAGCACTGTTCCACGTCCTTGGCGAGATGTTGAGAACCTGCGGGTCAATCGAAGCGTTCTTCGCGCACAACGAAAGCTTCGACATCCATGAGAAGGAACAGTCGTTCTGCAGCCGCGCCATCGCGCTGAAACCGGCGGGTCTGTCGGAAGCGGGCCTGCGAGGACTGAAGTATTTCTTCAGCGCTCCCGGCGCAGGCGGGGCCGCCAAACGGCTCAACCTGTTTCTTCGCTGGGTAGTGCGCAAGGGCGAGCCGGACTTGGGCCTGTGGTCGTGCCTATCGCCGCCGGAGTTGGTGATACCGCTCGACGTTCACGTGGCGCGCGCAGCCCTGAAGCTGGACCTGACTTCGCGAAAGACCAGGAACTGGAAAATGGCCTGCCAGATAACCGGGGCGTTGCGCCGGATTGACCCGGACGACCCCTTGAAATATGATTTCGCACTGCACAAGATGGGCGTCAGTGGCGCTTAGCAGCCCTTGTCTTTCGAAGGCTCGAGCCTCTTGAAAGTGTCCCTGTTTTCTTCCCACCACTTTTGCCACTTGTCCCGGATTTGCTTGTTCAGCTCGGGCGAATAGGATGATTTAGGAACGCCGAGTTTCTGGCCCGTAATAGCCTGCAGTGTCTTCGCCGCCGTGTTCTGGACCCGCCAGTTATTATCATCGAGAAGCCCCAGCAGCACCGGCACGGATTTCTTCGGGGCGTAGCCTGCGAGCGCCTGAATTGCCCAGGAACGGGTATTCTGGTCGGATGATTCGAGCTGCCGAACGACGTTATCGAACGTCTCGGGCGCAGCCCGCTCTCCGAGAACGAAAAGCGCTATCCGTCGCACTTCGGGATTCTCGTGGGTAGTGAGCGTTCTGAGAACTGCATTTGACTCGCCGGTGTCTATCTTTCCGAGAGTCTTCGCCGAAGCCAGAACCTCACGCTCGTTCCCTTCCCCGATAAGCTGCTCCAGGCTCGGTACGGCCGCCGTTCCCATTTCTTTAAGTGCTTCACTCGCATGATTCTGCACAGCCACGTTTTCCGACCGCAGCCTCTCGATGTAGTACTCGACCCCCCGTTTATTGTGGAAGTGGTAACCTGCAGCGACCGAAATTCCGATAACCACAAACAGCGCCGCGGAGATGGCCAGCCGGATTTTGCTGAATTTAGACTGTGCGCTGGGTTGTTGCGCCGGTTTCCCGGCGAGCGGCTTCTTTTTATCTTCGGGAAGGGCCGCTGCGGCCCCTTTCGAAGGAGTCTCGCCGGCAGTCTTCAAGCCCGAGAGCGGTTTCGCTGCGCTCTTTTCCGAAGAGGGCGGTTTGGAGGGTCTCGTTACGGGCAGTGAGGCCGCTTTCTTCTTTTCAGGCTGCGCAGGTGCATGAGCCGGCTTTTTGCCCTCTGTCGGCAGAGGCGGAACCTTGAAGCCTCCGGGTGGCGGCGTGGCCCGCCTGGCGGGGCCCTTTGGCACTTCCGGGGAAGACTTGAGCCCTCCCGTTATGTCCGCGAGTTCTTTCTTCCAGGCATCGGTGGACATCGGCTCGGGGGAAGCCTGCTTTTTCGCATCCCCATCCGCTTTCCCGTTCGTTTCCCTGCCTTCGCCCGCCTTCATTCTTTTTCCCGAAATCCGAACTGCTTCATGAATTCCTTTACGCAGTTGATATCCGCTATGACTGGTATCTCCTCCGGCCAGTAGTCGCGCTCGACATACGTCCTCAGCGATGCCGCCGCCTCGGCCGCTTTCTCTGGAGTCACGCCCGCCGTTGCAAGCTCATCGCGAAGTAGAGAAGTCCAGTACAATCCCCTGGCCTTTTCCATTGCTCCCTTAAGGGCATCGAGGTCGGCCTTGTTCTGCTCATCGAGCTTCCTCTGCGCGTAAAGCACGCTGTCGTTCATTTTCTCGAACGTCTTCGCCTTTTTCAGCTCACCGGTCAGTTCCTTTGCCATCTTTTCCTGATACATAGCATTCGCCGTTTCGATGAGCTTGCTCCTTGCTGCTTCAAGTCCATTTTTTTCCTTGCCGAGCAGGTCGCCCGCAAGCTGTATAACAGCGTTTTTTGCCTCTTCTCGAATGCTAATCTCGTTATCCACGAGCGCGGCGAGAGACATTTTCAGGGATTCGCGCGTTCGCAATTCCGAGAGCACCAGAAGCGCCTCCCTGCGGGCTACGTCCGGAATCCCCGTGTCGAGCACAATTCCTTCAAGTTCGGGCGCGATATCGCGCGCGCCGATTCTCAGAAGCGCCTCGCCGGCTCTCCTTGAAAGCTCGACATCTCCCTCTTTCAGCGCTGACACAAGCGCGGGATTTGCCGACTTATTTCCGAACATCCCGATGGCGCACGCCACCATCACGCGCGCATTGTGCGATTTCGACGTCCTGAGCGCCTCGACGAGCGGTCCGACCGAATCTGCGCCGCCGATTCTTATCAGCGCCGCCGCGGCCGCCTCCACCACGAGAGAATCCTCATCCCCAAGAACAGCGGTAATCGTTTCGAGGGATTTTGCACCCGGAACCGACTTAATAACTCCTATCGCGCTGACTCTCGAATACGTATCCGTTTCGCCATCAGTCGCAATCTCTACCAGCCTCGGCAGCACAGGCTCTGCGCCAATCCTGATAAGCGCATCCGCGGCCTCCCTGCAAATGTTCCCGAATTCGTGCAGCAGCAGCTCGACGAGCTTTTTCCTGGCCTCTCCCGCTATTTCAGGCTTCATGTATCCGACGGTTCGCGTGGTGTACTGGCAGACCACCTCGTCCTTGTCATCCAGGGCGGCCAGAAGCTCCGGCAACTCCTCCTTGCCGGCTATTTCTTCTAAAGCGTGCGCGGCCTCGGCCCTTAACGCAGCCTCGGGCGACCCGAGCTTTGCGGCCAGGGCTTTCCTGACCTTCAGGTTGTCACGGACAATCGGCTTCTTGCGGATGTAGCTCAGCGCAATCACAGCTGCTTTCGCTTCACGCTCGTTCTCGGAGTCAAGCCGCCTGAGGAGTTCCGCGACAGTCTTCTCGTCCGCGTGCTTATCGAGGAAGTCCCACGAGAACTCCCACCTGTCCGAGAGCACGGAGAGAGGGTCTATAAATATTTCCATCATGCTCTTATCCCCGAGCACCGATAGAATTTGCAGCGCGTTGTATCTGCCGCGGGTCTTCGCCTTGCTGTCCTTCCAAAGCTCCAGGAGCTTCGGTATAATCGAGCGGTCCTTGATTTTCAGGAGCGCATCCCGCGCGATGTCGCTCTCGCCGCCGGCGGTGTTCAGGGCTTCGAGGAAAATCGGCACTGCGCTGCGGACGCCGTTGTCTGAGAGCCACTTTAGCGAATCTTTGCGCGTATCCGCGTCGTCGCTGCGTGCTTTCCTGGTATGCCAGAACACATGCAGCGTGGGATATAGAATCCCCAGCACGACCGCGATTATTCCCAATCCTATGAGCGCCTTCGCGAGGCGTTTTTTCAGCTTCTTGCGGGCTTTCGCCCGGCGCTCCTGCATGCGCTCGAGAAACTTCTCCCTGGACTCGCGTTCCGGCATGGTTTTTCCCCGGGTATTCGCCTGCTTAAATTATAAGGCGCGAAACCGGGCGATGCAAATACAAAGGAGACCTGATGATACAGCGGCACGGCTCTGAAGCCGTGCCGCTGTCGCTTTTCGGAGTCAGTGGCTACTTGATATCCCTGTACTTGCCGTCGTTCTCCTTTGCGAGCTTCATCATGAATGGCCTGTTGGCGCCCTTGAAGCCCAGCGTGAATATTTTGACCTTCTTGAACTTGTTGTTCTTCCGGAAGAAGTTGAGAATCTCCTCGATGAGCACATCGCTGTCGGAGCAGTCGCCTTTGTGGGTCGGCGAACCGTCGGACAGCAGGTATAGCGTGTCACACCCGTCCTTGATGTTCTCCCATGCCTTCTCCATGGCATCGTCCGTGTGCGTCGTGCTTTCGGGTTGGAATCCGCTGACGAACTTGATTGCCGAGGCCTTCTCCGCCGGAGTGGCGGCCTTGAGCCCGGTCTTGGACCAGACGTGCACCTCGCGCGAGTAGGCGACGATATTGAACATCACGCCCGAGTCGAGTGCCTTTATCAGCTTTATAAGCTCGTTCTGCGCCCTGACTATACGCATGCGGTCGTCGCCGAGAGCCCCCGGGTCTGCGGGGTCGGCTGGTTTTGGGGCCGGCTTCTTCGGCTGCGGGTCAACGGGCGTCGTGCCTGTGCCTTTTTCCTCCCCTTCCTCCTCCTTCTTCGCCGTCGGGTCAGGCGGGTCCTTCTTGGCCATCGAGCCCGAGACATCTATCACGAACACTGGCGTCCGGCTCACGACCTCGGTCCCGAAAAGCCTCGGGGTTTTCTTGGGCACGCTGATGGTCGTTGACATCTTGCCTTTTTTCCAGGCCTCGAGGGCATCTTCGTCGTCCTTGCCCTCGCCCGCTTCCTTCGGGGCGGCGGGCTTCCAGTCGTCGGGCAGGCTCTCAAGGTACTTGCGCCAGTCGGCAGCCTTCTCGTAGTCGGCCTCTCCCATCGTGATGCGCTTGAGAGCCAGTCGCGCCTCGTACCAGTCCGTACCCATCAGGTTCGAACCCTTGCGCTCCTTCTCGACTCTCTCGAGAAACTGGATGAGGCACTCCATGCCCTTCTTCGTCCCCATCTGCCCGAGCGCTTCAATCGCCGCGCGCACAAGCGCCATCTCGGGCAGCTTCTTGCTTGTCAGGATTTTGCCCACTTCATCGATGAACTCGGGGTCGCTCTTCTCCCCGAGAACATCCACGAGCATAATCCTGACCCGGATATCCCGGCTCTTGCCGAGCTGTTTAGATATCTCCCTGAGCGCATTCTTGCTCGACATCGAAGCGAGGGAAGTCTTGACCTGGAGAAAGACATCTCTGTTGGTGACCTCGAGGCCCAGCTTCATGAGAAGCTCGACCGCTCGTTTCGAGTCGTCCTCGCCGACCTTCTTGATAAGCTCGTTTATCGTCTCCGTATCGGCCCCGCGCAGCGCGGTCTCGACGTCTCTGACAAGCTTCTTCCACTCGGAGGATTTGTACTTGTCGGCCCGGACCACGCCGGCCGCGGCAATCACGAGAACCAGCGCCACCGCGCATAAAACCCAGCCCTTCTTCATCAGTCCACCTCGCTTTCGGATTTGCTTCTTCTAATTAGACGCATCTCAAGCGCAATTTTACCTCAATATTTCAACACGTAGTACCTGTAATTATTCTCCTAATTCCAGGTTGCTATTTCGCGTATCCCACAGGCAGGAGGTAGAGCGGCTCTTCCCTGATACCGAGCACTTCTTTCACCGCCGCGTCATCGAACGCCCCTATTGCGCATGTGCCCAAGCCCAGCGCCTCGCACTGCAGGTAGACGTTCTGCCCGGCATGGCCAACCTCCATGTGTACGTACCGGGCGGCACGCTGGCCGTATCGCACCGCAGTTCGCTCGTAGTCGGCGGCTATCACAATCGTTGCGGGAGCGCGCGCGACAAACTGCTGTCCCAGCGCCGCCGCCGCGAGCTCCCTGCGTATATCGCCCTGCCCCGCAGGCTCCAGCGAATGCTTCTTGCCCGCGTAACGGTAGATTCCCGGCTCCAGTCCTTCCATGTTCCCGACGACTGCGTAGACTTCCAGCGGAAACGTTGCCCCCGCCGAAGGCACCGCCTTCATTCCGCGCGAGCCGGTCTGGCCCTGCATGCTCCAGAGAAGCTGCCCGAGCTGCTGCTGCGTAATCGCCCTGTCCTTGAACGAGCGCCTCGACCTGCGCTGCCGCACCGCAGACTCGAATGATATTTTCCCCTTTGTGTCCGGCCCGGGTAACGCGTGAGCCATGTCTTGTCTCCTTCGGAAAGTCTGCAGAAACAGCATATCATCTCCGCAGAGCCGATGCAACCGGTGCAACAGGGATGTAGTAAACGCACTGTTTCTCAGAAGTAGAAGCCTATGCTGACCTCGACGCCGAACAGGCAGGGAAAGAAGCCCAAGTCCATCCCCATTGTGAGGGCACCCTCGATGCAGAAGCCCATGCGCGTGTCATATCCGGCTTTCGCCTGCCCGATAGCGTGGAACATACCATGGCCATCCTTGTACTGCTCCGCGGGAACCCAGTGGTAGTCAGTGTCCTTTATCCCGAGTTCGCCGAAGCGCCCGCCAATGCCTACGCCCAGAAACAGACCCTCGCGGCTCATCCAGTAGGCCGAGTAGATGATTCGCACAACATCGGTGCGGACCCTGCGCTCAATCCTGTTGTACGCGCCATTAAACCAGTATGTGTAGGTGCCCTGGTGAAATTCTACCGAGAATTCCTCGGCCTGGGGGAATTCATCCTGATAAAGCCGGCAGATGACGCCTGCCGCGAATGGAACGCGTTCGAACACTCTTCCCGTGGCCACGTCGAGGTCTATTTGCGAAGCCAGGGTCTCCAGATACGCCCACCGCGAGATGATTTTCGCGCCGAAGCGCTCGACGCGCCCGCTTGCCATAGATGACCGGCTTTCCCGGAAAAAGGGACTGTCATCCGCCTGCCACCCCTGTTCACGCGGCGCAGGCAATGTACACGAGCACAACACCCCTGCCAGGATGATGGCAAGTATATGCATCAGCCATGCTGGTCTGCATCCTGATACTGAAATCGGTTTGCCCTCCAAAACAGCCTGTGCTATTTGTAAGGACCAGTGTCCGCGTATCCTCCAATTACGTAGATTCTCCCGCCTGATACAACGTAGTCGGCAGTACCGGACAGGTGCAGCCGCGGCTCGGGTGTCTTCATTGCCCAGGTGTCGGCTGCGGGGTCGTACTCGGCCACATCCCATCTCATCGAGAAGAGATATATCATGTTATTCAGGGCAATTCCCTTACTGAAAGGGACGCCATAGCGGTTCGAATAGTGCCGCGCTCCGCCCAGCGTGACAGGTACATCCGACTTCACTGCCCATGTGTTAGAAGATGGGTCATACTCTTCGACGGGCAGGTCCTTGTCGCAGAACGCATATATCCTGCCGCCGCTTACTACAAGCACCTCCGCCCAGTTTACCGAAGGCTTGCTGCTCCTGGCTGTCCACGCATCTCCGGCCGGGTCATACTCGTAGAGCGAATCCAGATACGTGTACGTCGCGGGGTCCAGGCCGCCGACGATGTAGATTTTGCCGCCGGCTTCCACCAGCGGGCCTGAAGCCGGCGGATCCGCGCACGGGGACCAGTCATCTCCGGCCGGGTCGTATTTCAGCATGAAGGGATCGCGGTATTGCCAGTAAGAGCAGGCCGAAGGGTCCTTCACGAAAGCCACATAGGCCTGGGCGCCGATAACGAAGCACTTCCCCCCGGGCTGCATATCAGGCATGTCAGCCTTGTCTGTCCAGGCGTCGGCTGCGGGGTCATACTCAAGCACGCGGGGCATTTGGAGGATGTCTTGATTGCCCCTGAGGTAGCTGCCGAAAATATATATCCGGCCAGCGACCGAGCAGTGGGCTGACAGAGCTTCGCGTACGGAGCATGTCACGTCTGTGCATCGCGACCAACTATCAAGTGCCGGGTCATAGGCATCCACGTAGCGCTTGTCCCTGTTGCCGTAAGTCCCGGCCGTGCCGCCTATCATGTAGACAAGGCCGGAGCATTCCTCGCAGACGGGGGCATATTTCGGCCTCGGCATTCGTGCTTTTCTGGTCCATGTGTCTGCGACCGGGTCGTATTCATAGACTTCGGTAGTGGCGGTGTACTCGGTGGGTACAGGGTCCATTGACGCGATTGAAAGAAAAACCGCGGCACAAAGCACGAAAACCTGGAAACATGTCTTCAAGAAGTAACGCGGTTTCATGCCGCCTCCTCCCGGTCGGAATCAAGCCGTCTCAAAAATAGAAGCCTATGCTGAGCTCGGCGCCGAAGGTGCCCAGGATTGTCAGTCCCAAGCCAAAGGTGACGGCGCCCTCGATGTAGAAGCCTGCTCCAGTGTCGAATCCCGCCTTTCCCTGGGCGAACGGGGTCACGACGAATATGTAGCTCCTGTGCTCTTCCGCCGGGACCCAGTTGTGGTCGGCATCCTTTATCTTCAGGCTGCCGAATCGGCCGCCCAGGCCGACGCCGGCGTAGAAACCCTGCTTTGTCGTGAACAGCGGAGAGAAGACAAGCCTGACCATCTCGGTGCGGACCCTGCGCTTGATTCCCGGCTCGACCCAGTAGTGATATGTCCACTGGTGCAGCTCGATGGAATATTCCTGGACCTGCGGCCCCGACTCCCTGTGCTCCCTGTAGATTACGCCCAGCCCCGCCGGCACATACTCCGATACGCTTCTCGGGGCCGAGTTGTTCTTCATCCAACTGCATATCAGCTTCACCCCGTAGTGCTCGGTAAATTCCTCCCCCCGGCTCTCAGCCGCCCTGCCCCACTGGTTTCCTGCGAAGAGGCCGGTTTCCCCGGACCGCTGACTGCGCAGGCGCGGGTACGTGGCGCTGCACGAGCACAGCGCCGCACCTGCCATCATCAGCGCCAGAGCCGCGATTGTTCTCGCCAGAGCCATCACCAGCCGTGCCTCATGTGTCCGCCAACTACATAAATTTTCCCATTGGCCACAACCCAACCCGCATTCTCATGGTACCACATTGTCGTGGTGGTGAATCCTCGGTTGCTCGTAGCCCATGCAGGCCCGGGGAAATGAGCCTTCTCGGTCCAGGTATCGGCGACAGGGTCGTATTCCTGTACGTTCCCGCTCGGAGAAAATAGGTAGATTCTCCCGCCCGCGGTGAAGCCCCTTCCGTGCCTGTAAGGGTAGGTCACGAAGGCAATGGGGATGTCGGACTTCAGCATCCAGGAGTCCGACCCTGTGTCGTATTCCTCGACCGGCACTCCTTCGTCGCAGAAAACGCACAATCTCCCGCCTACCGCCGCCATCAGGGACGGGTAGAGCGTTGTGGGCTTGCTGGCTCTCGCGAGCCATGTGTCACCCGTTGCATCGTACTCATAGACCGAGTCCAGCGGGGCGCCGGTCACAGAGTCCGTGCCCCCAACCACATAAATCGTGCTGCTGACATCTGCAGCCAAACCCGGCGTCGGCGGCTCGGCGCAAACCGTCCAAGTATCTGTGAGAGTGTCGTATCTGTGTATTATGGGAAAGCGGCCAAGCCACTTACACGGAGCCGCGTAGTAGATGTCGCTGCCTGCGACGATGCACCGGGCGTTCGTCCCCACGGAAGGCATGTCCGCCATACGCGTCCAGGCGTCCGAGATAGTGTCGTACTCCAGAAGAGACGGCAGGTAAACATGACCGTCATGTCCCTCGTAATAGCAGCCCATGACGTACAGCTTGTTCCCTATCGAGCAGTGGGCCGAATACAATTCCTCTGCGGGCAGTTTGATTGCGCTTATGCTCGACCACTCGTCCGCCGCGATGTCGAACCTGTCGGCGTAAGCCCTGGGTTTGTCGCCGTACATCCCCGACCTGCCGCCTATCACATAGACATTCCCCGAGCATTGCTCGCAGACGGGCGCGACTCTGGACCTCTTGAAAGGAGCCTTCTTCGTCCAGGCATCGGCGGCGGGGTCGTACTCGTAGACCGAGTACACAGGCGAGAACTCGTCCTTGAATGAAGTCGCCATACAGAGCACGACGGCAACCGCAAGTACGAAAAACTGAAAGGCTATCTTGAGCCGGTAACGTGCTTTCATGGTACTGCCTCCGCGCGGCGGGATTGCGCCCGCCTGACGACCGCCATGCCGAGAAGGTAGGCGGGAATCAGCATAACCAGCGCAGCAAGGTCGGTGGCGTCAGGGCAGACCGAAGCCGGAATTCCCACAACCGCCATGCAGGCAATGTAGGCTGCTCTGAACGCGCCTGACATTTTCAACAGGGAGAAGAAAACCAGTGTGAAGGCAAGCGCCGCCAGCAGCTTCCCTTTTGTAAGCGAAGTGTCGAACCTGACTCCGGTCCCGAGCCTGCGCCCTATCCAGTTGACAGCCATAAGACAGGTATCCGCAAGCGCAGTAAGAAGCAGCGGGAAGAAAAAGACACCGGCGAAGTCGCTCAGTTTCCCTGTGAGAAAGCAGGGAAAACCTGCTTTCAGTATCCAGTCGTTCATGCCGAGCAGAGCAATTGCGGCGAGCGCAGCCGGATGAGTCAGCTCCTGCACGGGCAAGCCTTCGCAGCCGGAACTGCGCTCCGGGATGTGCAAAGCACGCTCCTTGTTGAATAGCGCTGCTGATAAAGACGTTCCATAAACCATAGACGCAGACTGCTGCGCACTTTTGCTCGCGGTTGGCCTTCTCGTAAAAAATTATTTTTGCACTGCGCTGCGGGGAGCGCCCATTGTTATCATAGGAGTCATGGGAGAGGAAGTCACCAAATCGGAGATTGTCGAAGCAGGACAGGGCAATGAGAAAGCCTTTGCTAAGCTTGTGGAAGCATACCAGAGGCCCATCTACAACCTTGCCCTGCGCATGCTGCATTCGCGCTCCGAGGCGGAGGACATCGCCCAGGACATTTTCCTGCACCTCCTAGGCATACTCGACCGCTACGACCCGGAGCGGCCTTTCACACCGTGGCTGTTCCGCGTCGGCACCAACTTCATTCTCAACCACCTGAAGCGGCGCAGGCTCGATACCGTGTCCATGGAGTCGCTCCGGCACCCGGGAGACCCGGACGCGCCAGCGGTGGATATCGAGGACCCCACCTCCTCGACGACCGCCCCGGTCGAGCAGTCGGAGGAACACGAGGCGCTCAAGGAAGCCGTGGCAGAACTCCCCCCGGAATGGCGCGCCGTGATAACCCTTCACTACATGCAGTCGTTCTCGGTAAACGACATTGCGTCGATACTCGGAATCCCGGTCGGAACGGTGAAGAACCGCCTCTTCCGGGCGAGGAATCTGCTGTACGAAAAATTGCAGAAACTACTGGAAACCTGGAGCGGTAAATAGCTGTATAGGAAATCAGGAGAGAAGCATGGAATGCTACAGGGCAAAAGAATTGATTCAGGAAAAGCTCGAAGGCGGGCTCGATGCCGGCCTCAAGAGCGAACTCGGCGAGCACCTCGCGGTCTGCCCCGCCTGCCGCGCCTTCGAGAAGAGCCTGAAAGTGCTGGACACGGCGCTGCGCAGCCAGCCGTTTGAGGATGCGCCGGAAGGATTCGCGGCCAGGGTCGCGGCTGCAGCGTCGAGAGACAGGATGAAGGTGATTACCTACGAACGCAGGAACCTGCGCATTGCAGCCGCATGCGTCGCCGCCGCGCTTATCGTAGTGGCGCTCCTGCCGTTCTTTATTGCCCTGCCTTCGACTTCCGAGCTGACCGAGAGGCTGGCCGCAGCAGCGCCGGCACTGCCGGATGCTTCTTACGTCCCGACAACCCTGTCGGACATTGCACCCCGGATACCTGAATCCGCTCCGACGTTTGCGGACGCTGCAGACCACTTGAAAAGTTCGTGGAATTCGTTGAAAACGCTCGATATCCCATCGCTGGGTCTCACGGGCACTCTCGTAGTCATACTGGCTGCACTCGCTGCAGCTGCGCTTGCATTTGAAGCTTTCTATTTCGTGCTACCTCACTGGAGAAAGAAATGAAAAGAGCAAAGGTAGTTTCACTGTTGATATTCGCAGGCATTGTCGTGCTTATTCTCTCTGAATACGGATTCGCCGATGTGAGAATCCCCGCAAAACCCGGCAAGCCCGATTCCGGGCAGACGGCATTGTTTGTCTACATAGTGCTTGCCTTCGTTTCATGGCCTGTCGGGCTGGTCCTCAACTGGCTCCTCTTCACGTGGTTTCCCAACCGTACCGAAAGACTGACTCTCTTGTTTGAACGCTCACCGGTGAAATGCCTGCTCATAGGTCTCCTGAACCTGTTTATAATCGCCGTTGTCGTCGGTGTCACAGTGGAACACGTACGCCCCCTGGGAATGCTTCTCCTTGCAATTGCGATAATAGTCATCTTCACAGGGCTTCACGGCAGGTCCCGCGCAATCGGCAGGAGGATACTGAAGGCATCTAAACATGAGGCAGGTACATTCGCGGCAACGACAGTCGGCTGGAGCACTGTGGTATTCGTGTCGGCGATTCCGTGGCTGGGATGGGCTGTCTTCATTTACTACATCGCGGGTGGATTGGGCGTCGTAACGCTTTCTTTCTTCAGCAAGCCAACCACCAAGGGAGGTGTGGACCTTGACTCACACGAGCTTTAGACTTCTCGCCCTCGGGGCGCTTCTGCTTTCATTCTCCGTCGGGTGCAGTACATTCAAGGTCTCGCAGAATCCAACCGACCGCAAGCCGTGGGACACGGGCAAAATCGAGAAAGGCGTTACCACGAAGGAGCAGATAATCGAGATGTTCGGCTCGCCGGTCGCGATTACGGTCAGCTCGGACGACATCGAACTCTATACCTATGCGACCGGCGGCTCGGCCAGCCAGACGTGGGAAATTCCTCCAATCTTCGTGTTCTACAGGAACTCGGTCAGCTCGGCCGGAATGAAAGTGCTTACCGTGGCATTTCGCAACAATGTAGTTATCAAGTGGACATTCACCGTGAGTTCTGCAACCGGCGGATTCCAGGCCGGCGGATTCCAGGGAGGAAGAGTTGGCGAATAAGAGCAGGCTTGTCGGAATAGTTCTTATCCTAACCTTCGCAGGCTGCGCTTCCGCGAGACAGGGAATAGGCGATAACCTGACTCTTGAGAAAATCGACAGACTCGTAGTCGGCAGAACCACTGTTTCCGAGACAACCGTCCTGTTCGGAAGGCCCGACATCGTCAAGAATCTTGAGTCGGGCGAAGTGGAATATACCTACCTCCAGGGCCGCAGCGACAGCACGGGCTGGCAGATAGTACCGGGCTACAGAATTTACGGCACTGCCGAAGGTCTTGCAGGAAGCGTGATTATTCTAATGCGATTCAGGGAAAACATTCTGGATTTCTTTATCGCAACGGACAGCAGGCTAACCATCAAGAAAGAACGCGAAAAGCGCTCAGAAGTCGAAGGCAAGAAGGGAGAAGGAAAATGAAGGATGTACTGGTTGTATTAAGCCTGGTTCTCGCGCTCGGGGCCGGAGGAGTCGCGGGCTACGGCTTCTTCCAGCAGAACAGGCAGGTCGAGTCGCTCAACAGGGCTATCGACGGGCTCAGGTCACGCCTCGATGCGACGGAGAACACGGCTCAGCAGTTGCGGGCCCGGACGCAGGAAATTTCCGATTCCTCCGTAACCCCGCAGATGGTCGAGAGGGACATGGCCGACTTGCGGGACAAGGTCTCGTCCATGACCACGAAAGTGGAGAAGCACGACCTCGCCATAAGCGAAATGGCGGAAGCGGGCAGGAACAGGACGGCGCAGGTCGCCAAGCTCAGCAGGATGGTCCAGAACGCACCGGCCGGGAGCAGCGGCTCCGGAGTCCGCAAAGAAGATATCGAAGAGCTGATAGAAGAGAAGATTAAGAACCGCCAGCCGATGGGGAAAGAACCTCCTCTGTCAGCGGTCGCCGCGCGGCTGGACCTGACCGAGACGGAACGCAATACGCTGGAAACGATTCTGCGCCAGAAGAAGAACGAGATGATGGTCCTTCTGAAGACCCCGCGTCCCGATGGCGGCAATGTGCTCGACGACTTCGCCGACAAAATAATAGACGTCATGGCCACGGGCGACGAACAAAAAGGCAAGAAAGTCTTCGTGGAACTCTTCCAGCGCCTTGCCGCTGAAAAGGTGCCTGGAACCGACAAGACCTACCTTGCTAATATACTGACCATGCAGGAAGCAACAAGAGGCGCGTTCAAGGAAGCGCTTTCGGAAAACCAGTTTAAAACTTTCGAGGCTCTGCGAATCGAAAATCCAATGGATATAAAAATCCCCAACGATCCCCTCGGGCTCTACCTGCAGGAACGCGCCCAAGCTTCAGGCGCTATACCGGGTGAAGGAAAGTAAGAACTCATTCGATACGAGTAAAGGGGTGGTCTGAAAGACCACCCCTGATTTTTCAGTGTTTGAAATTATCTTTTCGAGTTCTTCCCGTATCGGGTTATGAGCTTGTAGGAGTATTCGAGCTGCTGGCCCGGCTCGAGCTTGAACACGAACCGGACAGTCTGCACATCAAGCTTGTCGTGGTGGAACTCCGCATCAAGCTCCCAGTCCCCGCCGAACTGCCGCTCTATCTCGAACTGGATCGGGATGCTCTTGGTATTCCTTATCCTCGTGCGGTACGAGTGCTTCGTGGTCCAGCCGCTCACGTAAGGATTTCTGCGTCCGTCCCGCTCTATGCGGATGTCCGTCTTCTCGAAGTCAACCAGCTTGCGCTCCAGAAGCACTTCGGGGTCGGTTCCCAGGTTGACCTCCACATCCTCGCCTATCGGCATGTACTTGATGCTCTGCTGGCCAACGAAAGTCAGGTTGCCGTCCTTGTCCTTCTTAAATACACGTACCATGCCGTTCGGCAGCGGCTCCTCGCCCAGGTTGTTCTCCCCTTCCTTCTTGCCTTCCACCTTCCGGTTCTTGAACTTGTAGAATCTCACGACCTGCGAGCCGTACTTGTGCTCCGCATAGCGGTAGATAGCCTTCACAGGTATCTCGGTAACGTTGAGCGAAGGCATACGCTTCGCCCACGTGTGAGGAACCGTCTCCGTCCCCTCGATGGTGTAAAGGAAATACTCAGAGAGGCCCTCCTTGACGACCTTTTTCTGGTCCTCAAGGCCTCCACCTGTCATTCCCTTGTCTTTCCAGGCATTCTCAGCCTTGCGAACCCTGGGCTCGAATTCCTCTTCCAGCTCAGTCGTCGGTCTTCTCGGCATGTCCCTGTGCCCGCGACGCGCCAGGTCTGCTATGTTCTCGACGAGGTGGATTGTGCCGACGATGAGTCGTACTTGCGCGTTCTCATAGTCCTCGCCGGAGTTGTTAACCACCTTCACAAGGCCCGAGAGGTCTATCTTGCCCTCGTCAGGCGTCGCTATCGCCACATAATCAGCCTGCCATGTAAGGCCCGAAGTGAAGTACGTTATTTCTACCGGCACCTCGCCCTCCACCTGGCTCTCTATGTTCCATATAAGCGTCTCAGGTCGGTTTGGTGGATAAGTAGTGTCAATTACCTCGACCTTGTCCGCCTGCTTAAGCGCTCTGAACTCCACCGAAGTCGGGTCTATAAGCGTATTGGCCCACGTGAACTGTATCTGGTTCTGACCCTTCTTGAAGGTAAGGTATCTCCTGTCCTTCGCAAGTGTGATGTCCGCGCTGTTATATATCGTTAGCTGAACGCTGTCACGGTACGGAACTGTAACAAGGTCAACCGCAGCTTGTGCGCATTCCTGAAGCTCGACGTACTCGCTTACCGCAAGCAGCGCAAGCACTACCACCGCTGCTTCAAGTAAACGCGTTGCTATCACCTTCCCCATCACTTACCTCGCATTCTTGCCGTTGCGCTGCGTCAGCACGTACTCGAACTCCTTCTCCTCGCCCGGCGCAAGCTGGAGCACAAACCTCGCAGTCTGACGGTCAAGCTTGTCGAAGTGCTGGCTCGTCTTGAGCTCCCAGTCACCCCCGAACCGGCGCTCTATCTCGAACTGGATTGACAGGTCCTTCGTGTTCTTCACCCGCGTCTTGAAGCTCGTGTCCGTGTTGTAGCCCACCACACGGCGAGTACGGCCCCACGTCTCCATCGTGAAGTCGTACTTCTTGAAATCCATCGTCTTGCGCTCGATAAGCACGTCCGGGTCATGGCCCAGGTTAAGCTCCACATCCTCGCCCATCGGCATGTACTTGATGCCGCACTGGCCGATGAACGTCAGGTTGTTCTCACCGTCACGCTTGAATACCCGTACCATGCCGTCAGGCAAAGGCTCCTCTCCAAGGTTGCGCTCGCCTTCCTTCTTACCCTCCACCTTACAGTTCTTGAATTTGTAGAACCTCACGACCTGGCTTCCGTACTTGTGCTCTGCGTAGCGGTATATGGCCTTGACCGGAATATCGGTTACGTCAAGCGAAGGCATCCTCTTGGCCCACGTATTTGGCACCGTCTCGGTGCCGCCGACCGTGTACATGAAGTATTCCGAGAGGCCTTCCTTGACAATCTTCTTAGGCGCTTCCAGTGGAGCTGATTCAGGCATGGGTTCAGCACCAAACATTTTATCTTCAGCCTTTTTCGCAGCTCTCCTGAATTTCTGTTGCGCTTGTTGCTGTTGCTTACGCGGCTCGCGGTGCCCCCGGCGCGCCAAGTCAGCTATATTTTCCACAAGATGGATCGTGCCCACAATCAGCCTGACCTGCGCGTTCTCGTAGTCCTCGCCCGAGTTGTTGACAACCTTCACGAGGCCCGACAGGTCAATCTTGCCTTCGTCGGGCGTGGCTATCGCCACATAATCAGCCTGCCATGTCAGGCCTGAAGTGAAGTACGTTATCTCCACAGGCACCGCGCCCTCAAACGTGCTCTCCATATGCCAGATAAGCGTGTCCGGACGATTGGGAGGATACGTAGTATCAGTCACTTCCACCTTGTCTGCCTGCTTAAGAGCGCGGAACTCGACCGAAGTCGGGTCTATAAGCGTATTCGCCCACGTGAACTGTATCTGGTTCTCGCCTTTCTTGAACGTCAGATACCGACGGTCCTTGGCCAGCGTGATGTCCGCGCTGTTATATATGGTGAGCTGCACGCTGTCGCGCGCCGGTACGGTCACCAGGTCTATGGCCGCATGTACCTGCTGCTGGAGCTGCACGTACTCGCTCACCGCAAGCAGCGCAAGGAACACCAGCGCCGCTTCGAGCACACGTGTCGTTATCATTTTCCTGAATCTCATTACCTATCTCCTCGAGTTCTTCCCGTATCGGGTTATGAGCTTGTAGGAGTATTCGAGCTGCTGGCCCGGCTCGAGCTTGAACACGAACCGGACAGTCTGCACATCAAGCTTGTCGTGGTGGAACTCCGCATCAAGCTCCCAGTCCCCGCCGAACTGCCGCTCTATCTCGAACTGGATCGGGATGCTCTTGGTATTCCTTATCCTCGTGCGGTACGAGTGCTTCGTGGTCCAGCCGCTCACGTAAGGATTTCTGCGTCCGTCCCGCTCTATGCGGATGTCCGTCTTCTCGAAGTCAACCAGCTTGCGCTCCAGAAGCACTTCGGGGTCGGTTCCCAGGTTGACCTCCACATCCTCGCCTATCGGCATGTACTTGATGCTCTGCTGGCCAACGAAAGTCAGGTTGCCGTCCTTGTCCTTCTTAAATACACGTACCATGCCGTTCGGCAGCGGCTCCTCGCCCAGGTTGTTCTCCCCTTCCTTCTTGCCTTCCACCTTCCGGTTCTTGAACTTGTAGAATCTCACGACCTGCGAGCCGTACTTGTGCTCCGCATAGCGGTAGATAGCCTTCACAGGTATCTCGGTAACGTTGAGCGAAGGCATACGCTTCGCCCACGTATGGGGCACCGTCTCCGTGCCCTCAATTGTGTAAAGGAAGTATTCGGAAAGTCCTTCCTTGACGACCTGCTTTGCCCTTTCCATGGGAGCGCCATTTCCTCTTGCTGCCGCTGGCGCTTCCGCCCGGCGCATCGCCTTCTCATATTTCTCGCGCGCCTCGTGGCGTATAGCCGGAGGAGCCTTGCGATAGCCCCGTCTTGCCAGGTCTGCGATGTTCTCGACGAGGTGTATCGTGCCGACGATGAGTCGAACCTGAGCATTCTCGTAATCTTCGCCGGAGTTGTTAACCACCTTCACAAGGCCCGAGAGGTCTATCTTGCCCTCGTCAGGCGTCGCTATCGCCACATAATCAGCCTGCCATGTAAGGCCCGAAGTGAAGTACGTTATTTCTACCGGCACCTCGCCCTCCACCTGGCTCTCTATGTTCCATATAAGCGTCTCAGGTCGGTTTGGTGGATAAGTAGTGTCAATTACCTCGACCTTGTCCGCCTGCTTAAGCGCTCTGAACTCCACCGAAGTCGGGTCTATAAGCGTATTGGCCCACGTGAACTGTATCTGGTTCTGACCCTTCTTGAAGGTAAGGTATCTCCTGTCCTTCGCAAGTGTGATGTCCGCGCTGTTATATATCGTTAGCTGAACGCTGTCACGGTACGGAACTGTAACAAGGTCAACCGCAGCTTGTGCGCATTCCTGAAGCTCGACGTACTCGCTTACCGCAAGCAGCGCAAGCACTACCACCGCTGCTTCAAGTAAACGCGTTGCTATCACCTTCCCCATCACTTACCTCGCATTCTTGCCGTTGCGCTGCGTCAGCACGTACTCGAACTCCTTCTCCTCGCCCGGCGCAAGCTGGAGCACAAACCTCGCAGTCTGACGGTCAAGCTTGTCGAAGTGCTGGCTCGTCTTGAGCTCCCAGTCACCCCCGAACCGGCGCTCTATCTCGAACTGGATTGACAGGTCCTTCGTGTTCTTCACCCGCGTCTTGAAGCTCGTGTCCGTGTTGTAGCCCACCACACGGCGAGTACGGCCCCACGTCTCCATCGTGAAGTCGTACTTCTTGAAATCCATCGTCTTGCGCTCGATAAGCACGTCCGGGTCATGGCCCAGGTTAAGCTCCACATCCTCGCCCATCGGCATGTACTTGATGCCGCACTGGCCGATGAACGTCAGGTTGTTCTCACCGTCACGCTTGAATACCCGTACCATGCCGTCAGGCAAAGGCTCCTCTCCAAGGTTGCGCTCGCCTTCCTTCTTACCCTCCACCTTACAGTTCTTGAATTTGTAGAACTTTGTGACTTGCCCGCCGTACTTCACATCCGAATACCTGTAAATCACCTTTACGGGCACTTCGGTCACCCTGAGCGACGGAAGGCGCTTCGCCCACGTGTGGGGAACTGTTTCGGTTCCCTCGATGGTATACATGAAGTACTCGGAAAGGCCTTCCTTGAGGATACCCTTGGCTTTCTCAAGCTCCTTGGCCTCGGCGCCAAAGCCTTCTGAATCCTCGGCTTCCTCGGCAAACTTCCTGTAGGCATCCCTCATCCTCGCCCGCTGCGGCTTGGGCATCTGCCGCCAGTGACTGCGGGCCAGGTCGGCAATCTTCTCCACGAGGTGGATGGTGCCGACAATCAGCCTTGTCTGCGCGTTCTCGTAGTCCTCGCCCGAGTTGTTCACCACCGCCACGGTACCGACAAGCTCTATCTTGTCTTCTTTCTCGTTGGCGAGGGCGACGTAGTCCGCGGCCCACGTGATGCCGGAGGTAAAATAGCTGATTTCGACGGTAACGGGACCGTCCACCTTGCTGTCAATGTTCCATATCAGGGCATCGTTCCTGCCCGGCGGATAGCTCACATCCTCAATCTCGACGGAGTCCTGCTGCTTCAGAGCCCTCAACTCGACCGAGGTGGGGTCAATGAGCGTGTTCGCCCAGGAAAATTGTATCCTGTTCTCGCCCTTCTTGAACGTGAGCGTGCGCCTGTCCTTGACCATGGTAATGTCGTCGCTGTTGTAGATGGTGAGCTGCACGGCGTCGCGCGCCGGTACGGTCACCAGGTCTATGGCCGCATGTACCTGCTGCTGCAGGGCAGAGTATTCGCATACTGCAAGCAGGGCGAGCGCGACGACCGCGATCTCAAGCAGTCTTGTAATCCACTTCATCGTTCGCCTCCCTGCCTACCACAGGTTCTTTTCGTAGAGGGAATAATAGAGGATGTACTTCTTTTCCTTCGTCGTCGTCGGCAGCTTCACGTGGAAGATGACCGTGTTGACATCTTTCTTCTCTATCGTCACGTGGTCGCTGAACTTGACATCCTCTTCCTTCTTGTTGGGGTCGGTGTCTTCGCCAATCTGGACCTTGAGCTTCATGTCCTTGATTTCCCACTGCCCCCGCGGGTGCTCGACGACGCGGACAAGAACTTCCTTCTTCTTGAAGTTCTCCAGGCTGAAGCGGAAGTCGTGCCTGACATCGCGCACCGGGTCGCGCCTGTTCACCGTCTCGCTCTGCATGTGAGCTTTCTTGATTACAACGTCCTTGGCGAGCCCCAGGAACAGCTTCATCTCCTCGCCGGCGGGCGTCGTGGCGCCCCAGTCCTCGCCGAGGAAGGCGACTCCGCCGTGGCCGTCGTCCTGGTAAATCCTGACCTTGCCGGGCGGAAGCGTGAATTCGCCGAGGTTGTGCTGCTTGTCGTTCTTCAGGATGTACAGCATCTCGGTCTCGGTCCTGCGGTTCGCGTCGAACTCGTAAATCTTGTCGAACGCGACATCCTTGAGCTTCTCGGCCAGCAGGAGCTTTGCTTCCCCGTTGTCGAGGTCGCGCTCATACTTGTTGCCGACCTTCGGGAATATGTTCGCGCCTATGAAGCGTTCGCCGGTGTTGTTGCGCATCTTCAGGTAGCAGCGAAGAACCATCTTTTTCTCTTCTCTATCGGCGACTGCGCGATAGGTGTAGTGCCTGTCGAAGTTCGCGATAAGGTAGCTAATGCGAATCTTCGCCGGCCCGGCCTTCTCGCTCGAAACGGTCCAGACGAGCGCGTTCTCTCCCGGTGGATAGGAGACGCTGAGCACGTTAACCTTGCCCGGGGCGTTGACGACTCGGAACTGAATCGAACCCTTGTCGATGTACGTGTTGGCCCATGAGAAATCGACCTTGTTGCGGCCGCGCTGGAGCGTCAGAGTGCGCTCTTCCTCGCACAAGGTGAAATTGTCCTTCTCCAGCCTGACATCGATTCTTTCCCTCTTCGGCAGTGTAACGAGCTTGATTCTGCCGAACGTCTCGGTCGTGATGCAGACCACCGCAATCGCAATGCAGCCTGCGAAAAGCAACCAGCCAACATACCTCATCCCGAACCTCCTTCCGTAAGTGCGCTTAAAATGCCTGTTCATAATGCTTAGACAATGCGCGCCGAGAAAAGTTCTCCCAAAGGTGAAATTCAAAATATAGCAGCAGCCCTGCTCCGCGTCAAACCACTTCTCGAAGCCCGAAAGATAGGCTTTGAGATTGGGCCGGGTTAGCGTTATCATTTCCGCAGGGAATTACAGGCTATGTTACACAGTGAAAGGGGAAACATCGTGAAGAAAGTGTTGTTATCAACCTTGCTTGCTGCCGCCTGCACGCTTGTCCTGGCATCAGGCTACGCCCAGGAGAAGCAGGAAGAGGTAGACGTTGACGGGTTGATGAAAAATTACTTCGCCGCCTCAGACGAGAAGGCGAAGAAGCACGCGGTGAACCTGCTCAGGTTCGCCGGGGTGGACCCGCTCGATATAGAGAAGCGCCTGTGCAAGGGCCGCGAGTATAATAAGGATGTCAAGACCGGGTGGCAGGTACTCTACAACAAGTGCACTGACGGCAAGGAGCGTCCGTATCATCTTTACGTACCGGAAGATTACAACCCGGCTAAGAAATATCCCGTTTTCTACGACCTGCACGGAGGCGTCAGCCGGCCGGCAATTGTTCCAGTACAGCAACTGGCCGGGCGCCGCAGGCTGTGGGGCTCCTATGCGACCGAAAAGGGCTTCATCCTCATTATCCCTCACGGCGAGGGAAGCGCCGTGTGGTGGAGCAAGGTCGGTTCCTGCAACGTGCTGAGTCAGCTCGACTATGCCAAGCACCACTACAACGTCGATGAGAACAAGGTATTTCTGTCGGGGTTTTCGGACGGCGCAAGCGGCACATACTGGATGGCCTTTCACAAGCCAATCGCCTTCGCGGGACTCATTCCCCTGTCCGGCAGCCTTGTGGTGCCGAGAGCGGGTCCGTACCAGTGCTATCCCCGCAATCTGCTAAATCGCCCCGTGCACGCCACTAACGGCGGACAGGACCCGCTCTACCCATCGGCCGGAGCAAAGAAGCTCATCGACCAGCTCGGCAAGGCGGGAATTACCATCGACTGGACCGCTTATCCCGAGGCGGGTCACGATATGAGCTACTTCGACAAGGAGATGCCGCGGGTCATGGAATTCGTGGAGAAGACGACGCGCAGCTCGAAACCTTCCCGCGTCATCTGGGAAACGGCGGATACCGAGGTGGGTCGCTGCGACTGGGTCAGGATAGATGAAATCAAGGATGTCGGCAACAACGCCGACTTCAAGGATGTAAACCTCATCGTAGAGCCAGGTCCCGTAAAAATAGGAGTATACGTTGACCAAGAGTACAAAGGCGTCGGCGTAAGAGTACGGGGCGTACTCAAAGGTTCCGTGGCCGCGCAGGCGGGACTCGCGGCCGGAGATGTAATCACCAAGCTCGATGACACTGACCTGAAGGACTTCGGCGACATGCGCAAGGTGCTCGGCGCGAAGAAGCACGGCGACAAGCTCACTGGAGAATACACGCGCGGCGGCGAGACAAAGAAATTCTCCGGGCAGTTCCCCATGCAAAAGCCCCAGCCGGCATACAGGCGCACGAAGACGACCGGTTCCATCGAGGCAAAGGCTGAGGGGAACGTTATAAACGTGCGCGTGAAAAACGTCGCCAAATATACCCTGCTCATCAACAGGGAGCAGTTCGAGCTGAAGGAGCCCATCGTGGTCAAGACCAACGACGAGGAAAACTTCAACGCCGTGGTGAAGCCAGACCTGGTATTCATGCTCGAGCAGTACGCTGCGGACAACGACAGGACGACGGTCTACTGCGGAAAGATAGAGATAACCGTCCCGAAGAAAGAGAAGAAAGACGAACCCAAAGAAAAGAAGGAAGAAGACACCGAAGAAGGCAAGTAGCGGTCCAGTTTGCGTTCCGGACATCGAGTCCGTCCTTATACGCAACGCGGCCATACTCGCGCCGGGCGGATTCGTGGAGCGCTCCTGGCTTCTCGCGGCACACGGCCTGATTCTCGCCATGGGTCGCGGCCCGCGCCCACCGCACGGAGCGGACCTCGAAATCGACGCAGGCGGCAGATACCTGCTGTCAGGCTTTATCGACCTGCACGTTCACGGCGGCGGCGGCGGCGCCGTAAATGACTCCGACCCGGAGTCGATTCTCAGGATACTCGACGGCCACGCAAGGCACGGCACCACTTCGCTTCTCCTGACCACGTTCCCGGACACGAAACCGCGCCTGAGAAAGACGGTCGAGCTGATTTCAGCAGCAGGCACAAGACACCCCGCCCTCCTTGGTATTCACCTCGAAGGCCCGCACCTGAACGTGAAAAAGACCGGTGCGCTCGCCCCGGGCAAGCTCAGGCGGCTCGGCCCTCGGGAGGTGGACAACCTCAACGAGGCATCCGGCGGGATAGTCCGCATGATTACGGTCGCGCCGGAGAGAAGCGGCGCTCTCGAGCTGATAGGGCACTGCCGCAAACGCGGCATCGTAACGGCCATAGCCCACACCTGTGCAACATACGGGCAGGCAAAGGCCGCTTTCGCGGCGGGAATGACCCATGCGACCCACGTGCCCAATACCTTCGTCTTTCCGGAGAACGCGCGCGACCCCGGCGCGCTCGAAGCAGTCTATCTCGACGACCGGGTAAGCGCGCAGCTCATCCCGGAGCCGGAGATAGTCAGCTCGCAGTTCATGAAAATCCTTTTCCGGCTTAAGGGGCTGACTCGCGTCACGCTCGTGACAGATGCTATGCGTCCAGCCGGCCTGCCGGGCGTGAAGGGGCCGATAAGAAACAGGAAAGGCACGATAGTAGGGTCGACCATGACCATGTCGGCGGCGGTTCGCAACGTCATTAAGCTCGGTGTGCCGCTGGAGGCGGCCGTGGCCATGGCGACAATCCAGCCAGCGCGCGTCCTCGGCATTCACGGGCGCAAAGGCTCCATTGAAACCGGCAAGGATGCGGACCTCGTGATAGCCTCAGACAGGCTCAACTGTCTCATGACATTGTCGCAGGGCCACCTGCTGCACCTAAGCAAAGTGCTTCGCGCCAGGAAGGCTGTGCAATGAAAATCGGACTCCTCGGAGGAAGCTTCAACCCACCCCATAACGGCCACCTAATGATGGCACGCGCGGCGAAGGAAGCACACTCGCTCGACATGGTGAGGCTGCTCGTTGCAGCAAGGCCGCCCCACAAGGAAGCAGGCGAACTCGGCGGTTTCGAGCACAGGTTCGAGATGGCCCGCCTGACCGCGGAAGAACTGCCATACCTGGAAGCAAGCGACCTGGAAATGAAGCTGCCCGGCGTATCGTACACTTACAGAACGCTCGAAGTTCTCGCAAAAGAGAATCCCGGCGCCCGGTTCTTCTTCATCATGGGCGCCGACACAGTCCCGGAGCTTGCGACGTGGAAAAATCCCGAGAGGATTCTCCAGCTCGCCTCGCCCATCGTAATCCCCCGGAGCAAGTTCTCTCCGGGAGATGTTGACAAGCTCAAGGATACGCTGCCTGAGGAGCAGCTCGACGCTCTCAGGAAAGCCTACCTGAATACGGAGCCGGTCGATATCTCAAGCACAGCCGTCAGGGACAATATACGTCTCGGCAGGCCGTTCGAGCAGCACGTGCCTCCTTCCGTGGCAGGCTATATCAACCGCAACAATCTGTATCTGTAGCTCCTGTCCTTGACAGGATGAACTCCACCCGATAGAATCGCGGCACCGGACCTACCTTGAATACCGGAGGCTTGAAAATGAAACATCTTGCAGTAATCGCGATGTTACTAGTGCTTCTCCCCGCCTGCAGATTCTCCGTGCAGGTTCAGGAAGAAGCCCCACCAGAACCTAAGAAAATGCCGCTGGGCTGCGATATCCTGTATCTCGACAAGGGCGAAGAGCATCCGGGCAGGCTGGAGCAGATCAAGCCTGACGGCACGTACGTATTCACTCTCATGGATTCAACCACGAAGGAATATCCAGCCGCCCAGGTCCTGCGGGTAGAGTTCCAGCGCAAGCGCCTCGATGACGACAAGTCCAACGCGAAACAGATAAGCGACCCTGTGCTGCGGGAAGTTCTCAAGAGAGAAATCACTCCCGCGAAGTATCCCGAATCAGCGTACGTAACCGTCTACGACTCCTTCGTGGTGGAAATACAAAAAGACCGGTCCTACACCGTCACCCGCCGCTGCATTCGGAAAATCCTCGCACGCCGCGGGATGGGAATCGCCAACGACTACGTCGATTACCTTTCCGACTGTGCGACGGCGGAGATACTGTTCGCCCGCACCATATCAGAGAACGGCGAGCTGTTTCACATTGACGAGAGCGCCATCGAGGATGGCTCGCGGTTCGGGCTCTATCCGCAATACGACAACGCGCACAGGCTCAAGTGGTCTCTGAAGAATATCGATGTGAACAGGTATATCGACTGCTGCTATCAGCTCAAGTTCAAGCCCGCTTCCACGTTCAGGCCGCTGTACCTGAGGAAATACCTGCAGCTTACAGAGCCGGTCCTCTTCTGCCAAATCGCCGTCAAGGCGGCACCGGGCGTGGAGGTCATCGTGACGGGAATCGGCACCCGGGACAACGACAAAATCACCACGTTCAGCAAGACGGGACCGGGAGGCTCTACTCATACGATTGTCTCGACCGACATGCCCCGGTTCGAGCCGGAGAACCTCATGCCGCCCTACTCCGACCTCCTGCCGTGGGTGGCAGTCTCGCTGAAAGACTCCTGGAAGAGAATAGCCGGGGAATACGCCGAAAAAGCAGCCTCCCTGCTGGCCCAGGGGCTGGACAGCTCGGTCGCTCGAAAGGCCAACGACATCACCAGAGACAAGGAATCTGCACTCGACAAGGCGCGCGCCCTCTATAACTTCGTCGCTGCCGATATAAGGCTCCTGGATATTTCTCCCTGTGAATACGGTTTCATGCCCCACAGCCCGGAGGATACGATAGCCGCCGGGCAGGCGAATGCACTCGACAAGGCGTTTCTCCTGCATGCGATGCTGAAATGGGCCAGCGTGAAAAGCAGGCTGCTTCTTGCGCACCGGCGCGACCGCGGCTACCTGCCCCCGGAGAACGCGTGCCTCTGGCCTCTGGACACTCCCGTCCTCGAAGTTACCGCGGGAGATGAGAGCGTATACTGTTGCCCCACAACCCAGTTCGATAGCTTCGGGTACGTCCCGTCCGGCATTCAGGGTTTCACGGGTCTCCAGGTGGAGCCCGCAGCCCCAGCGTTAATCGAGACCGCCGTGCCCGACTCCTCTACCGAGCGCGTGACGACTCACTCGGAAATACAGCTTCTGGCGGACGGAGGCATACGAGTCAGGCGCACCGAGAAGCCCCTGGGGGCCATGGAGACCTCGTGGCGCACGTGGTCAGCGATGAAGCCGGAAGAACTCAAGCAGCGGTTCGAGCGCGTCGTCTCGGGAATACACCCCAATGCGAAGCTTCTCGATTACTCCCCGAAGCAGCCGAAAGAGTTCGGTGACCTGACCAGGCCGGTGGTTATACAATACGAGTACGAGGTCGGGGATTACGCCCTCACGGCGGGGGGCGAGATGCTCGTTTTCAGGATACCGGAACTCGACTACGACGCCTCCTCCATCCAGAAGTACGAGCGTGACCTGCCGATGTTCTGGGACAGGCGCAGGCTGTTCGAGAACACGGCTGTAATAAAGCTCCCCGAAGGTTTCAAGGTGAGAAGCATGCCCGCGGCAGTAAAGTCGTACGAGGGTTCGAGGCCATTCATGTCGTACGAGGCTTCGTTCGCCCAGAAAGAGGACACCATTGTGTTCAAGGACCGATTCGAGCGGACCGGAATCTACGAACCGCCGCAGATGTATAAGGTCTTCATCAAGGCAATCAAGGACAGCGCCCATCTCGCCAAGGAATGGGTTGTAATAGAAAAATCAGACTGAAACTGACGGAGGCGACCCGTGAGGAACTTGAAGAGGGCATCAGCGCTGGCGCTCCTTCTGCTGTTTGCCGCCGTTTCCGTGAGGGCGGATGTGACTGTCACGCTCCACGACGGCACGGAAATCAGCGCCAAATCGGTCACGTACGAGAGAAACACCCTCAAGCTCGCCGATGGCACGAAGATGCCGCGCAGCCGGGTGAAGCAGGTCGTGCAGGTTCACGAAAAGTCCGGGCAGGTGCAGGCTTCGGCAGCTGTCGCCGAGGATGTGAAGGCCCTGCTCGAATCGGCCGCGGCGTCTGTCAAGCGCTTCCCCGACGCCAAGAGCATACTGCTCGAGGACTACGGATACGAAGAGAAGCGTGCCGACGGCACGTGGCTCTTCAGATACCGCTCGGCCACGAAGATTCTGCATCCGGACAAGCTCGCGCTCGCCAGCCAGAGCCTCTACTTCGACGAGAGGCGCAACGCCCGTTTCCTCCAGGCGCGTTCCATCGACCCGGACGGCACGGTTCACGACTATGACCCGGCTTCCGTGAAGGTTTCCGAGCCCTCGCGCGAGGCTGTCTTTTTCGGACGCGGCAAGAACAAGACCTGCCAGATACCAGAAGTCAAGGTCGGCTCAATCGTTGATGTAACGGTCGAAATCGAAGTATTCAACCCGTATGACCCGGAGATGTTCTTCCAGTCGTGGAGTTTCGCCGGGACCCAGCCTTTCGTCCATTCAAGACTGGATGTCGCTATCCCGAGCGACCAGAAGATATACTACGTCACATGGAACGTGCCGGAGGAAGCCCGGCAGCCCAGGAAGGTTTTCGGGCACGGAACCACGACCTATATCTGGGAGATGCGCAACCAGCCCGCGGTCGTCGAGGAGTCGAGCATGCCACCCATCGGGGATGTCGTGCCGCACATCGAGTGCTCTCCGTTCAAGGACTGGTCGCATATCAAGGAATGGGCGACGGACCGCCTGCGGCCGCGCATGGAGGTCACAGAGCCCCTGAAGAAAGCCGCGGAAGAGGTCACGGAAGGCATCGCCGACATCCACGGCAGGATAGCCGCTCTCTACCATTACGTCCAGCGCCAGATTAAGTACGTGTCGATAAAAGGCTCCATTGCGAGCGGCATGTGCGGGCATCCAGCAGGAGAGACGCTCGAAAGCAAGCGCGGCGACTGCATCGACTGCGCCATCCTCTTCTCCACGCTCCTTCGAGCGGCGGGCGTGAAGGAAGCCTACCCCGTGTGGATTAATACCAGCGATTCACCCGCAATCCCGACCGAGATACCTACCCTCGGTGGCAACCATGCAATTGTCGAGATTAGGCTCGATGGCACTATTTTCTACCTCGACCCGACGGCGACGCATTACAGGTATCCCACCTTTCGCTGGGATGACCACGGAGTGTACGTGATAAACCCGATTCTCGCCGAAGTCAGGCTCATACCCGTGCCCGACCCATCCCGCGGCTTGAGAAGCAGGGAGTACACAGTCTCGCTGTCGCCGGACGGGGACGCCGGCATCGATTTCCTTCAGCTAAGCACCGGTCACTGGGAGTCGTACTATCGCTGGCGCTTCACAAACATGAACAAGGACCAGACCGACAAGTTCCTGCAGTCGTTCATCAATTCGTACTCGCCCGGCGCGGTTCTTGAGAGTTTCGAATCCAAAAACGCCGAAAAGCTCGAAAAACAGTTCGAATGGCGCATGGGCTTCAAGCTCCCCGGATACGCCGTCAAAGCGGGCGACCTGCTCGTATTCAAGATTCCCGGGCTGGACTACTCGTTTCCCGAGGCCGCCCAGGAACAAAGGAAGTACGATATCGACTACAAGACTTCGGAGGAGAAACGAAACAAGCTCACCGTCAACATACCCGAAGGCTACAGGCTCAAGTACCTGCCATCGCCGCTCAAGCTCGGCTCGAAGTACGTCACTTACGAGGCTTCTTGCAGGCAGGAAGGAAACACTGTGGTCTTCGAGGACAACTACCGCCAGCTTACCCGCTTCGTGTCCGTCGCCGACTACGCCGCACACAGGGAGCTTCTAAGGAAGATAGCGCGATATTCGAAAGAACACATCTTTTTCGAAAAAATGAAATAGCCGTGCCGGCTCTGGACCGGCACGGCTGTCGCTTTTTGCTGTCGTGTTCTACTTGTTAAGCCACTTCACGCAGATGTTGAGAGCGTCAACCGAATAACCGGTCACAATGGCTCTCTGTCCTTCCTGCCACCTGTCCTCAGCGGGATTGACCCAGGAGCCGTCCTTGTCCTGCTTCTCAATCAGCTTCTGGCTCAGTTCCTTCGCCCAGTCATGCTTGGTGCCGTTGGCCTCTTCGATTTCCTTCTGCCCCCAGGCATCCATGGCCCTCGCAAACGCGGTGTAGAAGTAATAGAGCCCCTGCTGCTCCATCTCCTTCTTTTCGTTCTCGCGGTAGCCCATGCCTGTATTTTTTTCGAGAGTGTAATTGTTCTTAATCCAGTTGAGGGCCGCCAGCACCCGCGGGTCATCCTTGGGCACGTTCGCGTAAATCAGCGACTTGAAGCCGGCGTAGGTCATAGAGGCGTACGACGGGAAGTATTCCTTACCGTCTTTGTCTTTAAGCCCCTTCTTGTCGCTGGATGCTCGGGTCATTTTCGGCCCGTACGTGAATCCGCCGTCGGAAAGAACCTTCCACTCGGTCTGCGTGTTGGTTTCCGAGTTGTTCTGGCATTTCGTCAGGTAAGAAGACGCACGCTTGAAGACTTCGTGGTCCTTCGGCAGGTTGGTGTTTTTCAGCGCCATCAAAGCGAAATGCGTCGTCGAGAGGTTGGCGTCCTCCTTCTTACTTTTCTGTTCCTGCCCGTACGTCCAGCCTCCGTAGTTTAGGTCATCCGGGTTTACCTCGGAGTAATACTGCGCCTTAATGAGGTATTCCTGCCCCTTCTTGACAGCCTCCGAGTATTTCTCAGAGTCTGCGCCGTGAAGCGCCATTATCGCGATTGCAGTCGTGTACGTGGGCAAGCCCTCGGTCCCGGCAAAGGAGCCGTCGGTCATCTGTTTCTTCAAAATATACTGGCAGCCCTTGCCTATCTTATCCTTGTACTTGTCCTTTATTTCCTTGGGGGCGTTTGCGGCCGCGTTAACGGCAAGCCCGGTCACCCCGAGCGCCGCCAGTTCCGCTCCCTGCTGGTCGTTGATAATCGACCCGTCTTCCTTCTGGAACGAGAAGAGATACGTCAGGCCCTTCTCTATCGCCCCGACTGCGGTCGTGCCCTGCGGCTCCCCGTCCGGTTTTTGCCCCGTGTCTTTCGACTCGCAACCCACCGCAACGGCGGCCACGACAGCCAGTATTACCAGCATAGTCCTCATCTTCACCTCCTCGCGTTTTCTTCAGACCTCGCGAAATATACCTTCACAAGGTTCCTGAATCTCTCAGGAACTTTTTCCCTTTCCATCGCCTCGTCGAGCGCGGTCTGGGCGGTAATTTCGGGCACGGTCGGCGTTCCTTCCGAAGCCGCGCCGGTTCGCCCAGTACCTTCCTCGCTCCGAGAAGTGTAATCCCCCGCATTGCCAAGCTTCTGGTCCAGCGATTCGAGCCTTGCCTTGGCCATTTTGAGTTCCCCGGCTCCCGGCAGGTCCGCTGTCTTGCGTCCGAGCTTCTCCATGGCCTTCGCAAAAGCAAGTGCATCGTTTTTCCTGGCCGCCTCGAAGGCTTCTTCTATCTCTTCTCGAAGTTCGGAGTCTTTGTCGAGCTTTTCCAGAACGTCTCGAATTGCTTCCTTCACGCCCGGGAGATTTTCCTCGAATCTTGCCGCCGCTTCTTCCGCAACCGCCTGCGGTGCGGCGCCTGCCGACAGCAGTTCGGCGAGCTTCCTGAGCGTATCCGACTCGCGCATTTCATCCAGAACGCCATCCCGCTCTTCGGCTTGCGCTATTTGCTCCTCGATATTGATCCTGAAAGCGGCAAGCCTCTGCCTTGCAGAAGATATATTCCCGTTCTCAAGCTCCTCTTTAATCTTTTTCATCGGATTCGTAATTTCGCCGGGTACATTGCGCTCGTCGAGAAGCCGGAGCGTGGCGTTGAGCCTTATCGATTCGTGCAGGGCGATGCGCTCTATGGCCGGCAGGCTGCTCTCCGAACGGCCGAACGCTCTCGGCGCGAGAACGAGCGCAATTACGGCTATCGCCAGCCCGAGCGTGATAGGCAGGCTGTACGGCGCCCGGAATACGAGCGACCGTGCGGGAGCGCAGTCCTTCGCGGCTGCCACCGCATCCGCCAGCAGGGCCTCCATCACTTCACCGGTCCCATCCACGCCGGCATACTCGGTCACGGTGGAAAGCCGTTCCTTTAGACCCTCGGCGAGGTCGAGGCGTGCTGCCGCGGTGAATCCGTCCACCTTGGTCCTTCCGACGGCTGCGGCGGCTGCGGCCAGCCCGAACGCGGCACAGGCCGCGACAATCGCCGATGAATACGGGAAGTATATTACACGGCTGACAATCGCAAGCGCGAGGCACGCCCCGCAGACCGGCATGGAGTAAGTAAGCCAAGCCCGCCACCTGCGGTGCGACTGCAGGCGCCTGCGCGCTTCTTCTATCCGCTCGCCGAGCGACGCGGGAATCTCCATGCTAACCCCCGCTCAGCGGCTGCGCTTCCGAACGCGTCTTGTTGTACTTCTCATCGGGACGCATAATGACCCTGACCTTCGTGCCGACAGGGGGCACGACGCCTTCGTACGGCCTGTACAGCGTGTCGTCTCCGGCTTCCTTGAGAGGATTATCAATAATCGCCGTGGGCCAGTGCCACGTCGCGATTATGTTCTCCGTCTTCTCGCAAATCAGGAATTCCTCGCCTTCGGTGCATTCGAGCACGTAAATTTCCTCGCCTGTCTCATCCTTTTCGCGTTTCACGCCGACGACTCTGCAGTCTCTTACTGTATTCCCCGCCGCTTCGAGCACGATTTCGGGGAGCCCCGCCTTTATCTTATCGACTTCGGCCTTGCTCGCCGGGTCGGGCACGTCCTCCAGTTCCATGTCCACCCGCGTGGCATCAAGGACCTCTCCCCCGGACGTAACCTTAAGCATGAACCGGTATGGAACGAAGAAGCGCGACCCGACATAGACCCAGCTTTCGTAGGGCATGTGGCCGCCGACCCCCAGGTGATACACGAAATCCTCTGCGCGCTTCGTGACTTCCTTGCCGTCCTTGTCCTTGTACCGGAACTCGACTATGATCCTGTCCCCTTCGAGCCGGACAAGGTCGCCCTTGTAGCGTGCCGGGTACGACTGCTTCAGCCCCAGGAGAGCCAAACCCTGCCATACGTCGTAAGCGTTAACGTAAGTCCTCAGCAGGCTTTCGTGGAGCTTGCCGCGAGGCCCGGCCAGCAGCACCTCTATCAGAGTGCTCTTGTCGAGCACCACGAACGCATCGAACTCAATCCGCTTTTCGTTGGGGTAAACCTCGAGCGGCGCCGTATTCGGCGTGGCTTCCGTATCCTGGTTCAGCGGCCTGGGTCTGTCGGTGGGAGTTTCAAGCACGATTTTATCCGGTAGCTTCCCATCCTTGGCGTACCTGGCCTTGAGCGCCGCAACGGCCTGGTCGGCGCGCTTCTGCTTCAGCTTGAGGTCGGCGATTTCCAGTTTCAGCATTTCCGGATTGAATGGCACTGGCACATCGGGAACCTGTTCATCGGCAACCGGTTCGGGCGGGTCCGGTATCCTTATCGTGCGCACAACTTCCTCGCCCGAGGCTCTGTCGCGCTTCAGAAGCACCATCGTGAATGCCGACACCGCGAATACGAGGGCCAGCGATATCATCACGAGCTTAAGAATTTCAGTGAATCCGCGCGCCTTTTCCATTATCGCTTCTCCATACTGTCCGCTCAATGTGAATGCAAATCTGATGCCATTCGCGCCGCCGCGACCGCTAAATACCGGGCTGCCCCCGGTCGTCTGCCTAAGCTCTTTCCCCTCATGGCATTGCCTCCGTCGCCCGCCGGGACGTCCTGACCGCCCGCCGCGCAGGCCGACAATCTGCCCGGGAGTTGCACATGAAGTGCGTAATAAGTGTACATGTTTACATGCTTGCCTGCAGCACCTGCACGACAATACAGAATAGCAGCACCCCGCCGACTATCATGGCGAAGAGCTTCAGCGAGGCAAGCATGATTTTACGCGGCTCGTCGTACTTTATCGCAAGCGATACGACGGACGTTATCAGAGTTATCAGCAGGAAAAAGATAATATCAGCCAGCATTGAGCTTTTCCTTCACCGTACGTTCGTATGCATCGCAGGCGACAACGAAATTCAGCAGTCCCGCGACCATCGTATATAATAGCCCGATGGAGTGCAGCGGGTCAACTTCGCGCCCGCCCGGCGGCGCCAGGCCACCCGCAGTCGCTGCAAGCACCGACAGCGTCGGGCCGCCCGCACCTATCTGAGCGAAAAACGCGTACTTGTGATGCTCGAGCGAAATCGCCTGAAAATCCGCAAGCGCAATCCCGATTACGAACGCGCTCATAATCGCGCACAGCAGGATTATCGCCTTGGGACGCCTGCCGAGGTAGAAATGACCAAGCCCCGGCACAAGCCACGCCAGCACTGCAGCCACCTCGGGCACGCGGCTCGAAGCCGCCCGAATCCCGATTTTCGCGGCGCTTTTCTCCGTGCCGTGCTCTTCTTCCGTCACTCCGACTCCGTTTCCGCCGCTGCCTTCGGCGCGGAACTTTCACCCCTCTTCACGCGCCACCTCTCGATTTCCTCGGAAAGCGAGGACGAAACGCCTTCGCCGAAATACGAATCTCGCACAGCCTTGTTCTCGACCAGCTCCTCCGGTGTGCCCCGCGCGAGTATCCTGCCGTCTTCGAGTATGTATGCCCTGTCGGTTATCGAAAGCGTATCCCGCACGTTGTGGTCGGTTATGAGGACGCCTATGTCGCGTTTGACAAGCCCCACGACAAGCTCCTTCACATCGCCCACCGCGATGGGGTCGATTCCCGTGAACGGCTCATCGAGCAACAGCACCTTCGGCCTCGTCACGAGCGCCCGCGCAATCTCCAGCCGCCGCCTCTCGCCGCCGGAAAGCGTCGAACTCAGCGAGTTTGCCAGCTTCTCTATGCCAAGCTCCCTCAGCAGTTCCCGCGCGCGCGCCCTGCGCACCTCCCTGCTGCGCTCCACTATCTCCAGAATCGCCATGACGTTCTGCTGGACCGTCAGGCCGCGAAACACGGACGAATCCTGCGGGAGGTAGCCTATGCCGAGCCGGGCCCGCTTGTACATGGCGTAGCGGCTCACATCGACCCCGTCCAGAGTGACTTTCCCACCATCCGGCGATATGACACCGACTGTCATGCGGAAAGTGGTCGTTTTCCCCGCGCCGTTTCGCCCGAGAAGTCCAACAATCTCGCCCCTGCGCACCTCGAAAGAAACCCTGTCAACAGCCAGCTTCTTGCCGTATCTCTTTGTCAGCTCCTCGCCTACTAACACTGCCAGCCTCTATCCTGTGCGAATGTGGATAACTTGTGGATAACTATACCGCGCAAACATAAAGCCCCGGAAAAGCACTAAACCCTTGCCAATTCCCCGGATATGCATCCCCTGCAGACGGGTTTCCCGTTCCTGTCGTTGTAAAGTATTGGGAAGTAATAGGTTGCGTCACTGAAAGTAAGCTGTTGAGAACTTTTGCGCAAGCAGGTATCACCGGTTCTACCGTCCCGGGTCTCCTTTCAGACAGCTTTCTATGGCCGCTGGAAGGCGTGAATCCCGATTGTGGAAAACTCTACGGCGCGCACTGCTTGGGCTTCCCGGCGGGTCCGCCCTGGAGGCCGCAGAATGCATTGATTTGCGCACGTGGCCCGTCTCAAACTCACTGCTTCTGCCGCTTGCGGGGCTTGTTCACCTTGCCGGCCCGCAGGCACTGGGCGCAGACCTTCATGCGCTTCACAGTCCCATTGATTTCGACGCGCATTTTCTGGACGTTCGGCCTGAATTTCCGTTTCGTCACGCCGGTCGTTTTGCGGCCGACGCCGCCCTTGTACTTGGCCAGGCCTCTCCGGGCGACGTTGTTGCCCACGCCGACGCTTTTCCCGCAGATATCGCATACTCTTGACATAGCTGTATTCCCGTATCTGAATATCTTAGACTAAGTATCCTACTGCGCCGCACACCGATTTCAACTACTTTTTCCCCTCCCGAACCGATTTCCCAACAGCTGCTTACCTCGTGCATCATTCTGATTCAAAGGAACTCACTGGAGTAATGCTTGATTTGCACGACTGAAGGCGGGACAATAAGTGCTCTTGAAGCTGAATACAGAGGAACGAAAATGAAAACAAGCAGGCTGATTCTGATTGCCGCTGCGATGCTGCTGCTTGCGGGTGCCGCCCTGCCACGCTCTTACTGCCAGGAAAAGAGCGCCGAGGAAATTATTTCGGGCGTAATCAAGGAGGTGCTCTACACCGGGGCGCGGGACGGCAAGGCAACGCTGAAGGTGGTAAACGATGTTCCGGTAATGCATCTCTATGGCTCGGACAAGGAGATGGGTAAGCAGTACGGAACGCTTCTGAAGCGACTGCTTGCGCTGCTGGGTGGCACGGTACAGAAGCTCATCGAGCTTGACGAAGGCAAGGCGCGGCAGATGGCGTACGCCGTCGAGCGGTCCATACCGAAGCAGTACGTCGCCGAGATGAAGAGCATTGCGCGGACGACGGGAATCAGCTACACGACAATCCTGATTGTCAACGCGCTGGGCGAGCTCAAGTGCAGCACAATCGCCGCATGGGGCAGCAGGACGAAGGACGGCAAACTCATCTTGGGGCGTAACCTCGGCCAGACAGTCATGCCGGGCCTTGCTGACAAGATAGGCATGGTGGCCGTCTATCACCCCGAAAAGGGTTACTCCTACGCGACAGTCGGAGTGGTCGGCATCCTCGGGGCTTATTCGGGAATGAACGAAAAAGGTCTGTCGCTGGCCAATACGACGAGCGTCAACGCGAAGGATGAGCAGGCGTTCCAGGGAATTCCGCCCGGCTACCTGTACCGGCTGCTGCTGGAAACCTGCACTACTGTCGAGGAGGCGAAGAAGAAGCTGGAAAACCTCGAAGACAAGCCGCTGCGGGCCAGCACGCTGACAATATGCGATGCGGCCGGCAAGGCGGTCGTGGCTGAAATAGGACCCGGCGGCGTCGCGTTCAGAGAGCCGGAAGGCGAGATAATCTACGCCTCGAACCACTTCGTCACCGACAAGATGAAAAAAGCAGACGTGCCCTGCTGGCGTTACGATAAATTCAAGGAAGTTGAGAAAAAGAGCGAGAAGCTCGACGTTGAATCGATGAAGAAGATACTCGCGTCGGTGTTCCAAAAGCAGGCGACGCTTCAGAGTATTGTATTCGAGCCGGCGGCGCGCAGGCTGCACGTCGCGTTCCACAAGTTCGGTGACACGCCCACCGACAAATACTCCACGCTCGGCATCGGCGACCTGTTCCCCGAACTTGCGAAGAGCGCGCTGGATAAAAAGCTCGATACTCTTACCAAAAAAGTCGAGGCGCTGGAGAAGAGGCTGGCGAATATCGAGAAGATGCTTGAAAAAATTCTCGAAGAGAAGCAATCGAAAGACAAATGAAGGCTATGATTCTCAAGGAGCCGGGCCTTATCGAGAACAGGCCGCTGGAGCTTGCGGACCTGCCGGAGCCGGTGCCTGCGGCGGGTCAGGTGCGCGTGAGAGTTTCGGTCTGCGGAATATGCCACACCGACCTTCACACCATCGAAGGCGAGCTTGAACTGCCGCGCCTCCCGCTCGTGGCGGGTCACCAGGTAGTCGGCACGGTTGACGCGGTCGGCGAGGGCGTGACGCGGTTCAGAAAGGGCGACCGAATCGGCATGCCCTGGCTCGGCTGGACGTGCGGAAAGTGCAGGTTCTGCAAATCGGGCCGGGAGAACCTGTGCTACAGCGCGAAGTTCAACGGCCTACACTTCGACGGCGGATACGCGGAATACACACTGGCCTACGAATATTTCGCCTATCCGATTCCAGGAGGCTTCCCGGACATCGAGGCTGCGCCCCTGCTCTGCGCGGGGATTATCGGTTACCGCGCGCTTCGACTCAGCGAGGCGAAGCCGGGCGATGTGCTCGGTATGTACGGCTTCGGCGCTTCGGCGCACGTCACAATCCAGGTTGCGCGCCATCTCGGAATCGAGGTCTTCGTCTTCACTCGCGCCGGGTCGCACCGCGAGCACGCGAAGGAACTCGGAGCGTCGTGGGTCGGCGGCGCGGAAGACTCTCCGCCTAAGAAGCTCGATGGTGCAATCATGTTCGCGCCCGCGGGGAAGCTCGTGCCGGAAGCGCTGCGCGTTATGGAGAAGGGCGCGACGCTGGCGCTTGCCGGAATCTACATGACGCCTATCCCGGAAATCGACTACAACAGCCTGCTCTACCACGAGCGGACAATCCGCAGCGTCGCCAACTTCACCAGGCAGGATGCCGAAGAACTACTGAAATATGCCGCTGAAATTCCGATTCACACTGACACGGAGACATTCCCGCTCGAACAGGCCAATGAAGCGCTGCTTGCACTCAAGCAGAGCCGCATCAACGGCTGCGGCGTGCTGTCAGTAGGCGGGGAATAGAAACATGCCTACAAAGATCCGGCGATTGCGGAGCGCAGGCGCACTTCGACAATCTGGTCCGGCTTGAAGTCGCGGATTTTCAGCCTGTCTTCGAGCCCTGCCGAATAGGCAGCCTCCGGCATGAGACCGATAAGCTCGCTTTCGAGCACATCTATTCCGAACTCATCCTTCGCCCGGCGCTCGATTTCCGCATAGACAGTCTCCATTGAGGTCGCCCTGAAATTGACGAGGTTCATGGAGACCTGCGCAATGCCAAGCTCAGGCAGGAACAAGCCGATTGCCTTGACGGCAGGCAGGCCGCCTGAAGACTCGCGGATGTCCTTAGCTATTTTCTTCGCCGCCTCGACGTTGTCGCTCTTGAGGTTCACGTTGTAGGCAATAAGGAACTCGCGCGCTCCCACTGCCGTGGCACCGGCGGTGGGGTGGATGCGCTCGGGTCCGAAATCGGGCTTGCGGTCGGGATTGGTGCCGATTTCATCTCGCAGGCCCTCGAACTGGCCCTTGCGGACTGCGGCGAGGTTGCGCCGGTCTTCGCGCGTTGCAGCCTGCTCGTACATGAAAACGGGAATTTCGAGCTCTTTTCCCACGCGGCTGGCGACGTTGGCGGCGATGCGGATGCAGTGCTCCATCTGCGCCTCGCCGAGCGGGATGAAGGGCACAACGTCGGTTGCGCCCATGCGCGGGTGCTTGCCCTCGTGCTTCGTCAGGTCTATGAGCTTTGCGGCCCTGCTTATCAGCCGGAACGCGGCCTCGCCGACCGCATCGGGCTCGCCGGCGAAGGTTATGACGGAGCGATTGTGGTCGGCGTCGGAACTCTTGTCGAGCAGGTAGGCGCCCTTTACCGTCTCGACCTCGGCGGCTATCGTGCTTACGATTTCGAGGTCGCGCCCTTCGCTTATGTTAGGGACGCTCTCAATGTAGAGACCCATGTCACCTCCGGAAGAGATTCATTCGGATTTATCTTTGTGTGGAGAGAGGACCTCGCGCACCTGGCGGCTGGCGATGTAGCGGGCGAGCAGCACGTACAGCACGATGCAGACGACAATCTGCACGCGGCCGAGTACGCCGGGTGTCAGCCAGGACACGGGGCTCGAGAGAACGAAGTGGGTCAGCAGCACCGCGGCCCGCAGGACGAAGAACGCCAGGCTCCAAATCCAGGCGTAGTGCGCGCGCCCGAATATCTGCACGGCCAGCGAGATGTCAACGACCGCGACGAGGCAGTAGTAATAATAGCTGTCGATGGCACCGAATATCAGGGGTCCCGGTATGGCGTGTCCGAATATGGCAGCCAGCTTGAAGGCCCCGTCGGCGGCGAGAAAGATGGCGACGACCTTGAGCAGAAACGGCAGAGGGGTTTCCTTGCCGGCCGCGGCCGCATCATCCATGACAGTGCTCCAGGACCGGAGCGGCCCGGAATCCCGTTTCCCGGCGGACGCTACTGGTCCTCTTCGTTGGGCTCGTCTTTGAAGAACCTTTCGGCGGGCTTCTTGATTCTATGGACCATCACGACCACCTCTTCGGGCTTGGTGTCATTGGTCGGGTCGTCTCTCGTCTCAACTTCGCCGTAAAGGGTGGTGCGAACGAGCTTGCCGTAAATGTACATGAGCTTGCGCCTTGCCCTGCGCTTCTTGACATCCTGGAAGTTTTTATCCGCGTTGAGGTCGGTTATGTACTTGACACTCGTCTGGAACTCCTTGGGCAGAAAGCAGCGGAAGTAGTTCGTGTCGAACTTTACGTAGCCGTACTTGCCCTTGAACGTCTGGTTGTCATGCTCGCCCTTGTATCCCTTCCGGGCAGTCTCGTCCTGCTCTTCCTTGGAGTCGTGGGGCGTGCTCTCGTCCCAAAGCACGCAGAGTTCGTCCACGAACCTGATGTACTTGCCTATGTATTCCTCCTGCTTTTCATCCAGCGTGGAGGAGATGACGTACTCGTAGCTGCCCCATTCGACAGGAGTGGCATCTTCCTCGTTGGGGCGCTTGGCCTGGCCAACGTCCTGCGCGTAGTTGAGGCCGCATAAGAGAGCCACCGAGAGGATACAGGCCGAAACGGCAATCAGAGCCTTGTTCATTGCTTCTCCTTTCGGGAGACGCCGATGGTTGATAAAATCAGTATAGAGCTTCATCCGCGAATTTCAAGCATTTTTTCCCGTTCCGGCCAACTGCACGACAATGCAGGCGTACAGGATGCCAAAACGACTACAGTTGTAGGAGTTTGGCTTGACAAAGCGCGTTCGATTTGTATACTGTGAACTTCTGGTGAAAGTATGCTGCGCTTGTTAAGCGTCCTTACGGCTGCCTGTATTATCCTTCCGCTCTTCGGCTGCGGCGGCATGTCCAATCCGTACGCGGGCGAAGAGGGTCTCAAGGTCCTTCACAATCGCGAGAGCCAGGACCCCAAGGGTTTCGACCCCGTCAGGTCGAGCGACGTGCTATCGAGCACCTTCATAGCCCAGATATATGAATGCCTTTACCAGCACTCCTATCTCGAAAGGCCTTTCAAGCTCGAACCGTGCCTGGCCGAATCCATGCCAGAAGTGTCCGAAGACAGGCTGACATACAAAATCAGGATAAAGAAAGGCGTCTTCTTCCAGGATAGCCCCTGCTTCGGTCTGCCGCACAACAGGGGCAGAGAGCTGACTGCGGACGATTTCGTCTATTCCATCAAGCGGCTCGCCGATGTCAAGTGCGACACGAAGGGATTCTGGCTTATAGAAGGATATGTAAAGGGCCTGGATAAATTCTACGAGGCAAGCCAGTGCAAGGAAAAAGAGACGGACTACGCGACCGAGATAGAAGGTCTTAAAGCACTTGACAGGTACACGCTGCAGTTCAAGCTCACGAAGCCGTATCCCCGGCTGCTGTGGGTGCTGTCGATGACGTATACGGCCGCGGTTGCGCGCGAAGCCGTGGAATACTACGACGAGGAATTCATCAACAACCCGGTTGGAACGGGGCCGTTCCGCCTGAAAAGCTGGGACCACTGGCACAAGATAGTCATGGAAAGGAATCCCGGCTACCGGGATGAATACTACCCGTCCAAAGGCGAGCCGGCGAATCCCGATACCGGCTATCCCGGGGATGAAGAACTCGGGCTTCTCAAGGATGCGAGCAAGAAACTCCCGCTCGTTGACCGCGTGGTCTGGACCATAATCAAACAGGACCAGCCAGCCTGGCTCTATTTCCTCAGCGGATACGTTGACATCTCAGGCATTCCGAAAGACTCGTGGAACAGCGCGATGGCCTCCCTCATGGACCTCTCTCCTTCCATGGAAGCCAAGGGCGTGAGGCTCTTCAGGTACAGAAGCTACTCGGTCGGCTACACCGCGTTCAACATGAACGACCCCATCCTCGGAATGATGCATCCGGAACGGGCACAACAGCTAATAGAGGAGAAGCGTAAATCCGCGGAAGAAGAGAAAGACAAGGGCAAGGCGGCGAAGTTGAGAAAAGAAGCGGCTGAAATCGAGGCGAGCCTTCCGAAGCTGCCGGAGGAGAACGCGAGGAAGAGAAAGCTGCGCCAGGCGCTGAGCCTCGCATACAACCGGCCGGAGAGAATCGTGATATTCGCAAACGGCCGCGCCGAGCGCGCGCACAGCCCGATACCGCCGGAATTCCCCTGCTCGGACCCGGACTTCGTCAATCCATACACCGAGTACGACCTCGAGAAGGCCAGGAAGCTGCTCGCGGAGGCCGGGTATCCCGGCGGAACAGGCCCGGACGGTAAACAGCTCGAACTCAGCTACGAGACGACCGGCTCGAGCACGACGACGATTCAGTACGCCGACTTCTTCCGGCAGGAGCTGAAGAAGCTCGGGGTGAAGCTCAAGATAAACATAAACACGTGGAACGAGTTCCAGAAGAAGCTGGACAACAACACGGCCCAGGTATACGCGCTGTCGTGGGTCGCGGACTATCCCGACGCGGAGAACTTCCTCCAGCTTTTCTACGGCCCGCGCGGCCAGGGCGCCGGGCCCAACAACGCGAACTACTGCAACCCCGAGTACGACAGGCTTTTCGAAAAAATGGAACCTCTGTCGGACTTCGACCCAGACGAGGCGAAACGCAAGTGGGGGTTGTGCCGCGATATGGAAAAGATGGTTGCGGAAGACTGCCCGTGGATATTCGGCTTGAACTATTTCTCCTACACGCTGTGCCATAAATGGCGCACGAACTTCAAGCATCACCCGTTCGCATACAACACGGTCAAGTACCATAACGTGGACCCGCAGCTCAGGCTGAAGCTCAGCTCGGAATGGAACATGCCCACGGCGTGGCCGGCATATACTTTCCTGGGCATGGTTTTTTTAATCGCGGGCATGTTCATATACAGGGTCAAGAAGCAAAGCGAGTAAGCGCAGGTGACATCGTATATAATCAGGCGGCTGGTCTACCTCGTGCCGATAGTGCTCGGCGTCATGCTGCTCACGTTCGTGCTCTTCAACGTCGTAACAAGCGGCAGGGCGATAGCCAAGCAGCGGCTCGGCCCCCACGCGACGGACGAGCAGATAGATGTGTTCCTCAAGCAGCACGGCTACGACAAGCCGCTCTACGAGCAGTTCTACAGGAACATGGTGAGCCTTATCACTTTCGATTTCGGCAGGTCGGAAGTGACACACCAGAAAATAACGTCGATGATATGGGACGGCATGTGGCCGTCGCTCTCCCTCATGCTGCCTGCGTTCTTCCTGACCCTGATAGTGGCCATTTCAATAGCGCTCTTTACGGCACTCTACAGGAATACGTGGATTGACCGCAGCGTAGTGGTTCTCTGCATTATCGGGATGTCGGTGTCGTTCCTCGCCTATATCATAATCGGGCAGTACCTGCTGGGCTACCAGCTCAAGTACTTCCCCGTGGCTGGGTACGAATGGGGCCTGGGAGTCTTCAAGTTCCTGGTCCTGCCGGGCCTGATATACATGGCGGCGTCGCTCGGGGCGAACGTGCGCTTCTACCGCACGGTGGTGCTCGACGAGATAAACCAGGACTACGTGCGCACGGCGCGTGCGAAGGGCCTCAACCAGAACACGGTACTGTTCAAGCACGTCCTCAAGAACGCCATGATACCGATTATCACCCGCGTCGTGGTTACCCTGCCCTTCCTGTTCATGGGAAGTCTTCTGCTCGAGGACTTCTACGGAATCCCCGGTCTGGGCGCACTGGCCCTGAATGCGATTAACGGAAACGACTTCGCCGTAATCAAGGCCATCACTTTCATAGGAGCGATACTCTACGTGCTCGCGAATTTAATAGGCGACATCTGCTATTCGCTTGTTGACCCGAGAGTGCAGCTTAAATAGACATGGAAGAGAAAGAACCACAACCTGTGCAGGAAGTGCTCGAAGAAAAGCCGGGCCGCTCTCTCTGGGGAGATGCCCTGTACCGCCTGCGCAGGGACAAGCTGGCCGTGATAGCGTTCTCGATAATCTTCCTGTACCTCGTTCTAGCGCTCCTTGTGGGGCTGGGCCTTATCGCAACGGGCTATGACGACCCCAGCTACAAGGCGGACGAAGCACACGCCCGGCGGCTGCTGGCGGAAGTGCGCGATAAGGCAGGTGCTGGCACTCCGGAGGCCACACGAATCAAGGAATGCCTTGCAGTACTCGGCAAGGATGGCAAGGAAGCGTTTCTCAAGCACCTTCCCGATATTGTTCGGCAGCTCGCAACGGCGGGCCGCAGCGAGGAAGCCGCAAAGCTGCGAAACCTCGCGAGGAACATGGAGTCCATAGACTCCTACGCGGCGCCTTCCTGGAGCCACCTTCTTGGCACCGACATACAGGGAAGAGACGTGTTCCAGCGCGTCATTCAGGGCTCGTGGATTTCCCTCCAGGTTGCGCTCATCATGTCGCTGATTTACATAGTAATCGCGGTTTTCTTCGGCTCGGTCGCTGGATACTACGGCGGGTGGGTAGATGACCTGATACAATGGCTCTACCAGACGCTTGCGAGCGTGCCGGGGCTGCTACTCCTGATTGCGTTGACGTTCGTGCTTGGCCAGGGCCTGACCAACGTCGCAATCGCGCTCGGCGTGGTCGGCTGGGTCGGGCTGTGCCGCCTGATGCGCGCGGAGTACCTCAAGCACAAGGAGCGCGACTACGTCCTTGCCGCAAAGGCGCTCGGGGCGGGACATTTCAGGATTATCTTCAGGCACATCCTGCCGAACACGTTCCACCTCGTGATTATCAGCTTCTCGCTCGGGTTCGTCAGGGCAATCATGTCGGAAGTGGTTCTGACGTTCATCGGGCTCGGAGCGAAGGCGGACGACCCGAGCTGGGGCAGGATGATTAGCGAGGCCAGGGCTGAGCTTGCGCGTGACCCGGCGGTCTGGTGGCCCCTTACCGGCGCCACCGTCGCTATGTTCATCGTGTGCCTTGCGTTCAATATATTCGGAGATTCCCTGCGCGATGCGCTTGACCCGAAGCTGAAGGTATAGCATGGCTGAGAACGAAAATCTTATCGAGGTCCGGAACCTGAAGACGTACTTCCGCACCGAGGAAGAGACGGCCCGAGCCGTGGACGGCGTAAGCTACGACATGCGCAAGAGCGAAACGCTCGGCCTGGTGGGCGAATCTGGGTGCGGCAAGTCGGTCACAGCCCTTTCCATTATGAGGCTCATCCCGGACCCGCCGGGTAAAATCGTCGAGGGCAGCATCACCCTCGAAGGGCGCGACCTCGTGAAGCTCAAGGAGTCCGAGATGCGCCGCGTGCGGGGGAACAGAATCTCAATGGTCTTCCAGGAGCCCATGACATCGCTGAACCCGGTGTTCCGGGTCGGCAACCAGATTGCCGAGGCCGCCATGGTGCACCAGAAAGTATCCTACAGGGAAGCGAAAGAGCGCACGATAGAGATGCTGCGCAAGGTCGAGATTCCCGCCCCGGCTGAACGGTTCGGAGAATACCCGCACCAGCTCTCGGGCGGAATGAAGCAGCGCGTGATGATTGCGATGGCTCTCGTGTGCAATCCGTCGCTGCTGATTGCGGACGAGCCGACGACGGCACTGGATGTAACAATCCAGGCGCAGATTCTGCAGCTTATCCGCGGCCTGCAGAAGGAATTCGGCATGTCAGTGCTCCTTATCACGCACGACCTCGGCGTGGTAGCCGAGACGACCGAGCGCGTCGCGGTCATGTACGCGGGCAAGATTGTCGAGCTTGCAGACACGCTATCGCTCTTCTCGAAGCCGCTGCACCCGTACACGGAGGCGCTGCTCGACTCCATCCCGAAGCTGGGCGAGAAGAAGCGCAGGCTGTCGGTAATTCCGGGCGAGGTGCCCAACCCGCTGGCGTTTCCCGCCGGGTGCAGATTCCACCCGCGCTGTAAATACGCAACCGATGAATGCAGGGAAGAGGAGCCTCCCCTCGAGGAGCGCGATGGAAAGCACCAGGTGGCATGCTGGCACGTTGACAGGGCAGTTGCAGATTACGTGAAAACACATGGAAAAGCTTGATACTGAAACGATTCTGGAAGTAGAAAACCTGAAGACCTACTTCCCTATCAGGGCCGGGGTCTTTCAGCGGACGGTGGGCTGGCTGAAAGCCGTGGATGGCGTATCGTTCACGCTGCGCCGGGGCGAGACGCTGGGCCTCGTCGGCGAATCGGGCTGCGGCAAGACGACCTGCGCGCGTTCCATTATCCGGCTGGTCGAACCCACCGAGGGAAAGATAAGGTTCAAGGACCGCGATGTCATGGCGCTCGATGGCGCCGGCATGCGCGAACTGCGGCGGGACATGCAGATAATTTTCCAGGACCCTTACGCATCCCTTAATCCCAGGATGTCGGTGGCATCCATCGTGGGCGAAGGCCTCACAATACACGAACGGCTCGCCCGCTCCGAAATCAGGAAGCGGGTGGGAGACCTGCTCGAAGAAGTCGGCTTGTCAAGGCACTACGTCAACCGCTACCCCCACGAATTCTCGGGAGGACAGCGCCAGCGCATCGGAATCGCCCGCGCGCTCGCGCTCAACCCGGAGTTCATTATCTGCGACGAGGCGGTCTCCGCGCTCGACGTGTCAATCCAGGCGCAGATAATCAACCTGCTGGAAGACCTGCAGGACCAGCACGGCTTCGCATACCTGTTCATAGCCCACGACCTCTCGGTAGTGGAGCACATATCAGACAGGGTCGCGGTAATGTACCTGGGCAAGATTGTTGAGACCGCTTCCTCGGAAGACCTGTACAGAGACCCGCGCCATCCGTATACCATCGCTCTCCTGAGCGCCGTTCCAGTGGCCGACCCCGCGCGGCGCAAAGAGGTCGAGCGGCTGCGCGGCCAGGTGCCCTCGCTGGCCGCCCTGCCCCACGGGTGCCGGTTCCACCCGCGCTGCGAGCGCAGGCATCCCGTGTGCGAAATCGAAGAGCCGCCGGCTGTCGAAGTCAGTCCCGGCCACACAGTCTACTGTCACCGGCTCGCATAGTTGAAATCGACGCAATAAAACAGCCGCCCGGTTCTTCATGTCCGGGCGGCCTTTTCATATCGTAAACTTTTCCAGAAACGCGTTAGAACATCCCGCTCTCGATTCCGCCGACATCCTTCTCTTCTTCCGAAGGTTCGGCGGGAGGTTCCGGCTTTTCCTCTTCCGTGGTCGGCGCGGGCGGTGCTTCAGGTGTCTGCTCGCTCACCGGTTCCTGCTCAGGCGCGGGTTCTGACGGAGCTTCGCTTTCTTCAACCGGCTCTATTTCGGATGTATCTTCCCCAGTCGCAGCAGCTTCAGCCTCGGGCGCTTCCTGTACGGGCGCCGCTTCGGGGATTGCTGCGGCTTCGGGTTCTGATACAGGCGCTTCTTCGGCAACCGGCTCCTCCTGTATCTCCGGTTCCTCAGATGTCACGGCTTCTGGAGCAGCAGGTTCAGTTTCAACGGCGGCAGGCTCGGATTCAGCCGTGGCGGCTTCTTCGCTCTCCGCAGGCGCTTCGGCAGCAAGCTGCGGCTCTGGAGCTTCGGGTTCCTCGGAAGCCTTGCGCTCGGCTTCGACCTTCGCACGCTTCTCCTGAAGCGCTTTAAGCTGGTCCGCAAGAAGTACCTGGCCCGGCTGCGGCACGGGCTCAGCCTCCGGCTTCTCTTCCCTTTTTACTTCGGGAACCTCGGGAGCAGGCGCTATCTCCTTCGGTCCGAGCTGTGCGGTGGCGGCCTCCTCCGCCGGCAGCACCCTGACGAGGGACAGGCCAATCTTGCGCTCGCCGCGGTCGAGGCGGATAACCTTCACTTCCACGACGTCGCCGGGCTTGACGACCTCGCTGGCTGTATCGACCCGCCTGTCCGCAAGCTCAGAGATGTGCAGCAGACCCTCGAGTTCCGCTTCGAGTTCCACGAAAACGCCGAAATTCGTTACGTTCGTGACCTTTCCCACGGCAATCGTGTTGCGGTTGAACCTGGTGGGAATGTCGTTTTCCCACGGGTCTTCCGCAAGCTGCTTCATGCCGAGCGCAACGCGCTTCTTCTCCCTGTCAACCGTCAGGACCATAGCGCGAATCTTGTCGCCCTTCTTGACAATCTCGCCGGGGTGCGCGACTTTCCTGGTCCACGACATGTCACTGACGTGCAGCAGTCCGTCGATGCCTTCTTCAAGCTCGATGAACGCGCCGTAGTTGGTGAGGTTGCGCACGCGCCCCTCGATAATCGTGCCGACGGGATACTTTTCCTCGACCAGCGTCCAGGGATTTATCTCGGTCTGCTTCATGCCGAGCGAGATTTCTTCCTTGTCCTTGTTGATATCGAGCACCACGACCTCGACGATGTCGCCTATGGCGACAAGTTCGGACGGGTGATTTATGCGCTTGGTCCAGGACATCTCCGAGACGTGGACGAGTCCCTCTATGCCGTCCTCGAGCTTCACGAACGCGCCGTAGGACAGGATGTTAACCACCTGCCCCTTTACCTTGGACTCGACCGGGTACTTGTCTTCCACGTTTTCCCAGGGGCTGGGCATCTTCTGCTTGAGGCCGAGAGAAATCCTTTCCCTCTCGGTGTCGATTTTCAGCACCTTTATCTCGATTTCGTCGTCAATCGCTACCATCTCTGAGGGGTGGCTGATTCTGCCCCAGGACATGTCGGTGATGTGCAGCAGCCCGTCAACGCCCCCGAGGTCCACGAACGCGCCGAAGTCCGCGATGTTCTTGACGATTCCCTTGCGCAGCTGGCCGACCTCGAGTTCCGCGAACAGCTTCTTCTTCGCCTCTTCGCGCTGCTCTTCCTGCAGCCTCCTGCGCGAGACGACGATGTTCATCCTGGCTTCATCAATCTTGATAATCTTGCACTCGAGTTCCTGGCCAATGTATTCGCTTATGTCGGCGGACCTTCTTATGCCGACCTGCGATGCGGGCAGGAAGACGGGCACGCCGATATCCACCAGCAGGCCGCCCTTTATCTTGCGCATTACCCTGCAGCGCACGATATCGCCCTCGCGGTACGTGGCTATGACGCGCTCCCACGACCGGATGCGGTCCGCCTTCTTCTTGGAAAGCACAATCATGCCGGCTTCGTCTTCGACGGAATCGAGGAACACCTCGATTTCCGTGCCTGGGTCAAGGGGTTCGTCGCCGAACTGTTCCTTTTCAATCATGCCTTCCGACTTGTAGCCGACATCCACGATGACTTCGTCGTCGAGCACGTTGACGACCTTGCCCCTGATAATCGTGTTAGGCTCAAAATCCCGTATGGCGTCGTCGTAGGTCTGCTCCAGAGTCTCCTTGTCTTCGACGCCCATCGCTTCACTGAGCTGCTTTTCGATTTCTTCCTCGGGCAGCTCGAACTGCTTCACCGTTTTGTTAGTTGCCACTAAGTTGCCTCCCGAAACCAGATAACACCACGCCGGGACCGTCCCGGCGCTGAAAAGAACCGGTTAACCGGAGAGCCCACCGCGAGCCCTCACCCAATTTTTCGTATCCTTGCCTGAAGCTCCATCATGGTCCTGCGAAGCTTCGCCGCCATGTCGCGGTACGACGCGCCGCCGCTTCCGGGATAGACGGGTTCGCCATATGCGATTCGAATCGGCGCGGGCCTCGGCAGCAGCCTTCCCCGCGGCCAGGACCTCAGCGAGCCTTCCACCGCAGCCGGCACGACCGGCACCCCCGCCCGCGAACTCATGAGGAACACCCCGGGCTTGAGCGGCGCTATCTCGCCCGTGCGCGTGCGCGTTCCCTCCGGAAACAGGAGCACTATCTCTCCCCGCCGGAGACGCTCGACGCATTTCTTGAGCGCCTTCACATCCGCCTCATCGCGCTCTAGCTCCATCGCGCCGTAAGACCGTATCAGAGCTGCAAACATCCTGTTCTTAAAGAGCGAACTGCGAGCCAGGTAGTTTACCGCCCGCGAACTCGAAAATCCAATAATAATCGGGTCAAGAAACGATTGATGGCTGCACGCGATTATGCAGCCCCCGCGCCCCGGTATCTTTTTCCTGCCGAAACACCTGAAGCCGAAAAGCAGCGTAAAGAGAAACCACGACACAAGCTGGCTTATTGCGTAGTGCACGCGCTTGCGACGCGCCCTGCCTTCACTCGCTTCCTTTCCCAATCTTCCCTTTCACAAGTTGTTCGAGCCTGTCAACGACCTGCTCTATCGACATGCCCGTCGTATCCACTACCTGCGCTCCCGGCACCTTCTCAAGAGCATCGCATGACCTGCTGAAATCATCCTGGTCCCGTGCCTGAATCGCAGCAAGTACTTCTTCATAGCTGATGTCTTCACCTTTCTTAAGAAGCTCTTGGTGACGCCTTTTTGCGCGTTCTGGTTCGCCAGCATCCAAGTATATCTTGATCTGGGCCTTCGGGAAGATTTTCTTGGCAACGTCTCTACCGTCGGCAACAATGTCGTGTCCCACCGCCGCTTTCCGGGCAGCTTCAGTCATTAACTCTCGAACGCGGAGGTTCGACGCCACCACCTTAGTTACTTGCTCTGTTAACTTCGGCCTACGAATCTCCTCTGAAACGTCTCGCCCGTTAAGAAAAGGCACCCCGTCACGCAGCTCAACAGCCATACTTCCTACCGCGTCTGCTATATCCTCGGGGCTCTTGCCATCAACCCCCTGCTCCAAACAGCCCACGGTAGCAGCTCTGTAGAGAGCACCCGTGTCAATATAAAGAAACCCCAGCCTTTCGGCCAGGAGCTTTGCCACGGTGCTCTTACCTGCACCAGCGGGCCCGTCAATCGCTACTCTTATCTGCTCTCCCGCCATTTCAAACATCCTGTGCATCCGCCGGAACGCGGCGCTTACCGCCCACACGCAACCGGAGGCAACCGGATATTCTATGTCCCACGGGTATCGTTGCAAGGAGTTTTTTCCGCCACCACTCGCTGAGCGGGCCGAAGGCTCATTGCACCATTCCAAATATGGCATTTGAAAGCGCTCGATACCCGGCTATAATGCTATCCTGGCAAGCAATAAGAGGGTGCAGTAATGACACAGCTTGAGAGTGCGCGAGACGGGAAGATAACGCCGGAGTTGAAGGCCTGCGCCGGAACCGAAAAAGCCGACGCCGAGGAGATGCGCCGCATGGTTGCCTCGGGCCGTCTGGTTATCGAAGGTTCGCCCGCGCACAGGGGAGTGAAGCCGCTCGCCATAGGCGAGGGTACGAGGACCAAGGTCAACGCCAACATAGGCACAAGCCGCGACCGCTCGGACGTCGAAGCGGAGCTTGAAAAGCTTCGAGCCGCAATCGACGCCGGCGCGGATACGGTCATGGACCTTTCCACAGGCGGAGACCTCGACTCCATAAGAAAGGTTATGCTCGAGAATTGCCCCGTCCCGATCGGAACTGTGCCTATTTACCAGGCGGCCTGCGAGGCGACCGACCGCGGCCAGACTGTAGCCGACCTGTCGCCCGAGCACCTCTTCGAAGTAATCGAGAAGCACGGCGAGGACGGCGTCTCCTTCATAACCGTCCACTGCGGCGTCACCATCTCGAGCCTCGAACGGCTGCGCCAACAGGGACGCGTTCTCGGAATAGTCTCGCGCGGCGGCGCGTTCCTCTGCCGCTGGATAGAGAAAAACAAGAAGGAGAACCCGCTCTACGAGCACTATGACCGTCTCCTCGAAATCGCGCACAAGCACGACATGACCCTGTCTCTCGGCGACGGCTTGCGGCCCGGCTGCATTGCGGACGCGACCGACCGCGGCCAGGTAGAAGAACTCATCCTCCTCGGCGAGCTGGCCCGCCGCGCCCGGGACGCGGGCGTGCAGGTTATAATCGAAGGACCGGGCCATGTCCCGCTCGACCAGATAGAAGCGAACGTCAAGCTCCAGAAACAGCTCACAGGCGGCGCCCCGTTCTACGTGCTCGGTCCTCTCGTCACGGATATCGCGCCGGGTTTCGACCACATAACCGGCGCCATAGGCGGGGCAATAGCGGCGTGGGCCGGGGCCGACTTCCTCTGCTACGTCACGCCGTCGGAACACCTGAGCCTGCCGGGCGTGGATGATGTCCGGCGCGGCGTTATCGCAAGCATGATTGCCGCGCACGCCGCGGATATCGCCAAGAGGGTCGGAGGAGCCGACGGGACGGACAGGGAGATGTCAGTCGCGCGCGCGAATCTCGACTGGCAGAAGCAGAAAGATTGCGCAGTATCGAAGATTCCGTTCGAAAAGTACCGCGATTCGAGCCCGCCACAGGACGCGGACGTGTGCACCATGTGCGGGGAGTTCTGCGCAATCAAGATTTTTCGCGGCAAGTCCGGGACTTAGCGCCCGGGCCGCGTGCCGAGCGTTACGGTTATCGTTTTCTTCTTCTTGCCGCGTATCACCTTGAACTTCACCGTGTCGCCCGGCTTGTGCTCGTTCAGGAAATCAATGAAATCGTTGTGCGTCTTTATCTGCTTTCCTTCGGCATGGGTCAGGATATCGCCCTCGCAGAGTCCCCCCTTGTCCGCCGGCGAGTCAGCCACCACCTGGTAGAGTGCAATGCCCTGCTCGCATTCCTCCGACTGCACGCCGAGGAACGGACCTCCCGGCCTCACGCTTTTGGGAGTTTCGTACGACAGGCTGTTCATCCAGACAATCCAATCCTGCTCTATCGCGGTGAAGCCTTTCCCGAATACCTTCTCGTAGGCCACCTTGCCGCTCCTGTCCTGCTTGTAAGTCTCGATATAGGTGTCGTACCACTTCCTCAGCTTGTCGTTTTCGTAAATATATACCATCATGTATCGGCCCTGGGCGTAATGGAAGCCGCCATACTGTGCCTGCTGGCACACCCGGAACTGCTCCCAGGCAACGTGGCGCTTCTGCTCCGTTGCGCGCCTTATCGCCGGGAACCTGTTGCTGATTTTGCGGGGCACGAGCTTGTCCCCGACGAAGCCGCTCGACTCGAACAGGGTCGAGAATCCCTCGATAATGTATATGGGCGCCGCCATCCGCCGGGCTTCCTGGTCCGCGAAGTGCAGCGCGTGCGTGAACTCGTGGTCCAGCGTCATTCCTATGTCGCCGCAAACGAGCTGCTTGCTGCCCGGGTTGTACCACCCACCCACGCCCGGCCTCGCCATTTTCTGGAACGTCGCCCGGTCCGGGCAGATAACCGTTATGTAGTACGAAGGCTTGTTGTCCCAGAGCAGTTTCCACTGGGCGTCCGCGAACCTGAACAGGTGGTCCTTCATCCTCTGAAGCATTTCGAGGCTGCGGTTCGTGGCGAAGATGAGCTTGCGGACTTCCTCTATTTCGTAGGTGTATCCCTCGCCGAACTGCTGCTTGAGCTTCTCGAGCTGAACATGGGCCGACTTGAGCTGTATCTCGTCACGCTTCTTCATCAGCTCCTTGTAGCCCTTGTGGTCGCGGATGCTGTCGAGGTCGGTGTCTTTTTCCATGTGGCTGAAGCTGGTATACCCGGCGGCAACCGACATGCGCAGGTATTTGATGGCCTTGTTCTTATCGCCCATCAGCGAGTAAGCGCAGGCAAGGTTGTACAGCGCGGTGGAATCCTTCGGGTCGGTCCTGAGAACCTTCTCGTACAGTTGAATCGCCTGCTTGAAGTTCTTATCCTGAAGAAGTCTGATGGCCTGGCCGTGCAACTGCCGTATTTCGTTTACGGACAGGTTCTCGGTCGGCTTTGGAAAAACGATGTCTTCCAGCCCGGTCTTGGAGCCTTTTTTCCCGCTTGTCCGGTGCGAACCCGACGACCCGCTCGAAGCCTTTTTCTCCCAGATAACTGGCTTCTGCTCGATTACCTTGGTCTTGCGGGCCTCGATGTCCATCTTGTCGATTGTGAGCCCGCCGAGTCTCATGCGCAGCGTCAGGGACGAGTCCGTCTCCTTCTCTATCTGCCCCATGACCGTCCTGCCGTCCCCGAGCATGACCTCCTCCATCTCGATTTTCATTATCTTTATCATGCTCTTGGGCAGGACGAGCTTCGTGTCGGCGGTCTGAATCGTGACTTCGGTGCGGTCCTCGTCGATGAACTTGCCCTCGACTTTCTCGCCGCTGTTGAGTTCGATGACATCCTTGGCAAGCGCGGCCGGGCAAAACAGCGCGAAGACGCTCACAAACGCAACCAAGACGGCAGGCAGTCGCATCATGCTTACACTCCTGTTACATTTCTGGAAAGGCGAACCAGTCTCGTCATCTGTTATACCTGTTTTTCAGCCGGTTGTTAGACTGAAATGCCGCGTCGCACAGATTCGTCAAATACACCGGCTCTTTAAGAAAACGGGGAGGGTGTTTTTTTACACCCTCCCGGTTCCTCGTTTTCTCGCCGTAACTTTTACTTCTGGTGCATTTTCTTGAAGTACTGGTCAAGGTACTTCTTGAGTTCGCCCAGAATTTCCCGCTTCAACTGGGCCTTCAGCCTGTTGACGGTATTCTGGTCGAGTCCCCTCTGCGCGGCAGGCTTCTGCTGCTGGCGAGCCTGTGGAGCCTGCTGGCGCTTCTGCTGCCTCTGAGGCTGGCGCTGGGCCTGCCTGCGGCCCTCTCCCTGCGGTGCCTGGCCGAGCCTCTGGCGAAGCTCGCCCATCCTGCCCTGAAGCTGCTCGCGAAGTGCCGGGTTCTGCGCAAGACGCTTACGAAGCTGCTCCATTTGGCCTCTCTGGCCCTGCATGGCGCCCTGCTGCTGCATGCCTCTGCCAAGCCTTCCGCGCATGCCCTGCATTCTCTCCCTGAGCCCCTGCATATCGCCCTGTCCGCCGAAACCGCGCCGGGCCATCCGACCCTGCCCCTGTTGCTGGCCGCCGCGACCCATGCGCTGGCGCATCTGCTGCATGCGCTGCCTCAACGCTTCCCGGTCCGGCACGTTCATGCCCTGGCCCTGGCCGCGACCTCTCTGCGCGTCCTGCCTGCCCATGCGTCTCTGCATCTGCTGCATGCGGTCTCTCTGGACTTCGCGCTGTCTCGGGTTCGCCTGTGCTCTCGCTGGCGCATTCTTCTGACCCCTTTGCGCCTGCTGCTGCACCTTTCTCGGCTGCTTCTGTGCAGGCTGCTTTGCATCGGGCTTCTTTTTCGGAGGCTGCTTCTTGGCCTGGTCAGGTCTGTCCCCCTTGCGAAGCCGCGCGTTTTCCTCGCGGAGCTTCTTAACCTGCTCCATTAGCTTCTGAACCTGTTGCTTCAGGTTCTCGGTGTCCCGTGCCACACGCGGACCCTTCGCCTTGTCCTGTCCCTGCTTCTTGGCATCAGCCTTCGCCGGCATCGCCAGCAGCGACAGCACGAGCGCCGCGCACATAACCATTAGGCTCAACTTCGCTACTCTACTCACAGTGCTCCTCCTTTCTTTGCAGACTCCTGTTATTCATACTGTCTCTCTCCTTCATCTGTTCAACGCATATTTCCAGCCGCGGTCTCGCAATAATAATGAAAAATATCGTTACCCGGGATTTCTCGCTCTCGGAAGTCCGAGTTGCCAAATAGGGTAAAACTTGCGTAAAATCAACAGGCGCAGTGCCTGCCGACCTCCTTTTGACTTGAAATCTTGCCTGATGAGCGTATAATATTACTATAGAGCATGTTAAGGAGCATCCGCCCATGGCCGAGGGACCGATGGACATAGGTCTTGAAATAAGGTTGCTGCGTGAGCGTAAGAAGGTCACCGGTAAAGACCTCGCGGAGCGTATCGGACTTTCACAGTCCCAGATGTCGCGTCTCGAAAAGGGCCAGCGCCGAATCGACACCAAGCTCCTCAACAAGATAGCCGAGGCGCTCGATGTCACGCCGGCATACTTCTTCGAGGGCGGCGAGCCGGAGCTTCCGGAAGTTGACCTGCATCACATAAACCGCGACGTCGGCAAGCTCATCCGCCAGGAGCGCCACAAGCTGCACCTGAACCGCAAGGAACTCGGCGACCGCATCGGCAAGCCGGAACGATACGTGCGCGCCATCGAGGACGGCGACATCGACCTCCTGTCGAACGAGATGATTACGCGAATCTCCAAGGCTCTGAAAATCAGCGCGACCGAGTTCTTCGAGGTCCAGCAGCGCATAATCAACAATATGAAGCGCCAGGTCGCGCGCCTGACGCAGGCGCACGCCGAGACCACGCTCGGCCAGATAAGCGGCATAGACATCGAGGCCGGCGAGGAAGGCGCGACGCGAAAGGCGGTGCCCGTGCTGGGCACGGTTTCAGGCGGCTATCCGCAGGAGTTCTCCGCCGACGGGCTGCCAGTTGACGACGTGGACGACTTCGTCTTCGTCCCGCGCCTCGACGACGAGCGCGCGTTCGGCATCTACTGTGTGGGCGATTCCATGACGAGCCCGACCGCCCCGTCCTTCGACGAGGGCGACATCCTCGTCTTCAGCCCGAAGCTCCAGCCGCAGAACCACGACTTCGTCTTCGCCCGGGTCGAGCGCCAGAGCCCCATGTTCCGCCAGATTATCTTCGACCCGAACGCCTGGATTCGCTTCCAGCCCCTGAACCTCAAGTTCGCGCCCGTCCTGTGCAGCCGCGAGGAAGTGCTCGCCATGTTCAAGCTGGTGTCGGTCGTGAAGAAGTACTGATTTTACGACCTGCCGGATTCGTCGCGCTGCCGCATGATTTCCAGCAGAAGCGAAATCGTATCGACCGTGATGATTCGCTCGCATGTGGGCTTGGCGTCGCTGACGAGGTCGAACCGCCCCTCCTTCAGCGAAACCATCTCGTAGACCGCCCTCTCGCCTATCGAGACGCCGAAGTACGCATTGACAATGTCGCCGTCGCTTATGTAGACCTCGCCCACGCCCTGGTCGGCGCTGACGCGGATGGTGCCGCTCTTGGTATTGGACTTCATGAACTGGAATATCTCGACGATGTTCGTCTTTGCGATGTCGCCGCGCATGGCTGAGGGCTGCGCCCCGAACGCCTCCGGGTTGAACACCTGCGTCGCATCGACGTTCTTCGTCTCCGCCTCGCCCCAGAGCCGCTCGCTCGGCTCCTTCGTCCGGAACGTCATGTCGAACGGCCCGATGCTTATTATGTCGCCGTCGAAGAGCACCCCCGCCTGAATGCGGGCCTTGTTAATGAACGTGCCGTTCGCGGCGTTGAGGTCGGTTAACTGGAACTGTCCTTCGTCCCACTCGATGCGTGCGTGCGCCCGCGAGACCGTCGTGTTGGGCAGCACGATGTCGGCCGTGTCCTGGCGCCCGAGAACGTAGGACTGGCCCCAGTTCAGCTCGATGACCTTGTCCTTGCCCGGCACGTCGCAGAGAAACGCCTTATCAACCGGCCCGGCGTCCCCTTCATCCTTGAGAGGCATCTTGCACACCGGGCAGCACTCTTCGGCTTCGTTCGTTATCTCGCTTGCGCAGCGTTTGCACTTCATCGCGCAGTCCCTGTCTACGTTATCCGGTGACCACAGATTATAGCTACAGCCGAACCATCATCAAGGTTTATTTTGCCTGGCTGCTTCGGAGCATCTCCGACCACCTCGAATCTGGCAATTTACACCAAGCATTTTTTGTCCGTGCTTGAAAAGACACTGTCATATGCATAGTGTATAAAGCGTGAAAGTAAACACCGTAATCATGATTGTATTAGTCACCTTAATGTCGGCGTCAGTAACAGAAGCCCATCCTCCGCGCGGGGAGGCCGAGCTGACTCTGGAAATCGCGATAGACGAGCAGGAGGTCAAGTTCGAGGCGCGGATGTCCTACGAGCTGTTCTGCTCGACCTTTGCGCCCGACAATCTCCCCGAGCAGGTGCCCTGGCTTCTCAAGAAAGATGCGAAAAGAATCTGGGAAAAGGTGGAGCAGTTCTTTCTCGACGTGAATCCCGTGAAGATTGACGGTGTGCCCGTCCGGCCGGTCGTGGAGAGCATGAATGAGAGCCTGCTGCCGCGGCTGTGGATAAACGTATCGTACGCGACCAAGGGCAAACCCGGCGAGGTCTCGATGACCTGGAATTTTTTTCCGAAGAACGACTCCGCCGGCAACCCGATTCGCCCGGAGATTGCGGCCGATTTCAAGGTCTTCGGCAAAAAGAAGGAACTTGTATTCACGGACAAGGAGCCGGAGTACGTATGGCACGACGAGGACAGCCCGTACTACCGGAACATCCTGTCGGTCCCGGCGGATAAGACACCCGGAACGATTTCCCTGCCGCTTCTGTCGGTGTGCCTGGCAGCGGGTTGGGTGGCGGCGCTGCTGGCTATGCGTTCGGTAAAGGTCGGCGTGCGATTGAAACTGTTGATTACCGCCGTCGTGCTGGTCGGAGCCGTGGCTGCAAGGAATTACGGCACCGTCGAGATAGAGAGCCCGTGGCGCGGCGGTTTGCAGGCGCCGGATGAGAAACGGGCCAAGGCCATTTTCAAGACGCTTCACAAGAACATCTACCGTGCCTTCGACTACAAGACGGAGAGTAGTATCTACGATACGCTTGCAATCAGCGTGGACGGCCAGCTCCTCGAGAAGATATATAATGACCTGTACCTGAGCCTTATGCAGAAGGTTCTGGGAAAAGCGGCGTCTCACATCCAGACCGTCAGGATTCTCGAATCAAAGCTTGTGAAGGAGCCGGAGGGAGAGGACGCAGGGAAGGCACAGTTTCGCATCTGGTGCTGCTGGCGCGTCCACGGCTCCGTGCGCCACTGGGGCCATACCCACGCGCGCACGAACGAATACGAGGCTGTGTATACTGTCGGCGTGCGGGATGGCACATGGAAGATAGTCGCAACGAAGGTGATAAGGCAGGAACAGGTCTCGGAGCCGATAGAGGGGTAACGGGTGATAAAGCTCAGTGATGTCCATTTCGAATACGGCGGCGGCGGTTTCGCGCTGAGCGTGCCCGGGCTGGAAATCACCAGCGGGCAGACCGCAGCCTTCGTCGGGCCAAGCGGCACCGGCAAGACGACGCTCATGTATCTGATTGCCGGAATTCTCCCGCCGGATGCGGGCAGGATAGAAATCGACGGGAAGACCCTCGGCGCAATGAACGACCGGCAGCGCCGCATGTTCAGGATTTCACGGTTCGGCCTCATCTTCCAGGAGTTCGAGCTGCTGGAGTACCTCAGCACGAAGGAAAATATCCTGCTGCCTTACCTGATTAACAAATCGCTGAAGCTCACATCGAAGGTCGCCGATTCGGCGAGAACGCTGGCGGAGTCGGTCGGGCTGGGGGGAAAGATGTCGCGCCGGCCGCGGGAGCTTTCGCACGGCGAGAGGCAGCGGGTGGCTGTATGCCGCGCGCTGATAACCGGGCCGGACATTATCATAGCCGACGAGCCCACGAGCAGCCTCGATGCCGAGAACTCCTCCGCGATTATGAAGATTATGCTTGGCGAGGCACGCAAACGGGGGGCGGTTTTCCTTATGCTGACGCACGACCGGTCGCTGCTTGAGCCGTTCGACATGGTCGTGGATGTCGGGAACCTGTCCGGGGGGGCGAAGGAATGAAAGCCGTTCTGCTGCTTGCATGGCGATACATCGCTTTCAACAAGCTCAAGACGGGCATTCTCGTCGCATGCGTCAGTATTACGCTGTTTCTGCCGCTCGCCGTGAGCCTGCTTATAGAACGTTACAACCACGAACTGATGCTGCGCGCGAGAACTACGCCTCTGGTAGTCGGGGCCAAGGGCAATCGGTTCGACCTGATCCTGACGACCCTCTATTTCAGGGAGGGCAAGCTCGACCCGGTGCCCATGCGCGAGATGGAGAATATCAGCCAGAGCGGGCTTGCGACGGCCATCCCGATACACGCAATGTTCACGGCGAGGAGCTTCCCCGTAGTGGGCACGAACCTCGATTACTTCGAGTTCCGGGAGCTGCGCGTCAGCCGGGGTCGGCTGCCCGGAATGCTCGGCGAGGCGGTTCTCGGAAGCGAGGTGGCCCGGTCGCTCGGCCTTTCGCCGGGCGGAACGATTCTCTCGGACCAGCAGAGCCTCTACGACATAGCGAGGACCAGCCCGCTGAAGATGCACGTGACCGGCGTGCTGGCCCCGAGCGGCTCGCCGGACGACTTCGCGGTTTTCGTGGATATCAGGACGGCGTGGGTAATCGAGGGGCTCGGGCACGGCCACATGGATGTCGTCAAAGAGACCAACCCGAGATATATTCTGGAGCGAACGGACGGCAACGTATCTGCCACCGCCGCCCTGGTCGAGTATGGCGAAATAACGAAGGAGAACGTCGGCAGCTTCCATTTCCACGGGGACCAATCGGAATTCCCGCTGACAGCCGTCATTGTCGTGCCGAACGACCTGAAATCGGCCATCATACTGAAGGCGCGCTACAACGCCTCGCGGACGAGCCAGATGCTCACGCCGCTGGAGGTGGTCGAGGAACTCATGGGTATTGTCTTCAGGGTGAAGCGCTTCTTCGACGCCAACTTCGCGGTAATCGCGCTCTCAACTATCCTGTTCTTCGTACTGGTAATCATGCTCTCCCTGAGAATCCGCGCCAGGGAGAGAGACACGATGCACAAGATTGGCGCAAGCCGGCTTATAGTGTTCTATCTGCAGGCGTGCGAGCTGCTTATCGTTTTCGCGATGAGCCTGGCCCTTGCCGGCGTGCTCTCAGCCGTCATGCTGCTGCTGGCGCCGAGTCTTCTTCGAATTGTCTGACAGTTGCCACGGGTAAGGAGGTTGATGGATGACGGAAATTGGAAGAATAGTACTGGTCGTTTGTTTTATCGCGGTTTCCATGACGGGCATATGCTGCACCAAGACGCAGACCGAGCCCGCCGGGCCGGAGGGCAAGCCGGTCGTTTACACGACTTTCTATCCCACGAAGTATTTCGCCGAGCGGATAGGCGGCGACGCGGTCAAAGTGGTCTGTCCCGTCCCTGCCGATGAGGATGCCATCTTCTGGATGCCGGATGGCGATACGGTCGAGGCGTACCAGAAAGCGGACCTGATAATCCTCAACGGCGCGAAATTCGCCAAGTGGGTGGAGAAGGTCTCGCTGCCGGCGTCGAAAGTCGCTGAGACGGCCAAACCCTTTGAAAAGGATTTCATAACTTTCCAGAAGGCGGTTACGCACAGCCACGGCCCCGCCGGAGAACACACACACGAAGGAATTGACGGTCATACGTGGGTGGACCCCGTGAACGCGAAGGCCCAGGCTGAAGAAATCAAGAAGGCGCTGATAAAGCATTTCCCGGACCACAAGGAAGCATTCGAGAAGGGCTTCGCCTCGCTGGCCGACGACCTCGACGGGCTGAAGGTATCTTTGGAAAAGCTGTCGGAGAAGCTGGGGAACCAGCCGATACTCTGCTCGCACCCGGCATACAACTACGTTGGGCGGCGGTTCAAGTGGAACATCAAAAATCTCGACCTCGACCCCGAAGAAATGCCCGGCGATGAGACGTTCACCGAAATCAAGGAGACTTGCAAGACGTTCCCGGCCAGGTTTGTCATCTGGGAATCCTATCCGGACAAGGAAATCGCGCAGCGGTTCAAGAAAGAACTCGACCTCGAGAGCGTGGAATTCAGCCCGTGCGAGCTTCTGAGCGAAGAGGAAATCAAGGGTGGCAAGGATTACCTCTCCGTAATGCGCCGGAATATCGAAAACATGAAGGCCGTATTGCCTGCCGCAAAGGAATCGAAATAGTCAGGGGCGGCGCAGTGGGTCTGGCCCGGCACCCGGAGAAAAAGGGTCATTTCCACATCCGTTCGTAAGTACGTCCCTGGTGCTAACTGTTATCAAAGGTTGTTCTGAAGGGTGCGTTTCGCCCATAAGGCACCTCCTTCGTCCTGTAAGGGTGAAGTGGTGTCGTCAAGCCCGGGCGCCGGGCCCGACCCGCTGTACTGCTTTTCAAAGAGCTTTTAACACATGGTACGTGTTTGCCACTCCCTCTGTTGGATTAGACGCCGGACACGCGCGATTTACTGCAGGAAAACCAGACTGACTGCCGCTGGTGATTACTTCCCGGAGTCTTCAGGCTTGTTATTTTCAGGTTTCTTTTCATCCGTAGCAGGCTGTTTCTCGGACTCAACGCGGGCATATCTGTAATATGATTCAAGCGTCAGCGCGCCCATTGCGGTCGAGTATATCCTGCCGCCGACCCTGCCCCACTTGCCCTTCGGGTCCCACGAGCCGTCGGCGCAGCCGCCCTGGCGCTGCGTGCTGAGCAGCGCCTTCTTCATGGCCGTGTTCCACTTCTCCCAGTTCTTGCCGCCGAACTGGTGCAGAGCATAAGTCCCGAAAAACCAGTAGTAGAAATCGACCTTGTCGTTTCTGGGTTTGTTCCAATCGGGAAGGTCTGCCATGAGATAATCAACTCCCTGCGTAATCTTCTTCTCGGTTCTCTTCTGCCCCAGCAGCAAGCGGCAGAAGATTGACACTCCCGTCATTGCAGGAAACTTCGGCCATTTCATGCCGACGCTATCACATACCACGCTTCCAGTATCTCCCGGTCTCATATAACCACATTTGCTCGCCGTGTTTGTCATCTTGTCAAACCAGGCAAGCGCGCCCTTGAAAGTCGAGTCGGGCACCGCGAAGCCCGCCGTTTTCGCCGCATGAAGAGCCATCACCATCCAGCCCGTGACCGAGCTGTCGTTTCGCCCGCTTGCAGGCTTGTATTTCCACCCGAGGTCCTTGTTCTGCGCCTTGAGGATGTACTTGATGGCGTTCTCGCACGGCTCCTTGAGCTTCGGGTCGAGCGTCAGCGCGTACGCCTCGCACAGCGCAAGAGTCGCAATCGCGTGATTATAAATCCACGATTCCACCTTGTTCTCGCCTATCGAGCCATCCTCTTTCTGCTGCTTCAGCAGCCACCTGATGCCGAGGTCCACCGTCTTTCGGAACTGGCCCGTCCGGTGGGTATGGCCTCCTCCCATGAACGCAAGCAGTGCAAGACCGCTGACTCCGACATCGTAATAGACGGTGCCCGCCGCTCCCTTGCAGGTTCCGCCCTTTTTGGGATCGCAGTTCTTCTCGAACCCATCCTGGTCCCATTTGCCATCCCCGTCCTGGTGGTAGTGCAGCCACCGCAGCGCAGCCAATACCGTGCTCTCGTTGCCGGGAGTCAGGCCGAGCGCACGCTTCTTTCTGGCGAAAGTCAAAGGAGAGATACCGGCCCGGCTGAGTGAAGCAGGCGTAGCTTTCCACCAGCGCATCATGTACTCATCCGGTAAAATACACAGCACAATCTCCTCAAATAGTTTCGCAGCTTCTTTGTTTTCGATATCTGTATCAAGAATTCTGTTCAGTACCTCTGCTGCCTTTTTGTAGTCCTTCTTCTCGACTGCATCCTTCGCTTTGGCCAGCGTCGCGCCGCCGAAGCGTTCCAGGAACATCTTCGCCTGCCGGTTGAGCTTCGCCGCTTCCGTCTCGACTTCTTCGAAAGTCTCCTTTATGTCTTTCAGGCGGGCAAGGCACTTCTCCAAATCCACGCGCAGCTTCTTGTCATCCTCTGTAAGCGTCTTCTTGACTTTAAGGACCTCCAGCGCCTGCTGGATTCTCTCGATGTTACTGTTAGCTTCCTGTCTTTCATCCGGTTCCTGCGCAAGGACAACGCCGAACAGGAGAACTACAGCCGCAACCACCGGCAGGCAGCATACCATTCGCAACACGGAAATCCCTCCGACAATCACTTCTTTCGCACTACTACCCGAAATATACCGCACCGGATGCGCTTGTGTCAAACTGGAAGGCGCAGCAAGATTCGCAACATGGCAACAGGACTACTACCAGAGCCATGACCTGTCAATCTTGGCGACTATTCTACGGGCGAGCGAGACGGCGAGCCTGCGGGCCTCGTGCATGGCTTTCTCGGGATTTGCCATTCCAAGCTTTTCATCGCTGATGCCAACCATAAAGACGACATTGCGCTTCACGACAAGTACTGCATGCGAGCCGCAGGTGACACTCCAGCAGGTATCGCCGATGACCTCATCTGCTCCCCATAACCCTTTCTTGAACATCGCTGCGACGTTGCCCACGTGGCATCCCGCCGCCATAAGGGCTGTCTGCGGACTGTCAAGAAGTGCGAATATCACATGCCCCGCCATTTCTCCGGAAAGCCGGAGACTCTGACTCCTCGCTGAAGCTTTAAATATAAGGTCGCGCCAGCCCCACCCGCCCCCATCCCGCGTGTCGGCTATTTCGAACGGCGCGGCCTCGTCACCGAACAGCGAGATGTCATCCAGCGAGAGAGTCCCCATTCGCTGCCTGCCGGGCGTATCCGGAACAACGCCGCGGGCGTACAGGAAAACAAGACTGGCAGCTACAACTATGTAAAAAGGCGTTTTCATGAAGACCTTCTCTCCGCGTTGATTATACAACGTGCAGACGGATAGCGGTGTAACGTGTCTGTAACACTTGTCGAGCAAAGACTATTATTTAGGGACTATGCGGATTGTCTGTGGCCGAGAGCGCAGCGTGCCTGTCCAGTCGCCCATATCCAGGACCATGCCATTGCGGTGCCCAACCGAGACATCATAGAGACCCGGCTTCTCGAGTGTCTCTGCCTTTGACAAATCCATAGTATGAGTGAACGTCTCGCCCGGCTCTATCCAGATGCGGTTCTCGATGGGGAGCTTTATCTTGGCGCCCGTTTCCTTTCCGGAAGTCGAGTCCTTGACCCATACCGTGATGAACGGGAAAAGCTGCGCCTGCGGATGGCCCGGCTTGCTGCCATCCTCGTCAAGTTCCTGGGCATAGTTGATAATGTCCAGTGTTATCAGGATAGGCGCACCGACCGCGTATTCCTCATCAAGGTCTGTCACTGTGAGCGCGAGCACCCGCTTGTAGCTGTCGAGCCCGGTGGAGAACGCCATATTGGCAGAAACGCGCAGCCGCTCCAGCTCCGCCTCACCCACGATGCGGCCCGTTGATTCCGGCTCCTCCTGTGTCCCGAGCGGCGGGCCACTGCACGCAACGAGCGCAAGACAGGTCAAGGCAAGCGCAAGATATCCCATGCTTCTCATATCCACCTCGAAACGATAATGTCAATGCAAATATACAGCACGACTGGAACACATGTCAAGCGCGGTTGACTGTGAGAGCAGGCGCTGGTATGATTGGCGTAATGGACAAGGAAGAGATAGTGAGGCTTTTCACCGAGAGGAAGCTCCCGCCGACCAAGCCGCGCAAGCTCGCCCGCATGATGGGCGTGCCTATAGAGGATTATCCGCTGCTGAAGGATGCGCTCGACGAGCTTGTCGAGGAGGAGCGGCTGGTCCGGCTCCCGCGGCACCGCTACCTGCTGCCGTCCGCGGCGTCGGTGGTAACGGGGACGCTGCAGATGCACGACAAGGGATTCGGGTTCGTCATCCCCGAGGCCGGCTCGAAGGCGAAGAAGGATGTCTACATCTCGCCCGACGACATACACGGCGCAATGCACGGCGACCGGGTCGTGGTAAAGCTCAAGAAGCGGCGCAAGGGCAGGCACGCGGACTCGCCATCCGGCGAGATTGTAAGCGTGCTGGAGGAGTCCGAGAAAGTCTACGTCGGCAAGGTCTACAAGGCTCCCTCGGGCCTCATGGTAAACGCCGCATCGGGCAACTACACGGTCGATGTAACCGTGAAGCGCGAGGACGCCGCCGGGGCCGAGCCGGGCGACAAGGTCGCGCTGCAGATAGTCGAGGCGCGGCGCGGGACCCACAGGCCGCGCGGCGTAATAACCAAGGTCTTCGGCAAGGCGGGAACCTACGAGGCGGAGGAGGCGGCGCTGTTTCACGAGTTCGACCTGCCGACCGAATTCCCCGAAGAGGTGCTGGCGGAGGAAACCGAACTTTCCGGCGGGATTGCCGAGAGTGAAATCGAGAGGCGCCTCGACCTGCGAGACGTTCCGACGATAACCATCGACCCGGAAGATGCGCACGACTTCGACGATGCCATCACGGTCGAGCGAAAGGGTAACGGCTACCGGCTGGGCGTGCATATCGCCGACGTGTCGCACTACGTCAGACCGGGTAGCGCAATGGACGAGGAAGGCTTCGAGCGCGGCAATTCCGTCTACCTTCCGGGCAGGGCCATTCCCATGCTGCCGCCGAGGGTGACGCGGGAGCTTGCATGCCTGCGGCCCGACGAGGACCATCTCGCATTCAGCGCGATAATGGACATAGACAAAACCGGTAAGGTCACGTCATCGAAGATAACCCGCACCGTGATTCACAGTGACCTGCGGCTTACGTATTCCCGGGCGACGCTGATTATCGAGGACCCCGACTCGGCGCACGAGCCGGAGCCTGTTGTCGAATTACTGCTCGTCGCTCAGGAGCTGGCGGCGGTGCTTCGCAAGCTAAGATTCGACCGGGGCGGGCTGGAGCTTACGCTCCCTGCTGCGGCGGTGATACTCGACCTCGACGGGTCGGTGCGGGAAATCGTCAAGGAGCAGCGCCAAGTCTCACACTCGATAATCGAGGAGTTCATGCTGCTTGCGAACGAGCAGGTGGCGCAGTTCCTGAACAGGAAGCGCTCGCCGCTGCTCCTGCGGGTACACGACGAGCCGGACCCGGAGGAGCTGGAGGATTTCGCGGAGTTCGCCCGCTCGCTGGGTCTGCCGATGAAGAGGACCCCGGACCGCGAGGCGCTTCAGAAGGTGCTCGCAAGCGTGGCGGACAAGCCATTAGAGCAGGCGGTGAACTTCGCGCTGCTGCGGTCGCTCAAGCAGGCCGAATACAAGGCCGAGTACGGCGCGCATTACGCGCTGGCCTCGGACTACTACACACACTTCACCTCGCCCATCCGGCGCTATCCCGACCTCGTGGTGCACCGGCTGCTGCTGGGCGTGCTGCACGAGGAGATGCGCCGCCCGAAGGAGGAGCTTCGCGACTACCTGCCGAAGGCGGCCGAGCACTGCTCGGAGACGGAGCGCAGCGCCGAGAAGGCGGAGCGGGAGTTCGTGAAGCTTCGCTCGTGCCTCTTCCTGAAGGAACGTGTGGGCGAGGTCTTCGACGGCGTGATAAGCGGGGTGCAGGACTTCGGGTTCTTCGTGCAGCTCGACAACCCGCCGGTTGAGGGGCTGGTGCACGTTTCGGCGCTCGAAAAAGACTACTTCGACTACATTCCGGCGAGGCACACGCTCGTCGGGCGCAGGACGGGCCAGGCGCACCGGATTGGTTCGCAGGTTCGCGTGAAACTCAAGTCGGTGGACGTGGAGAAGAGATTCATCGATTTCGAGATGGCGCAGCTACCTGGATAACGGCACGCGGTAGGTTTTTTTGCTTTTTTCATCCCTGAAGATAACGGCGTTCTTCTCGATGGCCTCGATAATCACATCGACGCCCTGCTTGGTCACGGTCTGGCCGATGCCGTAGGGTTCCTTCTCGATAATCGCCCGCGATGCGCCCTTAGGGTCGAAGATAATTCCATCCACGATAATCGAGAAGATAATCTTCTTCCTGTGCTCGATTTCCCGCTTTTCTCGCTCTATGCGCTCGCGCTCCTCGGCTGCCTTCTTCTCCGCTTCTTCACGGTCTTTTCTTTCCGCCTCTTCCCTGAGCCGTTTCTCGGTCTCTTCCCGGGCAATGCGTTCGGCCTCGGCCTTTTCGCGCAGCGCGGCTTCCTCTTCCCGGCGTTTGCGCTCATCTTCCTTGTCGCGCAGGACATCGCGGAAGGGGTCAACACCCCATTCTTTCAGCGTCTTGGGGGGATATTCCCTGGGCTCGGTTATCCCCGGCGCATGGCGCGGCACGTCGCCAAAAGTCGGCTCTACCGCCGGGGAAGGCAGAACAACGAGAGTGAAAATCGTTCCCGCGATAATAAGGACGACGACAAGCGAGACGACCCTGTGCTGAGTGACAAACGAAACGACCGGCGCGAGGAATTCGGGCAGCTTCATTTCTTGACGCCTCCTTCCTCGAGGAAGTAGGCATCGACAAGCAGCTTCGCATCGACGCGCGGGTACAGCGCAGGGTCGTGTTTTATCTCTATCCGGCGGACATCGAGCAGCTTGGCGAACCGGATAACGCGGTCGAGATACTCGGCGAAGCACTTGTAATCGGCCTCGATTTCGAGTTCGAGCGGCACCTTGACGAAAAACTGCTTCTTCTCCTGTGGCGAGCGGACGAAGCGGCGCAGGTCGAGGATGAGGTCTCCGGCGGCGGCGGTGAGGCTGTGCTGGATTCTGGCAATCTGGCTGTTGCCCGCGTGCTCGCGGCGGACGCGGGTGAGTTGGACCTCAATCTCCTTGTGTTCCTGTCCTATGTCCACGAGCCTGTCAATAAGCTCGTGCTTGCTGCGCAGGTCCTCAGCCTTCCTCTCGAACCTGCTTTTCAGCTCGGTCAGGTACGAGAGCTTCGGCACGTATACCGCCGCCAGGAGCACGAGCATGACTGCGACGGCAATAACGAGTTCGAGATTGGCCCGCAGAAACTCTTTCACCTTGTTGATGTCGAGCTTCATTCGCGCCCCCCGTCCATTACGAGACTGGAGACTTCGAAATTGACAAGCCTCTCGTTGTTTTTTTGCACTTCCTGCGCATTCTCGAGCCTGACTCTCTTGAAATGCGAACTCGTGTCGAGGTTCAGGACGAATTTCGTAACCTGTGCATGGCTGAAGGCGAGGCCCGTAACGTTCAACTCGAACTGCACCTCGCCCTTCGGGCCGGTGGTCTGGACGAAAGTCGCGTTTGTGAGCCAGAGCTTCTCCGGGATAACAGCGGTGGTCAGCTCGCGCAGCACATCCCACCAGAAGAGCTGGCGGTTCTTGAGGTTGTATATGGAGGTAATCTCCTGGCGCATGAGGTTTGTCTCGACCTTCTTCTTTCTCGCCTGCAGGAATACGGGCTCGAAGTCCCTGAGCTGGCGGTCAATGGCCTCCATATTCTGCTCGTACCTCGCCTGGGCGCTGTGCATTACCACGAAGAGCGCCACCAGCGCGACCACAAGCGCTATGGCAATCTGCCGGGGGGAGAGCACTCCCCTGCTCTCGGCGCTCCGCCTCGCGGCGGCCCGCCTGACCTTTCCGGGCAGGAGGTTGACCAGGGAGACGATGCTCTTCTGGGCGAGCCCCATCGCCGCGGTCAGCCTCGGGGCAATCACCTTGAGTTCTTCCTCGTCGATGACTGGAGAGCCGACCTTTACGCCCGCGGCCGGGTTTGCAAGCCTGACATCGACCTGCATGCGCGCGGCGACGAGCTTGTCGAAGTCCCTCAGCTCCGCGCCTTTACCGGAAAGGATGAGCCCGGCTATCCTGTCCTCCGGGGCCTGCTGCCTGTAGAAACCGAGCGAGCGCTCGAATTCGCCGAGCATTTTCTCGAGGACGTGCCTTATCGCAACGCTGACGCGCCGGGCCTCCTCGGCCCCTTCGGGCGAGGATGCATCACGGACAAGCCCCTTGCCCTTCGCCTCGTCGCGTATGTCTTCCCAGAACGAGATGCCGTCCTGCATGTGGTCGAGTTCTTCGCGGACGGCAATTGCGAGCCGGCGCTGTTCCTCTTCCTGAAGCGCGCAGCCGTGCCGGCGCTTGAGTATCTCCGCGTCGGTCTCGTTGACGTTCATCTCCTCGCATATCGCCTCTGTAAGGTCCCTGTCGCCTATCCGGATTTCCCGGATAAACGAGACATGACCTTCCCGGACCACGACGAGGGTCGTGGTCGTGGAACCTATGTCAACGATAACGAGACACTTGTCGGAGGACTGCGAGAGCGTGCGCTTCAGGGCCGCAGCCACCGCAAACGGCTTGACGCTGACTATCACCGGGTTCAGGCCGGCGCGCCTCAGCAGGTCGCCGTGGGCGTCGATGTCCTTCCTCGATGCGGCGGCGACAAGGACATCCACCTTCCTGGTGCCGTCCTCGAACGTCACTTCCTTGAGAACGTGGTAATCGAAGATCGCGTCCTGCAGGGAGAAGGGCGCGCTGCGCTCGGCCTCCCACCAGATGCTCTTTTTGAGGTCGTCGCGGGGCATCTGCGGCATGGAGATGAATTTGACGAAGATGTTCTCGCCGCCGATGAACGATACAGTGTCCTTGGACGTGATGCTCTTCTCCGAGACAAGCCGCACAAGCAGCCGGGCCATGGAGTCCGGGTCGGTCTTCTCGGACTCGGAAATGGTGCTGGTGGCGTAATTGAAGAGCACGGGCCCGGTCGCGGTCTCCTTCATCTCGACGAGCGTTACGTAGTCGCCTTCAATGTCCAGGCCGATTACAGCCACTTATGCCTGTCTCCTGCCTTAGTTTCTTCATATAGTATATCGGCTGGATAGGATGATGCCACTATTCTTCCTTCCAGTATATTACGGTCGTCGGGCTGGCCGTCTCCTCGCTGCCGAGTTCCGCGGTCGGCTCGGGCTCGACATACTTGCGCATCGCCAGTAGCCAAGAGCGGTCCGGCTGGCTCTCCCCGGTAATGTCTACGTACACGCCGCCGGAACCGCGGGAAACCCCGACCGTCTCGCTTATCAGCCAGTCGTTCACGGCCGCCCCGCGCGACAGCAGGACATCCCCGTTCCTGAAAAGCGTCACCTGGAACAGCGCCGCCGCGTTAAAGCCGAAAAAGCCCCGCCTGTAGGCTTCCCAGTCGAAAAGGACATGGTCCGGATAGGCATCAACGTAAATCCCCGGTTCGTCGCAGATGCCGTAGATGGTGTTGGTTCTCAGGTCATCCCAGAGCGCGGCGACCATGCGCCGCTGGCGCAGCCTGTTGGAGCTGTTGTTCCTGTCGTTGTTGTAGGTAGCCCCGAAGGAGAGATAACCGTTGGAACAGGCGTACGCGCGCGTTTCGTTCACCTGGTAGAAGGGAAACGCGAACGGCAGGTCAACCCAGGCGCCGACGTTGTCGCCGCTTGCGATGCTCGCTGTGGACGTGCGGTCGGTCCAAGTCGGCGCGATGTTGTACTTGATGTACTCGGGCTCCATGGTCGCCGTCATATCGCTCGCGGTGGCGGCGGAAGAGTTCCCGTAGTAGACGGCGATTTGCGCAGTGCCGCTCGCCGGTATCAGGGGCACCCTGACCCATACGACGGCTGAGGCGGCGTCGCCCGCCTCGAGCCAGAAAGGTATCTCCGTCATGCTTTCATCCACGAACCGCAGGTCCGAGTAGTCCACGTTTATCTTGCCTGCCTGGTATGGAATGATGATGCGTACCTGGTAGTCCGCGAGGTCCGTCGAGGTGCCATTGGTCACGGTAATGGTCCGCTTGTAGCTCCACGCAGGGTTCCACCACGCCGAGCCTCTTCTTATCCTCACGGCAATGGTGCGCGAGATATTCCCGAACTTGCCAGTGCTCCTTATGGTGGCCTCGGTCGGCGTGCGCTCCAAGAGGACGACGGTGTAAGTTCCTCCGCCGAAAGCTTCGCCTGTGTAGAGGCCGTCCGCGGGCGGCACGTTCGTGAAACTGCTTTCCATACCGAGGCGCCACCTTGCGCGGCCTATTCCGGCCTCGGCGATGTAGAGGGCCTTTACCTTGTGCTGCTCCGAGCCGGTGAACTTGGTTGCGGACAGCACCCTCGCCATCAGCGCCACGCCCGAGAGCATGAGCACCGACACCACCAGCAGCACCAGCACCAGAACCGACCCTCTTGACCTGCCTCGCATCACTGACTGTTCCTCAAGGTTATCGACAGGCTGTCCGAAACGGTCAGATTCCTCAGCTTCGATTCGACGGTCAGCCTGACCGTGGCAATCTGCGCTATCCCCTGCGGCGTGGAAATATCCGCCGGCGTCATGTCTGCCTTGAAATACTCGAAACCGAGGTCGCTCGTGAACCCGTTGTCAACTGTGGAGACTGCGCCGAGCGCATCTCTGAGCACCATGTCGCCGCGATTGCCTGTATCCTGATAGATGTTTCCGCTCCACGAGAATCCCGCCGTATTGAGCACCGGCTGGAAGCAGTACACTGCCGTCACCCCCGGAGCTGCGGGCAACTGGCTCCACGAATCGCCCGAGTCCACGCTCGTATACAGAAGCCCCGTCGGGCAGGCGCCGCAGATGAGGCGCTTCTCGAACGTCTCGCCGATTGCCTTCACCTGGTCGGCGCCGGGCAGCGCCTGGCACTGCACCCACGTAGCGCCTTGGTCGTTCGTCCGGAAAATCGCGCCGGCGGGTTCGGTCCCGGCGTAGATAATGCCGCTGCAGTCGGCGTACAGCCTGTGAACGAAGGATGCCCCCGGAAGCGGGGATGTGGCCGTCCAACCCACTCCGCCGTCGTTCGATACCAGGATTTCCCCGCTGGAAGTTCCAGCATAAAGCGTCCCGCCCAGCAGAATCAGGGAGAGAACGTCCGTGGCACCGGTGGCCAGCGACTCCTCCTCCCCGAACACGACGGTCGGCTCGGGGTCCACGTACTGGCGTATGCCGAAGAGAAAAGAAGCTCCCTGGGCGATGCTGCTCGATATTTCTATGTAGTTTGAGTTGTCTCCCTTCGATACTCCCGCAACGGGGTCCATCCGTCTGGCATCCCTTATAAGCTGGTAGCTTATCTTGACATCGCCGTTGCGGTATGTCAGGACCTGGAAAACAAGCTGCGCGCGGTAGCGCACCGGCCCGGCCCGCCATTGCCTGAAACTGACGGCGTTGTACGTGAATACCGAGTGGTCCTGATAGTGGTCGGCGAAAATTCCTGGGTCCGTTATAGACCCGTATCTCCTGTCCGTTCGCAGGTCTTCCCAGAACGGTGCAATCATGGAGCGCCGGCGAAAATTGTTCCTCTGCGCGTTGTTGTCGTTGCCGTAATCGCTGCCGAACGACAGGTACCCGTTCGAGCACGCGTATATCCTGTCCTGGAACTCCCGCCAGTAGGGGAACTGGTAAGGCAGGTCAACCCATAAGCCTCCATCGTCGGCGCTTACAATCGAAGTCCCCGAAACCTTGTCCGTCCACTCGTAAGGTATGTTGTACTGCGTGTACGCCGGGTCCATCGTAGTCGTGATATCGGACGCGCTGGCGGCGCCGGGATTGCCGTAATACATGTAAATCGTAACCGTGCTCCTGCGGCCAATCCGCGGCACCTTCACCCATACGATCGCGGAGATGCCCGGGTCGCAGGCCTCGACCCAGAACGGCAGGTCCGTCCCGGCAGTGTCCCTGAACCGCAGGTCTGAGAAATCGGGCTGCATCTTGGAGTCGATGAACGCCACCGGAATGCGCACCTGGTAGTCGTTGAGGTTCCGGTTCGTGCCGTTCGTTATGTCTATCGGCATCCTGAACGCCCACATGCCCGCCGGAACCGAGATGACGGCGTAGCCCGTCCAGGAGACGCCCGCGTCCGTGCTCCTGAACACGTTGAAGCTGCCGGTCCAGTCCGTGCCGGCCCATACCGTCCCATCGGAAGCTGCCGCGAGCCGGCGCACTGTGACCGCACCCGCCAGCTCACCCGTGTTCGCCCACGTGAGGCCTCCGTCCGCGCTCTTGTAAACGTCACCCTTGCTGGCCGTCCCGGCGTACAGGGTCGCATCGTCCGCGGCGACTATGTCGCGCACCTCGGTGGCATCGCCGAGCTTGACCGGCACCCACGCCTGGCCGGAGTCCGTCGAGCGGTAGACGTACCCGTCGCTTCCAGCCGCGAGAAGCGTCGTGTCCGATAGCTGCACTATGTCGTAAATCGCCGTGCCCGCGGGAATCGCCTGCGGAGCCCTGCCGTTGAGTGAACCCCACGATGCGGAAGGAGACTTGAGAAGCACGATGCCCGATTCCGTGCCGGCGGCCTGCCCGAGTTCGCGGGAAAACACGATGCGCCTCGGTTCGGCCGCGATTATCCTGCGCGCACCCTCGAGCGCGTTCGAAATCTGCGCGACCACCATCTGGTTGTTGTTGAGCAACTCCGAGTGGCGGTCTTCCCTGCCCCACGCCCGCAGCCCGCAGACGAACATAAATCCGACCGACACGACGATAATGCCGAGCACGGACACCGCCAGCAGCAGCTCCAGGAGGCTCATCCCGCCTGTTCGTTTCGCCGTCATATCAGTTCCCGCTAACAAGCGTTTCCATGGATAAGGCGCGAGTCTCTCCCCTGTCCGGCCAGAAGACCGTCACCGTGACTTTGTAGTAATCCTGAAGGCCGCCGCCCGCGGGGTCGTCCACCCACTCGATGCGCGTTATCCTGTCGAAGCGAACGGGAGGTGTCATGGCTGCAAGAGAACCTGGCGTCCCCGCCGAAGCCTGGTAAGTGTCGCTTTCGGTAAGATAAAATCCCGACAGGTACTGGTCCGTGGACACGTTTGTCATGTCGGGCAGGAAGGGGTCGCCGGAGTTCGAGCCGGTGCCGGCGGACAGGCCCGGTATGTTCCTTATCTGCTCGAGTCTCTCCCGGCAGAGGCTCGTGGCGGTCTGAAGATATTCCGTATACCTGCCGGCCATGGCGCTCGCCGTGAGCAGCTCGACCGCCGCCACGGCCGCCAGTCCGACGATGACCACTGCCATAAGCATATCAATCAGTATTATGCCGGATTTCCGCTTCACAGCCTGCCCTGCCGTTTAGACGCGCTGTCCCTTTGTTAATGTAACACAAAACGCCCGCCGAGGCAAGGCATTTCGGCGCATCGGGCGCTCCAGGCTGTACTGATGGATGGCGGGCCGGAACTGCCTTTTTAAATGTCGTTGGAAAAAGTCGTTGCAGAAGGTCGTACTTATTTCTTCAGGTGATTCCAGCGATCAGTGAATTTCTCGGGGTCTTCGTTGCCGCTCGGTCTCTGCTCGCCCCACCAGCGTTTCTCCGGGAGGCTCCTGTCCGGTCCGTAGGGGTCGCTGTACTCCGGGCTGCCGACCCGCGCCTGGACACAGCCCGAGAATGTTATCAGCAAGGTAAGCATGGCTGCAGCGGCTGTCAGTAGTCTCATTCCTTTATGCCTCCCATCCTGCTCGCATTTTCCCCGGCTTCATCCATGTTGATGCAATTTTGCCTCCGTGTGTTAGGACTTCTTTTAGTTTTTCAATCGCTGCCGTACGACGGCGCGCAAGACGGGGTTTTTGTTTGACAGGGAAACGGGCACTGCTACAATACCTGTCTTTCATTGGCAGGGGTTTCAAGGAATGGGAGCAAGTCATGGATTTCGCCCTCAGTGAAGAGCTTCATATGGTCAGGGACATGGCGAAAGACTTCGCCGAACGCGAGATACTGCCGAACATCGAGGATGACGAGAAGAATCACCGGTTCCGCCCGGAACTCGTCCGCAAGATGGGCGAGCTTGGATTCTTCGGGACAATCGTCCCGGAAGAGTATGGCGGCAACCCGGAACTCGGCTTTCTCGGCATGGCGGTCATGGCAGAGGAAATGGCCAGGATAAGCGCTTCCTGGGGCCTGCCGTTCAACATGCAGACAGTCGGGCCCGGGACGATTCTCCTGAAATTCGGTAGCGACGAGCAGCGCAAGAAGTACCTGCCGGGCCTGGTTTCGGGTGAGCTTATAGGCTGCTTCGCAATCACCGAGCCCAACTCCGGCAGCGATGTGGCATCCATGAAAACGACCGCCAAAAAGGTCGAAGATGGCTATGTTCTCAACGGCCAGAAGATGTGGATTTCCAGCGCACACGTTGCTGACGTTGCCATTGTTTTCGCCTATACCGACACGCAGGCCAAGCCGAAGCACAGGGGCATGAGCTGCTTCTGCATAGATATGAAGGACAACCCCGGCATAGAAGCCAAGGCAATCGAAACCAAGCTCGGCCTGTTCTGCGCGCCGACAAGCGAAATCGCCTTCACCGATGCCAAGGTGCCGCTTGACGCGCTGGTGGGCGAGGAAGGTTCGGGCTTCAAGCAGTGCATGACAATGCTGGACCGAACGCGGCTCTCCTGTGCCGCACGCGCGGTAGGCGTCGCCCGGGCGTGCATCGAGGAGTCGGTCAAGTACGCCCAGGAGCGCACGCAGTTCGGCAAGCCCATCGCCGAGTTCCAGGTCATACAGGACGAGCTGGCTCAGATGAGCGTGCGGTACGAGGCCGCGAGGCTGCTGGTGCACAGGGCCGCATGGCTGACCGACCAGGGCGCCCGCTGCACGAGGGAAGTCTCTACCGCCAAGTACTTCGCCGCCGAGGCCGCGGTGGACAACGCGAACGAGGCGATGAAAATTTTCGGCTCCTACGGCTATTCGAGCGAATACCCGGCGGAGAGGTACCTGCGCGACTCGAAGAGCTACCAGGTGGTCGAGGGCACATCCAATATCCAGAAAGTAATCATTGCTTCATACTTGCTCGGCAAACGCAGTTAGGCTTCCAGTGGGAGAGTGCAATGGATGAGATGATGCAAAAGGTCAGGGAGATAGAGGACCTCCGGGTGAAGATACAGGCGGGTGGCGGCGAGAAAGCCGCCGCGAGCCAGAAGGCCAAGGGCAAGATGACCGCCCGCGAGAGAATAGACTATCTCTTCGACCCCGGCACCTTCGTAGAGTTCGACCTGTTCGCAAAGCACATAGGAAAGGACTACGGGCTCGACGGCAGGTTCGTCCCGGCAGACGGCGTCGTGACGGGATACGGCAAGGTCAACGGGCGCTACACTTTCTGCTACAGCGAGGACTTCACCGTGATTGCGGGCACGTTCGGCGAGATGCACGGCCGCAAGGTCTGCAAGACGGTGGACCTCGCCCTCAAGATGGGCTGCCCCGTCATCGGCATAAACGACTCGGGCGGCGCCCGCGTAACCGAGGAGATGGGCGCGCTCTCTGAATACGGCCAGCTCTTTTTCCGCCACAGCCGCGCCTCCGGCGCGGTGCCGCAACTCGCGCTCATCATGGGCCCGGTGGCCGGCGGGCAGGCCTATTCTCCCGCACTCATGGATTTCATCTTCATGGTCAAGGACACTTCCTACATGTTCATTGCCGGCCCGCCCCTCGTCAAGGCGGTCGTGTTCGAGGAAACGACCGAGGCTGAACTCGGCAGCCCCGAGGTTCACTGCCAGATAAGCGGCGTGGCCGACCTCTACAAGGAAAACGATGAGAAGTGCCTCGACACCACCAGGGAGCTGCTCGGCTACATCCCGCAGAACTGCGAGGAGGAACCGCCGTTCGTCGAGACGGACGACCCGCGCGACAGAGCCGTGGAGGACCTGCTCAAGATTATCCCGACGAATCCCAACGCGGCCTACGACATGCACGACGTAATCTACAAGATTGTCGATGATGAGAGGATATTCGAGATAAAGAGGGAGTTCGCCCCGAACATTATCTGCTGCTTCGCGCGCATGAACGGGCGGACCGTGGGAATCATCGCATCGAACCCGATGGTAATGGCCGGATGCCTCGACTTCAAGGCGTCCCAGAAAGCATGCCGCTTCATCCGGTTCTGCGACTGCTTCAACATACCCCTTATTAACCTGCAGGACGTCCCGGCCTTCCTCATCGGAACCAAGAGCGAGCGCGACGGCATTATCAGGCACGGCTCCAAGATGCTCTACGCCTATTCCGAGGCGACGGTGCCGAAGATAACGCTCGTCCTTCGCAAGGCATACGCCGGCGGCTATCTCGCGATGTGCTCGAAAGACCTCGGCGCCGATTTCGTTTTCGAACTGCCCACGGCCGAGATATGCCTCATGGGACCGTCAGGCGCCGTGAACATTCTGTTCCGCAAGGAGATGAAGGAAGCCAAGGAAAAGGGAGAAGACCCGGAGGAAGTGCGCAAGCGCAGACTTAAGGAATTCTACGACAGCTACGTGAATCCGCTTTACTCGGCCGGCCTGCAGCACGTGGACGATATAATCGACCCGCGTTCGATGCGTCCGGCGATTATCAACGCGCTTGAGCTTTGCCGCACTAAGCACGACGAGCTGCCGCGCAAGAAGCACGGCAACATGCCGATTTGAGCCGGTGGCAAAACTCGAAAATGAAAACCAAGAGGGGAGGATGCAGGCATGGGTCAGACGAACGTGACAGTCCCGATGGTGGGCAAGGTGGTGAACCTGCTCGTAAAGCCGGGCGACACCGTGGCCGAAGATGACGAAATCGCCGTCTTCGAGGCCATGAAGATGGAGATGCCCGTCGTCGCGCCGGTCGCCGGCAAGATAACGGAAATCAAGGTCGAGGCGGGACAGCGCGTCGAGGCCGAGACGATTATTGCCGTTATCGAGACTTCATAAGCCGATTCCCTAATCCGATAGAGGACCTTTCGTTCCCATCCTGACAAAACACCCGCAGGACGCCTGCAGGCGTTTTCTCAAAACAAAGAGGATGCCCATTGATACTGGCCCAACAGTCAACGTGGGAATACATCAAGACCGTCATTAACGAGACTGGTTTCGTGCATCTTCAGTGGAACCAGGCCGTGATGTGGATATTCGCCTTCATCTTCATATATCTCGCCATTAAAAAAAAGTACGAGCCGCTGCTGCTGCTGCCGATAGGATTCGGCATACTTCTCGTCAACCTGCCCTATGTGCAGCTCATGGGCTACAGCCACGAAGGATTTCCAAACCTTCTCGAGTTCTTTTACAAGTACGGCATTTCGTGGGAGATTATTCCCTGCGTGATTTTCCTCGGCCTCGGAGTAATGACCGACTTCGGCCCGCTTATCGCCAGTCCCAAGACGATGGTCGTCGGCGCGGGCGCGCAGCTCGGCGTCTTCATCACGTTCACGGGCATAATACTCTTCGCCGGCTTCTCGCTGCAGGAGGCCGCGTCCGTCGGAATCATCGGCGGCGCGGACGGACCGACGACGATTTTCCTCACGCAGGCGCTCGCACCCCACCTGCTTGGCCCTAACACTCTCGCGGCATACTCCTACATGGCAATGGTGCCGCTGATACAGCCGATTTTCATGCGACTTCTGACCACGAAGGAAGAGCGCAAGCGCGTCATGAAGCAGCTTCGACCCGTGTCAAAAATCGAGAAGCTGCTTTTCCCCATGTACGCGACCGTGCTCATCTCGCTCCTCGTCCCGCAGGTCATTCCCCTAATGGGCATGTTCATGCTCGGGAACCTCATGCGCGAGTCGGGCGTCGTCGAGCGCCTCTCGGAAGCCGCCCAGGGCCCGCTCATGAACATAGTCACCATATTCCTCGGGCTCTCGGTCGGCGCGACCATGCAGGCCGACCAGTTCATACCGACGGGCGAGGTATCGGCAAAGACGCTGACGCCGATTCTCATCTTCGGCCTCGGGCTTATTGACTTCGCGTTCTGCACCATGGGCGGCATTCTCACAATCAAGGTTATCAACCTGTTCCTCAATGAAAAAAACAAGATGAACCCGCTGATAGGCGCAGCCGGTGTCTCAGCCGTGCCCATGTCCTCGCGCGTCGTACAGGTCCAGGGCCAGAAATACAACAAGAAGAATTTCCTGCTCATGCACGCAATGGGGCCGAACGTCTCGGGAGTCATAGGAACCGCTTCGGCCGCCGGCATGTTTATCGCCATGTTCGCGCAGGTTCACGCGCCGCTGTATGTTAACGACCCCAACGTTGGCTGGAGCTACGTGTTCAAGACGCTGGGAATCCGATTCGTCGGCGTGTTCGTGATACTCGGCATCCTTCAGGGCATGATGATGCTCTCGAGCCTTATCCTGCGCCGCTTCACGAAAGCGTAAGACCCGCAGTTCTTCTCGCGGCGGATTTTTCCTTGACACATCCTTTGCAGATTTGTAACATTCATTCGTTCTTTGAAAGAATCGTTTTCGCCTGCAGGTTTCCGAGAGGGACTAAGAGGGAAGGCGGTGAGAATCCGCCGCCCGCTGCGGGGCTGTAAGCGGCTGTCGAAAGGGACGCAAACGCCACTGCTTGAAAAAGCGGGAAGGTGCGCCCTGCCCTTCGAGGGTGCCGCAAGCCAGAAGACCTGCCTGCAGAGCGCTTCGTATTCGAGGCTCCGCAGCCAAGAGCCTAGCGAAGACGTGGAAGCTGTGCTGCAACCGGCGTCTTTTACGAAGCGCCGGTTTTTCTTTTTTAGGTGCCGAAAATGAAAAAAGTTATCCTGTTAATCCTGCTCGCAGCCATCGGCTGCTCCAGCGGCCCGGTCGAGCCGTCGGGTCAGCCTCTGCGCGTCGTGTCGCTTGCGCCATCCATTACGGAGATGCTTTTCGCGCTCGGCGCGGGCGACATGGTCGTGGGAGTCACGACGTACTGCAACTATCCCGAGAAGGCAAAGTCGCTCCCGAAGGTCGGCGGCTACGCCACGACGGACCTGGAGAGCATAATCCGGCTCAAGCCAGACCTCGTCGTTGCAACTCCCGACGGCAACCCGCGCGAAGTCGTCGAGAAGCTCGAATCGCTGGGTATCAAGGTTCTCATAGTCGGGGCGGGTAACTTCGCCGATGTCGTAAGTTCCGCCCTCGCCGTCGGAAAGGCGGTCGGCATGGAAGATGCCGCCCGGAAGCTCGCGGAGAACCTGCAGAAGGAATGGAACCTGGCGGGCCGCAGGCACGAGGGGCGCGAAGGGCCGTCAGTCATGCTGCTGGTGGGTATCGAGCCGCTGGTCGCGGCGGGCGAAGGCAGTCTCGGCGACGAGCTTATCAGGCAGGCGGGCGGGAGGAACGTGTTCTCCGACTCCGGCAAGGAGTACGTCGTGACCAACCACGAGGCCGTCATCGCGCTGGCGCCCGAGATTATACTGCAGTCCGCAATGGGTACCGAATCGGACGGGCAGGTGCGCGAAGACTGGAGCAGGTGGTCCTCGATTCCTGCCGTGAGAGATGGCAGGATTTATACTCTCGAACAGGACCTGGTCAATCGGGCGGGCCCGAGGATAATCGAGGCGCTCCATCACGTCGAAAAAACGATACACGGGGATAAAAAGTCTAAATAGATGAGAACGCTCACGTTCAGGAAATGGCTGTTCGTAACGCTCGGTGCGCTTGCGGTGCTGGCGGCGGTGGTGTTTGTCGCTGCGACTCTCGGCAAGGGACTCGGCTTCACGGACAGCTTCTCGACGATATTTCGCCCCGGCCCGCATGACTCAGCCGCCTACCAGATAGTCTGGTGCGTGCGCCTGCCGCGCGTCTTCCTCGCCGTGATTGTCGGAGCAGCGCTGTCGATTGCGGGCGCATCGTTCCAGGCCATATTGAGGAATCCCCTTGCGGAGCCTTATATCCTTGGCATTTCTTCAGGCGGCGCGCTGGGCGCGGTGCTGTCCGTCTTCCTGGGAATCCACTATGTTGCCATAGCGGGCGCCAGAATCTCCGTTCTTCCGCTGTTCGCGTTCTGCGGCTGCATGGCCACCATGTTCATAGTCTACGCCCTCGCGTTCAGCGGCCGCGGCTACCTGCGCCACAGCCTGATATTAACGGGCGTCATCGTGGGCGCGTTTCTCTCCGCCTTCGTTCTTTTCTTCACGTCACTCGTGGACATTCACCGCCTGCCGTCGGTCATCTACTGGCTCATGGGCAATCTCGGCCGCCCGCTGGAAGATGTCTCGCTGTGGCTCATCTGGGTCTACGTGCTGGCCGGCTCGGTTGGGCTGTTCCTGCTCGCCCGCTCGTTCAACACGCTCGCGCTCGGCGATGAGACCGCCCGGTCGCTCGGCACGGACCCGGCAAGGACCCGCAAGCTCGCGTTCGTGGCGGGCTCGCTCGTGGTAAGCGCCGCGGTCGCCGCCTGCGGGCTTATCGGGTTCGTGGGCCTCATTATCCCGCACACGGCCCGGCTTGCGCTGGGAAGCGACAACCGCCTGCTCCTGCCGGCGTCTTTCCTGCTGGGGGGTGCGTTTCTCGCAGGCGCGGACACGGTCGCCCGCGTGATTATCAGCAACCAGGAGCTGCCGGTCGGCGTAATTACCGCCCTCTGCGGCGCGCCGGTTTTTCTCGTGCTCATGCGCACGAGGATGAAAAAGTCATATTTCGGATAGGTGCCTGAGTGATTGAGTTAAGAGACGTGACGTTCGCCTACGGCAGGGAGCCGGTCCTGCACGGGGTTTCGCTGCGCGTGTCCGAAGGCTCGATGCTCGGGATAATAGGGCCGAACTCCTCGGGAAAATCTACCATGCTGCGGCTCATGGCAGGGATTCTTCGGCCCGACCGGGGCTGCGTGCTCGTCGGCGGACGCGACAGCGCGAGCCTCAACCGGCGCGAGGCCGCAAGGCGAGTGTGCTTCGTCCCGCAGGAGACGCCGTCCTCATTCCCGTTCAGGGCGCTGGAAATCGTCCTCATGGGGCGCACGCCGTACATGCCGGCTGTTTCTTTCGAGCGCGAGCGGGACATCGCAATTGCCAGAAAAGCGCTCGAAGACACGGACACGTACCATCTCAGGAACAGGTTCCTCGACGAGCTTTCCGGAGGCGAGCGCCAGCTCGTGATTATCGCGCGCGCCCTGGCCCAGGAGGCGCCGGTCATGCTCCTCGACGAGCCCACGACTTTCCTTGACATGCGCCATCGAATCGACGTCTTCGAGACGGTGGCCCGCCTCAACAGAGAGCAGAACCGTACAATCGTAATTGTGTCGCACGACCTGAACCTCGCATCGCTGTATTGCGACCGGCTGGTACTCCTGAAATCGGGAAAAATCATCGCCGATGGCGAGCCGAGGGAAGTATTAAGGGAAGAGCCGCTCGAAAAATCGTACGGAGTCAGGATGGAAATAACCGAAGGCTCTGCGGGAGGCAGGCCTTTCGTGATACCACAGCGAAGGAAGAATCAGGAGGGAGAGAAGTCATGAAGATGCTGAGATGGTTCACGGTGTTCGCGTTCCTGCTGCTGGTTGCGGGCGCGTCGTTCGGACAGGAGGAGACGAAAGCTCCGGCGCCTCCGGCGGACGACGCCGGAAAAGAGGCAGTCAAAGCGCCGGAACCCGCGCCAGTCCCTGAGAAGGAAGCCGAGAAGCCGCCGCTTCCGGCCGTCGAGGAGAAAGAGCCCGAAGCGGAAAACCAAAAACCTGCAAAGTCGGTGGAACTTCCCGAATACGTCGTGACTCCCGGCAGAAGCGAGGAGCCGGTCACCGGGATTACGGAGCACGTTACCGTCATAACAGCCGGCCAGCTCGAAGACTCGGCTGCAATCGACGTCACCGAAGTGCTGCGCGAGGTCCCGGGCCTTCACCTGCGACAGCAGGGAGCACTCGGCAGCACGAGCGTCCCCTTCCTGCGCGGTACGCTCGGCACGCAGACCATCGTCCTCATAGACGGCATCCAGGTCAACGACCCGACCCTCGGAAGTCAGTTCGACTTCGACGACCTCGATGTCTCGAACATCGAGCGAATCGAGGTCATCCGCGGGATGGAGGCCGCGATGTACGGCCCCGGCGCGGTCGGCGGCGTGATAAACATAATCACCAGGCTCGGCAAGGGCGAGCCGCATACTTTTGCGAGGCTGCTTGGCGGCTCCTACGGCACGGGGCACGCGCAGTTCGGCACGGCGGGCTCAAAGAACGGGTTCAGCCATTCGTTCGCCATTTCGCAACTGACGGCCGACAACCTCGAACCCTACAACCAGACCGACAAGACCACCTTCTCCGGGAAAATGCGCTTCGACCTGGATGAGAACAGGCGAATCGACATCATGACGCGCTACGTCTCATCCCGGCACGAAGACCCGTTCGAGTTCTTCTCCGCAAACCCGTTCCTGGGAACCCCGGCATACATCGAAACCGACCACAACATCCTGCGCCGCCAGGACCAGATGGCGCTGGGCTCCAAGTACAGCCAGAAAGTAAGCAGCGTCCTTTCGTGGAACGCCTTCTTCTCCATATACGATTCGGTCAGCCGCTTCCTGAACGACTCGGACGACGGGAGCGCCACGCCCGAGTTCAACTTCACAGCCGAAGCCACCGTCCTGACCGGCCGGATGGAGACGGTCTGGAACCTCGACAAGGTCTTCAACACGCCCGGCAGGAACTCGCGCCTGATTATCGGCGGCGAGGCCACCTGGGAAGACACCCTGACGGCTTCCAGCTACGGCCTCACCCCCGACCAGCTCCAGAATCGCGCCGGGTACGCGCACTGCCGCCTCGGGCTCGCCAAATGGCTGCTCGTAAGCGGCGGGCTGCGGGTTGACGGGCACTCCACCTACGGCACGAACCGCTCGCCGGCGGCGGGCGTCAAGCTTCTGCTGTGGGACGGCGCCTCGGTCAAGTGCAACTGGAGCACGGCATACAGGCCGCCATCGAACGTCGAGCTTACGGACCCGTGGTACGGCAATCCCGACCTCAAGAAGGAGCGCCGCAGCGGATTCGACGCCGGCATCCTTCAGAAGCTCCTGTCCGGCAAAATAAAAATGGAACTCACTTATTTCCAGACGAAGATAGATGACAACATAGCCTACGACTCGGACACCTACAGGATGGAGAACTACGACACGTTCGCCGAGGGACTGGAGGCGTTTGTCGGGATTGCGCCGGACAAGGAGACCTCGCTCGGCTTTGGCTTCACGCACGTGGCGACGCGCGACCTGAAGAAACACGTTCCCCTGCCCGGCCGGTCGCCCAATTTCGGCTCGTTCAGAATGAGCCGGAGTTTCGGCAAAGCCACATTCACCGTTACCGGCTACTTCTCGGAAAAAGTGCCGCCCGAGGGCGTTCTCGACGAGAAGGGGCGCGCGCAGAAAAACGCGGGCAAGGTGGACCTCGTCAATTTCGCGCTGCTATACAAGCTCGGCGATAAAAGCAAGCTCATCTTCAAGGTGTCCAATATCTTCGACAAGCGCTACAAGGAATCGGAGCGCGCCCCGAGCGCGCCCGGAATAGGCTTCTACTTCGGCCTTTCCGCCCAGTTCTGAGATATATCTGAACAAGACCCGGCGATGCATGCGCCGGGTCTTTTTTTTGCACTCGCCGGCAAGCCCCGCCGAATATCTGGCGCATCTCCGGCAGAAATGCGGAATTTGAGGGCTGCGTAACTAATATATAACTATAGATGCGACATTAATAAGATGATGCAAACGGGACGCTTTGGGGGGAAACGATGAAAAGGCTGTGCTTCGGAGTTATTCTTGCTGTAATATCCATCATGCTGTTAGCGGAATTCGCGCACGGGGGCGACCCCGACGAGTTCCAAAAGAACGTAAAGGAGTATTCCAAGAAGCTGGAAGCGGCCCGGAAGGGCTTCGAAGCGACCACGAAGCGCTTCAACGAGCTTCGCGGCCTGCTTCAGAGAATGCAGCCCAACGACCCCGATTACCGCAGCACGGCCATCGAGCACAACAAGGTCCTCGCCGAGCGCAGGAAATACGAAACCGAACTCGGCAGCGCCAAGAACAACCTGTGCAACGAAATCCGCTCCTTCCTCCAGGACAACAACAGGCAATCCGTCGAGACCACGCTGAAGATATTTTACAAGGGGAGCAGCTATCCGGACCTTGCGGTCGAGCAGGAACTCATGGCGGCGCTCAAGAAGATTACGGACGGCGGGGCGCTCGACTATCTGGTCAGCGAGCTGAAATCCTCGAAGCGCAAGAACCTGCGCAAGCTGATATGCGAGGTGATTGCCGACAAGACGGAAAAGAAGTTCGTTGACGCGCTCATCTCGACGCTCGATGACAGGAACTGGGATGTCGTCGTCGCGGCCGCGAGGGCGCTGGCGCAGAACCGCGCAAAGGCCGCGGTAGAGCCCATGATAGCTGCCTACGAGAAGGCCCAGGACAAGAACGACGAAGGCGCCGTTCGCGGACTGCGCCAGGCGCTCCAGGACATGACGGGCGAATACATGCTCGAAACGGCCCGGGACTTCCGGAACTGGTGGAACGGCAAGGGCCGGGAGAGCTATAACGAGAACGAGACGGCGCGCCCTCGCGGCCTGATGGACAAGGGCGGGCCGAGAACTTCCCTGCTCTATGGCGAGATAACCTCGAAGAAGGTCGTGTTCATCTGCGACGTGTCACACTCCATGAGCGCCCGGGGCCGCGTGCCCGGCGAGCCGGTTGACAAGTCCCGGCAGCCCGGAGATGACACGCCCGAAACGGGCGGCGACCTCACGGGCAAGAAGGGCCCCAAACGCGACAGGCGCGGGCTCGGCGGACAGGGAGTGCAGCCCGGCTACGTGGGAATGCGCATAGACATCCTCAAGATAGAGCTTGCGCACGTCGTTATAAGCCTGCTGCCCGAAGATGCCAAGTTCAACCTCGTCACCTACTCCACCGAGGTAAAGACGTGGAAGAGCAAGCTTGCAAAAGCCACAAAATCGAACCGCGAGGCCGCCCTTGACTTCGTAAAGAAGATGAATCCCATTGGAATGACCAACACCTACGGCGCGCTCGAAGCCGCGTTCTCGGACAAGGCCGTCGATACGATATACTTCCTCTCCGACGGAAACCCCACGACCGGCACCACCGTGAGCCACGACGAGATTCTCACGGCGGTGCGCCGGTGGAACCAGGGCCGCAACGTCAACATCCACACCATCGGCCTGCTCGTGGGAAAATACGGCAACGAGGACAGCGACAAGCTCAAGAGCTTCCTCAAGAGCCTCGCCTCCCAGAACGGCGGCGAATGCCGGGTCTTCGAGGACAAGTAGCAGGCATGAGACTTGAGGCCCGAGGGGCAAAATTCAAAGCTCATAATTCCCCTTCTTACACGATTTGAACTTTGGATTTTTATCTTATAACTCGCTCCCTCCACCTTCAACCTGGATAAAATACGATATCTTTCGCCAATTACGAGCCGTCCGCCTTGCGCCTTCGCTTGACTGAAGAGCCCTGAACGCATATAATGCCAGCCCGGCATCACAGGCCGTGAACAGCCCGTCCGGAGGATGAGATTGGGACGCCGTTTCTATTACGTGATGTTTAAGAACAATCTGGTTTACTCTATCGCACTGGTTCTGCTGTGCATCCTCGAGTTCTTCCTGCGCCCCTTCTCCCTGAAGGCCAAGTTCTCCTTCGGCAGGCTCGTCGGCAATTTTTGGTACCTAGTTGACGCCGTCAACCGCGATGTATGCCGGCATGACATGGCGCTCGCGCTCGGGAAAACGCACTCCGTGAGCGCCCGCAGACGCGCCCTGCGAAACTCGATGGCGAACATCATGGCATACCACCTGGAAGGCTACTTCTCGTCCTCGCTGCAGCGCGGTGAGCTGCTCGGCCTCGTTAAAAATCCGGCCTGGTCTGCGCCTCTTGAAAAAGCGCTCGAAGCAGGAAAAGGAGCCATTGTCGCAACCGCCCACTACTGTAACCTGGGGCTGTTCTGCTATATCGTTTCGGCTTACCGGCATGTAGGCCTTATCTCGAAGTACCAGCGCGTATTCAACGACATGATGGTCAGGCACAGGCGGGCCATGAACGTTGAGACTCTCAACGAGCACGAGACCAGCTACGATTTGCTGCTCGGCTACCTCGAAAGGAACGAGATAGTCATGGCCACCATAGACCGGCCGCTCAAGCGCGTGAAGGGAGTATATGCCAGCTTCTTCGGCCACCGGATTATCATGCCTTATTACGTCGTTGACCTGTCGAGAATTTCAGGTGCGCCCATTTTTTTCGGCCTGCTGACACGCGACGGAGACAAATACAGAATGCACTTCGAGGGCCCCATAGAGGTGCCTGCGGACATGGATGAAAGGGAATCCCGCGAGAAGTACACGCAGCTTCTGTGCTCGAAGCTCGAGAAGTACATCGCCGCCTACCCGCATGAATGGCACTGGCAGTACAAGAGGTTCACGAAGAAGCACTGGGGCATCAAGCGATATTAGGCCGGCCCGTCAAGTTCCGCACGCGATATCCTCGTTCTCCGGCAGCCACGGCTCGAGGGCCCAGAAAAGCTCCCCGCCCGATTCCCGAATGAACATGATAAAAAGCCTTCCCTCGGCTTTCGGGCCGAAGTTGCGCTCCGGGCTTTGGATTGGCAGGCGGTAGACGTCATCTCCCTTTCCCTTGAGATGCCGGCAGGTCCGCAGTACCGCGGTCCAGGAGATATCCGGCTTGTCGAATCCGCCGAAGTCGAACCTGCCGATTCTCGCGAGAACTATAATGTCGGAGTATTCAGCGAGCAGCTCGACCATCGCCGGCGGCGAGGCCTGGCCGGGAAAATAGCTGCACGAGAAGAGCTGCTGCGCCTCTTCTTTCGTTAGTGCGCGTCCACCGGCCCTTGAAGATGTCCGGCCCGGCCAGTAGTGAACGGACAGGACAAATGCCAGGGCCGCGATTATAATGAAAAACGTGATTGTTATCTTGAAATTCAAGTGTCTCCTCCGATATATTGGACTCCTGCCATATCATCCCGGTTCGCACAGACTTTCACACCATACCAGAGAGTTCTTGATTAATCAAGGAACGCGCGAATACAATACGCTTTTCCAGCCGGAGTAAAATTCCGTTGGACGAGAAGACGCGCAACTGGTATCTCTCGCACGGCATAGTGCTCATAGGCGACGCAATCGGCAAGGCGGAAGCCATCGAGGCGCTGGCGCGGCTCGAATACCTCGAAAGCCGCAGGCCGGGCGAGGAGGTCAGGATACTGATAAACTCGCCGGGAGGCTCGCTGAAGTATTCCATGGCAATCCTCGAAGCAATAGGGAAAATAGATGCCCCCGTGGCCACCGGCTGCGCGGGGATGGCGGATGGCTCGGCGGCGCTGCTGCTGGCTTCGGGCACGAAGGGACGCCGCGGCGCGCTCGCGCACGCCGTCCTGCGCGTCACCGACGTATGGCGCGCTTCCGACGAATTGCAGGCTCCGGAGCAGCTCGAAGAGATCGAGAAACTCCGGGGCAGGCTCGCAGGCCTGTGGGTCGGATGCACCGGGCAGAAAGCCGAAACTGTCCGCGGCTGGATGAGTTCGGAGCGCGCGTTCAGCGCACGGGAAGCGCTCGAAGCAGGTATTATTGATTTCATCGTGCCCGTGGAAGAATCGGGAGGGGAAAATGGCAATATTCTTGGATTGTTTCGACCCTGATGAGATAGCGGAACTCGTCCGTCTCGGCATGGTCTCGGGAGTGACGACAAACCCCCGGCTCGTGTCGCAGCAGAAAGAGCGCTTCAACATGAAGGAGCGCATCGAGAAGATATGCTCGTGCGTGAACGGCCCCGTTGCCGTGGAAGTCACCGCCTCCGAGGCCGGGAGTATCGTTGCCCAGGCGAGGGAACTCTACTCGTGGAATCCGAGCCAGGTCGTGGTGAAGGTGCCGGTTAGCGCGGCAGGCTACGAGGCAATAGCCGAACTCGAGAAGAAACATTCCATCCCCACGATGGCCACGTGCGTGATGACGTTCACTCAGGGCTACGCGGCATCCCTCGCCGGCGCGCATTATGCCGCCCTTTTCTGGGGGCGCGTGGAGGAGGCAGGCGCATCGCCGGCGGAAATGGTCGTGCTCCTGCGCGACAGGCTCGAAGGCGAGAAGCTCAAGACGAGAATCCTGGCGGCCTCCATCCGCGGGCCGCATCACGTCCACGAATCCCTCGCCGCCGGCGCCCACATAGTAACCGTGTCGCCCGGCATACTGCGAGAGATGCTCCGGCATCCGGCCACGGAGAAGACAATCGCCGAGTTCGCGGAAGACTGGCGCTGCGTGCGCGAGCGCGGCCTGATGGGTTAGCGGCGCAAACAAGAAGGGCCGGCCAAACAGCCGGCCCTTTTTCATGCAGATTTTTTCGCGCGATTAGTCGCCTTCGCCTCCACCCTGCGCCTTCATTTCGTCGGCTTTCTTGATTTCGGCTTCGAGCCATTCCCTGACTGCATCGCCCTTCATGAGGTTGCCCAGGTCCGCGTCGAGTCCGCTGGGCTCGACGACCATAATCCAGCCTTCCCCGTAGGGGTCTTTGTTGATGAGCGTCGAGTCGTTCTCCAGCTCCTCGTTGACTTCGACTATCTCGCCCGAGACCGGCGCGACCAGCTTGCCAATCCACTTGGCGGACTGGATTTTTCCGCAGACCTCGCCCGCTTCCACGCTGTCGCCCTCGAACGGCAGGTCAACGTAGACGATGTCGCCGCTGGTGCCCTGGAACATGTCGTTCATGCCGACTCTGGCCTTGCCATCCTCTACCTTCACCCACGCGTGCTCCGTGTGATAGTAGAGCTCGTCAGGCATGTTGTAACCGCCGATTTCCGCCATTGCCCACTCCTCCTTTCAAACAATACGTGCCGGGATTCTACATTTCCCTAATCTAATGTCAATACTCTTTCGGCATATTCTCAAGCTCGGCAAGCGTGAAGACGGGGCCGTCCTTGCAGACGTATTTCGGCCCGATGTTGCAGCGCCCGCACTTGCCGATGCCGCATTTCATGCGGTTCTCCAGCGAGTTGACTATGCGCTCCGGCGGGAAGCCGAGCTTCGTCAGCACCGGCAGGGTGAACTTGATCATGATTGGCGGCCCGCAGACTATCGCCCACGAGTTTTCCGAACCCGGCGCCACCGCCTCGACCATCTGAGGCACGAACGCTGTGAAGGTCGTCACCCCGGCGGGTATCTTCGTCTCGCCCGGCGCCTTCATGTTCACCGGCACCCAGCCTTCCACAGCCGGCTCCTCTATCGGGCCTTCGGGCCCGAACTTCCAGTCTATGCACCTGTAAATCTTGATGTCGTCGCGCTTGGCCCACTCGCCGAGCTCGTCCCCGTACAGCAGGAGTCCCGGGTTTCGCGCGCCGTAGACGACCTCGATATTGCCGTAGTCGCCGCGGTGGGCCGGGTCAAGCAGCCAGACGATGAACGCGCGCAGGGTCGTGAAGGCGAAGCCGCCGCCGACTATGACGATGTTGCCGCCCTTCATCTTCTCGTAGGGGTACCAGTTCCCCATCGGGCCGCGCACGCCCATCGTGTCGCCTTCGACCATCTGGTGAAGCTTCTGGGTCACGAGCCCGACCTTGTTCACCGTGAACCGCAGGAATCCCTTCTCCGTCGGCGAGGAGGCGATGCCTATCGGCGACTCGCCCTTCCCGAGAATGGACAGCTCGGCGAACTGGCCCGGCTCGTACCGGAAGGCCTCTTCGTCCTCCTTGTTCAGGAACACGAGGTCGAACGTCTTTAGCATGTTGTCGCTGGTCTCTACCTTGACCCTGTCCAGCTTCACCGGGTAGGGCACGTAAGGATTGCCGTCTTTGCCAACCTGTCTCATTGCAGTCTGCTCCACCCGCTACGCCCCTTTTTCAACCTTCTCGGACTTCGACACCCTGTCAATTACTTCCCTTATGTCGATATTCACGGGGCAGTTGACGATGCACCGGCCGCACCCCACGCACGCCGCGCAGCCGAAGTTCTCCACGTAGTAGTTGAACTTGTGCTGAAGCCTCTGGCGCCAGCGCTGGCCCTGCTCCGTCCGCGGATTGTGGCCCGACCCGTGCAGCGTGAAGAGAGGAAACATGCACGAATCCCAGTTGCGGACCCTCTGCCCGCTCGACTTGAGCACCTCGTCCTGTATGTCGAAGCAGTGGCACGTCGGGCACAGGTAGGTGCATGCTCCGCAGCCGAGACAGCGCTCGGCAATCTCCGCCCAAATCGGGTGTTCGAAGATGTCCTTGAGCTTTTCGGGGAACCCTCCAAGCTCGACCTTCGAGGTTATCTTCTCGACCGCCTCGTTGGCGATGCCTTCCTTCTCTTTCAGCAGCTTCGCGTCGGCGTCCGGGAGGTCCGCGACCGCCTTCTCGCCCTTTTCCGTGAGAGGTTCGAGAAGGAGCTGCCCGCCGAGGTCCGTCATGAAGACGTCGGCGCCCTCGGTGCTGAAAGGCCCGCAGTCGAGCGAAGTGCAGAAGCACGTCTGGCAGGGGCTGTTGCAGCCGAGCGCGAAAACCACCGAGCCGTCGCGCTTGTCCTTGTAGTAGGGATCAACGTACTCGTCGTTTACGAACAGGCGGTCGAGGATTGTGAAAGACTTGGCGTCGCACGGTCTTACGGCGAAAAGCACACGAGGCTTCTTGTCGTAGTCGTTATCCGCCATCTCGAAAACGCTTCCCTTGCGCTCGTAGCCATACATGCGCTCGCTCTGGGGAAAAAACGCCGACTTGGGCGCGTTTCGCGTATTGGCAAAGTCCAGCGTCACCGCCTCGCCCTCGCCCGGCGCCGCGAAGAGCACCATGCCTGCGCGCTCGACCGGTGCCAGCACCAGCGCATTCTCCGCGAGCTTCTTCAGGAATTCGCCCGTCTTCGATTTGTCAAGAATCTTAGCCACCTGAAACTCCTATGCCTGCACTCCCCTATACCAACTGCTCCATCGGGTCTTCCTGTGCGTATGCGTTCAGCGCGGGCGGTTCCTCGACGTTGACGCCGACTTCGTGCCCGTATCGGTCTTTGACGGTCTTTTCCAGCCTCGAAAGGAGCCGCCGGATATCGATGTTCATGGGGCACGCGCTCACGCACGCCCCGCAGTCGCTGCATCGGCCCGCAAGGTGGTAACATCGCACAATCTGGAAGACGTCGAGGTCGGTCTGTTCCTGGCCCGTCTCAATCCAGCGTGGCTGCCAGTTCTCCACGAAGCACGTGGGGCAGTAGCACATCGGGCACGCTTCCCGGCACGCATAGCACCTGATGCAGCGCGCCGTTTCCTCCTCGAACTGCGCCCACCTCTCATCCTGCGACCTGGCCTCTTCCTCTTCGAGCCGCGCGTAACGCGTTTCGCACGGGCCTTCCTCCACCGGCTCGCCCGCCATGACGTCGGACATAACCGGGTTGTGCCGCTCGCAGACTGCGCAGTTGGGCCGGAGAATCTCGGCAATCTTGTATTCCTGCCCGCCGCCCGCGGCCTCCAATTTCAGCGCGCCGTCCCCGAACTCACAGGAGATGATGGTGCCGGGGTCGGGCAGCTTCGTCCTGTCAACAACACCCTCGCAGGGCACTCCGATTATGTATAGCTCGTCCCTCTTGAGCTGTCCTTCCTTGAGCAGGGCGACTATGGAACGGCTGTCGCACCCCTTGGCGCAGATGCCGGTTTTCTTCCCCTTGAAATCCTTGAGGTACCTGGCGAGGTTGTTCTCGGCGAACGGTCCCCAGACCAGCTTATCGGCATCCTCCGGCTTGCTGATAAACACCGGCACGAACCGGCCCGGCAGCGTACCCTCGCCGAATCCTATGATGACCTCGGTCTTGCCCGATTCGAGCGCCTCTTTGGCCAGCTCTCTTATCTTCTTCGTCGTATCTTCGTAGGCCACCTGACTACCTCATGAAACTTTCACCAGTTTACGCGCGGGCCCGAGAGCCTTGACCTTCTCAATGGCCGCATTCGCAATCTTCACGAACCGCTCGGCCTCGGCCGAAGAGAGCCACGCGAAGCTCACCCTGCCCTCCTCGATTCCGAGCGATTCGAGCAGGTCCTGCAGCACGGCGAACTTCCTGCGGGCGTACAGGTTGCCCACGCTGTAATGGCATTCGCCCGGGTGGCAGCCCGCGACCACCACGCCGTCAGCCCCGCGCTGGATGGCGCGCAGGATGAACATCGGGTTCACCCTGCTGGTGCAGGGCAGCCTGACAATCCTCACGTTCGGCGGATACTGGAACCTCGACACTCCTGCCAGGTCTGCGGCCGCGAAGCCTCACCACTGGCACAGGAAAGCCACTATCTTCGGCTCCCAGTTCTTGCTCTCTTCGCTCATCTCGTCCTCTTAAAATGCATCCACAAGCGCAGCAACCTGGTTGTTCGTAAATCCCTTTATGTCTATCGCGTTCGACCGGCACGATGCCGCGCACAGCCCGCAGCCCTTGCACAGCGCACCGGTGACCTCCGCGTAGCGCCGCGTGACGCCGCGGCGCGTCACCTCGACGACCTTCACGGCCGAGTACGGGCAGATGCTCTCGCACATCCCGCACGCGGAGCAGAGCGCCGTGTTGACCTCGGAAATCGTCCCCGGCGCCTCTATCTGGTCGAGCGTAAGCACCGTGCACGCGCGCGACACCGCCGCGTTCGCCTGCACGATGGACTCCTCGATGAACTTCGGGAAGTGGCACAGCCCCGCCATGAAAACGCCGTCCGTGGCGAAATCGACCGGCCGCAGCTTCATGTGCGCTTCGAGGTAGAACTCCTCCGCGTTGGTGCCTATCTTGAGCATCTGCGCGAGTTCCTTCGTGTCCTTCTGCGGCACCGTCGCCACCGACAGCACGAGCCAGTCGGCGGGAATTCCGATTCTCTCGCCTATGAGCCTGTCCAGTACGGAAACATACGGCTTGCCGTCGCGCACCTCGGCGACCGGCGGGTCTTCGGGGTTATAGGTTATGAAAATGACGCCCTTCTCGCGCGCTTCCTTGAACGCAAGCTCCCTCATGCCGTAGGTCCGGATGTCCCGGTACAGGACGAACACGTTCGCGTCCGGATTGTTTTCCTTGACCTTGAGGGCGTTCTTGACCGCCTGCGTGCAGCAGAAGCGCGAGCAGTACGGGCGCTCGTCATCGCGCGAACCGACGCACTGAATCATCACGATGTTCTGCGCCGCCGCGACATCCTTGTCGCCGTCGGCCAGCCTGTTCTCGAACTCCGACTGCGTGAGCACCCGGTCGTTCTCGCCGTAGAGGTACGCTTTCGGCTTGTATTCGAGCCCGCCCGTGCAGACTATCACGATGCCGTGCTCGTACTCCTCCTCGCCGCCGGGCGTCTCCAGCGTCGTCTTGTAGTTGCCTATGTAGCCTTCGATGTTCTTTATATTCGTGGATGTGTACAGCTTGACGTTGGGCTCGCCTTTCACCTTTTCGATTGTGTCCGCAAGCAGCTTCTGCGGGTCCTCGCCCGAAAGCGTATAGCGGATATGGCGCAAGTGCCCGCCGAGTTCCGCCTCGCGCTCGACGAGCGCTACCTCGAAGCCCTGCTGCGCGATGCCCAGCGCCGCTGTCATGCCGGCGATTCCGCCGCCTATGACGAGCGCCCGCTTCGTCAGCGGGAATGTCAGGCGCTCGAGCGGCTGCAGCAGGTACGCCTTGTTGACCGCCGCCGCTATGAGCTGCTTCGCCTTCGCCGTGGCTGCCGCCGGAACGGCCGTGTGAACCCACGAGCACTGGTCGCGGATGTTGGCCATCTCGAAGAGGTACCTGTTCAGCCCACTGCCCGCGCAGGTCTCCTGGAAGAGCGGCTCGTGCGTGCGCGGCGTGCAGCTTGCCACGACGACGCGGTTAATCCCCTGCTCCTTTATGACTTCCTTCATCTTCTCCTGCGTGTCCTGCGAGCAGGTGAAGAGGTTGCGCTCGACGTAGGTCACGTTGGGCAGCGTCCTGGCGAAGTCCTCGAGTTCCTGCATGTCCAGAACGCCGGCTATGTTGATTCCGCAGTGGCAGAGGAATACGCCGATTCTCGGCCCGGCCGCCGAGACGTCGATTGGCTCGACGGGTTCGGGGATTGTGATTTGTGTGCCGCGCTCGCTCGACAGGAAGCTGGAGGCGAGCGCCGCCGCGGCCGAAGACTGCGTCACCGTCTCGGGAATGTCCTTCGGCCCCTGAAAGGCGCCGATGACGTAGACGCCGTCGCGCTTGGTCGAAAGCGGCTCGAACTCGCCCGTGTCGGCGAATCCGAACCGGTCGAGGTCTATGCCGCAGACCTCGGCGAGCTTGGCCGCCTCGCGCGGCGATGACAGGCCCGCCGAGAGCACCACCATCTCGAACTCGGCCGTCAGGAGGTCGCCCTCCTCGCTCTCGTACTTGATGGTAAGGTTGTGAGTGGCCGGGTCTTCCTCCACGTTCGAGACGCGCGAGCGTATGAACTTCACGCCCGACTTCGTCTTCGCCCGCTCGACGTACTTGTCGAAGTCCTTGCCGAACGACCGGATGTCCATGTAGAAGATGGTACAGTCAAGCCCGTGCACGTGGTCCTTGGCAATGACCGCCTCTTTCGTGGCGTACATGCAGCACGCGCTCGAGCAGTAGTCCTTGCCGACCTGCGTGTCGCGCGAGCCGACGCACTGGATGAACGCGACCGACTTGGGCTCCTCGCCGTCGGAGGGCCGCAGTATCAGGCCGCGGAACGGCCCGCCCGCCGCGAGGATGCGCTCGAACTCCAGCGCGCTCACCACGTTCGGGAACCGCGACCACCCGAACTCGGGCTTCTTCGAGCAGTCGAAAAGCTCCGAGCCGGCCGCGATGATTATCGCGCCCACGTTGAGGTCCTCGGTACTCTCTTCCTGCTCGTAGTTTACCGCGTTCGCCTTGCACAGCTCGAAGCACAGCCCGCATCCAAGGCAGATGTCCTTGTTAATCGTGAAAATGCGCGGGACCGCCTGCTGGTAATCGACTCCCACCGCCGGACCGACGCTCATGTCGAGGTTGTACGCGTCGAGCGCCTCGACCGGGCAGTGCTCCGCGCAGAGCCCGCAGCCGGTGCACTTGTCCGGCTCGACGTAACGCGGCCTGTGCGCTATCGTCACGGCGAAGTCGCCCTTCTGGCCCTTCACCTCGCGCACGTCCGCGTTCATCACCAGCTCTATGTTGGGGTGCCTTCCCGAGGCAACCAGCTTCGGGGAGATAATTCACATCGCGCAGTCGTTCGTGGGAAACGTCTTGTCGAGCTGGCTCATCATCCCGCCGATGCACGGCTTACGGTCCAGCATGTAGACCTTGAAGCCCGAATCGGCGAGGTCGAGCGAGGCCTGCATGCCGCCTATGCCGCCCCCGACGACAAGTACCGAACCCACCTTGCGGCCGTTACCTTTGCTGCCCAATTCAAACACCTCGCGCTGCTTGTATATGGCCTACACCAGCGCCGCGTACAGCGGGCTGGTGCCTTTCACTTCCTTCACATCCACTGCGTTGTGGCCGCGCATGACGGTCACTATGCGCAGCACCTCTGCCGGGTCGAGCCCGAGCTGCGCCGCCATCTGCTTCACGGAAAGCGCTTTCTGCCGCGTCATGTTGAGTATCCGCGCCTTGTAAAACTCGTCATAAACGCTCGCCTCGAGCATTTTCTTGTAGACATCCTCCGGGTACTTGTCGCCGAAGGCGTTCTGGGCCGTCTCGATTGCGAACTCCTTGCCGACGAGCCAGCGCAGGCGCTCGCTGCATGATGCGTCCCGCGCTGCTTTCAGGCCCTCGTCGAGCTTCTCGCCCGAGACCCCGTCCGAGCCCAGCGGGCCGAGTTCCTTGACCGTGTTTATCATCCCGGTGACGACATCGACGAAGCGCTGCGCCTCCGCCGAAGAGCACCATTCCAGCTTGAACCTCTCCGGCGCCGCGCCCGCGAGCCCGAGCAGCTTCGCAATGACAGGCGCGCGACGAAGCGCGTGGTAGTTGCCACTAACATAGTGGCAGTCGCCGAGGTGTCACCCCAGCACCATCACGCCGTCTATCCCGCGCAGGAACGCCTCGAAAATCAGTCGCGGGTCCACCCGCCCGGAGCACATCACCCGGATGTCCCTGACGTTCGTGGGATACTGGAGGCGCGAGACTCCGGCGAGGTCGGCGCTGGCGTATGAGCACCAGTTGCAGCAAAAGGCAAGTATCTTGGGCTCGAAGTCAGCCATCAGTCACTCCTGCAAACAGCCCGTGCCGGGACGCTTTTTCAACATGTGAAGACTGTGTCAGCGGCGGCCTGGAAACTCCCGCCGCGGCAGCCGGACCGCGCTGGAATGAAAAGGTCATCTCTCCCTCCCAGCCCGGTTTTTGAGACTGAAGATGGTAGGCACGCCTTCCGATTCTGTCAAGTACTAATTTCCAAAATCCAATGTGTAAGCAACGGGAGATATGGAGATTCAAACCAAAGATTAACACAGCTCAAATAATGGATTAAGCTGGACGCTGTAAATTATAAGGGATAGGTGGTAAATAATTCCTGAGAGTCGCCTGTGTTAGTAGCCATGCTTCTTTAGTATCTCTTTGAATCTGCTTTCCCAGTTCTCGAAAACTGTCTTTACATAAGGGCTTTCGACAGGCTTCCCCGTAAACGGATTGACATGAGAGTCTTTTGATTCACATACGCGAAGTGCCCTGGTACAACCCAATCCCAATTCTTCCCGTACAAGAGAAGTTATTTCCATTCTTCGGCCAAAATCATCGTTAAAACTGAACTTGTGAGCTGACATGGCGTAGTTCGGCACCAAGTAGGTCTCCTCCCAAAGAGTATCATAGTGCGTGTATAGCTTTACTTCTCTGTAACAAGCAAGTTTCTCGGACAACGTTGCCTCATGCCAGTTATCCACATGTACGAAATCTTCAAGATACCGGATGAACCTTTCATCTTCTCTCCACCTTGTATCTTCGTCGCCAGATTTGTCATTATAGAGGCAGAGCAATGCTTCGACTACGTTACGAGTTACAACTCCATAGGCAAGGAGCATGCCTGTCTGGAAGAGGGCTTCTTGATTGTCTCTTCTCAGTAGTATGTCGCAAAGGGTTAAGTCTGCTTCTATTGAATGAGCTGCCAACCTCAAGGCAGCCTCAAATTGACAGTCAATCGAGGGGTCTGAGGCTGCAATCTCGCGGATTTTCCAGAGAATTTCAGGTCTGTAGCGACTTGCCCAGCATATCTCTATACCCTTCTTTCTCTCCCCCTCGTCAGAGGAGAACAGCAGCGATGAGTACAGCTTGAACCCGGCTTCTCCCTGCTCCAACAGAATCATCTGAGCAGTTGCAGTCATCCACATGTTATCTTGATCTTGTTCTTCAATATATGGTTTGTCATACCACATCATGATGTTAAAAACGGCACCAGCAAACTGAGCGTCTTTCCGGTGTCTGAGTGATCGAAAGTTCTCCTCGATTTCTCTCGCTGAAGCCGATCCAAACCGGGTAATCCTCATTGTCAAACCGTGTGAAGTGAAATACAGCCAGTAGAATATGATTACAGCCAGCACTACTGGAATTGGCAGCAGCCACTTCGCTTTCCTTAGAAGTGCACGCATTGCAGCGCTCCTATTGAGATTCAAATGGAGAAGGAATCTGCGTTCTCTTTCTCATATGCAGTATACATCCATTTGGTGGGAAGGCAAGGGGCAATAAGTAACAGGCTTGAGGCGTGAGACTTGAAACGTGAGGGTCAAATACTCAAGCCCCAAGCCTCAAGTTCACCCTTCGCAGTAATTCTGCTACGGAGAACGGGTCTCAAGCCTGACTGCGAGTTTCTGAAAAAGTAATTGACAAGGCTCGGGTCCGGTTTTATTTTATGCTTTCTTGACTATTAGGCTGACTGTGGTCTTAGTCTCTCCAGGAGGTGGGTCTTGGTTCCCGAAGCTGCTCAAAGCGAGATACTTGTCACAGACCTCGACCCGAAGTTCAAGTACGAGGTCGCCGAGATGCCGGGCGGGGAGAACCTGCGCTACTGCTTCACCTGCGGCACGTGCACCGCGTCGTGCCCCGTGCGCGAGGTGAACGAGAAGTACAACCCCCGCAAGATAATCCGAATGATAGTGCTTGGCATGAAGGACCGGGTCCTAAAGAGCGACTTCATGTGGCTCTGCACCGGGTGCTACTCGTGCCAGGAGCGCTGCCCGCAGGATGTCAAGATAACGGACCTGATGAACGCGCTGAAGAACTACGCCGTCAAGCACGGCCACGTGCACCCGGGCGTCGCGGCGCAGGCCGAGCCCATCTACAACGACGGGCGCATCTACGCCATCGAGGAGTTCGACAACAAGAAGCGCGAGAAGATGGGCCTGCCGGCCGTGAAGCCGAAGACCGAGGAGGCTTCGAAGATATTCGAGGCGACCGGCCTGGACAAGATTATCAAGAAAGGGTAACCCGAAATGGCCAAGAACAAGTACCTGCTTTTCATGGGCTGCACCATTCCCGCAAGGGCCAGGAACTACGAGCTTTCCAGCCGCGCCGTGGCCGAGAAGTGCGGCATCGAGCTGGTGGACGAGACGGAGTTCTTCTGCTGCGGCTTCCCCGTCAAGAACGCGGACTGGATGGCCTGCACGCTCATGGCGGCCCGCAACATAGCAATCGCGGAGCAGAAGGGCCTGGACATCTGCTCGCTCTGCTCGGCCTGCACCGGCGTCATGGCCGAGGTCAACGAGCACCTCAAGCACGATGACAAGCTTCGCAAGGAAGTCAACGAGAAGCTCGCAAAGATAAATCCCAAGTACAAGGTCGAGGGCAAGATAACTGTCAAGCACTTCGCGCGCATCCTGTTCGAGGATGTCGGCGCCGATAAAATCAAGGAACTCGCCGTCAAGCCGCTCGACATGCTGAGAATTGCCCCGCATTACGGCTGCCACTACCTGAAGCCCTCGGACGTCCACAAGTGGGACAACGTCGAGGACCCGCAGACGCTCGACACGCTCGTCAGGGCCGCGGGCGCCGAGTCGGTGCAGTACCAGGACAAGAAGTTCTGCTGCGGTGGCGCGCTGCTCGCGTACGACCAGGACACCGCGCTCGCCGTAGGAAACCACAAGCTCGAGCTTATAAAGGACGCAGGCGCGGACGCAATCACGCTTATCTGCCCCTTCTGCTCCGTAATGTACGACGACAACCAGCGCACCATAGAGGCCAAGTTCGAGAAAGAGTACGGCATCCCCGTGCTCTACCTGCCGCAGGTGCTCGGGCTGGCAATGGGCATCGACGCGAAGACGCTGGGCATGCAGCTCAACAAGGTCAAGACCAAGGAGCTTCTAAAGAAAATCGAGGAAGCCAAGCCGGTCGAAGCCTGATCGCCCGCATTGAAAACCACAAACCCGGGGTATCCCGGGCACGGGCTGGTACGCAGCCATCTCCGACCCGCAGAGCGGCGTTTTTCGCCTGTTAGGAATTCCGCGATAATCCGGTATATGGGACGAACATGCGCTTCTTCATGTGCTACTTCGAGACGACGCGCAACTGCGACCAGGACTGCCCCTACTGCATGACGCGCTCGAACGGGACCGGCGCAGGAGAAGAACTGGACACCCGCGAGGCGAAAAGCCTCGTCCTCGACGAGGTAAGGAAGATATGCCCGTCGGGCTCCGTGGCCTTCTCGGGAGGCGAATTCCTGCTGAGGAAGGATGCCCTTGAGCTGCTGGAGTACAACGCGGAAATCGGCCTTCACTCCTTCGTCAACACGAACGGCATCCTGCTGACGCCCGCGATGCTCGCCGAGATGAAACGGGCGACCGGCGGCAGGATAACGCTCGGGTTTTCCCTGGACTCCATCGACCCCGAGACCCAGGAAGCGTGCCGCAACGGCGACGGCAGGCTGCTCGGGAAAGTCATGGGGATGTGCGACGAGGAGAACATCGGCTACTTCGTCCTCGTCACCATTTCAAAGCAGAACCTCCACACGCTGCGGGAAACGGTGGAATTCCTCGAATCGCGCCGGATACCGATGATTCGGTCGCCTTTCATTCCGAGGGGCGCGGCGGGCGAATCGAAGGACCTGCAGTTCAGCAAAAGCGACATGGAAGAGACTATCCATCCGGTTCTGCGCGCGAATTCCCTGTGCTACGTGAGTCACACCCCGTTTTTCGCCGCCCCCGACGCCATGAGGCTGGGCCTGGGCAGAATGAGCGTCTCGCTCGGCAACCTGGGCTGCCAGGCGGGCAGGACCTTCGTGGGGGTCTCGCCGGAAGGGGATGTCGCCCCGTGCGTGCATCTCCTGGACACGACCGTCAACTGCGGAAACGTGAGGCGCCAACCGCTCTCGGAAATAGTGAGGACCAGCCCCATCATGCAGAGCCTGCAGGGCGAGAGCCGGGTCAAGGGCAAGTGCGGCAGGTGCCGCTACAGGGATTCCTGCCGCGGGTGCAGGGCGCTCGCGTACTACGCGACCGGCGACTACCTCGCGGAAGACCCTACCTGTTTCTTCGAGCCCGCCGACGAGAGCACCAGGTCTCCCTTCGAGGAGGTCCAGACGCGCAACACCCGCGAGTTCGTCGAGTTCGTCGCCACCAACAGGCCGTGGAGCGGGATATTCGATTCTTCCAGCCTCGGCATGAAAGTCGGCGTATCACTGCTGAAATCCGCAATAAAGGTCCGCAAGGCATTGAAGAGGATAAAGACGGCAGACCGCAGCGCCCGAAGCGATGAAAATACTGCTCGTTAAGCCGAGGTGGTTCGTCCACGGCGGGGTATACCGCTACCTCGAGAACGTGAAGTTCACCCCTCTGCACATAGCCATAATCGCGGCCCTGTCCGAAGGGCACGATGTCACGCTCGCGGACAACGACTGGGAGAGAATCCCCTACGATGAGGACTTCGACCTCGTCGGCATAACCGCGGCCACCTTCACCTCCGAAAGGGTCTACGAGATAGCGAAGAGATTCAGGGAGCGCGGGGCGAAAGTGGTCATCGGCGGCGTGCACGCCAGCCTCCTGCCGGATGAATGCCTCCAGCACGCCGACGCCGTGGTAATCGGCGAGGCGGAGTACGTCTGGAAAGACCTCCTCAAGGATGCGCAGAACGGCTCTCTCAAGAAGAAGTACTACCAGCCGCGCCCCGTTGACATGGACGATGTCCCCTTTCCCCGGAGGGATCTGCTCAACGAGGATTACTGGGTCGCGACCGTGCAGGCGACCCGCGGCTGCCCGAACAACTGCAGGTTCTGCTACCTGCCGAACGTCCCGTGGAAGAAGCACAGGAAACGGGATGTGAATCTAATCTACGAAGAGCTGAAGCGCCTTAAGCAGAAGGTCATCTTTTTCGTGGATGACAACATGTTCGCGGACGAGGACTACGTGCTGAGGCTGTGCGAGAAAATCGCCCCGCTCGGGAAAGTCTGGTCGGTCCAGGCGCCGTCGAACATCGCCTACAACGACAGGCTCCTCGCCGCCATCAGGAGAGCCGGGTGCTTTCACGTACAGATAGGCTTCCAGACCGTCAACCCCAATTCGCTGAAGTGGGCCGATATAAGGCAGAACAGGATAGAGAACTACAGGTCCATTGTCCGCCGGCTTCACAGGCACAAGCTGCTCGTCCTGGGCTTCTTCATGTTCGGCTTCGACAACGACGACGGGCGCGTGTTCGAGATGACCGAATCCGCCATAAAGGAAATGGACCTCGACGATATCTGCCTCTACATCCTCACGCCGTACCCGGGGACGCAGTTTTACGAGGCTTTCAAGAAAGAAGGCAGGCTGCTTTCCAAGGACAGGTCCAATTACGGGTGGGCGAACGCCGTCTTCGTGCCGAAGCTCATGACCCCCGAAGAGCTTGAAGGGGGCGTACAGCGGATTTACGAAAGGCTTCATTCGTATTTCAAGGCAAAGGCGCCGGCGAGGATTCTGAGCAGGCTGCCAATCTTCATCCGTCACCCGTACCTGCTCAGCCTCGTGGTCAAGGCCCTGTTCAGGAAAATCGACATATCCAGACAGCCCGTCTGAAAAGCATTTGAAAGGCCTGGCGAATCTCCGGACTCTGCCGGGTTTTCCTGCAGCTAATCCGGTATGAATACCTCAACCGATGAGAGCAGGTTGTAATCGGCATCCTCGCCGCCGAAGACGTAGATTCTGCCGCCGCAGGCTGCAGCGGCGGCGCCGTAGCGCTCCTGCGCCAGCCCGGCGCACGAAAGCCAGCTCCCCTGCGTCGGGTCGTACACCTCCACCCGCCGGGTGAGGACCGCGGGCGTGCCTCAGCCGCCCGGCAGCTCGCCACCCCCGATTGTAAAAATCGTCCCGTTCAGGACGGCGCAAGCGCATCCGTAACGGGATGACGGCGCACTCGGATGAAGCTGCCACGAGTCTGTCAGCGGGTCGTACGCCTGGAGCGACGGGAGCGAGCAGCAGCCCGAGTTCACGCCGAACGCCACCCACAGCAGCCCGTCCAGAACTGTGCCGCATACGTGCCTTCGCGGCGTTGGCATGTCCGCGTACGGGCTCGGATAACTGCCCGTCCAGGTGTCGCTGCCGGGGTCGTAGCACCACGTCGTGCTTTCGGTGAACCCGCCGTAAGTCCCGCCGCCGTTAATGTAGATTTCGCCGCCGCAGTCGCCCGCCACGTGCTCGTACCGCGGCAGCGGCATGTCGGCAATCGGCGTCCACGAGTCCGCGATGGGGTCGTAGACCTCGGCTGAAGCCAGTATGAGAGGATTGAAGTGCGAGCACCCGCCGAACGCATATATCTTCCCGCCGGACACGCAGGCGGCGAAGTCGAATCGCGGCGTGTTCATCAATGCCTTCGGAGTGTAGCTGCCGCCGACCGGGTCGAATTCGAGAACCTCGCCCGTGGTCGTCTGGCCGGTGGCGCCCTGGATAACGCCTCCCATTACATAGATTGAGCCGTTCAGCTCGACCGCGGCTGCGCCGGCACGTGCGGCCGGCATGTCCGGACCAGCGCCCCACTCACCCTTGACATCAGGAACGATGATTATCGCGTGGCTGCCGCCGCGCTTGCACCCGGCCAGCGCTGAAAATGCAACGAGCATTGCCGCAATCATCAGGATTCTCGAAACGATGCCTCTTCTGATGAGAACACAACGGGATTTCATGCATTCCACCTCGATTATTCATATATGACGCCAATTCCCCGCCCGACCTGCGTCAAAATCTTCAGGTGTACTGCACACTGCAAGACCTTTCAGGTCGTACGGCCTTGTGACATTCTTGCATTGTAAGACCGTGCATTCCCGCAAATGGTTTCAAATCAGGCGGATTTTCTCGAAAAAACGGGCAAACCAGTTTCCCCGCCCACCTTGCATATCAATCATCTGGATGTTACATTTCATGTGGGACACGATACCCCTGTGAAACGTAGTAATATCGGGGAGAATCATGCGTTTCCTGTGGATTTGCGCGACGATTGCGGCAATCTGCTGCGGCTGCTCGCAGGACGAAGAGCCTGCGAAGCTGCCCGAAGCTGCCAAAGCCCGCCCGGTGGCAGAGGTCACCAGGAAATCCGCACCCCCAATGGATATCAGGCCCGCAGCCGAATACCTCGCCTTCGATGCCCACCACCCGTGGGTATCCGCCGTTGCGGACAAGCTGCGTGAAGAGCTCATTCTTGGCTTACATCTCCCTGACTGTCACCTGTCACTGTACAGCTTCCAGTATGTCGAGCGGCTGGGCATCGCACCCGTTTTCGAGCTGACGGGCGGCCTGGTCTTTACGGGCCCATCTGCGGACCTGACCTCAGGCGCTATAGTCGAAGGTTTCAGGGAATCAGGTCCCATAACGTATTGTACTCTGATATCTCTCCAACTGAAAGATAGCGCGACGGAAGAAGAGCTGCGGGCAGTCTACGTTTTCCGCTGCAGCGTAACAGGCCCGCCTGCGCTGAAGCTCGCAGACACTATCGACAATGAAATCCATAAGAAAATCGCCGGGAGTTCCGACCGCGAGAGAATATGGGAGCTTATTTTACGGTCGGGTTCCGATTATGCTCCTCTGAAAAACGACGCAATCAGCGAGCTTCACGGCATGGCGAAAAAAGGTAAGCGCGATGCTATCCGCGAGCTGTGCATGCTCGCCCTGAAGACGTGCAGGGGCAGGCCCATCGAGATTCTCGGCGCGACACAGGACAGGGAGTCGGTGCCTGTTCTCGTATCCATTCTGAGCGGCCCGGACGGCGGCGTGAGGGCGGATGACGCGGCGGATGCCCTCGCGCTCATTGGGGATAAACGGGCCGTGCCTGCGCTTATAGAGCATCTGAAGACAGGCAGCGCGAGCGCGGCTGACGCCCTCAAAGCGCTCGGGGCGTACGAGGAAGCATACGACGCGCTCGTCAACCTGCTCAAAACCGGCGACAAGAACGCGCGCCTGGGAGCCGTAAACGCTCTGGGAGAACTCGGCGGGGAAAAGGCAGCCAGGCAGCTTGTTTTGCTGCTGCAGGACACGGATGATGCCGTTGTTCTCGACGCGGCGGATGAACTCCAGCTCATGGGCGAGCCGGCGGTTGACGTGCTTATAAAAGCAATGGAAAACAAGGACCCTCAAGTCCGTCGCCACGTCTCGATGGTTTTAAAGAAAATTGACGACCCGAAGACTGTGGAGACTTTCATAAAAGCCCTCAACGATGATGACCCGTATGTCAGAATGGATGCCGCCGAAGCTCTCGGTTCGCTGGACGATTTCCGTGCGGTCGGGCCTCTCACCGAAGCCCTGGTAGATGTGAACAAGGAAGTCCGTTACGCCGCCGCCTGGGCCCTGGGCAGGCTCGGCGACGAGCGCGCAGTGAGGTTCCTTATAAGCATGCTGGTGGACAAAGACGCCACACTGCGCAGTTACGCCGCGCAATCGCTTCATATGATAACGCGCGAGGACTTCGGCGACGACTACGACAAATGGATGAAATGGTACTCCACGTCGAAGGACAAATAGTCGCAGGCTTCGTCTGCCGCCGCTGGACTTACGCGACAATTGCAGTGGTCTTCTATGGGTGGTCGCCTGCCGAAGAGCCTGCAAAGCAGCCTGAGACAAGTGTAACGGCTGAAGCCGCCGGTTTCTCAGCGTTCCGTAAAGAACGAAATCTTCGTTGAATGATCCGAAGGTCCTGATACAATCGCCGAACCATAGATGGGACGGTTTTCAATTTGTGGGAAGGAACATGGAAATACGGCCGATAGAAGAAAGCGATTTTGAGCAGCTCAAGAAGCTGTACCTGAATGCTTACGTCCTCAAGCCGGAGCAGGTTGACAGATGGTTCACCGATGACACGGATTTCTCAAGGACGCGGGCGCTTTTCATCGGCGGGCGGATGAAGGCGATTACCCAAATTATTCCCTTTGAGATATGGCTCTCCGGAATCAAGATGCCGATGGGCGGCATCGGCGGCGTCGCGACGCTGCCGGAGAGCAGGCGCAGGGGCCATGTCGCCAAGCTCATGGAATACGCGATAACAGACATGAGAAAAAGGAGATTTCCGCTTTCATGTCTCTGGCCGTTTTCCTATGCTTTCTATCGCAGGTTCGGCTGGGAGCACGCGTGTGATGTCAAGCTGTATTCGTTCAGCCCGCGCGACCTCGCGCAGACGCCCGCGCCGAGAAACGAGATGGTGCCCTTCGGCGAAAAAGAGCTGCCTCTCATCAGGCGCGTGTACGAGAGATTTTCGACGACAAAGAACTGCTCGCTGGTGCGAAACCAAAAGGACTGGACGGGAATACTCACGCAGACCCCCACACGCCACTCGTATCTATGGAAAGATCCCCGTGGAAAAACCCAGGGCTATATCATCTACGATGTGGAGCCGAGAGGGCCGGCGCCGGCGCACGAACGGAAAATGAAGGTTAGAGAGCTTGTAGCTCTGAATCACGAGGCGCGGTGCGCAATCTTCAGCTTTCTCCGAAACCATGACTCGCAGGTGGGAAAGGTGGAATTCAGAGCACCGTCAGACGATTTTTCGAATATGTACTTTTCGGAATACGGTCTTGAATCAAAGAGTCGCTCCGGGTTCATGGCAAGAGTGGTTGATGTTACCGCCGCGTTGGAGACAAGAAGATATCCGCCCGCGCTGAAAAGCAGGGCTATATTCAAAATCGCCGACAGGCAGGCACCTTGGAACAATGGCACTTTTCTTCTGTCAATCAGCGGCGGCGCCGGTCGGGTGAAGAAAACACGCAGCCGCGCCGACTTCGCGTGCGATATCCAGACTTTCAGCCAAATCTACTGCGGCCATCTCGATTTGCTCCGCGCCGCCGAAATCGGCAAGATCGAAACAAGCGCACCTCGAAAACTGCCCAGAATCAACGGATATTTCGCCACCGCAACGCCCTACATGAACGATAGTTTCTAATCCCACGCCCAGCGGATTCTGCGTTTCACGCAGGCTTTGCGAAGCTTGCGCAACGCGCCGCCGCCTGGGCGCTGGGCAGGCTCGGCGACAGGCGCGCAGTGAGGTTCCTTATAAGCATGCTTGTGGACAAGGACGCCACATTGCGCAGTTACGCCGCGCAATCGCTTCATATGATAACGCGCGAGGACTTCGGCGACGACTACGACAAATGGATGAAATGGTACTCCGCGTCGAAGGACAAATAGCCGCGTGGCCCCTCACTCCGCCGCCCAGACCTCGATTCCGGTCTTGGTGTCCTGGACCATGGAGCCGCGGGGCTGCGGGATAAGCTTGAGCGTAATCCAGACATCGCCCACCGCGCCTATCGTGTTGACCGAAAGACACATGTAGGCGACCACCGGGAAAACGCCGCCCAGCACCAGCGCTCCGAACGCAATGTCCAGCACGACAAGCGGCGCCAGCGCGACAAGAATGAACGCACCGCGCGGAACTTTCGAGTCGAACGTGACGTAGACAAGCGGCGGCTTGAACCCGAAACGCGGGTTGTGCCCGAATGCCTTCGCCACCGCGCCGTGCACGCCCTCGTGCAGAACGGCCGTCACGACCACCGCTATGACGAGCTTGCCCGCGAGAATCAGGTACGGCAGCACCTGGTTGAAAAAGCCGCCCGCCTGCATCCGCACGTAGTCCTCTACCGTGAAGAACTCCACCCCGAGCGCGAGGTTAGCAAATCCCAGCCCCACGCCGACCAGCGTGCCGAGCGCGAGCGCCTTCCGGCGCGGCATGTCGTAGGATACGATGGGCTTGTCCATGGCAGGGCTCCCGGACCTTCTAAGCGGAAGAGTCGGAGGATGTGTAGTATTCCCTGCGAAGCTCGTCAACCTTCGCCGCGAGCGCCCTGTACGCCTGCGTCCTGCGCGAGTCGGGGTGGTTGTACTTCTTGTCGCTTTCCGACTTGCAGCCGTAGCACTTGAAATACGGGTGTACGAACCCTTCTTCGAGCATGGGCTGGCCGCATTCGGGACACAGCGGCTCCTTCACCCAGCACACCCTGCCCCGCCTGTCGTACGGCGGAAGCTGGCAGACGACCCGCCACCGGATTCCACCTGCTTCCAGCGAATTCTCCATGCGCTTCGCGACGTACTCGCGTTCCCTGAGTTCGGCTTCCTTCGGCTTCGGTGCTGAAAGCGCGAGGTACACGATAAGCAATATCACCAGCAAGCCCGACAGCATCATTGCCGCCAGCCAGTTCAGCATCGAGGCGGCGAGCACGATGACCGCCGCGACCAGTATGGTTAATTTCAGCCTTTCGACAACCAGGGCTAACCTCCCGTTCTCCCGGTGCGCAATTTTACCACAATCTTTCCGGGCACGCAAGCATGACCGTAATAGTAGGCTTTAAGCGCTTTTAATTCAACACGGCGGCTGAAAATGACGAATATCACAACGTGACGGCACAATGGAAATCTACGTCCGTCCGGCAGGTGCGGGAGCACGGGATAGAACAATGGTGAAGGACTACAGGAACGGCAGCTCCACGAACGGCTACGAGGAAGCGTCGTTCGGACGCGGCGGCAAACTGCTCGCCTTTGGCGTGCTCGCCGTCGAGAAGGGCCTCGTCACCTGGAGCGACATTGACAGCGCCCTCAGCGAGCAGAAAGAGCGCAGACGCCTCGGAAAACCCACCAGAATCGGGCAGATTCTCCGCGAAAAGGGAGTGATAACGCTTGATGATGTCACGGAAATTTTCGAGCTGCAGGGCAAGCTTGGCGGCCATACCGAAATCGAGGGTTACGAGATTCTGAGCGAAATAGGCCGCGGCGGCATGGGCAGGATTTTCAAGGCGCGCCAGACCAGCATTGACAGAATCGTCGCCCTCAAGATTATCAGCCCGCAGCTCGCCATGGACGCTAAGTACGTCCGTCGGTTCCTGCGCGAATCCAAGCTGGCCGGCAAGCTGCGCCATCACAACATCGTTTTCGTGCTCGACGCCGGAATCTCCAACGGCGTCCACTACTACGCCATGGAATACGTCAAGGGACAGACGCTCAAGGAAATGCTCGAGCACAGGAGCGTGCTGAGCGCGCTCGAAATCGCGCGCCTCGCCCTGCACATGACGCTCGCCCTGCGACACGCGCACGAAAACGGCGTCGTCCACAGGGATATCAAGCCCTCTAACATAATAATCTCGCGCGACCGCGTGCCGAAGCTGTGCGACTTCGGGCTCGCCAAGGACATCACTTTCGAGGGGCGCACTACGACCGCCGGCATGGTCATGGGCACGCCGCACTACATCTCGCCCGAGCAGGTCATGGGCAACAAGGTGGATATCCGGTCCGATATCTACTCGCTGGGCGCGACGCTCTACCACTGCGCCTGCGGCGACCCGCCTTTCGTCTCGACTTGCGACGAAGCGGTTCTTGTCAAGCACATAACCGAAGAGCCGGAGCCGCTGCGTGCAAAAAGGCCCGCATTCTCGCCCGTTCTCGGTGAGATTCTTCACAGGATGATGCGCATGGAGCCTAACGAGCGCTTCCAGACGCCGGACGAGCTTATGGATGTCCTGCGCCCGCTCGCGTTCGAGGAATCGAGCCTCTGGGGCAGCGATGTCCCAGAGGAGTGGTAGTCACCCCGCCCCTGTACCAAAAAGCTTGCGTTGCCCGCAAATGCATGTATACTAAAAAAACACAGAAGAGCCGTCCACAGGTGGAACCAATGCCTGCAAAAGACTCACCCGGCGGGAAGAAGGCTGTCAAGGCGCTGCATCGCGGAAAAGGCGGCACACAGAAGCCCTACCACCTCTCCGGTCTGGCCAAGTTCTTCATGATATTGGGCGCGATTACCTTCCCGCTGTTCACCATTTTGACACTGGTCGGCGCGTATCTTCCAGCGCAGCAGGAGTCGGCCCTGGGCCGTTCCAGGGTCACGGCCGAGTATCCCCTGGAGGTCAGGATGTCGGCGGTCATATTCCTGCTGCAAGCCCTCGTATTCACCACTCTTGTGATAGCAGCCCTGGCCATCAACAGCCGAAGCGAACTCCGCCTCGCGGAACGCGTGCACAAGCTGACAAGCGTTACCGAGGCGATTATCTGGCTCCTTGTCGTTTTCATGATTACGTGCGTTGCTGTTGCACTCTGGACGGCAGGAGAGGTCATATTCCTTCCTGGTGGAGGAACACTGGTCCTCATATTCGTCCTCCGCTCCGAGATAAAGAATTGGCGCACGGGACACGAGCTGACTGTCAAGAGAAAGTTCAAGAAGGCGCGCGAGAAAGACTCCATCGCCCAGTACGAGAAGGCACCGGGCACCGGGACTGATGAAAGCAAGTCGCCGTTGTTCACAACAAAGCCTGCACTTGCGCGTCTCAGAAGAAAGAAAGGCCTCAATATAAAGGTGCTGCTGGCGATTGGCGCGGTCGCGGCAGTGCTCGTGCTGCTGTACTTCCTTTTCGGCACATCGAACATGAACCACCCCGCGTACATCTACGCCCGAAACGAAGTGCTCTGGTACCCGAAAGTGAGAAGCGCATTCGGCGTTGACGGCTTCTTCAACCTCAAGGAAGGCGGAATCACCAAATGGAAGGAAGGCGAGGAGTTCGGCTGGCCCGTAGTGGAATTCGAGAACACTATTGAAGGCTCCAGCAACAGCGGCACTTTCTCCGCCAAGATGGCGTTCTATAAGCAAGAGTGGCGAGTTGTAAGTCTGAAAGCAACCGTCACGGGGGGCGAAACAATAATCCTCCGCGACCGCAAGCTGACGAAGAATGGCATCGAACGCAGGCAAAGGTAGGAAGGCTGTGCTCAGAATCCGCGCGGGTATCTCTTGCCGAAACCTTCCGGGTCCAGCTCGCGAAGCTTGTCCATCTGCTCCGGGGTCAGCATGTTAACCAGCTCGCGCTCGGCATCCGTCCTTATCTTGCCTCTTTCGGTCGCGGCGTATTCCGGGTTGTTTCTTTCCTTCGCTACTCTTTGAGATTCCAGGATTCTCTCGACCTGCCTCGCGACGATATCGGTGAGCTGCTCCACCTGAACGGGGCTGAGCGAGAGCGCCGCTGTCAGGCTTTTTATGCTTGCCTCGGCCTTCCTGCCGAGTTCTTCCTTCGTCTCGAATCCCGCCTGTTCCTGCCGTATTCGCTGCAACTCCTCTTTAATCGCCTCGCGCAGTTTCTTTCTGCCTTCCTCGGGCATGTCCTGCAGCGCCCGGGCAAGCTCATCGCCGGTTATCCGCCTGCCTCCGGGCGTATCCGGCTGTGCTTGCGGAGTTTCGGAAGGAGCAGCTTCTGCGCTCGATTCCGGCGCTGAAGGCTGCGATACCCTCTTCTTTTCCAGCCGCGAGAGCAGCTCGTCCAGCACGCTGACCCGCGTTCTCAGCGTCTCAGTCTCCGAATCCGTGCCGTGCTGTTCGAGCTTGATGTCCTCCACTTCCTTCATGAGTACGGCAAGCTGTCGCTCGACCTCCGCGAGCCGTATCTCTTCCTGCTGGCGCGTGGAGGATGTCAGGCTGGTCGTGAACTGGTGATAGGCGAAAACGGTCGCCGCGCCCGCAATGTACGCTACAATAACCAGGAGTATCTTCGTTGACATGCCGGTCCCCCCGATGCTCACATCTGCTACGCCCCAATACTACACCACATTCCGCGCCGATGCAAGCAACTCGCTCTTCACAGAACCGCTTGCCTTCCCGGCAAAGGCATGTTGCCTATATGGAGGGCGGTGGTGGTTTGATGTTCGTGTCTTTCCGATTAGCTCCCGAGTCCCGCTACGTAGCCTTCGATGCACTTGAGGATTCCCCTAAGGTCTTCGGGCGGCTCGTCTTCGTACCTGCATTCGATCTGGCCGGCAAGCATGACCAGCGCCACGTAGTCTTCCTCGCGCATTCCCCTGTCTACATCCTGCAGCATGCCCAGCAGCTCGTTATCTTTCTCGTTTGTTGCGTAGCGGGTCGCTTTCTCAAGCTGCCACGCGTAGCCGGAGAGCGCCTCCGCCGCGCTGTCGTCTGCCGCAGACTTTCGGGGCAGTTTCAAACCCCTTTCCTTCTTGCTCTTTGCCACCGGCTCTCCCGCAATGGAGCTTTTTCCGCCTGCCTTTCCCGGAGCAGCGGGTCCCACCTTCCCGGCGCGGGCGGCCCTCGCCAGCCTTTCCTTGTGCGTAGGCTCGATATATACGTCGCTTGGCTCATCTCCCTTCGGGGCTTTGAGTCTCTTACTCTCTTTCTCGATTTCCCTGGCAGCCTCTTCCTCGACCTCCTGCATCATGGGGTCGCCCTCGCAGAACTCTTCCAGCTCATGGTACCTCTCGTCCGGCTCTTCCGGCGCCCCTGCCGTGCCTTCCGGGGCTCCACCGGCGCGGGTAGTGTCGCTTCCGGGAACACGGAACTTCGCGCCGCACGCAGGGCATCTCATAGTCCCGCGGCGATGCTCCCCGCCGACAGGCAATCTTGCTCCACATTTCGGGCATTTCGCGTCCACGCAACCTCCCGGTCATACGGCAGTTGTCAGTTTGCCTGAACGATTCCTCATGTCCGTCACCAGCACGGCCCCGGTCACAGCACAAGTCCCCACAGAACCAGCCCGATAGTCAGAAGGAGCGCCCCAATGAGAAGTATCACCGTGAGCAAGCTCGGCCTTGACCTGATTGGCCGTGACTTGTACGGCATTGCTGCTCCTCTCTGTGTCGAAACTGCACGTTACCGAGAAGAGCCCCGGGCGCATGGTTGCCGGAACCGCCCTCTCGTCCGGTATTCTACACCAGCCCGCACCTGCTGGTTTCTATTCCTCAGGCCTTGAATGCAATTGAACCAGGAAATTCAGCACCATGAGCAGCAGAGCATCCGTCAGGTCGATGCCGAGGACCTTTGCAAGCTCGCTTGCCCTTCTGAGGTAGGGTTTGAAGTGCTCCTTGTCGCGCTTCTTCAAGTCAAGGACGGGTTTGGGTATGGGACTCTGGTCCTGAGGCTCTTCTGGATCCTGTTGCGTACCCATAGCTCACCCCCGGCAGATCCATTGAGCCCCAATAGAATATACCCCACGATTTGAGGGGCGGCAAGTGCCGGCACGCGGGATTCTCCGCGAAAACCTCTCTAAAAATGTGACGGCACCGGCTTTACCGGCCGGACGGCGGGCATTCCCGCCGGGATGCCCCGAAGCGCGATGGATTACTCCTCAACGAGCCTGACATCTTCCTTGTCGCACGGAGTCATCTTGTGGCAGTGGGGACACTGGACGGTATAGCCGTTCAGAGGCGGATTCTCGATGCTCTGTCCATCGTCGGAGAGAATTGGGGACTCGAACCACTCGCCGCAGTGCCTGCACTTAATCTCGCGTCGGACAACCATGGCTCACCCCCCTCAACAAGCGTGAGCCCCATCACATTATACCTCATGTTCAGAAAGACGGCAAGTGACGGCAACTTCATTTCCCCCAAATACCCGCGCCGCGCCCGCAATGTACGCCACAACAACCAAGAGTATCTTCGTTGACATGCCGGTTCCCCTGTGTCCTATACCTGCGTTCCCATGCTATCCCATTCCCGTTTCAGCATAGCTTCCCGCGCAGACCTAATCTTGCGGGAAATATAGTAAACTGTAAATGCAAATGCTGCAATCGCGATGCTCGAATTTATATAAAGAGCCGGCCATACCCCAAGTCCAGCATGAGTAATCAGCAGATATACCGCGACGATCAGAATTACCATACTCACAGCCATCGTATATGTAAGGTTCTTAACAGACGTGAAGTAATCATCAGAATCTTTGAACCATGGCAGAAAAGAACTCCCTATGAGGATGCTGCCTATCATGAACATGGCGCCAAACGGAATTGCAAGAGGAGATTTTTCAGTGAGTTCCCTGTAGAGCACAGCTTCGGACGGGTCTTCTGAATTGACGTATGCGAACGGCGGTCTTCGCTCCCGTACTTCACTAACAAACTTCTCCGCAAACGGGCTTTTGCCAAATGCGAAGTAGAAACGGTCGCTTGTGAATTGCCTCCCGCCGTATGTGTAACTGTAGTTTACCTGAATATCCAGAGCGCCTTTCCCGAGGTTATCAGGAACAAGCTCCAAACGGTGTATCTCGACGGGTGTCTGCTCCCAGCTTCTTGCACGAAGGCAGTTGCCGAGTTCCGCGAAGCTCCAGTAAAAGAAAAGACTTCCACATCCCAAAAGGAATAGATGAATAGATACAATCAAGATGCCGATTAGTAATTCTTTCATGTTTATTAAACACCGACCGGCTACTACCATATTTGAAGTTACAATAGCGCAGTGTGCGGCATGAAGCAAGCTAAAGCATCCTAAATGCCGTCATGCTGAATGCAACACTTCATCCCGGGCTGATTTGCTTTCTGCATGATACGTGAGTTAGACTTAAGCAGGTGGAACAAGCGAGGTGGAAAATGGCGCCGAAGAGAAAGAAGAAAGTCTGCCACGCGGCGGGCGAAGCGGAAAGGCGGCTCTGGCAGTACCTGGTGCTCTATATCGCCGCAGTTCTGATGTTCTGCACGGGCATGCTTTTGAGACTCGACCTGGAAGCGGCGGAAAAGGAACAAAAAAGGGCTGAATCACCGGCAAAAGAAACAGAGACTGCTCAAAAGCCTGAAACAGAAGAAGAGCCGGAAATGTCCTGCAGGAGAAGAGCTTTAGTCACTTGTCCGAACTGGGGGCCGACTCATTTCGAGAAATTCATTAACTGGCTGGCTGACCCTTTCGACCGCAATTCTAAAGACAAGTAGAAAGAGCAGGTTTTATCCTGGGAATCCCGGACTAATGAACTTCACAAGTGTGTGAACAGTACATAGAGATGACAGGATCTGCGCAGGGATACTGGTCGGATGAGAAAAAAAACCTGCATTCTCGCATTTATATCACTCGTGGTCGCTCTCGTATTCCTGCGTCCCGGTTGCGGCTTGATTGACACGATTCAGCGGGCAGCGCCATGGGGCTGGCAGGTCGTTTCCATTGAGCCGTGCGATGCACCTGAGGGGTGGCGGGGAATCTGCGGCAATGAGAAAGGCCGGCTCATAAAGCTCTCTCAACCGGGCGTGCGCATCAAGGACTCGTGGGTGGGAGAGTATGTACCTGCCGTCAGAGTGTATCTCATGCCGTCCGACTGGGAAGGTTCGACCTCTCAGCTGGAGATCCTGTCTGTAAGACGCGGCAAACTAATCAGGTATCCGAGAATTCCCACCTACTCAGAGCAGGAATACCCGGCCCGGTTCCTTGGCGAGACTGGTGGCATTCATGTGTTTAGCTCCATAATCGGGCACGGCGACTGGCATAATGCCCCCGGCAACCTGGCAGTTGTTCTGGGGACGAAGCTCGAAGTCGAGACCCGGGACCCGCCGCTGTGCGGCAGTTCAATCTCCCTTGCGGATGCCGTGCGCGGCGCGGACGTGATTATTGCCGCAAGGACTCTGAGTTGTACGGCTGACCTGACAGACGGGTGTGAACTGTGGAAGTGCGCCGGAAGGTTCGAGATAACGTCGATTCTGAAAGGAACAACGGACGGAGAAGGAATCCAGGTAATCTACGAGTGCTTTGAAGCGAATGTGAAACTGGGACGAATCATGTCAGAGCGGTGGGTCCGGGAAGATGAAGAGGTCCTTCTCTTCTTGAAACCAGAGACATCAAGTTCCCTGAAAGCCACGAAAATGCTCTACGCCGGCAGCAAGACAGAGGCAGAATTACGCAAACTCCTCGCGCGGAACAAGAAGAAGTAGCTCACCACGTTCGTACACCTTAGGGAAATCCGGCTCCCCACTCCGTGTCACGACGCGAAGCGTCGAGAAAGTAGTAAGTAGAACATATCGCCTTTTTCCTCTCCGTGCCCTCCGTGTCTCCGTGGTCAGAAACACGCTTTCGCCCGTCCCGTAGGCCTTATCACTTACAGCATCCAGGGCGATGCCGCCCTGAAGGCTCCACCGTTTGTAGTTTCCAGCACCATGCCATGCCCAAATACGTATCGCTGGCAGCACTCAGGGCCATCACGGCCTAAATCCCATGCGGGGTAAGGTTTGCCGCCCGCCGTACGGCGAGTGACAAATTTTGTCAGTCGCTCCCGACACCAAAAAGATGTAACAAGTCGAAGTTTTTTTTGCAGTGTAACTGCAATC
>CAZXNM010000012.1:0-149225 GCA_964641955.1 uncultured Planctomycetota bacterium
ACATGCGCCCTCTATATACCGCGCCCGCACTGAAGACACAGATGTGATGAAACGGAGTTGTCGAAAACGGCAATTTGCGCAAGGCGTTTACTGCTGAAGAGTTGCGACTCAAAAAAAACTTCGACTTGTTACATCTTTTTGGTGTCGGCGGCGACTGACAAAATTTGTCACCCGATGTGCCAGAAGCTGCATCCCTTGCGCCACACGGCTCTCAGGGCCGCATCGCCCTGGAGGCTCTGAGGTGTAAGGGATTGAGCGCCGTCAGTGACCTCAGTTCGAGTCCCTGCCGGTGTAGCGTCTACAAGGTTGATTCTTTGACATGAACTCTGATATAATGTGTGTCATGAGGAAAGGATTAATCATTATTGCATCTCTTCTGCTAATAGTTTTCGGTGGCGGATGCGCATCAAACCCAAGATTAGAGGAAGTAGTATTCGTACCGAATGCCAACAGGAAACTCAAAGGAGAAAAAAGTCCATATAGGGTTATCAGGGTGCCTGCAGCATATGGCTACCCCACAGCAGAGGCATTAGAAGACCACGCAGCAGGAAAAATCGCCCTTATGGGATGCGTTCTTGCATACCCAAGTGTTGACTTTGTTCTTGTTTGCAGAGAGAAGAGAATGGTCTTCTTGGAGTTTTCAGATGGTGCAATAATACAGTATGGACGTACTCATGAAGGCATCACCCCTATTATAGCCAACTATGACGACTTTGAGGGTGCTTTTTTCCCAGAATACAGCGAGGAAGAGAAGGCTGTCATAGTTAAAGCTGAGAAGGACTTCTTGGACGCTGTCATGTCTGGTAATATCGACAGAGTAAGGGAACTTATGTCTGCCTGTGTTGATATCAGTGTAAGGGCTGAGTATGGTTACACAGCGTTTCATCTGGCAGTCATGCATGACAGATTGGGTATAGCACAGCTTCTGCTCGACCACGGATTGTCAGTCAATAGCCGTAACGGGGCCAGACGGAATCCTTTACATGATGCAGTAAGCAAGGAGATGGTGCAGTTTCTCGTACAAGAAGGTGTGGATATTAACGCACAGGATTTCTGGGGATATACGCCCCTGCATTTATTCGCGGAGTCTGGAAACGAGGAAATCGCACAAATACTAATTGAACATGGTGCCGACATGTCCATCAGAAGCAGGAAAGGCGAGACACCACTGGACTTCGCCAAAACCGATGAGATGAAGAAGCTCCTTCGTTTCCAAAGCACCAATGCCGGTAAAGGACTCCAAGAGAAAGACAAATAACCCTACCCAACCTTAAACCTCATTCTGAAGTTCCGTCGCGGGCGCGTTCGGTGTAGTGTTACATTTAGACATTTAGCATGATGGTATTTAGAAATCCATTGCTTGTTTTTTGCCGCACATCGTGGTATTGTGAGCCTGAATGTCGCAGAAAGGTGGATGCTAAATGAGCAATCGCGTTTTTCTTGTTCAAGCCTCATCGCCAATCCCTGACGAAGAGTACGATGACAACGACGTGCTTGCAGGAGCCAGCTACATGATACCTGTTTTCTGGTACGCCTGCTTCAAGCCGAATGACATCGCACCAAAGAGGGTGGAACTCGAAGACGGAAGTACGACTGAGATTCCATACATAGTTACCACTCGTGAGTATGCAATCAATAATCTCAAGAACAGAAAAATATTACTGCTTAAGTACCTGCCTGTTCGCTTCGAGAAAGAATACAATCACTTCCTGAAACTGCTGGAAGATGCCGACAAGGAATATATCCACCTTCATACAATAGAACTCTGGATGATGCACGATGAAGGAGACTTTGAAAGCGATTGCGAGAAGTGTTTACGTGCGTTTGACGAGGAAGCGTCCTCAGCGAAAAAAGCACCGGTTGTTGTCAGACGAAAACCGCGATTTCTGAAGCGGCCTGCTCGTAAACCAGTCATCCCTCCCTCCTGGACTCGCCTGCTCAAACAGGCAGACATCGACCCCGGAAAAATCAGTGAGACAGCGGAAGACTTCAAGCTCACTGGTTACGGTTGGTTCAGAAAAGTTCCTTGGGAAGAGGAAGCAGGCGAATAATCAAAGGTATCTACTTGACCTGTACGGTGTATCGGGGCGTTTCGGCGTCGCCGGCTTTGGCGTAGTAAGTGAAAGAAGCCTGCACCGAGTGCATCATCATCCGGAACTCAGTCTCGCTTGCGCGCACGGCGGCAAACTCCAGCCATTCCCCGCCCTTCTCGAACTGGATGAAGATGCGCACCTGCGACGGGTGCACCGGGCCGGTGGATTTCACACTTATTCCGCACGGGCTGCCCTTTGTGACGGTGTTTGTCCGGTCAACTATCTCGAGCCTGAAGCCCGCGCCCTGCCCCGCCGGGCGTTCCGGCCTCTCCGCTGGCGGCGTTCCGGCGCAGCCCAGGAAGAACACAAGGCAGAGACAGAGGAAGGGAATTCTCGACATGCTGGCCTCCTCCGGCCGGTTCCGTGGGTCAGTCGGCGAACCACCAGCGGTCCTGCTGCTTGACCATGGTGCCGGTCTGGATTTTCTTTGCGCCGCCGAGCCGACTATACTCGTAGCTTATCTTGACCTTGTCCTTGCCTTCGGACGTGGCGCCCTTGAAGATGCAGCGGGCATCCTTCAGGCCGCTTTCGGCGTGGGCCTTCGTGAATTTCTCGACCGCCCTGGCCTGCTCCTCGTCATTGAGCGGCCTCTTCTTGGCGGTATCCCAGTGGTTGCCGGCGTAGTAGGTGTAGGCGTTTACCGCTTCGCCCGTGTTGAGCATCTTGACCATGTATTCGGCCATTGCGGCCGGGTCGTCGGTGGCCGGCGCGCCGCAGCCCGCGACAACGAGCGCAAACCCAACGAGCAGTCCGTACTTGAGCATTTCTCTTCTCCCGGTGAATCTTCGCAGTCGTTTCCAGTGCCGCAAACACCTTATCAGCCGCGCGGCACCCTGTCAAGACGGATTCGCGCCTCCAGCGGCAAAATCGTTGCGGTTTGTGCGTTTGGATGAAACAATACCCCCCTCGTTTTCGTTATTTGAAAGTAAGACGGTCTTGTGGAGGCGGCAGGAAGAATGAAGAGACTCATCATTATTGTTGCTGTTCTGGCGGTCCTGGTCCCGGTTATCGCATGCGCTGCGGAAAAGGGCGGCAAAACCAAAGCCGAGAAGGTGCTGACGGAGACGACCGAGGAGGATTTGCTTCTCTCCGGCGGGTTCGGCTTCGGCACGTTCCTGGAGATACTCAAGCGCGTCGGGCTGGCCGCGGCGCTGGGCGCGGCGGTCGCGGTGCACCCGCTGCGATTCTACAGGCGAAGGCACATCACCGACCCGCTCAAGACCGGACTCGCAATCCGGGCGCAGATTCTCATCTGCGCGGCCGGCGCGCTCATGGTTATCGTCATTGCCGGCTCGCTGGCGCGCGCGTTCGGGCTGGTGGGCCTCGGCTCGTTCGTCCGATTCAGGACGACCCTCAAGGACCCGACCGACCTCGCCGTCATGTTCCTGCTTGTGGGAATCGGCATGGCCTGCGGCCTCGCAGCCTACCCCATAGCCATCTACGGCGCCGCGACGATAATGATTGTTCTCGCCGCGCTCGAACTCAAGCGCAGCACGAGCGGCGTTTCCGGCATGCGCCCTGTCACGCTGAAAATGAAAGCGCCGGTTGCGCTCTTCGACAGGGCGGTCGGCCACGTGCGCTCGCAGCAGAACCTGCGGCTCCTGAGCTTCTCGCACAAGCCCAAGAGGGAAAAGGGAAAAATCGCAATCGAGCTGCCCGCCGACGTCGAGCCGGAAAGCGTGCTGAACGGCCTGCGCCCGCTCGGCGAATTCGACTCGCTCGGCTGCGAGGAAGGGGTGCAATGAGATTCGGTCTTCGACTTACTGCAATGATACTGCTCCTGCTCTCGGCGCAGGTAGCTTACGCGGCGGGCTTCGACGTTGCCGTGCGAGTGACCGACAGGCTCTCCCCGAGGGATGAGCAGATGCTGAAGGATGCCGGCTGCCCGCTTGCCGACGGCAGTACCGGCTCCGGTTTCGCCGAAATCGTTCTGCGCGGTGCTGAAGACGTCGAAGTCGAAGCGGCGCAGCAGGCGCTCAAGGCGCTCGCAAGCGGCGCGAAGGGCGCGATATTCAAGTGCGGCAGGGACCTTCTCGTGAAGACCGACATTGACCGGCGGCCCTACCGCAGCAGGCTGGCAGGTACGCTGGCCGTGCTGGCGGAGCTTCTCGGCGAGGTCGAGGCGGGCAGCGCGCGCGAAGCCACCGTAAGCGGCGTGAAAATGCATAAAGTTAAGACGACTGCAGGCGGCGCAGCGTATTTCGCGTTCGACCCCGGCAGGAAGAAGGTCGCGCTGAAGCTCGGTGAAGGCACCTGGCGGGTCGCTTCGCTCGTCGCGGGCGACGAGGGCAAGATGCGCCGCGTCTTCCGCAAGGGCGCGACGGTAGAGGGCACGCTCACGCCCGCGCCAGTCATGTTCTCGTCGGTCGGCACCAAACGGCCCTCGAAAGACGAATCGGCCAAATTCTGGGAGTCCAAATCAGTCCACAAAATCCACCTCTCCTTCAGCGCGGAAGCCTGGCGCACGCTGCAGGCCCGCCCGAAGGAGGAATACGTCAAGGCCGTCTTCGAGTGCGACGGGAAGAAGGTGCGCGGGGTCGGCGTCAGGTTCAAGGGCAACTCGTCCATGATGGCGGGCGCGCGCGAGGGCAAGTTCCCGTTCAAAATCGACTTCGACCGCTTCAAGGACCAGACCTTCGCCGGCATGAAGAAGCTCAACCTCTCCAACGGTTTCAAAGACCCCTCCTCCATGCGCGAATTCCTCGCCTACGAGCTGTTCAACAAGGCCGGCCTGTGCGCCGGAAGGGCTGCGTTCGCCGAGGTCCGCGTCACGGTCGAAGGCGTCCACGAGAGCAGGTACCTCGGCCTCTACACCGCAGTCGAGCAGGTTGACGCGACGTTCCTGCGCCGCTGGTTCGGAAACGCCGAGGGCACGCTCTACAAGCCGGAAGTCATGGGCACCGACCCGCTCGCCTACCGCGGCAACAACACGGAAGACTACCGGCGATGCGAGCTGAAATCCGGCGAGATTCACGCAGATTACGACGCGCTTATCAGGCTGGCAAAGCTCTGCGACCGCGCGCCCGACGCCGAGTTCGAGAAGGAAATACCGAGCATGCTCGACGTCGATTCGTTCCTCAAGTTCATAGCCGTGAACGCCCTGCTCGCCAACTACGACTCGTACATCGGCACCGGCCACAACTTCTACCTCTACTACGACGCGCCGGCGGGGAAGTTCGCCTTCATCCCCTGGGACCTGAACGAGGCTTTCGGCATGTTCACCCCGCGCGGCTACAACCCCGAGAACTGCGCGGGCGTCGGCGTCCTGAAGCCCGTCGCAATGGGCAAGCGGGCGCTCGTTGACAGGATTCTGAAGGTCGAAAAGTGGCGCAAAGCCTACGAAAAGCACCTGTGCGACCTCGCGGGCGGCATGCTGGCCGAAAAGCACCTGCACGAGCGCATTGACGAACTCGCCAAAAGGATAAAACCCTCGGCGCAGGCCGAAAGCGAGCGCAAGAGGCGTGAATTCACGTTCGGACCCGACCAACTTAAGCGGTTCATCAAAAACCGCAACGAAGCCGTGCTCTACGAACTGATGATGCGATGAGCACTGCCAAACCGAGCAGACAAGATATGCCCACCTCTAAATAGCTTTATACAAAATATTGGGCTTTTTTGGTTTTTTCTGATGGTAATAGCGATGAAATAGCGTCTTGTTATATAGAAGGTGACTGAGTTTTGAGGTCTCCTGCACCTTCATAAAACAAAGAAGTAAAAGCCTCACACTACTGTAGTGTGAGGCTTTTTTTACAGGCACTATTTGTGAAAGGAGTTGTTGAGATGTCGTTTGATGTTTCAGAGCTTCGAGAAATATACGACCGCACGGGGGGCTACTGCCACCTTTGCGGCGATAAGCTCGCGTTCAAGAATTATAATGCCTTTGGGCAAAAGGGTGCTTGGGAAGTAGACCATTCCAATGCGAGAGGGCGTGGTGGGTCCGACTATTTCCGAAACCTCTATCCCGCTTGCATATCGTGCAATCGCAGCAAAGGAATGCGCTCATCTGCGAGCATTCGTAAGCGTAATGGAATCAAACTCCGCAGAGAGGGGATTGCTCCAAAAAGGCCGAATGAAGGACTGTTCGAATCATTCTGGAAAGATATCTGGTACGGTCGTTGAGCCACGTATTTTGGCTCGAGCAGTGGTGGTGGTCTGGTTGACTCTGGATGGTATGGAGACATTCTCACAGGGAGGTGTGACTATGAGAACTTTGCTTACAATAGATATATGGGGCGAGGATAAGATGGGGAAACGAATTGGTCGAGTTCGCGCCCACAAGGAAGTCGATCTACCTTTCGTACCACGTGTTGGAATGGTTATCGAGCATCCGACGTGGGAGAGTGGAAGAAAAGTTGTAAGCGTGTCAGGAAGCATAGATCCGGAAGACAAGTTTGACGCTATGTATGTGTATTTCGGGCGAATTGAGGCCAAAAGCAAAGAGGACTATGATAGTATCTGCGAAATGTACAGAACATGGAAATGGGATATTCATTAGAGGTTGACCACTGCCACAGTCACGATGAGTTTTCGGTGGGCTTTCTTGAGCCTTCAACTCGAAACATTTAACCTTGAACTTCCCCGATGTGTGGCTAATGCAGGGGCAGGCACAAAAATGACTTGATAGAACAAGTTGAGCCTGTAGAATCTCGGGGTATTCAGAAAGGAGGAAAGCCCCAATGGAACAGGACGTTGACAAGATTATTGCCATTGCTGGTGTAACCACGCTAATTGCAGAGCCCGTGAAGGTCATGGTAAAACAGGGATTGGCTTGGATTGCCGGAAAACTAGCACCGCATAGTGATGAAGTCAATTTGCGGTCGGAGCACAACTTCGTCAATTTCGTGAAGCGTCTGGCAAAGCGCGTTGAAAACCTGGAGGCAGAACTCGATGACCCGGGCAAGGCTGTTTACGATGAAGCGCTTCGTGACCCAGAAACCAGCCTCCTTTTACAGAAGGCGTTTGTCTCGGCTGCCGTCACTGATAACGATGACAGACATATTGTACTCTCTGAACTCATTGCGCAGAGACTTACTGCGGGCGCAGATGATATGGTAGCCCTTATCGGCCAAGCGGCCTGCGACATAGTTAACTCCCTTGCATCCCGACACATACGCCTTCTCGCCGTTCTCGTCAGGATTTACAGCATAAGGCCGACTGTGCCTTTCGAAGGAAACAACCAAGCGAAGTACGACGAGTATGCTCTGAAATGGTGGGCGGGCATCGCTCCATTGACTGAAGTGCTTGACCAATGTCAGCCTTTTGACCTAAAGCACCTAGAAGGTCTGTCCTGCCTCAAACGTATATCCTTAATCGGACGCCAATTGGACCCGCTATTAAAGTTGAGGTCTACTTCCGAATTGCAGCCTACAGACGGACTTCTGAAGAAAGCCGAATGGTATCCGCATCTTTCCGAGCACTGGCACCGACTTCGTCTTGACAGTGTGGATATGACTACTGTTGGAGAGTTCATAGGCATTCTGTGTCACGATAGCATAGTAGGCGTACCGACAACACTGACTTGGTAGGTTCCAGTATGACTGATTTTCCTGTGAAGAGCCATAACGTTTCCCCGTCGCATTTGCGTTGGATTTGGTGGTGGCCGAGAGCCAGCAGGCGGGTTCACCGGCGAAGTATCCTGTCGGAATCAGCCACGTAATACGTCCTGTCATCATCAGTTACGACATGGAGGTTGATTGCATTGAGTTCGAGCAGGGCTTTCAGCTGCTCGAAATTTACTTCCATATCCTTCTCAATTCTGATTCTTCTGCCCAGGATATTAGGGGCGGGGATAGTATCACGCCCGGTGAATTCCTGAATATGTTTGAGAAGTTCATCAACCGTGTAGTTCGTACCGCCCCGAAGTCGAACGGTGGCTTCACGCCGGGCTGCAGTGCAACAGCCCACCAGGAGCAGTAACAACGCAATGATACAGAGCAATCTTTTCATGTCGTGTTTCTCCACTGCCTCCACCGTTCTTAGTCAGACTTCTAATCCTTGTACTTCAGGCATTTGCCATGCGTTCAAACAGTTATCCACCGGCACTTGTGGCGATTGCGTTGGATGTCGGGCCAGTGTTCTGGCAGGCTTGAGTATTGACGCAGCCGGCGTCTCTGGGACACGATACTTAACTCTTGCGAGTTAAGTATCATGTCCCGACGCCTGCCCAACAGGGGACGAGTGTCAGTTTCCTGATGCCTGACCCCTGAAGCCTGTATCCCGTATGCCGTCTTACGCTGTTTTGATTGTATCGAGGTCGTCGAGGAGCATCTTTTTCGCCTCGGGGTCGGGCATTGTCCCGGCGATTTCCCTTGCCTTGGCGAGGTATTCCTCCATCTTCGCGCCATCCCCCGCAACGGCCTCGGCCCGCGCCAGCGCTTCATAAGCGTATCCGAGGTAAAGCGGCAGAATCCCCTCCCCCGTGCTCGCTTCGAGGCACAACTGCCCGTATCTTCTCGCGCTGTCAGCCATACCGAGGAGAGCGTAGGCTCGCGAAGTCTGCCAGTGGGCGGTGGATTTGCTGGTATCGGAATAGTCCTCGCGCTGGGTCCAGTGCCAGTGCGAGGCGAAGCACAGGCGCAGCAGCTCCTCATCCTCTTCGGGCGTCCGGTCGGGCTTGTCAATCAGCCCCCACGCCTTGTTAAAGCAATCGGCGGAGAAGTACCTGTGCCCGGCGGCAGCGTCGAAACCCGGCTCTTGAGACATCTTAGAATCCTCCTTATTTTCCGGTCATTATGTAGCGCCGGAAGCTTTTCTGGAGTTCGTCGATATCGACCTTGCCGAAAGCGGCCTTGCGGGCATCATCCTTCGCCTTGCCTTCCTTGAGCGCTTTGACGTAGTCGGACAGCACCTTCTTCGTGCTCGCATCGCAGTTGAGCATGTAGTAGAGGAAGCTGTAGGCGGTGGCGTAGTTCAGCGATACTTCGCCGGAGTAGAACTCTTCCCGGGTCATGTCCAGTATATCGGAGATGTGGACCATGGTGTTGTCGTTCATGAACCCCCTGCGCACCAAATCAGTCTTCTCGACGTCCTTGATGCCGACCTTGAAGCGCCCGGACGCATATGCAGCCGCCTCGAAGTACTGCGCGACCGCCTCGTGGAACCATATCGGCACGTGCTCGCCGAGGTAGTGGTATATGAACTGGTGCGCAGCCTCGTGGTAGATAATGCCGAAGGTCTTGCGGCCCATGCCTATCGAGAAGGTGTCATAGAGCACGAGTTCCTTGTCGCCGAACGAGAAGTACGCGGCCGCGAACTCGGACACGCCGTGTTCTCTGGCGTATTCCTTGAAGTCCTGCCTGTTCTTGAACATCTTGACGGTGTAGGTCTCCTTGATTTTCGTCGTCGTATTGAAGAATTTCCTGTATTCGAAGAGAATCAGCTCGAGCCGCGAGGCGAGTTCCTTGAGGCGGTCCCGGAGCGAGTTCGAAATCAGGGTGTAGTGCTTCGTACGGATGACCAGCCAGTCTTTCGGCGCGAGAATAGGCGGGGCGGCAGCCTCGTGCTTTTTCTTCTTACTGAGCTTGTCGAGCTTCTGGCCGCTCCCTATCGAGTCGCCCTTCTTGACGACCCCGTACTCCCACTTGTCCTCGTCAAGCTCCTCGGGGATGTCCGCTATCTTCCTGAAATTTTCCTCTTCGTGCAGCATCTTGAGGAGCGGGAGCCTGCCAATCTCGCGCCTCGCGTAATTCCGGTCCTTCTCGAACTTGCAGAATTTGTAGATGTGCTCTTCGAGCCAGTGGAGCGCCCGCTCCTTGTTTCCGAGAGCACAAAACGCCTCGGCGAGGTAGATGCCCTGGCCTCCGCCGTGCTCGAGTCCCGGTGCGCCTTCGGCCTCGCCTTTGAGGAGACCGCCCTCGGCCGCCCTGAGAAGCTGTTCGCCCTCCGCCCTGTTGCCCTTGAGCACCATGCAGGTCGCCTTGACGATGCTCGGACCTATCCGGCCGGCGCTCACGCTCAATGATATGTCGGCATACTGCTCGGCGAGGTCGTATTTCTCCATGTGCTTGTAGTTGCTGGCCACCATGAAGGAAATCCACCAGAACCCCTTGTTGAGCTCATACGTCTTGATGTAGAACTCCTCGGCCCTGTTCCAGTCTCCCATGCGGTCGAAAGAATAGCCCATTGCCTGGTACAGTTCCCTCAGCACGGCGGGCTTCTCCGGCTCCGGGGCAATCTTGTAAGCCTTGTTGGCGCAGCGTATGCTTTCCTTGTAATCACCCATCTCCCCGAGAGCCCAGCTTGCCTTGAGCCAGACTTTGGGCGTATTGATTTTCTTCTGGCGGAGAAATATCGCCGTGACGAGGTAAACGCTGGCAGGCTTCCAGTTCTTCTGCGCCTCTGCAAGCACCTGCCAGAGTTCCTGTTCCGATTTTTGTCTCAGCTCTTTGGCATCCGCGTCGTCGGGGTCATAAACCGGTACGCCGGGCTCGGCATCGAGAGGTTTTTCCTTTTCTTTCCTTGCCGGGGCGGATTTCGGGGTCTTTTTGCCGGGTGGACGCGGCTCTACGGCCGGCTTCGCCCATTTTCCTTCCTTTTTCTCGTAGCCGAGCGCCTTGCCGGCTTCGTCATTGGCGGGGTCGAGCTTCAGGACGTCCCTGAGCAGCTTCATCCTCTGCGAATCCAGGCCGTTTTCAGCGCACCATTTGGCGAGTTCCAGGAGCTGCGTCTTGTCCGTCTTGTCGATTTTGGCCAGCTTCTCTTCGTATTCATCCTTCTTCGTCTTTCCCCGGATTATCTCCTTGATTCTGGACCGGGAAACCTTCATGGCGCCGTACTTGAGCTGGATTTCTATCTCTTCTTCCGTAACCTTGATTATCTTCCCCTCCAGCTTGCGGCCATCCTTCATGATTATGGTGTCGGCAAGCAGCCGCTCTCCCGCGAGCAGGAGCGCGAGAACCGTCAGAAAGAGAAGCACTGGCTTGGAATTCATCGCAAACCTCCGAGATGAACGCCCAGTACAACCGCCATAACATTCGAGGCAGAAATCTGCACTGGCTATGTGTGCATAGTACCACGTTGTGTGCGTGCCAGTCAACATGAATGAGGGCGACGGGTAATGAAATCAGTGGCAGGCGGCGTTGTTGCAGTCGGATTTGCGCCAGTTGCCCGAGGATGGCCATGAAGAGGCGTCGGTTGCGCTGTTTGCGGCATCGCCCTTGTTGTACGGGGCCGGGTCGCTGCTCGTGACGAGCATCGCCCTTCTGCTGAAGCCGTGAGGCAGCGCGCTGTGGCAATCCACGCAGGTGACTTTCCTGCCCGCGCCCGGCTTGTCCTTCGCCATGTGGCTGGTGTGACGGTTTATGCCGCCGCGCGAGAAGCCGGTGGCGGACGCGCCCGCCGTGCCCCCCTCGCCGTAGACGTTGAACGAATGGCACTTGAAGCACAGGTGGCCCTGCGTGCCGGCGTTGCCTGTCGAGGTGTCGAACTGCGCGGCGAGTATATGCCCGTATGCCGAACCGTGCGGCCCCTGCGGGCCGGTCTTTACGTTCGAGGTGTGGCAGTCGCTGCAGTTAAGGGCGCTCGTCTTAGTCCACGGGCCGACGAAAGAGGTGTTCGGGGGGTAGGTCGTCTTGGAGGCTCCTATTACTGCGTGATAGGAGGGATTGTTCGGGTTGAACTCGCGCGCAACATCCGTCTGGCCCGCTGGCGACGTCGCGCCGTAGGCGTAGCCGGAATGGCACTTGAGGCAGACCTGCCAGGTGTACTGGGCGGGCTGGAGACGGGAATAGGCGGTTGCTGGGTCGGGTGTCATCCACGCCGCCGGCCATGCCGGAACATCGACGCCCCAGATGCCCGCGAGCGGGGTCTGGTCCGCGAGGTTGCTGACGGTCGAGGGCTGGGCGAATAGGCCGGATGTGTCGAACGAGCGCGCGGGTCCGGCTGCGTGCGGGTTGTGGCAGTCTGCGCACTCGACGTGCCTGTTTGCCGCCGGGTTCCAGTTGTACGAGCCGCCTTCGACTGCGCTGTGCAGGCCGGAGTAGCTGCCGGGCCTGTGGCCGTAGGCTGCAGACTGCGCGGCGAAGATTCCCTCGGCCCTTGCCGACATGGAAGCCGCGTCGTACCAGTCTCTGCTGGCGACGGTCTTGCGCGTGCCGCCGGTCGCGTCCGTGGTGGTCGAATGGCAGCGGTAGCAGAACTTCTCTTCAAGGGGGTCGGAGCCTGCGGGCAGGCCGAGCGGGCCGAGCATGGCGGACCTGGTCGAGAGGTGCAGGCCGAACTTGTAGTTTCCCGTCTGGGCCGAAACGCCGCTTTTGGGCTGCAGGTCGTCGTTGTGGCACTTTGTACAGTTCGCGTCGAAGGTATTCGTGCTCGTGCCCCTGTATTCAGCCTGCACGGTGTAGCCGCCGCCGTGAGGGCTCGCGTCGTACGCTGCGAGCTGGTCGGCGATTGCGCCTGCGTAGGGAATGGCGGGGAGTTGGGTGCTGCCGTCGGGCCTTGCGTAGCTTTTTGCATGCGTCGAGGCATGGCACGAAAGGCATGCGCCTCCGTTTCCCGAGTTCACGAAGTCCGTGTTGGTGAATCCGGAAGCGGGCACCGGGGGCGTCGCTATGTCCTCGCGCAAGTTGGCGCCGCGGCCCGCACCGCCAATGGTCGGGTTGAACAGGTCGTGGTCGGCGTGGCAGCTCAGGCAGTTCCTGGATGAGGCGACCGTGGGGTAAACCGCTGCTGTGTCGCCGAGGAAATGCGTGTAGGCGGGCATAGTGACCGTCATCCTGCTCGTCAGGTATGTGTGGCAGGATGAGCAGTCTGTTCCACCCCTGCCTTCCGGCTTGAGGAATCCGCGCTCGTGGCGGTGGCAGTTCGAGCACTTGCGCCCGTTGAAGTGGCCGGTATCGGGCGTCGAGGGATTATTCCGGAAGTAAGTCGTGCGCGTGTGGCAGACCTCGCATATGTTGTCGTACGCGCCGTCGGTGGCGTCGCCCATTAGGCCTGTCGTGCCGGCCGTGCCGCTGACTGCGGTGAAGAGGACGGCGCGGTCGCCGCTTGCCGGCGTCGAGATGACGGTTCGAACGCGGAAGAGGTTCGCCGTGTCGTGCGCGCCGTGGCACTGGAGGCAGGCTGTGGACCATGAGCCATACTTCGAGCCGGTCTCCCCGCGGTGCAGGAGATTCCCCTGGAAGGCGTGTATCTCCTCGCGCTGCTTGAGTCCGAGGGTGAAGGCCTCGGTAAGTTCCTGTCCGGGTATAAACAAGGTTCCGTCCGCACGGCGGGGGTAATCGAGAGTGCTTGTCCCGACGGTCGCGGCGCTTACGCCCGCGCTGTGGCAGGACATGCAGATATCGTTACGGAGGCTCGCGGCGAGCTTCGACGGGTTGACGATTGCCCTGCCGGGGTAGCCCCTGCCGCCGAGCGTCGCGGCGTGCAGAAGGCCGGGTCCGTGACAGGCTTCGCAGGCGATTCCCTCCTCCTTGTAGGATACAACATATTCGCCCTGCGCGTTCGATGTAACGGAGATGGGCGCTGTGACGTGGCATCCGGCGCAGCGGCGCTCCCAACTGTCGCCCGTACGGCCTTCGGTAACGGGCGATTCGGCCGGCGTCGGGTAGAGCACGCCGGTCACTGTCTCGCCGGGGTCGAGAATGCCATCCGTGTTTGTGTCGGTCCACGTATACCAGTTCTCGGGCGCAAGCGGGACCCATTCCCTCGACTCTACGAGATAGAGGAGCGGCAGGACGTAGCGCGAGTTTCCCATGACCGTGACGTATGCCTGTTTCTCGCGACCCGTGCCCATGACGCGCTCGACCGTGAAGGTCCTGCCACCTATGGTGACGAAGTAGGCACCTGTTGCGGCAGAGTAGCTGAGCAGCGGCGCCACGTCCGCGCTCGCGCCGCCCGCCGTCGTGTACTGGCTCCAACCCGGCATGATATTCAGGTCGAGGCTTTCCATGAAGTCGTCGGTGCCGTTGTCGTTTACGTCGGCTACGACCGTGGCGTCCGAAGGAACGACGGCGGCTGCCTTGCCGTGCGCGGAGTTCAGCCAGTCCTCGTGATAGGTGCCGTGAATTGCAGCCGGCTTGTAGGGGCCGTGGCAAAGCTTGCACTTGGCCGAGCCTATGTACGAGTTCGCGGCGGCGGGGCCGGGTTCTGGGTCAGTCCTGTCGCGGCATCCGGCGCAGACCCACACCGCGCATGCCAGCAGCGCGAGAAATACAAGAGCCTTGAATCCGTGCCGCATTCTTTCCGTCATTATCAGTCCTTCCAACATGTCAGGACGTTTCTTTCACGCCCGTCCCTAACCCGTTCCGGGCTACTTGTGGCATTTCGCACACTCGAAGTTCTCCGTGCTCCTGAATCCGTGGCTGAGGAACGCGTGGCACGTGCCGCAGTCCGCACCAGCAACGTGCGCCGGGTCGCGCGGCTGCGGCGGCGCGGCCCTGTGGCAGCGGGAGCAGTAGCCCTGGTCGTGGCAGACCATGCACGTATCGCGCTCCATTTCGGCGTGCAGGCCGTGGGTCCTGGTTTTCCAGCTTGCGGAGTGGCTCGACGGGCTTTCGGTCGCATGGCAAGATTTGCAATCGTTGCGCCTGTGGCAGAAGAAGCAGCGGTTGTCCAGCAGCTCGAACTGCAGGTCCACTTCCGTGCCGTGGAATCGCTTCCAGCTTCCGCCGTGGCTTGCGGGCTTCGTTTTCTTGTGGCAGGTGCGGCATGAAGACTCGGTGTGGCAGAGGAAGCAGCGGTCGTTCCTCGCGCCGGGCCGTGGGAAGGCTTTTTTGCCGTGTGCTTCGCGCCAGCCGGAGGCGTGGGATGAAGGCTTCGTGGTTTTACGTATGATCTTGTGGCACTTGGCGCAATCGCGCTCGCCCTCGTGACAGTCCATGCACATCTTCTTGCCGAGAATGGCGTTTTCCATGATTTTCTCGGACTCGGCGATATCGCCGTGGCAGGTGTCACATGACAGGCCGGCGTCGGAATGCGTATCGTGCGGGGCGACGACGTCTCCGAAGCCTTTCAGTCGCTCGCGCGAGATTGCAGGCTTGCCGTCTTTCTTCGGCTCGGCCTTCAGGTAGTCCGCGAAGGCTCCTTCATCTTCGAGGTCGTGGCAATTCTCGCAGGACTCGACATCCGGGAGGCCCGCCGCGGCCTCGCTTTCGGCGCCTTCGTGGCACTCTTTGCACTCGGAGCCGGACTCGATATGAATGAGATGGTTGAATGCGCTTACGACGCGAGGCTTTTTCGGTGCTGGCGCCCCGGTTTCGGGGGCGGTGAAAAGCTTCAGGAAGGCGCACCCCCCGGCTGCAAGAAGCAGCACGAGCAGAAGAGGAAAATACTTGCGAATTCCAGTGCTACTCTGCGCTTTCATGCCAATCACCAGTTGAGTATCAGATACGCCTCGATGACATTATAGTCTTCCCGGTCATCTCGATTGAAGGAATATTTCAGCCTGACGCCCGCGGTACGGGAGAGTTTGTAATCTGCCCTGACGAACGTGGAATAGACGTTTTCCTTCTCATCGCTGAAGTTATAGTCGTACAGGTACTTCGAGAAGTCGCTCCCCGCACGAAGCGTGAGGTTCTTGCCCGCCTTGAACTTAACGAGGCCTTCGATTGCGGTTCTGTCGCTTCGCCCGGTCGCGTTCCACTGCTCCACCATGATTGTGAAGTCGATTTTGCCTTTCAGCAGCTTCTTCAGGTGGAAGCCGCCGTAATACCTTTCGTAGGAGTGATTGAGCATGCCCTCGTCATCCTTGTCGAGCAGCCTGCGGGCGTCAGCGCCGACCTCGACCTCCAGCCGGTCGCAGAGCCTCTTCAGTATCATCAGCCTGTAGCGGCAATAAGGGGCGTATTCCGCGAGGATTACGTAGTAGGGCGAAAGTTCCGTCGAGTAGCGGGCGAGGGCCACGTTCTGCCTCAGCACGCTGGCGCTCAGTATGAATCCGTTTTTCTTGTCGAGCCATCTGGCTCGAAGCAGCGCGCGGCGCTGTTCTCCGTTCACGCTGGAGTAGAGGCAGTCGATTGTCAGGGGTTTCAGGCGGATATACTTGCCGGTGAATATGAGGAGATTGTCTTTGGCGACCGGCTCTTCCGGCTCACGGGTCATCTTGTCCCTGATGTGAATGTAGTCGCCCCTGACCGAAAACACCTTAGGGACACCGAACTCCAACCCGCCGCCGGCGAAGTGGTCGCCCTCGTGCGAAGACTCCCAGAAGTTGGATGGAATTCCGCCATACACCGACACGTTCAGTTTCTGTGCAAGCCTGCACTCCGCGCGAAGGCCGTCGAAATCCAGTGACTCTCCCCTGTAGATTGCCTGGCGTCCGACGAAGAGCTTGCATTTTTCTTGCCGGTACTCAGCGTACGCCGAATAGATCTGTGCGTTGAAATTGCCCGAGTAGCTGTCGCAGACGTCCCTGTACGGCCCGGAGCCTCCGTGGGGACTGCCGTCGGTGTCGAGATTGAAGCTTCCGAGGAGATTCAGGCTGAAGCGCGGTTTCTTTTCCCGGTCGCTCAGGGACAGGCTCAGAATGCCTCGCGCATCCTGGTCTTCTTCGGTCGCATCCGAGTACCTGCGCGTAAATCGCAGCCGGTGGCCCAGCCTGGCATATCCTTCGAGAATCCAGCCTTCCGAATCGCTTTCTTTCTCTTCCTCTTCGCCGGCTTCCTTCTTTTCCGCTTCGTCGCCGGCCTTTTCGCCGGATTGATTGTCCGCCTCTTCGACCGCGGGAGTCCCGGCCTTTTCTTCCTGTGCAGCCTGCGCAGTTGTCAGGAGCAATAAAACCGCAAAAGCTGTAAAAACGACGAGAACAACGCTATTTCGAAGACTCGGATAGCGCGTTTCCGTCGAATGACATTTCTTCGGCCTGCTGCGTTCTGCCATGCTTCTATTCGACATCGAGTGAGACGAGGTATTCCTCGAGCATTTTCCTGTGTCTTTCCTCGCTTTCGCGCAGGTTTTCGAGCTTGATTTCCAGGTCGTCTATCTCGTTCTGCTTGTCCTCGAGCTTCTTGAGGTAACGCGAGTAAAGCTTCGAGCTGCTCGGCACGGAGCCGAGGTTCTTTCGCGCCTCGTTCTGGTCGCTGTAGAGTTCGTTCTTGCGTTGTTCGGCCCTCTCGCGCTTCTGGCGCACTTCGTCGAGGTCCGCCTTGATTTCCATGCCTTTTTCGAAGGCTTTCCTTACCGCGGGCGAGATGTCCTCGTTCACCGCCTGTGAGACGAGGCTTTCAAGGTTGGTGTCGGTGAGCGTAATCTGCGTCAGCGATATGTGCTCGGTCTTTACTTCAAGCTCCTTCGTGGCCTTCGGTTCGAGGTCCATCCGGAAGCGGTAAAGGGTGTCGGTGCGCTCCTCGTACTTTTCGGGCGTCAGCAGTTCCCAGTCAGCGTAGAATGGGTGCTCTATGCGGACGGCCTTTGTGGCGTCTTTCTTGTTCTTGACGGTGTAAACGGTGGTCATCTGCTGCTTGAAATGGATATAGATGACGCCGCGTACGACCTTGACGGAGGAGATTGACCGGGGCGCGTCCTTCGAGAGGGCCTCTACGCTGCATCCGAGGTCGAGCGCGTAGCTCATAATGCGCTCCTCGCCGGGCTGGAGGTTGGGCATCTGGGAGTCGCCGGCATAGATTCCCTCGTCGAAAACCGTTACCGGTCCGGACATGAGCGCGAGGCTCGTGATGTTCTTGAGCTTGAAACCGCTGTAGGGGTGCGTCGGGTGGTTGTTCGCGTTGTAGACGGAGAGCTTCTCGACATCCACGACCTCGGAGATGACGGGCAGCATGGCGGAGCTTCTGCGGGCGACTCCAACGGGCGTGCCGACGGTGTAGGCGAACATCTCGCCGACCTCGCCGCCGGTCGCGGAAGCCTGCATCGAAGAGCCGGCGAATTCGTCGAAATCCTCGCCCTTCATTTCCGCCAGCGAGCTTTTCGCCGCCATCCTTTTCATCGGCGCAGGCGGTGCCATGGAGGCAGGCATGGCCATCTCCATGTCGCATTCCATGCATTCCTCGTCGAGCATGTCACCGAGCGCCTCGCCGTGTGCGACCGGCCGCAGGCCGGCGAAGAGCTGCGGCTGCACAACGGGCCGGGAAAGATACAGCGGGGTGTAGAGGTCCTGTATGAAGGAAATCGGCCTGCCGGAGACGAGCGAAAGCTTCACGTCGTTCCAGTCGCTTTCGGTCGTATTGTCCACGATTGCCCAGCCCTGCAACAGCGGCGCGTCGCCTATGACGAGCCTGTAGCTGGTCTTCCAGACGGGCGATTCGAGGATGTAGGCGATTCTGACGCGTCGGTCGCCCTCGCCGGAGAGGGAAATAGCGACGCTGCGCTTCTGCATGTCGCGGCTGCGGGCGAGCACGGCGAGCGCTTTCTGCAGGTCCTCGTTGAGGTTCGCGTCGAGAACCTGGATGTCGCGCAGGTTTTCCGTCTCGAAAGGCACGACGCCCTCGTCGGTGAGGAGGTTCAGCACGTCGAAGCTGATGAGGTCGCCGCTCTTCGTCTTTTTCGAGCGTGTTTCGACGCTGAGGACTTTGCCCTCGTATTTCCCTTCGGGCGAGGTGATGCCGACCGCGACGCCCCTGAGTTGCGCGAGCAGGTTGCCGAGCGTAGGGTTGCACGCGAGGTCGAGGCCGAACGCCTGCAGCGCTTTTCCTTCAGGGTCGTGCGAGGCGTAGGATACTCCGGAAACCCGCCCGCCGTCGAGGTCGAGCACCATGAGGCTTTTCAAAAGGTCGTTTATCTGTTCGGAGCTGAAGGTAAGCTCGACTTTCGCATCGCCGTTTACGCTCCCGGAGCGACCGAAATAGCCCACACCGCTGGAGAAGAGGACCACGTCGGTAATGGGAATACTCTCGCCCGCGCTATCCCGCGCCTGAGTCTCGCCCTGGCTGGACATCGGCATCTCCTTTCGTAATTGCCGGTATTCAGGATTCCAAAGGGAGACGCATTGTACTTGCTGGCGATACGGGTGGCAAGGTAGTATCATGAAGCTTTATAATTTTGATAGAGCGGCAGTTTTAATGCAAAAAAAATAAAACCTTATCTTAATAGAAGTTTTAAGTTTGTTTAGTCGTTCATATACTTAGAAAAAGCGGAAAACTGACAGCGGGGACTTTTTGTGAAGCCGTCTCTCGTGATTGCCAGGATGGAGCGCAAGTACAAGGTTGCGCCCGAGGATGCAGGCAGTTTCGCCCGTGCGGTCGAGGCGGAGATGAAAGTCTCGGAATACGAGCCGGGCCGCCCCGACGTCAGGATTGCGACGATATATTTCGACACGCCCGATTATTACTTCGCGAGAAAAGCCGCCGGCAACGGGGATATGTCAATCAAGCTGCGCTCGAAGGAGTACTCTTACCGCGTGAACGGGAAGGTCGAGGCATCCAACTTCTGCTGGGTCGAGGTGAAGTCGCGAAACGGGATTGCCACGGAGAAGTGGCGCTTCCCGCTGAGCAAGAAGGCACTGCAGCCGCTTTTATCGGGCGGCGACATATCCCGGATGGTCGAAGGTTGCGCAGAGAAATTCTCGTGCGCCGGGCAGGCGGTCGAGAACTACCGTCGCTTCCGGTCACAGGCCGGGGCATACACGATACTGCCCTCGACCATCGTTACCTACAAGCGCAGGGTCTACGAGTCGAAGGAGTGGGACCTGCGCCTCACGATGGATACGGATATCGTGTATTTCAGGGCGCCTGAGAATCCCTATTCTTACCTTAGTGCGATTCTGCCCGACCGCCTCGGCCCGCCCGTCGGCAGCGAGAGCGCCGTGGTAGTCGAGACCAAGAGCGCAAACGGCCTGCCGGGGTGGCTGTGGCCGCTTCTGCGGGCGTGCAAATCGGCGCAGGAGTTCTCCAAGTTCACCGCGTCGCACATGAAGCTCATGCTGGCAAAACAGCCTGACTCGGCAGAAAAAGGAAGCTTATGAAGCTGACTTCGCTCACTATTTCGTGCACGCTGGCGGCGCTGGCCGTCCTGCTCTGCTGCTGCAGCGGAGGCGGCGGCAGCGACCCCGCCGCAATCAGCCTGAAGCCCGAGTATTCGCTGATATTCAAAAGGGATGCGGTCGATGAGTACGAGCTGGTATTCTCTGCCACCAACTGGCAGGCCCTGCAGGACAATCCTTTCGAGTACGTCGCGGCGACGATGAACTTCGGGGACGAGTCATACATCAACGTGGGCGTGCGCTACAAGGGCAACTCGTCGTTCCACGGAGTGCCGCCGCCCAAGAAGCCGTTCAAGGTCGATTTCAACCGCTACGTCAGCGGCCAGAACTTCCACGGCGTCAAGAAGCTCAACTTCAGCAACTCGCTCTGGGACCCGAGCATGATGCGCGAGGTGCTCGGCTACGACACTTTCGCCGCCGCGGACTGCCCCGCGTGCAGGACGAGCCACGTAAAACTCTTCGTGACCGTTCCCGGCGTGTACACGCGGGAGCTTTTCGGCGTGTACGTCATGATAGAGCAGGTTGACAAGACCTACCTCGCAGACAGGTTCCGGGATGACAGCGGAAACCTCTACAAGGCGGCGATGTGGGGCGGCGACCTGAAGTGGCTCGGCAGCGACCCCATGCCCTACCGCGACTGTTACGAGAAAAAGACCAACGAGCTCGAGGACGACTGGTCCGACCTCATTAATTTCATCAACATCCTGAATAACACGCCCGACCCGAGCTTCAAGACGGAAATCGAGAAAGTCTTCAACGTGGACGGCTTCCTGTCGTATCTCGCGGCAAATACCGCGCTGTCCAGCCTCGACTCGATAGCCGGGCGAAACTGCAACTTCTATCTCTACCACAACCCGCGCACGGGCAGGTTCGAGCTGCTGCCGTGGGACCTGAACGAGACTTTCGGCAACCACACCTTGCCCCGCGACAACGGGCTGACCGCCGACGAGATGCTCACGCTCGATATTTACAACCCCGTCTCGACCGGCGAGCACGTTCTGATTGAGCGAATCCTCAACGTCCCGGAATACATGGCGGATTACCTCGAGCGCCTGCAGGCGCTTGTGGAAGGCTACTTCGCGCCGGATTCGATGCACGCGGAAATCAACACCGTTTACAATCTTATCAAGGCGGATGTGTATCTCGATACGCACAAGGAGTTCCCCAGCGCGGATTTCGACGCGAGTATCGAGCACGACCTCCCCGAGAACTCGGACCCCGGGCGCATATTGGGCATGAAACCCTTCGTGACTCAGCGCGTGACAAGCATACTCGACCAGCTCGGGCCCTAACGGGGGCAAATGAATGAGGCAGGTATTTTTCGCATGTTGCGTTCTTGCGGCTGTCGCTGCTCTGCCACTTTGCGGTTGCGGAGGCGGCTCGGACAGCGGCGGCGTATTCATTCCCGAGCCGAAGCCGGACTACGATATCGCATACAACGGAACGACGCTGGATGAGTACGAACTGGAATTTTCGGCCGCGAACTGGCAGGCTCTCCAGAATACCCCGTTCGAATACGTCTCGGGAACGCTGAAGTACAAGGACGAGACCTACTACAACGTCGGCATTCGCTACAAGGGCAACTCCTCCTATTTCGCCATGCCGGGCGTGAAGAAATCGTTCAAGGTGCACTTCAACGAGTACGAGCCCAATCAGCGGTTCCACGGTCTCAAGAAGCTCAACTTCAACAACGGTTTCAACGACCCCACCCTCATGCGGGAGGCGCTCGCCTACAGGCTGATGAGGGACGCGGGCATACCCGCTTCGAGAACAAGCCATATCAAGCTGTACATTACCGTGCCGGGAACTTACAGCCGCGAGTTTTTTGGGGTTTACACCTCGGTCGAGCAGATTAACAAAACCTTCCTGATGGACAGATTCGGAAACGACGGCGGCAACCTGTTCAAGTCCCAGGGCATGGACTGCGACCTCACGTACCTGGGCTCGGACGCCAATGCCTACGTTCAGAAAGGCTACGAGCTTAAAACCAACGAGATTGAAAACGACTTCTCCGACCTTATCAATCTCTGCAATGTCGTCACCAATACGCCCGACGTGCAGTTCAAGAATGCCATTGAGACTGTCTTCAACGTGGACGGATTCCTAAGCTGGCTCGCGGTCAACACGGTTCTTTCATACCAGGACAGCTACGCGGGCAAGGGCCACAACTTCTACCTCTACCACAACACGGATACGGGCAGGTTTGAGTATATCCCGTGGGACCTGAATACCACCTTCGGCCAGTCAAGGTTCGGGAAAAGCGCGGACTACATGCTTACTCTCGATGTCTACGAACCCACTTTCGGTTACTATCGCATTCTCATTGACCGGCTTTTCAACATACCTGAGTATTTGAGCTCGTACGAGGGAAAGCTGCGCGACCTGCTGGACCTGTATTTCAATGCAACCCGGATGGACCCGCGTATCGACGCGATGTACGGCCTGATAAAAACCGATGTCTATGCCGACAGCAAGAAACAGTTCAGTGATGCGGCGTTCGATACGTCTGTATTTCAGGACTGGCCCGACGCAACAGACCCGGCACGGACGCTGGGCTTGAAGACCTATGTAGTTGAAAGAGGCGCCGACGTCCAGTTACAGCTCGGACCGTAACGGAGGCGAACGCATGAAACGGGTGTTTTCAAGCTGCTGGATTCTCATGGCTGCCGCTGTTCTGACAATGTGCGGGTGCGGCGGCGGTTCGCACAGCGGCGGTATCATTATTCCAGAGCCGAAACCGGAATACGACATCGCGTATGACAGGACGACGCAGGATGAGTACGAGCTGGAGGTCTCCTCGGCGAACTGGGTTGCTCTGCAGAACGACCCCTTCGAGTACGTCTCCGGAACGCTCAAGTACGGGGACGAGACATACAGCAACGTCGGAATTCGCTACAAGGGCAACTCGTCTTTCTACTCGATACCGGGGATTAAGAAGTCTTTCAAGGTTCACATGAACGAGTTCGCGCCCGGCCAGCGGTTCCACGGGCTCAAGAAGCTCAATTTCAACAACTGCTTCAAGGACCCGTCCCTCATGCGGGAAATGATAGGCTACGATATCTTCGAGGCCGCCGGATGTCCCGCGAGCAGGACGAGCCACATCAAGCTCTACGTCACCGTCCCGGGAACGTACAGTCGCGAGTTCTTCGGCGTCTACATCTCCGTCGAACAGGTGAACAAGCATTATCTCGCCGACCGGTTCCCGGAGAGCAGCGGTAACCTTTACAAGTCCGGACAGGCGGGGGGCGATCTGACCTGGAAGGGCAGCGACCCGAGCGCGTACAAGACGCCCTTGAGCAATCCGCCGTACGAGAAAAAGACGAACGAACTCGTGGATGACTGGTCCGATTTCATTCACTTCCTCGACGTTCTGAACAACACCCCGGTCATAAACTTCAAGACGGAAATCGAGAATGTCTTCAACGTGGACGGTTTTCTCGACTACCTCGCGGCGAACACGGTCCTCTCGAACATGGACTCGATTGCGGGACGAAAGTGCAACTTTTACCTCTACCACAACATGGCGACGGGCAAGTTCGAGTTCATACCGTGGGACCTGAACGAGGTTTACGGAAACTTCCACGGTCCCGGACAGGATGCGGACACGATGCTCGACCTCGACATTTACGACCCCACCTCAGACGGGCCGCACGTGCTGGTTGACCGCATACTCAACGTTCCCGAATACGAAGCCGATTACGTCGAGCGAATTCGGGCGCTCGTCAACGGCGCATTCCTGCCGTCGTCTATGCACGCCGAGGTTGACACTATATACAACCGCATAAAGGCCGACGTCTACCTCGACACGCACAAGCAGTATTCGAGCGCCAACTTCGACAACAGCATTATCCAGGACATCCCCAACGCCACCGACCCTAACCGCATCCTCGGCCTCAAGCCGTTCGCAACCGACAGGGTCTTCAACATCAACCTGCAGCTTCCTTAGAGGTGGGAACCATGCGAATCAGCGCAGTCCTTTTCCTTGCCGCCCTTCTTGCAACGGCGCCTCTCTACGCCCAGGAGAAAGAACTTTCCACCGAGGAGCGGCTGAAGCTCCTTGAAGAGAAGGTCGAGAAGCTCGAAAAAAGCAGGGTCGGCGATACGCCTATCTTCAAGAAGCTGCGGGTGAGGTTCGAAGTCGAGCTCGAATGGCTGCACGCGCAGCGCGACATCGCAGATTCCGTCCAGCGCGGCCAGTTCGACAAGTTCACCATGGATGTGGATGCCGAGTTCGACGAGCACATTTCCGCCGTGGCGCAGGGCCGGTTCGAGGCGGACGAGGCCTGGGTCAAGACAGCCTACTGCCAGCTCGGCGGCCTGCCGCTGGGCCAGCGATTCCGGTTCGGGCTTGATGAGAGAATCTTCAAGCCGGCACGCAGTACTGAGTCTTATCCCCTTGTCGGTACCGCGTTCTGGCGCACCCACGACTTCGGTGTTTTTTATCGCATGAAGATTCCGCACTCGAAGGCCGGGGGTGGCTACTCATACCTGAAGCTTGCAGCGACTAACGGCCTGACGCTCGACCGTCGTGAACCGGGCGAACAGGAGCAGTACTACCTGATTTGCGACAGGAAGCCGCCAGCAGGCGCCAGCCTCGGCGCTAACGAGGAATATTCTGCAGCCATCGGCTCGCGCATCGACCTCGGCAGGCGGAAATGGCTCGACGCTTCTCTCTTCGGCCTGCTTTCAAGGCTCGATGACGATGATGCGGCGTTTCTGAACCTTCACATAAATCCCGTTGACACGTCGCTGGGCACGTCAAAGCGCGGCGATGCCAAGTGGCGCAGGGGCGCGGCGCTTTCCGCACGGTTCGACGCGCTGCGCTTCCAGGGAATGTATGTGAAGTCACGCGACTCCGAGCTTTTCCGCGAAGGTTTCTACGCACAGGCCGGCTACACTATCGACCTGGACCTCAAATGGCTGAAGGCGGCGGAGATACTGGTGCGTACGGGGCATCTCCTTATCGACATGGACAAGTCGGTTGCCCAGCCCATGTCGTGGAACCGCGAGGAATTTACTACCGCGGCCCTGCTCGAAGTGCGCGATGGCGTCGTTCTGAAGCTGGAATACACCGTCTATCGCGAAGACCCCGGCCCCGGCGTGAAGCAGGTCAAGAACAACGAGTTCGTCTTTCAGGTAGAGCTGAAATTCTGAGGGCGAGGCATGTTCATAGATTTCGAGGGAATAGACGGCAGCGGCAAGACTACCCTCTCGAAGGTCGTGGCGGACAGGCTCGGTGAGCTTAACATCCCGGTTTATCACACCAGGGAAAAGGGAGAATACAAGTCGCGCATCTCCAAGTCGCTTCGCAAGGTCGTCCGCGACCCGCAGAACCTCGGCCTTCTCCCATGGGCCGAGTTTCTCGCGTACATGGCCAGGGATGCGCACGTCTTCGAAGAGAAGATACTGCCCCACCTCGACGAGGGCGGCGTGGTTATTTCGGACAGGTTCTTCTATTCGCACGTGCTCCTCGGCGAAGCGCGAGGGCTTGAGACGGAAAGTCTGAACGAGATTATGAACTGCGTCTCCGGCGAGATTGCACCCGACCTTGTCGTCTACTGTGACATTGACATCCACACCTCGCGCATAAGGAAGAAAATCGCCGACATTATCGAGCACGACAGCGGCTCGTTCGGCCGCAAAGGCCTGTCCGGATTGGGATTGCGCAGGGGAATGCGGGAGGGATTCCTGCGGCTGGCCGCGGCCGACCCGGAGCGCTGGATTATCATCGACAACGCCGGCGTTGGCGAAGAAGAGATAGCCGAATACGTCTGGCGCGTCGTCGCCGCGCGTCTCGCGGATAAAGGAATGCTGCCGCCGGGGACCACCATCGAACCGGGGAATCCCCCGGCGAAGCATCAGCCCGAGGTTGTCCCGCCTGACTCCGCCCTGCCGGAAGATGGCAAAGAAATCGCCAGGCAGTTTTTCGCCATTCTCGAAGAGCTTGTGGAATTCGACAGCAGGCCAAGCGCCTACTACATAAACGGCGTGGACCTGCCGTTCGCGGATGCGTTGCGCAAAAAGCTGAAAGAAGTGCAGCCGGAAATAATCGCGTACGGCCTGCGCGACGTGTTTTCGGAAGCCTCATGGCGGCTGCGCAGCGAACTTACGGAAAAAGAGCCCGGCTACGTCGCAAAAAGCCTCACCGGACTGCCGCTCGAAGGTGAAGCATTCGAGATGAGGCATCATCTCAAGGAGCATGCTCCTCGCGAAGTGGCTGAAAGCCTCAAAGGCCTCGACTGCGACATCTCGAAGCAGCTCCGGGAGGAACTATTCGAAAAATCGCCGGAAGGTGTTCTTGACAGCGTGAGGGAGATGGACACGGAACACGCCTGGTCGTTCCGGAGGAAATGCGGTAAGAAGTTCCAACCCGAGGCGCTCGCGGAGAGCCTTCGCGGAATCGACACCCCCGAGGCATGGAAAGTCAGGGACAAGCTGCCCGACAGGTACATGCCGTGGGTGCTGCGCGGCCTCGGGCCGCTACAGAGCGAACAGGCGTGGGAACTTCGGGAACGTTTCATAGAGCTTGCCCCCAAGCTGATTGCGAAGACGCTCGACGGATTGGACAGCGACCGCGCGTTCGACATGCGCGAGCGAATCGGCGGTAAGGCCAAGGAAGTGCTCGACTCGCTGAAAGGGCTGGAGTCGCCGCGTGCCTGGAAACTGCGCGAAAGCCTGAGGGATATATATGCAAGCACCGCCGTCAGCAGCCTCAACGCTTCCAACGACTCGGCCGAAGCGTGGAAGTTCAGGGACAAGATGCTCAGGTCACACCCCGGCGACCTGCTCCTTGTCAAGCACATCGTCCAGTCGCTCAAGGCCACAGGCAGGCTTTAGGCAAACAGACTGCTGCATTTTCCATGTGTACTGGAAGGTGGGGCTCTTTGAGGCACACAGCAGTCAGAGCATGCCTTCTATGCCTTGGCGCTCGCTCTCGGTGAAGTCGCCCATGAGGAAGCGGGAGGCGGCGATAAGCCTCTCGACCGCGAACGGCTTGGTCATGTAGTAATTCGCCCCGGAACGGTAGCCCTCCAGCACGCTCTTATGCTCACTGTGTCCGGTCAGCATCAGAACGGGGACATTAGAGCCCGCACTGCGGACCCTGGTCAGCATGCGCATGCCGTCGAGGCGGGGCATCTGTATGTCCAGAACGATGAGGTCGTAATCCGAAATTCCGAGCTTCTCGAGGGCGTCCTGCCCGTCCACCGCGGTTTGCACGTCGTAGCCGGCAAGGCCCAGCGTTGCCTGCACGAGTTTCAGTATGTCGCCGTCGTCGTCAACTGCAAGGACTCTGAGCTTCCGCGCTTTCCTGACCTCCTGTGCCTGGCCCGGCGTGGGCCATTGAATAGTCTCGGGTGGCGTAACCTCTATCTGCGTTTTCCCGTGTGCAAGTGCCTGGTAAAAGGCAGTCGCGGACTGCCATCTCCGGTAGCGATCCTTGCGCAGCGCCTTGGCAATCGCCATGTTCGCCCTTGCCGGCACCCCCTCGAGGGGTTCGGGCTCGTCCAGCATTATCGCCTTTTCCATGTTCTCGGACACGAACGGCGGGCATCCGGAAAGAAGCTCATAGGCCACGGCACCCATAGAATAGATGTCCGTCCGGTGGTCTATTTTCTGGCCCAGGAGCTGCTCCGGGGACATGTAAGTCGGCGTGCCCATGACAACCTTTTGAGTGAGCTGTCCGTATGTATAGCGGGCTCTCTGTGCGATTCCGAAATCGGCCAGTCGCAGCTTGTTCTTCTTGTCGATAAGGAAGTTGGCCGGTTTTATGTCCTTGTGTATGACACCTTCGGAATGGGCGTAGTCGAGCGCGGCGCACGCCTGGCGCATATAGCCGGCCACATCTTTCAGGGACATCTTCTCTTTTTCCGCGAGAAGGTCCGCAAGCGAGGGGCCATCGACGTACTCCATCACCAGGAACGCGGATCGCCCGGACGCTTCGAACGTGTGAAGGCGCACTATGTTCGGATGAGAGAGGGAAAGGCAGAGCTTCGCTTCCGCCCGCATGGCATCAACGAAGCGCTGGTCGCTGGCGAACTCGACCAGCAGCAGCTTCAGCGCGACCTGTGAGCCGAGTTCCTTGTCGAGCGCCAGGAAGACAACGCCCATGCCCCCGCGCCCCAGCTCTTTCTCAATCTCGTAGCGCCCCGACACCACGACGCTCTCGATGGAGGGGGCTTCATCCAGAGCCATTTCCACCGCTTCGTAACGGGAAGATGCCGATAAAGTCTTCAATTCAGCGCCGCAGTGAATACACTTCGTCGCGCGTCCGTCTACTGCCCTGCCGCAACGGGGGCAAGTCTTGATTTGATTGGTCATAAGCCAACCGTGAACATCGCAGGTCTCTCTAACCGGATAGTAGTGCACCGATGCACACTCCGCAAGCTGAATTTTTCATTCAGGAGGCTTTTCTCCGAATGGCGCTGGAAGGATGGGAATAAAAAACGCATAAAACGTCCGAAGTCACCTGGATGGCAAGGAAACGAGGCCGACGGGATTCGAACCCGCAACCACCGGATCGACAGTCCGGGACTCTAACCAAATTGAGCTACGGCCCCATTGTCAAAGCGCGCCGTGCGACAGGAAGTCGCGCCCATTTCAGCCGAAAATGGGCGATATTGGATTTGAACCAATGACTTCCTGCTTGTAAGGCAGGCGCTCTATCCTCTGAGCTAATCGCCCGCGGCGCGAGATTCTATAATAACAGACGATATATTGTCAACCGTCCATATCCAAATTTAGCAAACTTCCACGCTCCCTTCCCACGGAGCGGGTGGCCCCGGCTCGTCATATCTTAAGGGAACGCGCGAGGTATATCCTGCGCAATTCCGCATTGACATCGCGGCTCCGGCGTGTTAAGCTTATATTACTGCCGGACTGGAGGTTAGGACATGCCTCTCTATACATACAAGTGCAGTAAGTGCGGGCACGAGAAAGAATATCTCGTAATGGGCGGCAGGGGCGAGCCCGACAAGTGCCCGAAATGCGGCGGCAAGAAGATGGAGCGCAAGCTGGGCGCTTTCAGGTGCGGCGGGTCTTCGGGCAAGGCCGCCGGCTCGGGCTCGTGCAACGCTGCATCGTGCGCCCCGACGTGAAGCGGCTGCAACTGACCGCGGGACGTGGTTCTTGGGCAAGGTCATTATCACGCTGTGCTTTCTGGCCATCGGCTGTGCCGGCCTGATGGCCTGCCATACCGAATATCTGGAGCACACGCGCAGGCTTCCGGGCGAGCGGGTCGAGAAGGGCCAGGTCGTCAAGAAGACGGTGTCCGGCGTCGATGACTCGCTGCGCTCGTCGAACTACAGGTTCGGCACACCTCTTCCGAAGCCGCAGCTCGATAGAGTAATGGCGGCCATGGAGCAGTACCACCTGCAGCTATTCAAGGCGATACAGCCGAAATGGGAGAAGCTGCCCGAGTACGTCGATGTCTACCTGCCGGGCGACAAGGCGAGCTTCACGCATCTTCTCGAAGGCGAAGGCGATGCCGTTATCGACCCCGATTTCGTGGCTGTCGTTCCGTCAAAGCGCAAGATAGTCGTGTTGCGAGAGACCAACTGGGGCGGGTTCAGCAAAAGGCTTTTCAGGGCGCAGGCGCGCATCTTTTTCAAGGACTGCATGCCGGAACTTCCGCTGTGGCTCGAAGAGGGATTCGCCTCGTTTTTCGAAGATGTGACAATCGGAGGCGTAGGCGCAGACACTGCGCTGAAGATAGTCGGGCACAACGCCGAGAAGCTCGCGATTGTGCAGGCGCTTATCAACGACAAAGAGATGCCGGCGCTGGCAAACATCATGGTAATCACCGACAGGACCAAGCTGACCGACGCCGACCGGCTGGCCATGTGGGCCTTCCTGTACTGGACGCAGCACAGCGGCGGGCCGTCCAGAAGGACGTTCACTAAGTACCTGAAAGCCATCATCAGCGAGGGGTACGAAAACGTGAGTATCGAGGAATATTTCAAGATGCCGCTGGATGTATTCGAGAAGCGCTGGAAGTCATGGCTGGGCAGGCAGGAAGTATACAAACCCATCAGACCGAGGGATAAGAGTGCAAAAGGAAAATAAGGAAGGGGCGAAAGAGGGAACCGACGACTTCGGTTCCGACCTGGACACGGACGGTTTCCGGGTTTCCGGGCTGGAGGGCCTCGAACGCGACAAGCGCGGCGAGCTGGTCGTGCTTCTCCCGGATGAAGAGCGCACGCTGGCGAGGCAGAGGGGTTTCTTCATGCCCGCAGCCCGCGGGGAGGCCGCGGACGCCTCCGGCGCAAAGCACCCGGTGGAAAAGGGCACGCAGTTCATCGGGGTCCTGGCCGAAAAGCCCCTTGCGCCGCCTGCACCGGAAGAGACGCCCGCGCAACCGGAGGAAACCGCGACGAAGCCGCCCACCGGTTTCGTTGACTACGGGCCGACTCAGGTTCTCATACCCGATGCTCTGGGGAAAAAGGCCGGTCCGAGTGTCGGGGATTTCAATCTCGATTTTGGGTCGGGTGCCGCTACGGCGGCCAGACGTAAGCGCGAAGCAGATGCTGCTCCTCCCGATGAAAAGGCACCCGGAAAAATAAAAAAAACCGCGGCATGGGAAGCGCCCAAAGTGGAGAAGCCAATGCCTCCGCCCAGCGCCGCGGTCGCTCCGAAAAAACCTTCGAAAGAGGAAATACCGTTCGATGAGCCGGAGCTGCCCGATGACTATTCTGCGCCGATTGTAGTGAAGCGGCGAAGGACCGAGAAGCCCGAAGAAAAGCCCGAACAGCCGGAACCAGCAAGAATAAAGGCGCGGTCATACCTCGACGACGAGCTCGTAATCGAGGAGCCCGTAGCGAAAACGCCGGTAAAAACGACCAAGAAAAAGATGAAACTGCCTAAGAGGGCAAAAGAAGGCGGAAGAAAGACGAGCCCTCTGCTGGTGCTCATGCTGGTTCTGCTGCTTCTTGTACTGGCCGCCGTGATTGCAGTGCAGTACGTACCCGAGGCAAGGGAATACTACGACAAGCTTGTCGCCGAAATAATGAATACCAAGCCCGCCGTGCCTTCTGAAACTCCGGGCGATACGGTCAAGGACAATGGACCTGTTATCGTCGTCGGCACCGAGAGAGTGCCGCTGAGCAAGGAAAGCGACATGAAGTCGGCCGAAGCCTACGTCAAGAGCTTCCGGGAAGCGCTGCGCCAGGGCAAAGCCGCCGTTTCGGATTCGGGAAAGGCAAAGAAATGAAATCGAGAGCGCTGGTTACGGTACTGATGCTCGCCGCGCTGCTAACGGTGGCAGCCGAACTTTTCGCAGACATAGTGGTTCTTAAAAGCGGACATCGCATACAGGGGCAAATAATCGGAGAAGACGCCGAGGCGGTCGTCATCCAGTACAGGGACGGCTGGCTTAAGATACCGAAGCGCAACACCGACAGGATAGTGAAGGTCCGGGAGCTTTCGGAATACGGCAGGCAGGGTTTCGTGCCGAGCGAGGGAGAGCTTCAGCGCATCGAGGAAGCGGCCATCAAGACGTCGGGAGCGGGCGCGACCTCGGCGAAGGGACTCGAACGCACATTGAATCCGGGCGAACTCGTCACTACCCGGCATACTCTCAAGGCGGGCAAACAGAGCTTCACTTTCGAGCTGCCCCTGAGCTGGACCGCAGGCAAGGCGGGCGATACCACGGTCTACAGCCTTCCGGGCGAAGAGCCGAGACCGTGCGCCACAGCCTCGATTATAAAGACTTCCGGCATCAGGGCTGACGAACAGACCGAGCTTGCCGGGGCCGTAATGAAGACGGAACTCGGCGGTTTCAAGCTCGTTTACGCCTGCCTGCGCACGGGTGATTCCGATGGCGAGGCTTCCTGCATGGTCTCCGGAACATACGGCGCGCAGAATAACGAGATAATTGCGAAGACCGTTTTACACAAGACGCCCGAACACACCCTGGCGATTACTTTCTTCATTCCCGTGCGGCTGTACGACCGCTACAAGCAGCTTCCCGGCGCCTGCGCCGACAGCCTCGAGGTGAAAGAATCCGGCAGGTAGCCGGGGTCGGGGGCATGGATGTGGAGATTCATAATAGCCGCGGTCGCAGGAATTGCGGCAGGCCTGGTGGTGGTAGTGTTCTGCCTTCCACAGACGAGCGAGCAGTCGCCGGTTTCCAATCGCGAACCGCGCGGCGAACCGCCGGATGTCAAAGCCGACATTGAAGCCCTGATCAAGGGTTTGCGCTCGCCGGACCCGGCGTCCCGGTCAATATTCAGCCGCAACCTCGTCAGGGAAACCGGGATGTTTTTCGGGTTCAAGCCGGCCGACCTGCCGGAAGAGCGCGAAGCCGCCGTACGGCGCTGGGAAGAATGGTGGTCAGGCAACCGCGACAAGACGAAAGAGAAGTGGCTTGCCGACAGCCTGTCTATGCCGGACTACGGAGGCAAATCCCTCGCCCTCAAGAAGCTCGCCGAGATGCAATCGACCGCAGCCGTGCCGGAGATAATCAAAATTCTCGACGGCGGGAATACCGTTCTGAAAATCGATGCAATCCGGGCGCTTGGCATTCTCAAGGCCGAAAAGGCCGTCGAGAAGCTTATCGAGATGCTCGAGCCCGGCGAGGAGCCCGGAGTCAGGCACGCCGCGGCAAGGTCGCTCGGCCAGATTGGCTCTCAGGAAGGCTTGTTTGCACTGGAGCACACTGCGGATGCCGAAGACCCTCTCACGAGAATCGAAGCGGCATCGGCCCTCATGATTCGAGCGCCGGAGCGGGCGGCGAAAGTCCTGTACTCTCTTCTCGCGGACGACAACACGGAAGCCAGGCAGTTCGCCCTGAACGCTCTTGCAAGCTTGAAGAATCCGGAGTCAGTGCCCTATATAGCGCCGCTTCTTCACGCTGATAAGCCGGTCGCGACTGCCGCGCACCGCGCGCTGTTCTCGATTGTCGGCAAAGACCTCGGCACCGAGCCCGATTCCTGGCTCGAATGGTACGAAGAATACGCGAAAACCAATGATTAGCCTGACGGGCGCGATTGCAGAAAAGAGTTGACGAACCTTGAACGGAACCTATAAATAATACAGGAGCCGTTTTCACGAGAATGAAACTGCACTACGGAGACAGAAGATGAAATTCCTGGCAATTTTCCTGAGCCTGCTTCTAACGGCAGGCATAGTCTACGCGCAGAATGAGCCCGAGCCGGCCGATGAGCCCGAAGACGGCGAGGAAGAGCCTCAGAAGTCCGAGCCGCCGCCTCTCAACCTGACGCAGGAACAGATTACGCAGCAGATAGACCTGCTCGGCTCGCGCTACCTGAGCGACAGGAGGAAGGCGCGCGACACCGTCGCGAGGGTCGGCAAGAGTGCCCTGCCCCACCTGAAGGAAGCGCTCAAGAACGGCAATATATACCAGCAGATGAACGCGGTGGAACTGCTCGGTTCGTTCAGGGAACCGGAATCCGTCCATACCATACTGCAGATGTCCGGGTCGCCGTCCATGTCGATTCGCGCCGCGGCGCAGCGCGCCATTGACAAGTACGGTTCCGACCTGTTTCACGTGCTCAACAAGATGATAGAATCCGGCGATGTGGATGAGTCGAAGCTGCCGGATGACGTCGTGTCGAAGCTCTACCGCGGCGTGCTGGTGAAGCTGTTTGCCGACGTGGATTCCGGCGGCCAGTATCCCGGCCAGTACGCGGCCATCGCGAAGCTCGGGCCGAAAGCGATTCCTTCCCTGCTGTCTCTCCTCGAGGATGCGCTTCAGGGCACGCGCACGGTCGCCGGTGGCATTACGGCCGTGGTTAACGCGCTCGCCGATTTCAAGGATGACCGGGTGGTCAAGAAGCTCAAGGGCGTATGGGACTTCCTCGAAAGGCGGCGCCGCGAGGGACTGGCCAACTGGAGCCTCGAACACGCCGTTGCCGTATCGCTGGCGAAGCTCGGGGCGGACGAACAGTTCAAGAAGCTGCTGCAGACCCAGCTCGACGAGGCGAAAAAGAACCCGAGCCCTTCGAGCTACCAGAACGTGGCGATTCTGTATCACCACGTCGGCCAGTACGACAAGTCGCAGTTGTGGTTCCTCCGCGCAGCGGAAGCCGCAGGAAGGTCCGGCTACATACACCATTACAACCTTGCCTGCGCCTACGCAATGGGCAAGAAGCTCGACAAGGCTGTCGAGGCGCTCGCCGTCGCAGTGAAGAACGGCTATCAGAACTTCGAGTGGATGGCCAAGGACAGAGAACTCGACGCAATCCGTAAAGAAGCCGGGTACATCGAGCTTCTGAAGAAGCACTGCCCGCAATTCCTGCCGGAAAAGATAAAGAAAGAACTGGAAAAGGAACAAAAGAAAGAAGAAGGCGAAAAGGAATCCGGTTTAAAACCCGGCGAAAACAAAAAACAGGAAACAATCATAGAACGCAAAGAATTCCTCGAAGAGACGGAAAAGAGCAAGTAATTCACGCCGGCGGCATTCTCGAAATAAACCGCCATTTTCCCGCGTTATAGTTTCGGTATATGAACAAGGGAGGTCTTCATGCACAAACTGCTTGCAGTCACGCTTGTTGCGGCGCTCTTTGGTGCCATTTTCTGCGTCGTCGCGGGTGACAAGGAGGACATACCCGCGGATATCAGGAAGCACATTGAGCATCTGAAAAAAGATGCCGATGAGGCCGAGAAGGCCGGTCTGTTCGTCGAGGCGGCCGAAATGAGGCTGAAGGCTAAGAAGCTGCTCAACGAAGAGATGCGCAAAATCAGGCTTGCCAGGGAAATGATACCGAAGAAGCGCATCGAGGACGAAATCGACATGCTTCTCCTGAACAGATGCGACAAGGAAAGGGTCGTCGGCGAGTTCCTCACATATCTCGACGGCCTCAACCTCGTCAACGGCCTGAACCTCACGAAAGAGCAGATGGAGTGCATCCTGAAGTGCCTGCGGAAGAAGATGGAGCTTTCCCATGACAAAGAGTGGCGCGAAGTGCTCAAGGGCTATCTGCTCGTCAAGGACGGGCTCGAAAAGGACGGCCGCCTGAGCAAGCAGTCGAGGGACCTCTTTTTCTACACGGAGCCGCGCCACATGAAGCTCATGGAGAAGGGTGGAATCCCCCGCATGGAGCTTGATAAGCTGACCGCGACGGTCGAGGCGGCGCTGACGGATGCCCAGAAGGAAGTCATGAGGACGTTCGTCCCGTGCCATATCCCGCCGGACGAGCAGAACGACCCCGTCCTCGTCGGGCAGGCCCAGACCAGCGACCACCAGGTGAAAATGTTGACGAATGCCAGAGAAATCCCCGCAGGTGAATTCGACGGGTGGTTCAAAAACGCGGTTGTTCCCCAAATCAAGGGCAAGGTCAGGAACTGGAACAAATGCCCGCACTGCGAGAAGAAGCTCGAAGAGAAAGCCGAACTCAAGCGAATCCGCGAGATATTAGAGAAGGCCCGCCGCATGAAGGATGTGGAGTTCGAGCTTGAAAAGGAAACACTTGCGAAAAAGCTCGAGCTCGGGCCTGACCCGCCCCAGAAAGAGCTGACCGCCAAAGACGTGACAAGGAGAATCAGGCAGTTCCTGCTCGACGTGCGGCTGATTAACCTCATGGAATATCGCATCAAACAGAGCGGCAACTCCGGCTCGTTGCGGAAATAACCGGACTTCCCGCTTAAAGCAGGGACTACTCTTCAAGGTCCCGGAAGGCAAGCAGTGCCATTGACGTGGCGTAGCAGTGACCCAGAAGCGGGCTGCCGAGATAACTGCCCTCCGCTGTTCTCGCACCGAGAACAAGTTCCAGGATAGTATCTCTGTATTTCCTGCGCTCGCCCGCAGGCAGCTCGCGCACGGCTGCGGCCGCATTTGCGTAGTCGAACATGAGATAGTGAGAGCCCTGCCCGTGCCTGCCGGTGTGCATGAGAGCCTTGCCTCTCTGCCCGGCAAGCTCGTGGCGGTACCTCAGGAATATGTCGAGACCCCGGCGGAGCCTGTCCAGGCTGCCCTTCTTCCCGCGATAGAGCGTAAGCTCGCACAGCGGGACCCGGCCGGCCGAGCCGGGAAGGTTTGAATCTTTGCCTGCGGCGCCCGCATGGCTGTAAAAATACGTGAAGCTGCCGTTGGGATTCTTCATTTTCTCAAGAGTATCGAGCGCCTTGCGCAGCATTTCGTCGGGCACTGGAACCCGGCTCGCCTTAGCCGCAAGCAGGCCGAGCGTGACGGCTGCCGTCGTGAAGCTTATCGAGCGGTTGTCCTTACTGGCTCCCTGCCCCAGGCTGCTTGAGATGTAGTAGCTCCAGCCGCCGGAAGGCCGCTGGTCCTCCTGCATCTCCTTGATTAGTTCCGTCATTGTGGTCGAGAGAACGCGCTTGTCGCCTATGCCGGCTTCGAGGCAATCCGCGAAGAACATAAGCATGCACGAGTGACTCCAGACCTTGTAGTCCATGTAATACTCTCTGGCTTTCCCGTTCTTGCGCGCCTCGTGCGACTTCAGAAGAAATGCGACCGCTTTCGCAGCCGCTGCGGCTGTCTTGGGTTTCTCCCTGTAAGCCAGAAGCGATTTGCCGCACAGCGCGACCGTGCCGTCGCGCAGCAGCTTGCCTTCATCTGACAATTGTCCCAGCTCGTAGGGCGTAATCCACGACCCGTCCGCTCTCTGCGCTTTCAGGAGAAAGGCGAGCGCCTCTTCCTGCGCCTTCTTGACGTCGGCAGTGTCATAAGCCTCGTATTTCTTGTCTTTTACAGTGTCGATTACGGCATTATCAGGCCAGGTGATGCTGCCCGTACTCAATCCTTTTGTCCCGGCAATTATCAGTCCGACAGCGGCCTTCCAGGCCCACGGGCTTTCGGGGTGGTTGTCAACCAGCTTTCGCCACCATTCATCCTCGCCCGCCTCCTCCGTCAGGATGCGAACGCACGCTCCGAGCCAGTACATTGCCTCGGGAATTCTCTCGCTCTTTCCGTGTTTTTTCACGACTTCGGACAGCCGGGCTATGGCTTTCTTGTACCTGCCGGTTCGCAGGTAAATAACAGCTTCATCGACCGTTAGGTCCGCGATTATGCTGCTGTTCTTTTTCTGGCGGGCCGCCTCGATTGCCTTGAGAGCTTCTTCGCCTTTACGAAGCCGTCGGTAAAGCGAAGCCTTGAGCATGTATCCTTCCGCCGTCTTGAGATTTTCGATAATCTCCCGCGCCTTCACAAGCTCTCCCCGTCTCAATAACGCTTTCGCCTGTTCCAGCCTGCCGCCTTTCTTCGACGGCGGCGTTCCGGGAAATTCGGGGTGTTTCGCAAGCACGTCGCGCGCATAGTCATAGAGATAATGCGGCTCGAAGCTGAAGGCATCGCCTGCGACCCTGCCGTCGGGCGTGACGAAAAGGACCGCCTTGCCGAAGCTGCTCGGACCCATGCCGTACAGGCATTCCGACCTGAACGGCGCATCGGCGTTCTTGGCGTGCTTGAGCACGATGAATCTCTCCTGTGTCAGTTCCACCAGGTCCGGGTCGGAGAAAGGTCCGAGAGCGGCAAGGTCGAAGCTCTGGAATGAAAATCCCTGGTAGAACTGGAGCGTTACGAGGATAAGCTTGCGCTCTTTCTGTGCTGCCTTCGAGGCTGCCTCCCAGTCGGTATAGCATTTCACTTCGCTGCCGCAGCGGGCGGCGAGCGCTTCCAGCGTTGTCGGTTTGGCTTTTTCGGTCGAAACGAACTCGAACGACTGCAGAATCCGGCTGAATACAGGAGCGAGCGTTCTTATGTCCTGTTTCAGCGCGGTGCATTGGAGCACGTAGAACATTTCTCCATTAACAAGGTAATACTGGCACAGCCACACCTGCGACCCGTCAGCAGCCTTGGCTTCGAGACTGAGCCCCGGGGACTTCTGCCCGGCTATCTTGCCAAGCTCTTTCTTCAGGTTGGAGTACTTCGCGTCCTTTAGCAACTGGTCGAACTTGGTGTCGCGGTAGGATTCCGTCGTCACTCCCGCCGTCAACGCAGCCGTGTGAATGCGGACGGAAGCCTTCAGGTCAGCGCTTGCAACCGATACTATGACGCTTTTTCCATCCGGCCCGGGATTCTCGCTGAAAGCCCATTTGGAGTCGGGGCGCTTGACTTTGAATTTGCACGTTTCGCTCGTGTAGGTGTTGGCATCGTCATTTGAGGACAGCTTCCCGGCGCCGAACACAAGAAATAGTGCAACTACTGCGAGAATCGGAATCTGTTTCTTCACTGTATTTCCTCGTTTGTTCTCGAATTTGCTCGCTTCCACTTACTAATTATAGCAGATTTTGCCGCACACGGAAACGAAACTCCGGCGTTGAGACACCTTGATTTAGCCCGAATAATTGCCTTACAGGCTTTTGGATATGCTTACCGAATAGCTATTTATGCCATTTAGGCAAGTTTTTATAAACTTTTGGCTTGACAATCTTGCTACTATGGCATATACTTATGACAGATTGGGGTTGACTGTTTGACAACATAGCGGCGGGACACAATAAGGGATACTCTGTATCCCCAAGCGGCGCGCACGCGCCGGGGAGCCCGTCTTATGTTGAAACAGATACTGGTCGGCACCCTTCTCCTTTCCTTTCTCGCCTTCCTCACCGGCTGCGGACAGGACAGCTACTACGACGACGAGGAAGCTTATTACGACGAAGACTACCGGGAGCCCGGGGAAAGGGATAACTCTCGCGATGAGGCGGCAAGGCTGCTCGGCGACCTCAAGTCCATTGCGTCAAGCGGCTCGCCCGATTTCCGGAAGATACAGAGCATAGCATGGGAAATCGAGTCTCTCGCGCCCGATTCCGAGGAAGCGGACGCGGCGAAGAAGCTTCTTAAAACAGCCAAGAGCGATTACGACAAGCTCGCCGAGACAGCTTACAAGTCCACCCTCGACAACGTCATGGACCTCGCCGACAAGGAATATTTCAACGATGCCATCCGGCACCTCGAAAAGTTCATTGAGAAGTATCCCGGCTCCGAATCCGCTGACAAGGCACATAAGGCACTCAGGACTCTCTCGAACGCCATTAACGCCAAGAATGCTTACGACAGGTTCGTCAACAGGATTACTATCAACAAGGAAGTCGGCGATTATTCGCTGGCGCTCGAATACATGAAATCGCAGCAGCCCAAGGGCCTCGAAGGCACTCCCTACGAGGACAAGCTTCGCGAGTTCGTGACCCGGTTCAAACTCGAAGCCGAAAGCTACGACGACCAGCTTGCCAAGGAAAAAGCCCTGCCCTGGGAAGACCTCACGAAGTACAGCTTGAGGTCGTTGGACCAGGACGGCGGCAACTGGGACAGCGGCAGTGGGCAAATCCGGGGCAGCAATGACTCTGCCAGACGCGCCCTGCTTATGGTTCGCCAGGGCGACTGGAAGGATTACGTAATCGACATGCAGTTCACTTTCGGCGGCAACGGCTTCAACCTGTGGGTAAGAGGCACACTTAAGGAGCAGACCGAGTACGAACGCATACGGGGTATCAGACCCAATCGCCTCTATAAGGGTTTCGATTTATGCTCGGACCTGAAGAATCCGCGCGGCACTATCGACATGAAAGTAACCGTCCGCCGGGACATGGTGACAATCGAGAGTCCCGAGCTGAAAGAGACGCGGTACGTCAAAATCGACAAGGATTATTCCTACGGGCCGATAGCTATCGAGCTGAACGGCAATTCGCAGGTCAATTTCACGAGATTCAGGGTAAAGCACCTGAGCAAGGTTTCCGCGCCGACGGCGCAGAAGAACAAGTAGACGGGAAAAGCTCTACCGGGTCGGTATCCGGTCAGGCTTCCGAAAGGGAACGGACGGGATGGTAGGCGCAGAGAGAAAAGGCAATTTTGGCGCGACGGAAAACGCCCACGGGCGTTTGACAGGTCGCGCCATTGCCGTTTATGCACCCTCCGCGCCGGGAAAAACTGTGTTTTCAGAGGCAAAGGCGGGATAGAGGGAGGTCGGCTATGCGCAAGTCACAGCACTCGAAGGAGGAGCAGTTTTTGGAGGAGGAGCCGAAGCTGGCAATGACGCCAATGATTGACGTCGTTTTCCAGCTTCTCATTTTCTTCATGCTTGCCTGCAGGTTCAAGTCGGAGGAAGGCAGGCTCGAGAATCACCTGCCTAAGGGTATCGGTCAGACCACAGAGCGAATGACCAAGGCTATACCGATTGGCGAGCTTCGCGTCAAGCTGCTCTGGTATCATCCCACCATGAACAGGCCGACGCAGGACCCGGAACGCGGCAGGGTCGTTCTGAAGGTCGGAAAGATAATTATTCCGTGCGTCAAGAATAAATATGAAGAAGTTGAGCCCGACTGGGACCGCCTCTACCGGATTATCTGCCAGGCGCGCGACAACTACACACCCACACCGGATTATCCAACCAAGCCCGTGACGATCGATGCGCGCAGGCAGGTCCCGTTCAAGCACGTCGTCAGGGTACTCAACGAGTGCATCCGCGCAAAGCTTACCGATGTCATGCTGGCTAAGCCGGAGATTCCCTATTAACGCGCGATTCAAAGGAGAACGGAAATGTCAAGGTCGGCACAACTAAAGACAATCGGACGCACGGCGCTTAGCCCGCCGCCGCTGCCGGTGCTCCGCTCCCGCGCGCCCGATATCGTCGATAAGCAGGACTCCCGCGTTCTGCTCGTATGGGGCGACATTCCCCACTGGACGGTCGTGGACACGGAGACCTTCAGGTTTCTCGAGATTCTGCAGCGGGGCTCGACCCTTCACGACGCAGCGCGCTCGATTGCGCATGCTTACGGCCATACAATCTGCTCGACCCATCACAGGCTGAAGAAGCTGTTGCCCGATTTGATAAGCGCGGGCGTCGTCTACGGCTCGACACCCGTCGAGAAGCCGCCCGTCGCGGAAAAGGGCATTGAGAACATAACGGTGAATATAACGAGACGCTGCAATTTGAACTGCGTCTTCTGTTACAACCGCAGCTTCCCCCGCCCTTCCGACGAGACGCCAGTCGAAAAGGTCCTGAAATTCCTCGAAGGTTCGCTGCCCTTCACGGCACCTGACCCGGTGCTGACCATACTCGGCGGCGAGCCGACGCTGCGCATTGCCGAAACCATTGAACTCGCCCGATGGGCGAAGAGAAACGGTTTTCAGGCCCACGTCTCGACGAACGGCCTCCTCGTTGACGAGGAGTTCGCGAAGGCAGCTGCCGCCTGCGGTCTCAACGTACAGGTCTCAATCGACGGTCCCACTGTCTTCGAGCACGAGAACCTGCGGGGACGCGGCACTTTCGAGAAAGCCATGAAGGCGGTCCGCCTGCTTGCGAAAAACGGCGTGCATGTCACCACCAACATGGTAGTTCACGAGGACAACCAGTGGCGCATCGAGGACTACTTCCGCTTCTCGAAGCGGCTCGGCGCCTCGGGCGTGCGTTTCGTCCCTCTCAGGCGAATCGGCGGCGGTAACGAGCTTCGGCCGCCTGACCTGATAAAGCTGCTTCGCTCGGTTCGTACAACTTTCGCACTGCACCGGAGCTTCCGAAAGCTCGCGAGCGAAGACTGGTTCACCACCCTTGCTTCCGTCTGCCAGCGCAACGAGAGGCGAACATCGTGCGGCATAGGCACTCGCACTCTGCTCGTCGAGGCGGACGGCTCGATTTACCCGTGCGCCGGACACGTTTATCCTGAATTCAAGCTGGGGACGGTCAGAGATTCCTTCAGGAAGCTCTGGATGCGTTCGCCGGTGCTAAAAGGGCTCCGGAAGCGCTTCAGCGTGGACAATCTCAACAGGCTCTGCGCGGACTGCCCCGTGCGATACTGGTGTGCAGGCGGCTGCCGCGGCGAAGCATACGCGCGTACAGGCTCCTGCCTCGAACCGTCGCCTTCATGTCAGGATATCAGGGAAGCTGTCATAGAAATGTTCTGGCTTCTCGCGGACGAGAAGTCTTTCGCATGGGATACGTCGGTTCCCTGCTCTGGTAAGTGACAGGTCGGGCCAGCCTGTCTTCCATGGCGCGGGACTCGGGAGAAGCCGACCCTCCCGGGTTTTTACAAACCCGCGCCTTCTTTTTTTATTTCGCGACAGGTTCCCTGAATTGCGTTCTATCGGCAGGAAATGCTCTTAGAATGCGCAGAGAAGGAACAGGGTCGCCCAGAACCCCGCCATAATCGCAAGTACCAGCTTGCTTTCCACAATACCACCTCTTGAATGTATAAACGGGCCATGTATGGAATCCCACTGAAATAATCGGGCGCCCGCCCGCCGGTCTTTAGCCCATTCGCACTTCGGGCTGATTTGCCCTTGCCAATCTCGTTTTTTGCAGTTCTAATCACGCTGAAGATTGTGGAGCGGGACAATGTACAAGCTTCTGATTGCCTGCATTGTGGCCCTGCCGGCAGGCTGCATAGCGGAAGAGGACCTTTTCGCACCCCCGCCGCCCGCCCGCAACGAGGCAGCCCTTCGCCAGGCCGCCAGAAACGGCGACCACGCGACGATAAAGGACCTCATCAGGCACGGAGTCGATATCAACTCCACTGATTCGCATGGACGAACCGCGCTTCATCTCGCAGTAACTGAACCCGTGGCCAGGATGCTGGTCTCTGCCGGCGCCCGACTCGACTGCCGGGATTGTAACGGCGTGACTGCGCTGCTCGAAGCATGCACGAACGGAAAAACCGGAGTAGTCCGTGTCCTGCTCGAAGCCAGCGCTGATATTACGCTTAAGGACCCCGTCGGTGCGACAGCGCTGCACTGGGCCGCGGACGGCAACCACGAGAAGATTGTCGGGATGCTCCTGCAGGCCGGTGCGGACGTACACGCCTGCGATATCGAGGGCAAGACCCCCCTTCACTGGTCGTGCACGAGGGAACGCCTGGAAACATCGAAGATGCTGCTCGAGAACGGCGCGGACATAAACGCCGCATCAAATCACGGCGTCAGGCCACTCGACTACGCCACCCGCAACCGCGAGCTTATCGACTACCTCCAGTCTCTCGGCGCCATACACGGCGAGTAATCCGCCTTTGTGAAACCCTCCCTCTTCGTAGATTGTACGACATGGTAGAGAACAACTGGAGTCAAGCCTCATGCCAAGACTCACGCGTACTGCCAAAGCAGCCGTTGCTCTGCTTTGTGTCACAGTGTTCTTCTGGGTAATGGCCCTGCTCTTCCAGTTCAGGGTGGCAAATATCTTTGATAAGTTCTTGATGAAGCGGCTGGGCCCGGTCGTTATCTTCGGGATAATGACTGTCTTTCCCGTGCTGGCGGTTGTACTGGGGGTGAAAATGATACGCAGCGGCAGGCATTCCCTGTTTGGCAGAGTGTCCGCAGGGGCTGGCGGACTGATGTTTCTTGCTCTTGTAGTCTTTATCGGCTGCCCGATGCTCAGGCAGGCGTTTGCACCTTCAACCCCGAAGAACCCGGGTATGCCCAGGCCTTTCAAGCCCCAGACAGGCCTGCCTGTCTTTCCCGGCGCGGAAGGCTTCGGCACGCGCACCCCTGCAGGCCGCGGCGGGAAGGTCGTTGAAGTAATTTCCTTGGCGGACAGCGGCCCGGGCACGCTGCGCGAGGCTTTGAATGACCCGGACCCGCGGATTGTCGTCTTCCATATCGGCGGGACTATCGAGCTGGAGTCGGAACTCGTGATTAGGTATCCGTTCGTCACTGTCGCCGGTCAGACAGCACCCGGCGGCGGCATCTGCCTCAAGAACGCCGGCATTGCGGTAATGAGCCATGATGTACTGATTCAGCATATCCGCATCCGGCCCGGCAGCGAGGGTAATATCGAGCCGGACAACAACGATGCAATCGCCATCCTCGGGAGACACGGCGAGATTGACGGGGCCTGTAACGTTGTGATAGACCATGTCTCGGCAAGCTGGAGCGAGGACGAGACTGTAAGCACCTGGTACGGCGCGCACGACATTACTGTCTCATGGTGCATAATCAGCGAAGCGCTCAACCGCAGCCGCCATCACAAGGGAACACACAGCGCAGGGCTCCTGATAGGCGACGGCTCGTACAACGTTTCGGTGCATCACTGCCTGCTTGCGCACAATGACTTCCGAAATCCCCTGATAAAGGACGGGGGCACCCACGACTTTGTCAACAACGTCATCTACGACTGGGGCATCCTTCCGGCCGAGATTGTGGACGCTGACTCCAACTCGTTCCTGAACTTCGTCGGCGACCGATTCATCCCGGGGCCGTCAACGAAGTCCGCCGGCTACGAGATTCTGATTAACCCTAACAGCGGCACGCCGAAGATCTACGTCGAGGGCAACATCGGGCCGCACCGCCGAGACTCCAAGCTCAGCGAGTGGGCGCTTGTCGGCCACGGATGGGGCGAAAACTCGCTTGCGCCCGAGAGATACCGTTCGACGGAACCATATGACGTCGCACCCATCACCAAATCAACTGCAGAAGAAGCTCTCAAGAAAGTTCTTGCGCGGGCCGGGGCAACACTGCCGCGGCGGGACGCTGTTGACAACCGCGTGGTCGGCGAGGTGAAGAGCAGGTCGGGGCGGATAATCGATTCACCAAAGCAGGCAGGCGGCTATCCCAAGCTCGAATCAGGCACTGCGCCCGTGGATTCCGACCGCGACGGGATACCCGACGATTGGGAGAAGGCGCACGGGCTGGACCCCGGCAACGATGCGGATGGCCCCGAAGATTCGGACGGCGACGGCTACACCAATATAGAGGAGTACCTGCACTCGCTGCTCAAGTGACCCAACACCTTCGGCGGGCCTAGACCTCTGTTTGACTTTTCTGTGTGGCGCGTGGTATAATGTATCCGGAGGGTTTCCCTATGCACGAACTGCTGGTCATAGTTCTGCTGACAGTCGCAGCGCTCGTGCTCTCCGGCAATATGGTCGAATCTCCAGCCCAGGAAGCCCCGGGCGCCAAATCCGTCCGCAGGCTTGGCGCAGACTGGTATATCGTGCCTGCGGACGAGAACTACAAGCTTATTCCAGAAAAGAACGTGCTCAAGCTCGCGCCCGAAGATGACGAGTTCGGCTCAAAGGTAGACGAGCAGTACTGGGAGGAACTCGACGGCTCCTCCGTAATCTCCACGTGGGAAGGAAAAGCCAAAGCGAAACTTATGGAGGATGGAAAGGCACTGACCTGCAATGATGGCGGCGCAAGCGCCTGGGCTCTTGCTGCGAGGCGCAAGGTTGCCTATGCGAGCGCCGACCTCGTCTTCGAGTGGAGCGACACAGGCGCAGCCGACAGGCACTACGGCGCGGGCGTTGCGGCATTCCTCTGGCGCGATGCTAAGAACTTTGTCCGGATTTCCTACGTCTCAAGGTCGATTGCGGCCAATCACAGAATTACTGTGGCGGCAATGGTGAACAACACATGGAAGACACTGCTTGATTCACGCTCCATCGGCCTTCACAAGAAGCTGAGGCTGCGCATAAAGCGGGATGCTCGAAGTAACACGTTCACCTGCTACTACGCTGTATGGAACTCCGAAAAGAGTGGCTGGAAAGACTGGGAGCATGCCTGGTCGGGCAAGGTTGAGGACAAGGAACATTTCAGCACTTCGCACAGCCTCTATCCCGTGGTTGCATGGCGCAAGGAGGGTGCCAACGCGGAAGCCTTCACCCCGAAGCTCAACAGGTACTACCAGTACGAGCTTGAGATGCCCGCCCAGCGCTTCTGGTCGGACATGCCGCAGTGTGACATTGTGGATTCGGGCGCAGGCGGAGCGGAGTTCTGCCTTGATGCGGGCATGGGAAAGATGCTGAAGCTGGAAGGTTTCACAGCGCAGGTAAGCGAGCCGGGCAACTCTTCGGTCGCGTTCAGGGCTGCCTTCGGGGATTCGCCAAAGCGCGCTTCTGCAATCTGGATAGGCGATGGCAAGTGGCTGACGGCGCAGCAGCTCAACGAGAAGGTCGCCTCGGGCGTGCTCGACGGGCACCGGTACGCATTCCTGAGGGTCGGGATGAAGTCCGACGGGACAGTACAGCCTACGCTTACCAGCGTGACATTCACCGGCACCCCGGCAGACACCTACGGCGCGTGCATGTTCGACACTTACTTCGCCACGGTTGACAGAAACGAGAAAGTCTTCGTCGAGAAGGGCATCGCCAAACTCGCACCGGAAGGGGATGTTTTCGGTGACCTATTGGACAACACTCACTGGACGAAAACGGAAAAAGGTGTCAATGTAAGTGAGGCCGGTGGTATCGCCTTTTTCGACAAGACAGGTACTACTAGGACGCATGGTGCACTTGAGCGGAGCTTCACCTATTCCAGTTGTGACATCGCTGTGGACTGGACAAAGAATCATCCAATAAATGGAGCAGGATACCAGGGGCGTGTCAGTCTTGCACTCAGGCGGGATGCCCGCAATCTTGCTATCATGATGTATTCCGCACGCAGCACAGACCCGGGATGGCAGGTAATTGACTATGGCTACTACATTAATGGAGCTTTCACTTGGCTCGGATGGAAAATTATGGGTTCCTGCGATACTATGAAGCTGAGAATCAAGCGGGATTCGGCAACGAATACCTTTGCCTTTTATTATGACATAGGTGCCGGCTGGGTGAAGATATGGTCAGGTGTTATTCTTGATGTCACTCATTTCAACACGAGACATCTGCTTTACCCGCAACTGTTGACTACCTGTGTAAGTACACCCAATACTGCATTTGACCCGGAAGCGGACCGTTACTACCAAGTAACTGATGACGGCATCCCCGCGCAACGGTTCTGGGACGATTCGCCGGTGGCGCTTGTGGTCAGGGACAGCAGCGTGAACTGGGCGCTGGACGCCGGCGAAGGCAAAAGATGGAAGCTGCGCGATGCCGAGTGCGAGAAGACCGAGCCGGGTGACTCCTCCGTGAAGTTCAAGGTCGGCGTGAGCGACACGGGCGTACACTACGACGCGACATGGAAAGACGAGAAATGGCTGACAATCGAGCAGGTCAACGCCAATGCTGCATCGGGCAGGTATGACGGGCACCGCTACATCCACGTGAAGGCGCAGTTCAACTCCGACGGCACCCAGCAGCCAACACTGCGCTCTTTCCGCATCCACGGCTCTAAAGAAGACAAGAACGACCAGTAGTAGCACGTCAGTTGTGCAATCGCATTTACTGTTCTTGACATGCGGGCGGTTTGCAGGTAGATTATGCATTCGCAACATGTTCGGAGTCAACAGGATGCACGCGAAGCTGCTCAGCTCGGCCATAGACGGCATAGATGCGTACGTCGTCGAAATTGAGGTGGATGCAGCAAACGGCCTGCCGGGAATGACGGTCGTCGGTCTTCCGGACGCGGCGGTGAAGGAATCGCGCGACCGCGTGCGCACGGCTGTCAAGAACAGCAAATATCGCTTTCCGCAGCTTCGCGTCACCGTGAATCTCGCGCCAGCCGATACCCGCAAAGAGGGGCCCTCCTTCGATCTGCCGATAGCCATCGGCGTGCTGGCAGCAACCGACCAGGTATCGAAAGACCTCCTGGACCGGTTTCTCGTGATGGGCGAATTGGCGCTTGACGGCACGGTCCGGCCGGTGCGTGGCGTGCTGCCGGCGGCGATAACGGCGCGGCAGAAAGGACTGGCCGGCGTAGTCGTGCCTGTGGAGAACGCTCCCGAAGCCGCTGTCGTCGAAGGAGTTGACGTGTATGCCGTCAGGACGCTTACGGAGGTCGTGGGATTCCTCAACGGCGAACTCGACATACAGGAAGGCGCTTTCGACTTCACCGACTCCACGGGCGTGGAGTCTCTCGAAGAGCTTGATTTCAGCGATGTCCGCGGCCAGGAAGCGGCGAAGCGGGCACTGTTCGTGGCCGCAGCCGGGGGACACCACATCCTGCTTATCGGGCCGCCCGGATGCGGCAAGACTATGCTTGCGAGGCGGCTGCCTACGATAATGCCTGAGCTTGCGCCGGAGGAATCGCTTGAGACATCCAAGGTCCACTCGATAAGCGGGCAGCTGCCGCGCGGCTCGGGACTGATAACGCAGCGTCCTTTTCGCTCGCCGCATCACACGATTTCGGACGTCGGTCTTGTCGGAGGCGGAACGACGCCGAAACCGGGTGAGCTGAGCCTCGCACACAACGGGGTTCTGTTCCTTGATGAACTGCCGGAGTTCAAGCGAAGCGCGCTCGAAGTGTTGCGCCAGCCGCTCGAAGAGGGACGCATTACCATCTCGCGGGCGAAGGCCACGGTAACTTATCCGTCGCGCGTCATGCTTGTCGCGTCGATGAATCCGTGCCCGTGCGGCTATCTCGGAGACAGGCGGCGCCAGTGCAGGTGCACGCCGAGGCAGATACGCACGTACCGCTCGCGCATATCGGGCCCGCTGCTCGACAGGATTGACATGCACGTGGAAGTGCCCTATGTCAGATGGAAGGAGCTTTCCGGCGACCGTGCCGGCGAAAGCTCGGTGGAAATCCAGGGGCGCCTAACCGAAGCGCGCAGTGTGCAGGCACAACGCTTCCAGGGCAACAAGAACCTTACAAACGCAGGGATGTCGGTGCGCCAGATTAGGCGGCACTGCAAGCTCGACGGCGAGGGAGAAGGCCTGCTCAAGGCGGCTGTATCCACGCTGGGCCTGTCAGCGAGGTCATATCACCGCATACTCAAGACCGCGAGGACGATAGCCGACCTCGACAAAAGCGAGAACATTGCGGCAAGGCACGTTTCAGAGGCGATAAGCTACAGAGCGCTCGACAGGGAAGTCTGCTGATAAGTACTTAATAACTATCAGATGTCGGGTAGAATCCACACAACCCTTGGGTTTTTTTGAGCTAATTGCAAGAAAACGTTGAAAGTGCAAATACATGGCTGTATTATTCGTTTGGATGGCCCTTATTTGAGGATTACATGCAGAAGCGCTCGTTCCTGCAATCCACAATAGACACGTGTCTTCTACCGTTCGCCTTCCTGCGCGAAGCGGTGCGCCGACACAGTCCGTTCGGACACAGCGACAGGTCGAGCTTCGCGCGGCGCAAGTGGTTCGGAGGCATCCGAAAATTCGCGCGCGTCAACGGCGGCGTTTACATAGGGAGCACGCCGACCCTGCGCGGCTTGCAGCGCCTTCGCAGCCACGGCGTTAAGACGATTGTCAACCTGAGAGCCAGTTTCGACTACCGAGACACGGCAGAGTCGCTCGGATTTCGCTACTTCACAATCCCGCTTAACGGGAAACGCCCGCCCGAAGAGAAGCAGATGATACGTTTTCTGCACACGGTGGAGAACGGCGACAACCTGCCCCTCTTTTTCCACTGCAACCGCGCGCGCAATCGCACCTACATGCTTCTCGGGCTTTACAGGATAGCTCACGACGGCTGGGATGCCGACAAGGCGATTGCCGAGATTAATCATTTCGGCTGGAAGAAGGTTCCCGGCGATGTAGTGTCGTTCCTCGAAAATTTCTCCAACGGCGGCCTTAAGAAACTGCGCTCGCACTCGACCGAGCAGGCATAGCCGGCGACCGGCAACCCGTTCCCGATTCATTAAACGTACTATCCACTTAATAGCCATTCGCAGTAAAGTCAGAATAAATTGAGCCTGTGATTTAGCCTTCTTTCTCGTATAATATGATAAAGAGAGACAACTATGGAGGCTGTAAATGCGAGCTTACATTCTGCTGGGCATTCTGGCGGCGGTGATGCTGCCCTGCCCCGTTATTGCCGATGACGCGGACGAACTTGCCGGCAACGGGTTGGATGCGCTCAATGCTGGCGAGTACGACGATGCCACGGAATATTTCCTTGCCGCCCTGGAGAAGGACAAACACCATGCAGAGGCGAACACGGGGCTACTGCGCCTCTACCTGGAGGTCGGGGACTACCAGCAGGCCGCGGAAAGCGCCGATACACTTGCCGCCGCCAACGCTGCCACGGCGGAGATGCTTGCGCTGGGAGGCGACGCCTGCGCGGCAGTTGGCAAATATAAGAAGGCTTACGAGCTGTACAAAAAAAGCATGGCCCTGGATAAGGGCTGCCTGCACGCTCTCGTAGGAACAGGCAGAATGCTCGCACTCGAGGGCAAGAAAAAAGAATCGACCGAGATTCTCGAAAAAGCAAGGGAAGCCTACATGACCGGCAGCGGTCATCCTGCAAGCGAGATGGTTCACGCCGCCGCCGCCGCCATAGAGCTTAACAGATTCGCCGATGCAAACACGATTCTCGGCGATGCAATAAAGAAGGACCCCGAAAACCTCGACGCGCTGGTCGCGCGAGCCGGGCTGTTCCTTCAGAAATACGACTATCCTTACGCCAAGAAGCAGTTCGAGAGTGTGCTCGATAAAAATCCGAGTCATCCGAAAGCACTCGTCGGCCTTGCCTGGACTTACGATTATATAGGCGAACTCGGCAGAGAACGCTTCGACAAAGCGAGGGGTTTCGCGAGGAAGGCGCTGAGAGCGAATCGAAAGCTAATCGAGGCCAACCTGTACCTTGCATACTCGGAGCTCATGGATGGTGATTTCAAGCGTGCCGAGTCGTACGTCGGCAAGGCGCTCAAAGTGAACGGCAATTCAATCGATGCACTCGGGATGGCGGCTGCCATTCATAAGCTGCGCAACAACAAAGAAGAATACGACAAGACGCGCAAGCACGCCTTCGAAACGAAAGGGAAAAGAGCCGAGTTCCTGTACGCCGAGGCGGTCATCCTTCAGGCCAGGTCGCTTTATTCAGAAGCACTTGAACTCGGCCTGGAAATACTGAAGCTGGACAAAGAATACTGGCCTGCTTATGCGATTGTTGGGCTGAACATGCTGCGGCTCGGCAGGAAGAAAGAAGCCAGGGATTACCTGAAGAATTCGCATGACAACGACCCGTTCAATATCTGGACGTACAATTCTCTGCAGCTGCTGATGCATATGGATGACAACTATAAGGAAAAGAAGACCAAGGAATTCATTATACGGGCGCACGGCTCAGAGATTGATACTCTCGCGCCTTATGTAGAAGAGCGGGCAGCCTGGTCCTGCAAGAGGCTGTCAAAGAAATACGGGGTAAAGCTTGACCCGCCTACAACAATAGAGCTTTTCCAGAAGCACGAATTTTTCTCGGCACGAACGACCGGCGTGCCGGGCTCTGAAGCAACGAGCGCATGTTTCGGGCCGGTAATAGCAATGGATTCGCCGACCGGCCTCGAGCCGGGAACATACAACTGGGCAAGGACTCTCTACTGCGAATTCGTCCATGCATTCGTTCTGAAGCGCTCCAGGAACAGGATTCCCCTGTGGCTGAAAGAAGGCCTGAGTACTTACGAGGAAACAGCAGCTTTTTCTCACTGGAGAGGCAGCCAGGAGCGAGCTTTCGTCGATGCCCTCGACGGCGATTCGCTTGCCTCGCTCGGCAGGCTGGAGCGGCTGTTCAGCAAGCCGGGCGATGCCGCCGAACTGGCCCTGGCGCGTTATCACGCCGGGCTTGCGGTCGAATTCATTGCAGGGAAATTCGGCTTCGACAAGGTTCTTGCCATGATTGACGGATACGCTACGGGCAAGACCGATGGGAACATATTCAAGGAATGCCTCGATTCAAGCATCTCTGAGCTGGATGGAGGGTTCATGAAATGGGTTAAGGAGCGCTTCGGCAAGCTTAAGATAGCGGGCCGCATACGCGCATCGAGCGCCGACCGTCTCAAGGACGAAGCCGAACTGAACGCCGCCAGTCCGGCAGCCTGGGCAAAGCTCGCCCGCGCGTATCTTGCCGCCGGTAAGCTGCTCGACAGCGAGGCCGCGCTCAAGAAAGCCCAAAAGCTCGACCCCGCCGAACCGGAACTGTTCCTGGCCCTGGCCGAGCTGGATATGCACCAGGGGTTTACCTCGTCCGCGAAGGAGCGCTATCTGAAGGCCATTGAGGCAGGTCTTGAAAAGCCCCACGATGTCCACATTATTCTGGCGCAGCTTTACCTCGGGGAGGACAAACAGGACGAAGCTATCGAGCATCTCAACAAGGCGGCCGAAGGGTTCCCCGATGATGTATCGGCGGCGAGCCCCTACAGAATTCTTTACCAGATTTACAAGAACAAGGGCGAAGAGGAAAAAGCTAACGAGCAGCTCAAGAAAATAGTGGCGCTTACGGACATGGACCTTCAGGCGCGGATTGCTCTTGCTGATATATACCTCTTGAACAACGACTTCAGCGACGCAGCGAAGCTGCTATGGGACGTCGTATACATGAATCCCCTGCTCCAGGGAGTACACGAACGGCTCGGAGATGCGCTGTACGGCGAAGAGGATATCGATGGCGCAATTACCGAGTTCAAGAGGGCAATCGTAGTCGGGGGACGGGATGTCCATACAGCTTATGCCGGCCTGGCGCAGTGTTACTTCGACATGGAAAACATGAAACTTGCCGAGGAAAATGCCAAAAAGGCTCTCGAACTCAACCCGCAGAACCAGCGGGCGCGCGACGTGCTGGAACTGCTGGGCAAGTGGAGCGAATAGTGAACTCGCCGGCTGAATGGTGCGTCAGTCGTCTCAGGGAAGCCAGCGATTACTTCCTGTCATCATACGAACTCTGGAAAGAATACGCAAATCTCGCCGGAGACACCCACCCGGACTACGTTGATTTCGAAAGCAGCCTCCGTTCCGACAAGAGGCTGTACGTAACGCGCAGCCTCACCCCGGAAGTGCCCGGCCCGCAGCAGGAAATTCTGAGGCAAATGGGCTTTCCTCTGCGCGCCATGGTTGCGCTTGCCGACAGGAAGCCGCCCGGAGAGGCTATCGACAGCGCCATCCATGCCCGGGCCCTGCAGCTCCATCAGGCTCTTCTGAAAATGCTGAACGCAAAGCCGCCGGGGGAATCGGAACTGGGGAAAAAGCTGGAGTTGCTTGTCGAGGAAACCCGGAAGCTGTGTGAAGCCCTCAAGCCCCGCCCCGGAGCGCCCAGCCCACCACAGGCATGAAAAAAGGCCGGGTCTTCCGAATGAAAACCCGGCCTACTCATTACTTACTTGAGCACCTCTACGGTGCGGGAATAGATAGATACGTATCCGGTAAAGATATTGATGATGAAGTCAAGCGGCGATACCCACGTGCGAATGGTGTAGTCGGTAGCGCCCCTGGCCATCACACCGGTGTCAACATTGTTGATAGGCACGATGCCCCAGAGAATATACCATTGCCTGGCCATTTCCGGCATGCCCTGGTGCTTGGAGCCCTGGCCTACGTGGTGAACATGCGCCATGCACCCCATCGTGCCGAGCAATATGACGGCGGCCAGCGCAACCAGCAACACTTTCTTGCCCATACTTCCTCCCTTCGGCAAAGTCCTCGAAAGAGTCCCTCTCCCACTAAAACCTGAATGACAAGCCTATAAACACGTGAAACGAATCAAGGGCGAGAGCGCCCTTGGACACAATCTTTTCTCCCGCGGCGAAGTCGTTAATCGTGTACTTCGCCCTTCCCTCGCCGTATTCACCGCCGATTCCAATGACGACGTCAGCGTTGCCTTCGGAAATCGATATGTCAGTGGAGCGGTGTACGGGTAGGCGAAGCTGCACCGCGAACCTCATTATGCAGTTGCTTATGGTCGAAGTCCTGAGCTTGGCTCCCGTCGATTCGATGTCCTGTCTTCTTTCTGCCATGGGTACGGCTTCGCCAAAGAACCACCCGAGCCCTATCCCGGCGTCCACCGAAGGTGACCAGGTCGTGTCCCCCAGCCTGAAACGATATTCGCACCAGAACAGCGATGTGTAGCGCTGTATTTCGCCCTTGAGCAGGCCTTCCCTGTCCTCGTGCTTCATGCGGGCGTATCCGATGGTTCCGCCAAGGTAGATGTTCTCGAAGGCGCGTATCAGGAACCGGCTGTCAATTCCGTAGGCCTCGTCGAGCTTTTCCTTGCTGGGCGCGATGAAATCGAGAAGCATGGAAATCGAGTAAGGCCCGTGGATGGCAGGATGTGTGCTGGGGACTTTCGCCGCCTTGACCAGCTCCTGAGCGCTCTCATCGACAAGGCACTGCAGCGCGTAATCGTCCGTTTCGGTTTCAATGCAGAGCATCTCTACGTTCGGCGCTGCACATAATTCTGGCCCCCGGCACCAGGCTTCTCCGCTCTTTTCCGGTGCATCGTTCGTGGGGGTTTTTGCGGGCTGCCTCGCAATTTCCGCTGAAGCGCAGCCGGCGACAGATATGGAAACCAACAAAGCCGCGAACGCTATTATCCTGAGCACAGTAACAACCTCCCGTGTCTGGGTTCCCCTGGCTCTATTCCTGTCCAAACAGGTGTGCAAACACCCTGGCATCGCCAATCAGGTTCGCAATATAGCAATACTCGTTGGGCTGATGCGCCGTCTCGTCCATTTTACCCCATACGGCGGCTTCGAAGCCCTCATCCCTGAGAAGGGCCGCGACCGTTCCGCCGCCGATTCCCTGCGGTTTTGCCGCCACTCCGTAGACTTCTCCTATTGCCGCCGCCAGCCGTTTCACGACTTCCGCATCGACCGGCGTAGGCGGCGCGGCCTGCTGCCTCTGAACTGCATCTACTGCAACCTCGACAGCAAACTTCGCGGCTACGGCCTGCGCCTGTGCCTTTACGAATTCTAACACATCTTCAAGCCGATACTTCGGTAAAATCCGGCAGTCGAAGTAGAAAACATCCTCGCCGGGAATCGTATTTACGTTATCGACGTTGGCCTCCTTCTTGGTGGGCTCCAGCGTCGAGACCGGCGGATTGAAGACGGGATCCTCGTCGGAGAACTTCTCGTGGAGCGCCTCGTCGAGATGGACTATCATGTGCGCGCCAGCCCTGTGTGCGTTATTGCCGGAATCGGGCCGCGACGCGTGGGACTGCTTGCCCGTAACGGTGAACTTGAGCCAGCAGATTGACTTCTCGGCGACCTCAATCATGTCGCCCTCGGGAGTGCCCCCATCAGGTACGACTATTATATCGTTCTTCTTGAAGAGTTCCTTCTCCCTGAGCAGGTACGACACGCCAAAACCGCTCCCGGTTTCCTCGTCGGCGACAAGGAGCAGCGATACGTCCATGGCGGGCTTCAAGCCCAGTTCGAGCAGCGCGCGGCAGGCGAATATAGAGGACACCATTCCCTGGTGGTTGTCCTCCACGCCGCGACCGTAGAGCTTACCGTCCTTCTCCACGACCTCGTAAGGCTCTGTTTTCCACAGTTCCCTCGCACCGGGTGGCACAATGTCGAGGTGGGTCATCACCCATATCGTCCGCTCGGTATTGTTCCCCGGTACGCAGGCGACGAGAGAGGGGCGGTATCCGCTGGGCACGTCATCCGCCGGCGCTCTTATCTCCTCCACGTCCGAGAAGCCCCATTCCTCGAGTTTCCCCTTGAGGAACGCTGCCTTTTCGGCCTCGCCGGGCCCGCCGCTTTTCGGTCCTATCGCGGGTATCGCCACGAGCTGCTTCTGCAGCTCTATCATTTCGGGCCTGCTCGATTCAAGCCAGTCGGATATCTTATCCAACTCATCCTTTGTCCACATTTGCAACCTCACACGATTCCAGCAACCGCACGAACTTGTTATTGAGCAGTATTTCCATGAACTCGGCCAGCCTCTGATGCAGCGGTTCCGCTGACTCGCCGAACCTGCTCTTGATTTCATCCGCTATCTGTCGAACCGTCTTTTTCCCGTCTATCAGGCCCCATACCGCGCTGCCGACTTCATCGAGCTTCACCTTGATATTTTCGCTCCGGTGCAGCAGCTTTCCCACCAATCGCCCTGCCAAGGTAGGGTAACGAGGCATAAGCAGGACGACGCGGGAATCTTCTTCCTGCGAGCACGCCGCCGACCTGTCCGGTATGTCATCGAGCGTTATCAAGACTGCTTCGCTTCCTTGCCCCTGAGGGATATGATGAAGATTAAGGCCACTACGAAAGCGAGGGCCAGAATGCTCAGCAGGCTCGGCAGTATTTCCGCACCCTCGCTCCAGATGCCTATGGGCAGGTTTGTGGTGACTTTAAGGCCTCCGATTATTATGCCCATGACCGCCTCGCCCGCAATTAGGCCGGCGCAGAAAAGCACTCCTCTTTGAATGGCGGCAGTCCTGGATTCGGCATCCTTGCCGCTTACCTTTCCGACAATCAGGTTTATCAAGCCGCCTATCAGTATCGGCACCGCAAGCGTTATAGGCAGGTAGATTCCCACCGCCACCGGCATGACGTAGGTGCGGAAAGACGAACCTTTTTTTCGGAGTATCTCGTCAACCACAATCAGAGCGACCGCAACGCACGCGCCTGCCAGGGCCATTCCCCACGGGAACGGCTTGTGGCGGAATATCTTGTCAACTATACTTGCAAACATGCCGGCCTGCGGCGCCGAAAGCTCCTTCGAGCCGATGGTGTAGGCGTTATGAAGCATGCCCATTACGGGCGCAATAAGGAACGCGCTGGCGGCGACTCCTATTACCTGCGCATACTGCTGCTTCGCCGGCGTTGCCTTGACCAGCCACCCGGTCTTGAGGTCCTGCGAGACGTCACCCGCAGTGGCCGCGGCACAGCAAACTACTCCCGCCACGCCAAGGGCCGCGATAATGCCGAGATTGCCCGAGAATCCGAACACCAGAAGCAGGCCCGAGGTAAACAGCACCGTACAGATAATCATGCCGGAAACGGGATTATTCGAGGAGCCGACGAGGCCCGTTATGTAACTTGCGACCGCTACGAAGAAAAACCCCGCCGCAAGCATGGCAATCAGCGCGACGAACGATATGCCGAAGCGGTAGTGCGTCTCCTGCTTGAGAACCTGGCTGCCGCTGAAGATGAAGCGGTGGCCATCGTTGGTAAGAATGTGTTTCGCTCCGTTCCATTCTTCGACGAGCTTCCCGGTGAGGGTTTCATTGTCAGTCGTAAGGATTGACACGGTGCCGTCCGGACCCGGTTTGCCCATCGTGTCTATTCTGTGTTTCGGTATCTTTCTCAGGAGGCGCAGCCTTGTCGTGAGCTTGAATGAATTTTCCTCAACAGCCGCAACCGTCCCGGTCAGAACGCGGTTACCGGCCATCGTCGCGGCGGTAATGGTCACTTCCTGCCCTTTTTCCAGGCCGCCTTCCGGTGAAAGCTTCAAGCTTTTCCCCAGCGGCAGCTTGAACTCGAACTCCTTCTGTGCCGTTCCCGCGTCTATTATGCAGGAATCTTCAATTGTCTCGTAAATGATGCCTTCGACTTTCCATTCCTGTTCGTCCGAAGCGAGCTGCGCGAGGCCGTAGGCGGGATAGACGCTCTTTTTCTTTTCTCCTGCCTTTTCTCCCTTCTTGACGGCTTCAATTCTGTCGCGTTCCATCATCACCGCCGAAATGCCGCCCTTCGCCGTAACTGTATGGCTCCGGGTGACGATGCTGTACAGAACGAATATCCCGATAACCATCGCAACTGCTATTATCACAATGCTGCGCATTGGCATGTCTGTTTCGGTCCTGGGTTCGGTGCTTTCCGCAACCGCCGACTTGCCGTACCCCCTGAAAGCGTCCTTGATTCCCTTAAGAACGCCCTTTCGCATCTTGAATATGGACCACAGGCCTCCTATGACCATTGCGCCGACGCCCATGAACCGAATCTGCGAGTTCCATATGCCGAACGCGACGTTAATCGCGGAATCCTCGCCGACATACTTCAGGCTGATGGACCTGTCCTTATGCTTGTCAATCAGGACTTTATAAGGCTTGCCGGAGCTTGACATTACATAGAAGACAGCGCCAGGTGTTATTTGCTCTTTCTCGATGCCCGCACTCCACTTGACATCCTCCGGCACGGGTCCGGCTTCACTGAAGGTTTTATTCTCTATTCGGGCAATCTTCGTGTCTTCTCCATAGTGTATCATGCCCCTGAAGGTTGATGTCAGGCCGGTGATTTCAGGCTTGCCCGGCTCGACCCACAGGTCGGCGCGTACAGCGCGCCCCTTCGTATTTTCCGGCAGCGGGTAGAACGCCTTGTTTTCAAGGGACACGAAACCGGCGCTATTGACCTCGACAGGTTTCTCTTCGCCCCACGGCCACTCTTGCGGGGCGGCGGCCGGTATGGCTATGAACCAGGCGATTGCGCCGCCGATGAACACGAGGAGCGCAACATTGAAGCCGACGATATAGCCCACTCCGATAAGGGCGGATGACACATCGAGGCCGAAGCCTACGACCGCCTTCCCTGCCCTGATGCCGAACTCGACCGACGATTTGAAAAGGGCCATTCCCTTTATGAACCACGTAATGATGGCTCCGATGCTCAGTGCCGAAAGGATGTATAAAACCGACCTGCCGCCTTTCTCTCCCGCTTCGAGAACCTGTGCACACGCTAGGCCCTCGGGGTACTTGAGTTCGACCTCATCGACTATCAGCGTCCGCCTGAGAGGTATCATGAACATGATACCAAGTGTTCCGCCGAGAAGCGCGACGAGGCTGACGGTCCAGTAGTGGAAATGCGACCAGACTCCCGTCAGGATGAGTCCGGGTATGGTGAAGATAATGCCGGCCGCGAGCGACTCGCCCGCCGAGGCCATCGTCTGAACGATGTTGTTCTCGAGAATCGTGCCTTTTCGCATTATCCCGCGCAGTATGCCCATGGATATAACCGCGGCCGGGATACTGGCTGAAACGGTCATGCCCGCCTTCAAACCGAGGTAGACGTTCGCGGCTCCCATCAGCGCCGAAAGGATAATGCCGAGCACCAGCGCTCTCGCCGTGAATTCGACTACCGAGCGCCCTGAAGACTTGTACGGGGAATGACTCGGGAATTCGGATGGCTCCATCTCTCACCTCTTGCCTGTCGGGAATACCGGAACAATTTATCACGTGAGAGGCGGACATGCAAGCAAGAACATGCTCAATCGGAGCTGCATGAGGAGAGTTCGGGGCGCATTGCCAAGCGTCAGCGTTACCTGGCGCTGCCTGTTACGAGCGTGACTTCGAACTCGAGCTGAGCCTGCCCCAGATTTTGTATTTTCAGCAGATTGCGGCCTTTCGCAAGGCCGTGCTGGTTTGTGAGTATGACAGTCTGCTCATTCTGGGCGGCCATCTCTATTCCACGGCTCTCGTTAAGCTTTACGAGCGCTCTCAGGGGCAAATCGGGAGTCATCGAGGCTATCCTGACGACGATACAGGAATTTCCGGCTGCGGGAGCCGGAATGTTCAGTTCCTGGACCACCTGCCTGCTGAACTGGCCCTCGATGCTCGTCATCTGCGGCTCATAGCCGAGCACCTCGGGGCGCTTGACCATGAAGAGCATTGGCAGAACGACTGCGGCGAGGATGACCGCAGCAGCTGAAAGCAGGCGAATGACCAGAGGCCCGTAGTTCACCGGAACCACAGCTTTTCCCGACGTGACGAGGGCAAGAAGCCTGTCAGCCGCGCCATCCGCGGAGGGGACGTCCCATGTGTCGAGAGTTTCCCTGCGGGAGCGCGCTTCTGCGATTATCCGGGCGCACGTGTCACATGAGTCAATGTGCGCCTGAATTTCGCGTTCCTGAGTAGCTTCCAGCAAGCCGAAGACATAATCATCGGCAAGCTCGCGGATTTGGCTGCAGTCCACGATTAGCCCCCTTTTTCCGGTTCTCTCCGTAGACTTTTACCGCAGCCGCGCGGCGGGAGTTCAGTGTTTTCCTATTTGATTTTGTCCAGCAGGGCCTTGGCCCGGTTGCGCATGTCCTGGCTGGCATCGTGGTTGATAATGATATTCAGCTTGACCTTGAAGGCATCGCTGTTGCACTTGGTGCCTTCGAGTGCGTCGAGCGCCCTGCTCCTCATATCGACGTCGTTCGAGTCGAGCTGCTGGAGGAGCATGTCTTCGAGTTCAGCTCCGCCCATCTTGCCCACGGCTGTTACGGCGGCCTTGCGCACCTCGTCGTTCTGGTCCTTGAGAAGCTCGCCCAGCGGCTTGACCGCCTTCTGGTCTTTAATCTCGCCGAGAGCCTCCGCCGCCAGCATGCGAATCGTATACTTGTCGGATTTGAGAAGCTCGATTATCTTGTCCGCGGCTTCAACGGCCCTGAGCTTGCCGAGTTCTTTTATTGCTAACGTCTGCGTGACCGTGTCGTCGCTGTCCAGGGCCTCTATGAGCATGCTCACGGCGGCCTTCTGGCCGATTTCGGCCATGGCCTTCACGGCATCCCTGACGACCTGCGGCTCCTTGTCCTTGAGAAGGTCATGAAGCAGGGGAAGTACTTCATCCTTCTTGTCTTCGTACTTGGCGAGCGAGGCTACCGTCGCGCTCCGTACCTCGGAACTGGGGTCTTTGAGCATTTCCGGCAGCGCCTTATAACCCTCTTCGAGCCTGATGTCGCCGAGCGCTTCCACCGCCCTCTGCCTCAGAACCGCATCCTTCGCCTTGAACACCTTGATAAGCTCGGGAATCAAATCCTCGGGCTTGTCTTCTTTCCTCTTGACGCGGTCCACAAGTCCGTTCAAACACATCCTTTTGACCGAGTCCTGAGGGTCTTTGTGCAGATGCTTTATGAGAGGCTTTACGACCTTCTTGCTGCCGTACTGGCCCATGTATTGAGCGGCGACTTCGCGCTTGTAGAAGCTGTCCGACTCGATGGCTTCGAGGCACATAACCTCGTCGTACTTGCCTCCCTCTATCTCTTCTTTCATCTGGTTCGCGCTCTTCTCGCCGCAGGAGATGCACAGCATCGACAGCGCAAGAGCGCCCGCCAGGGCGATAATTCCCACAATCCTCATCGCACAATCCTCCTATGAGTGCAGGTCCGCTTCTTTCAGTTTCTCTCTAAGTGCGGCTATGGCGTAGTGCATCTGCGACTTGATGGTCCCGACGGGCCGCCCGAGGATGGAAGCAATTTCGGCGTAGTTGAGGCCCTGGTACTGGAAAAGCATGAAGACCTCGCGCTGCTTCCGGGGAAGTGACGTCACGGCCGCTCTTACCATTTCTCCAAGCTCTTTCGTTTCCTGGCTTCTATCAGGAGAATACCCCTCCGGAGCTTCGCCTTCAAGAACTATTTTGTCCTGCGAGCCCCCGGAGTCTTCTTCCCGGGCGACCAGCGGCGCGCTGCGTTTTCGTTTGAGCGCTGTTCTGGCGAGATTGAGCGCGATTGTGTACAGCCAAGTCTTGAACTTCCTGTCGGCGTCGAAGCGCTCGCGCTTCGTGTAGACGCGAATAAAAGCCTCCTGGAAAACCTCCTCGGCATCGGCGCCATCGCCGAGGTACCTGAAAAGGAAGTTGACGAGCGGGGCTTCGTACCTGCGGACAAGCACATCGAAGGCCTTCTCGTCGCCCGCGACGAATTCCACCATCAGGCTTTCATCCGGGGCCTCGTGCATTACCGCCCTTCCAGAATAACAATCGCCGCGGCGCTCGTCTGCGAGTGGGAAATCGACACGTGAATTCTGCTCGCATCCTGCTCCCTGGCAATTTCGCCAGCCCTGCCCGTGAGCTGAATGGCAGGGGCGCCCCCCGCTCCAGACAGAACCTCTATGTCGGTCCAACTGATGCCGTCTGCGAGCCCCGTCCCGAGCGCTTTCAGCAATGCTTCCTTCGCAGCGAACTTGCCGGCTGTGCGCATGATTTCCGCTCCGGTATCCGTCCCTGCGCTACGCGCCGATATCTCGGCCCTTTCCCGTTCCGTAAAGACTCGCCCGGCAAACTTTTCGCCGCGCCGCTCGAGCATTTCTCGCATCCGGGCCAGGTCAAGGATGTCGATTCCCGTGCCGAGTATCACTTCGAGAACCTTTCGATAATTTCGAGTATCTTCTCCGTTACGCTGCGCCAGTTGTATTCCTCTTCAACGCGCTTTCTGCCGGCAAGCCCCATTGCCTGTGCTTTTTCCTCGTCGGCGAGTATTTCGACGACTGCCCTGCGGATATCCCCGACATCGAGGGGGTCAACAAGCAGTCCAGTCTCGCCATCGGCGATAGCGTCCACTACGCCGCCCGTCCTGCCGCCGATGACGGGCCTGCCGCACGCATTCGCTTCGAGGTATGCGATGCCGAACCCTTCCACATTCTCGCCGCGGTGCGCCGCGAAGCTGGACATCGCGAAAACGTTGCAGGCCGCGTAGTATGCCGGAAGCTCCTGTTCGTCCGCGTAGCCCGCAAACGTGACCGACTTCGAAAGGCCCGAGTCCTTCACCTGTGCCTTGAGAGCGTCTTCCTCCGGTCCCTTTCCGACAATCAGGTAGTGCGCGTCCGGTATCTCTTCGAGTATTCCGGGCATGGCAGAGATAACGTTGGCGTTGCCCTTGCGCTTGACCAGGCGCGACACGGAAAGGATGACTTTCTTTTTTTCGAGCCCGAACTTCCGGCGTATTCCTGAGCCGTCGATATCAGGTCGAAAGCGTCGCGGGTCTGTACCGCAAGGTATCACGTGTACTTTGCTCTCGTTCACACCGAGACCGGCAAGCAGGCTTTTCGTGTAGCTGCTTATAGCGATAATTGCACGCGCCGATGCGAAGTTGCGCCTTACGGAGCGCGCGCGGAAGTCGTGCAGAACCTCGCCGCCGTAAACGCTTATGAAGTACGGTTTGCCGAGAAGCCGGCTCGCCGTGTTCGCCAGCGCGGCGAAATCCGCCCTGTGGGTTACGAATATGGCGTCATATTTCTCCGTCTTCAGTTTCTTAAAGAAGAGAATTCCAATGTCAACCTTGCTTTTTCGCCTGATAACCTCGAAAGGCAGCCCCGCATCGAACTCCTCGTACCCGGGCTGCGTGCGCGTCAGGAAGACGACAGTCTGCCCCAGTGCGGTGAGGTTTGACGCCACCTCCAGGGCATAGGTCTGGCTGCCGCCCTTCTTCGGCCCGAATGAATTACCACACATGAGGATATTCATCGCGCCCGCCTCGCGACGTCGGCCCTCACATCGCGTGTCCAGTCCCTGAGGCTTACCCCGCCGCCGCTGTTCTCGATGTAGCTTTTCAGGAAGCGCAGCCTCTCGCGCACAGGCAGGAAGTAGGAAGCAGAGCGTTCGAGCCTGCCCACGTCGCGCACGCGCTCTTCTCTGCCAACGGAGCTTCGGAGTCTGCTGTTCTCGAAATCTATCAGGTAGACTTCAGGAGCGGCATCTTTCCAGTTTTTAAGGATAAGATGGCTCGCGTTGAGATCGCCATGATATACGCCTTTCGCATGTGCGCCGGCGACTGCCGCGGCGAGCGCCTCGATTACCTGGTTGAGCCGACTGCGCGGGAGTTTCGCATGTTCCTGCGCATCCATAAGCTCGAGCAGGCACTTCCCATCGACAATCTCCTCCGTGAAAAGGTACGATTTCCTGAGACGCCTGAAAGACCTGATTTCGACCGCGGCGACCGGTTCCGGCACGGTAACTCCGAGCTGAACAAGCCGGGCGGAGAACTCGAGTTCCACCCGGGCCTTCGAGGCACGGAACAGGTTCTTCAGCGAGTCCCAGCCGCCGCGCGGCAGATATTCTTTCGCAGCGATCTTCATTGGCCGGCCCTGTAGTTCAAGCGTTACCGATGTTATAGATGATTTTGTCACGTCATCTATGACATCGCCGGCGTTGCTGCGGATAAGTTCCGCCGGCCTGCCGATTCCGGCTTCGAGGAGGGCGTCCATGTACCTGCCCTGCGCCCACACGGTGGTTCCGCCCGGCAGCTTTTTCCCGACTATTTCAGGCTTTGCCGCCACGGCGTTTCTCCTCTATGTCCCGGTAATGCCGGGCCAGCCCGCTGCTGTAGTTTTCCCAGGTATACCGCAAAATGTATTCCCATGCGCTTGCGCCCATTTTTCTGGCAAGCCCGCGGTCATTGTGGAGCTTCTCGATGCCGGCGCAGATTGCATCGACGTTCCTTATCGGCACTATAAAGCCGTCCTCGCCGTCCCGGACAATCGACCCAGAATTGAATGTCGTGATTACCGGCAGCCCCGAAGCCATCGCCTCGTATGTCACCAGGGCGGAACCTTCCTCCAGCGACGGGAATATGAATGCCGAGGACGAGGCGTACAGCTTCGCGGGATTCTTGACGAATCCCGGAAGAATTATTCCTTCAACAGACTCGTATTTTTCAAGTATTTCGCCGAACCGGGGCTCTATGTTGCCTGCGAGGACAAGCTCGCTTTTCGGAAGCTGCAGCTTTTTCCAGGCCTCGAGAAGGTAATGCACGCCTTTCCTCAAGCCTATCCTGCCGATAAAGAGCAGCCGGAAAACGGGGTCTTCGTGGCTTGTCTGGGAGTAACGGTCCAGATCTACTCCAAAAGGCAGGTAGATAAGCTTTTCTTCGGGGAAGCCCCTGTCAAGGAAACTCTTCCTGACGAACTCTGAAGGCACCTGTACGTAGTCGGCGGTGTCGTACTCTGCCACGCAGCGGTCTATCATCTCCTGAATCTCGACTTCGCCGCCAACGCTGTACTTATCGAATTCCTCCCGAAGGATTTCAATCTGCGTAAGCATGTGAGAAGAAGCCCTTACAACAATGCTTGTAACGCCCAGCTTGCGCGCCTTTTTAAGCCCTTCCAGGCAGAAACCGTTCCAGGAGTGAAACACATCGAGGTCCCGGTTGATTATTTCCGATACCGCGTCGTCAAAGGCGATGGCTCTTTTCAATCGATAGCGTTTCTTGCTCGAGAACGGCCAGCGCCAAGGCAGCTTGACCCGGCTTCTATGAAACGTATCCTTCAAGTCTGTGCCGAAGCCTGCGGCGACCACGTGCAATTCGTGCTCCCGCGCAATGGCAGTCACGGACCTTGCGGCGGTTCGTCCTATTCCCGTCCCGCCGAATTTCGCGCCCAGGCTGTAGAGCACTCTCAAGATGCATCCTCTCCGGCACAGTTTCCATGCTGTTTTTGTAATCCGTTGATGTATCGCTGGTCCTTGGCCTTGGAACGGACCGCGTGTCTGGCTATTTTCCTGGTCTTTTTAATAATCTTCTTCGCCAGCTTCCGGTCGGCGGCATCGAGCCTGTCGGTCCCGAGGTAAAACTTCAGAAACCTCATGCGGTCGGACCGGCAAAAAATATTTTCCGGCGCAGAGTAGTTCAAAGCAGCAAGGTCTTTGACGACCCAGCGCAGCCCGACTCTCTTTCTCCGGTCGGCCCTGTTGAGGTCGATTACGAAGAGCTGCGGCCAAGGCTGCGCTTCGGGCAGAATGTGCAGGTGACAGAGATAGTAATCCCTGTGATTGACGCCTCCATCGTGCATTCTCCGCGTAATGCCGGCAATTGTTTTCAGCAGCAGTTTTTTTCGACCGGCCTGTTCTTTTTTAAAAGGCCTGTCGAACTTGCATGGAATATAGTCTTCGAGCTTCTTCGTGGCTCCGAGGTCTTCGGTCAGGATGAAAGACTCGCAGCGCAAGCCGCGCGTGCGCCTGCCTGCCGCGACCGGCGTAATTGAAGGCACGCCAATCTCGCGCAGCTTCACGAGGTTGAGAAATTCGTGAACGAGCGAGCCGCGCTGCCGGGTAAATTTGCGTATGGCTTTCAAGAGATTCGCGAGCCATGAATAGGAAGACCTTTTCAGGTAAGCCTTTACCTTCTCGCCCTTTCCCAGGAGCCTCACGCTCACGGTGTAACGGTCATCCCTGACCTTCTTGATTGTCTCCTCTGCGGGTATCGAGAGAAAAGAATCGAACGAGGAGAGGTTGTTTTCGGACAGGAACTCCCTGCAGGCGTCGTTAATGCATACGCCATCGACGCTTCTTGTGTTGATTCTCTGGCCTGTTGATGTCATGTTCCGGCCGTAAACGAGGTCGCTCCGGGGCTCGCGCGGCATACCCGCGCCGCACAGCAGGCATGATAAACGCCCCGCAGGGGCCATGCAAGCAAATTTCGGTACGTGCGCACGGGTCACGGGGGCTCTACTTCTCGAATATCGGCAGATATCCAAGAGGTATCTCCAGCATCAGCGCCGCAATGGATGTGGCGAAAACATCGCCGTATCCGGACCCCCACCCACCTTGCGAACCGTCCCAGGAGCCGTTGAGCGCTTGCGTGTTGACAAGATACGGGAATGATTTCCTGTAGAAATTATCCCAGTCTCTCCCTCCCGCCTGCCAGAGCGCCTGGGCAGCATAGAGATTTCCGTACCAGGGCCATTTGGAGGCTTTTAAGGGAACATCCACCTGGGCAATGCGCTGACGCATGAAAGCTATTCCCATGTCAAGCGCCTTTGATTCATATACGCCCGATGCGTTAAGAACGCTCACAGCCGCGGCCGTGAGCGCGTAGCTCTTCCAGGAACTGCCGTCCGTGTACTTGTACTTGCACCCATCGGGAGTCATGCACTCTTCCATGTATTTGATTCCCTTGTCGATGGATGCTTTCGGTATGTTAATCCCGGCGTTGCGCGCCGCCCTGAGAGCCTGCACGACGGTGACGGTTATCGAGCCTTCGTCCGACAGCTCCAGCCTGCATCCGACCGTATGGGAGGGATAGTAATCCCATCCCCCGCGGACAGTCTGCGAATCCAGTATTACTCGGCATGCCTTGCGCAGGGCCTTGTAAACGTGCTTTTGGCGCTCGGGGGGCAGCATGCCGTAGATTTCCGCGAGAAACATGGTCGCGTAGCCGTGGCCGTGCATCCGGCACTGGTAGTCATCGATGAATCCCCATCTGTCCTGCCTGCTCAGGATATAGTTAAGAACTCTTTCAAGCTGCTCGGTGTAAAAACCTCGCTTGTAGGTGTTCCCGTTTCCAAGAAAAGCAAGCCCCGCAAGGGCACTATTTGCGACATGATAACTTTCGCCGAAAGAGCCGTCGTGGTTCTGGGCGGATTTGAGGAATACGAGAGCCTTTTCGATAGCAACGCGGGTCGAGGGAGTGACGGCTTCGGGCACGGCGCGTTTGCGCTGGGCGCTGGACCTCTCTGAAAAAAAGATGGCGCCCGCCGCCATAAGAATCAGCGGTGCAATAGCCGCAGAAATCCACCGTGCTGCGTGCCTGCTCATTTTCGCAGCTCCGTTTTTACGGCTGGCATCTGTATTGACACGTGCGCAAGCGGAATATTCGGAAAAAATATCCTTCATGCGCATCTAAAATATAACATCAACTGCCGCATGAAGGCAAATCGCCGTGGGATGACAGATGTGTTGTTAATCTACCTCTCTAATATGGGAAGGTATCCGAGAGGCGTTTCGAGCATCAGAACGGCTATTGAAGTCGAGAAACTGTCTCCGTATCCTGAGCCCCAGCCGCCGCGTGCGCCGCTCCACGAGCCGTCGGGCCTCTGCGTGCGCAGGAGCTGGTCGTAGGAGCTGGTATAGAACGACTGCCAGTCCTTGCCCCCGCTCTGCCACATGGCCTGCACGGCGTAGAGATTTCCGTACCAGGGCCACTCGGAGGCTTCGAGGGGGTTCCCGACAGCAGCTATGCGGTTGCGCATGAACCTCAGGCCCATGTCAAGCTCCTTGGACTGGTAAACGCCGGAAGCGTTGAGCACGCTTACCGCGGCCGCCGTCAGCGTATAGGTCCTGCGCGAGCTGTTGAGGGTGTACCTGCAGCCCTGCTCGGTCATGCATCGCTGGATGTACTTGATGCCCTTCTGGATAACGCTCTTCCTGACGTTTATACCGCCGTTTCGAGCTGCGCGAAGCGCCTGGACAACGGTAATCGTGATGGAGCCCTCGTCGCTCATGTAGCGCTGGTACCCGTAAATATGGGAAGGAAGGTATCCCCAGCCGCCTTCCCTCGTCTGCGAGTCCGCAATCACCTTGCAGGCCTTCTGCAGGGCTTTCTGGACCTTTTTCTGCAGTTCGGGCGGCAGCATGCCGTATATCTCGGCCAGGAACAGCGTGGCGTACCCGTGTCCGTGCATACGACACTGGCTGTCGTCGATATAGCCCCACTTGTCCTGGCAGCGCAGGATATAGTCGAGAACCTTAGCGAGCTGTTCGCCGAACGGCCCGCGGTTATATCCGTTACCGGCCCCAAGGAACGCCAGCCCGGCAAGCGAGCTGTTGGCCAGGTGATAGCCGCGCTGCCCGTAAGACCCGTCCTGGTGCTGCTGGTTCTTGAGATATTCCAGCGCCCTGTTTATGGCTGAGCGCGTAGACGGCGTGACTGCATCGTTTACCTTTGCAGGCTGCTGTGCCTTCGCGTCTGGTAGAAGGCTCAACGAAACGATGCTCAATACAACCGCGGCGATTGTCAAAAAACAACAGAGGTTTCGATTGTTCACGTCTACCTCACCTGCGAGAAGTCATCTACCGTAAAGTCCCGGTTCCACAACCAAATCCCCGCACTACCGACCGCTGCCGGGACGCTCCTTGCCAAGCTCCTTGTAGTAATTCTCGAGAAGTTCCCTGTATTTCTCGGGGAATTTCTCTTCCGACCCGGCCTTTACATCTTCCTTGTTAACGTGTCCCGGCAGGAAACCCCACCTGTCCGCGGAACTGCCGCCCTTGCCGCGCCAATTGACGTCCTTCTTTTCCGCCTGTCCGACCTTCTGGAGAATCTGTTTCTGTCTCTGCGAGTTGGGCTGCGCGGGCTGGTTCTGCCTGCTGGGGTCGGTCATCTTTTTCTGCTGTTGTTGTTGCTGCTGCTGTTGCTGTTGTTGCTGCTGCTGTTGCTGCTGCTGCTGCGAGGAGGAACTCTGCTGCTGCGCCTCCTCCGCTTTTTTGATAAGGTCGTCGAGCAGTCCCAGTATTTCATCCTCTTTTTCCTGTGTTTCCCCGCCGACGTTTTCCTGCACGAGTTTTCGCTCGACGAGCTTCATCTTTCCGGCGATAGCTTCGAGCGGGTCCTGCTGCTCGCTACCGCGCCCGCTCGGGTTTTCTTCTTTTTTCTCTTCCTGATGGCGCTTCCACGCCCTCTTTAGCATATCGAGCTCATCCTGGTCGGAGTTTTTATCCTCCCCGCCGTTATCCTGTCCTGGTTCGACCGGCTGGCTTTCGTCGCGTTCCTGTGCTGCGGCTCCTTTCGGCAGCCAGAGCGTCAATGCAATTACGGCCAGCAGGACGAGTACCGCCGTCAGCAAGTACCTCACTTCACACCTCCTGGTTACAGTCTCCTGTTTATAGCTTATCTTCCGGGCCCCGGTCCCGGCGCCCCTTGCTGCTGCTGTTGCTGCTTCAAGAGGGCTTCTCTCATCTTCTGAGTCATTTCGGTGACCTGACCCTGCTTGTGCGCGAGTCTGTTAATCATCTTCTTCTGAATCAGGTTGGGCTGCTTTCCAGTTTGTTCGAGCGCCCTGTCGATTTCCTTGGTCTTTTCGCGAATTCCTTTTTCCATGTGCCTGAGCATCTTGAGTTCCGCCACGGGCGGAATCAGCGGCTTCTTGCCGCCGCCACCACCGCCGCCACCTTGCTGCTGCTTTTGCTGCCGTCTCGCCTGTTCCTTCTGCAGCGCCTTGACCAGGCTTTCGAGCTGCGCGAGAATCTCGCTCTGCAGCACCTGAGTATACTTCCCGGTGTCCTGGTCTTCAAGGAGTTCTATGACATCTCTCATGTCTATCGAAACGCTTCGCAGTACGCCGCCGAAGACGTGGGCATCCTCGCCTTCCAGCTTTGCCACGATTTCCTCCGCCTTCTTGCGTAAATCTGTTTGCGACTTGACAATCTTGCGCAGTTCGATGAGGTCGGCCCTCGTAAGATCTCTTTCGAGCTTTTTTGCGTTCAGATCAATCGTCTTGCCGTTGACATCCTTCTGGGCCTCAATCATCTTCTTAAGCTCTTCCTCAATCTGGACAAGCTCCTGAAGCTGTTTGAGGTTTTCAAGCTCCGCTTCGCGCTGTTCGAGTTCTTTCTTTGCCTGTTCGAGGTTTTCGAGCGCTTTCTGCTGGTCCTGCTGGGCACCGCCTGGTTGCTGCTTTCCGAGCTTCTGCTGGGCACCCTGCTGGTTCTGCCCGGCTTTTCGGAGCTGCCTGCCGGCGCTGTGCTGCTGGGGGCTCTTGTGCTGGCTGCCCGCCACTTTCTTGGCAAGCTCTTCCGTTTTCTTTTTCAGGTCTTCCTGTTTTCGTGCGAGCTTCTCAAGCTCTTTCTCTCTTTTGAGCCTTTCAAGCATTCGCTTCTTCTCATCTTCGAGAGCCTGCTTGGCCTCGGAAAGTTTCTGCATTGCCTGCTGCTGCGACCCCTGCGCCTGCTGTGACTGCTGGCCGCCTTTCTGGAACTGCTGGCCTGCCTTCTGCATGCTCTGAGAAGCCGACTGCGTGCTTTTCGAGGCTTTCGAAGTATTTGACTGGTCGCCCTGGGACGAAGACTTGGACATCTCGCCCAGTTTCTGGGCGAGCTTCTCGGTTTCCTTTGCAAGCTCCTTCTGATTGTCGGCAGCCTTCTCACCTTCGGATTTCTTCTGCATTTTCTGCGCAAGGCTCTGGCGGGCGCTGTCGAGTGCCTTCTTGGCCTGCTCCATTTCTTTCATGGCTTCCTGCTGGGTCTGTTGTGCCGGCTTGCCCTTGCTTTCCGCGAGCTGTCCGGAAGCTTTCTTCATTGCGTCGGAGGCTTTCTGCATCGCACCCGCGGCGCTTTTGAGGCCCTTGGAAGTTTCGCCCTCGCTTTGCTTCGAGGCGTTTTCGAGGTTTTTCTTGAACTCCGAAGATTTATGCGACAACTCTTCCTGCTTGTCCGAGAGGCGGCCGAGCTGCGCGTTCCTTTCCTTTTCAATGGCCTGCTTTGTGTTTTCGCTAAGTTCCTTCTGTCCCTTCATTAGCCCTTCGAGCGCCTGGGACGCCTTGTCAAGCTCGCCGAGCATTTTGCTGTCGGCGTCACGTCCGCCGCGTGAAGGATTTTTCAAGAGGTCCTGCTGTTTCTGGGCGAGCTGGTCGAGTTCCTGGAGAGCGCGTTCTATGTTCTGAAGGTCTTTCTCGCTGCCGGCAACTTTGCCCGTTTCCTGCTTTAGCTTATCCTGCTCATCCTTCAGCTTTTCTATTTCCTCGATGTTTTTCCTCGTTTCGGCAAGCTCGTCGGTGATTTCCTTCTCGACGTACTGCTTGCCGATAAGGTAGTTGAGCAGTTCCATCAGCTCTTTCTTGACTTTCTCGATTCTGTTGAACGCCTCAATTTCGCGGCCTTCCTTCAGGGCCTCGCTGATGGCTTTCATGTCTTCGAGAAGCAGCTTCTCCCTGGCTTTCTTCCATGCTTCCCTGAGCTTTTTGGCCTCGTCAGGCTGCTTTTTTTCTATCTTTTTGGCGACGTCCTGCATTACTTCTTCGACGTGCTCGAATTGCTTTTTTATTTCGTCCTGCTTCTGTGCGAGGTATTTCAGTCTCTTTTCCTTGGATTTGTCATCCTGCGCCCACAGGCACGGCGCCAGCACGCCAAGGCAGAAAAGAAGCGCCACAACCGACGCAAGCGGCTTCACACTCTTACCCATGTTTTTCCTCCGAAACTTCTACGTACCTGATTGTCTCACAAATCTATACTTATACGTTCATGTAAATGTTTGAGCATAAACCGCGCAGCTCCACTATTTTTGACCACTTCGGGCAATGGGAAGTTCGCGTTATTTGCCCTGCTCCTTCCACCATTCCTCCCACTTGGATACCGCCTCATCCCTGCCCTGCTCGCTGCCTGCCGGGTCGAAGCCGAAGCTCTGCCCGGTAATCTCCCTGAGTTCATCCACGGCATCTTCGCGAATCTTGCTGTCGGGATTTTTCAGCATCGGGATAAGCTCGGCGACTCGCGCCTTTTCCTCATCGGTAAGCGTTTTATCTTCCGAAGTTTCGCCCTTGATAATCCGGCCGAGTTCCTTGCCAATCTGCGTCTGGAGGTCGTACGCTTCCCTGACCCTGCGCGTCACCTCGTTGAAGTCCGCTATTTCCTCCAGCTTCCTGATAATCTCGGCCAGCTCGTTGGATATTCCAGCCTGCTGCTTGTAAATCGAGTCAAAAGCCTTTTCGTAGCCTCCTTCCGGCTCCTGCTTGCGGACCTCGTAGATGCTCTGCGCGACTTCCGGCGAAAGTTGTTTGGCAAGCAAAGTGAGGCGCGTGCTCACGTTAATCCAGGTTGTGAGGTCCTTCTCGCTGTAGATTCTATTGGATCGCATGCCTTCTATGATGCTCTCGAGCTCTTCCGTCGAGCTTCCGAGGTCGCGGGTGATTTTACGCTGGTCAAGCTCGGTATCGAGAAGCCCGCGCTTCTCCTCCTTCAGCACTTCCAGGGCAATGGCGACCTTCTGGCTGATTTCGCTAATGCGGTCCATCCCGACAATCTGGTTTGCACGGACCTTTATAAGCCTGTCCTTAAGGCGCAGGAGCCTGTCCTGGTAAGTCCTGGAGAGTTCCTCGACCGTCACGATGGATATTTTCCATTTCCTGCTTATTCCGGGGGGTGCATCTTCCTGCGCGTTGAAGTCGTGCGACTCCGCGAAGTAGATTATTGTGTCTCCCACCTTCGCCTCAAGCGGCTCGATGCAGAAGCTGTAGTCGAATGCTTCTTCGGTCTTGCCCTCAATCTCGATGGGCTTGCCGTCGGCATCGGTGAATTCGAGTGTTATTTCCTTTTCGTCGCTCTGCTCGCTCTCCTTCATCTTCACGTATTTGAGCACCACGTCCTTGATGCCGTACTCGTCCTTGATTTCGATGCTCATGGGCAGTGTCGCATTGGGCGTCATCATCGTATTGCGGGCCGGTTTTACGAACTTTATCGAAGGCGGCCGGTCCCTCATAACGCGCAGGTTGTAGGTGACGGGTTTGTGGTTGGTGTAGTTGTCGAACCCGTCGGTATCGACGAGTTCGAACCTGTACTGCATCGTCCGCCATGCGTAGAACTTGCCCCTGAACGTTTTGTCATCTTCGAATTTTCCGGCTCCCCACGTGTTCCTGCCCACGCCTTCGCGTGCCTGGTCGATTACCTGCTTGAGCCTTAAGAATTCCTTCCGCGCTCCCTGCGCCAGGGCGGCGATGGCTTCGCCGCCGGTGACTGTCCCGCCTTCACTCTCGGGCGCAGCGCCTCCCGCCGCTGCCGGCATCAGCGCTTTAAGCTCAGCTGACTTGCCGAACTGCTTTTCAAGCTCCTCGCGTGAAATTCCGAAATCTTCCGTGCCGACGGCGAGTTGCTCGTACTGACCGAGCACTTCGGAGGCCTTCGCGCCGAGCTTCTTTTCCAGTGCTTCGAAAAAGCCAGCGTAATCCCCTGAAGGTTGCTTTGCCCTGAGTTCGGTCAAAAGCTCGACGAGATTTCGCGGTTTGTCCTGTCCGCGGATTTCGGCGGTTTCCATAACGAGCCGCGCGCGCTTCAAGGCATTGTTCGATGTCGCCGCGAACTCGACCAGGGTACCGGCGAGCACGTGAAGGTTGCCCGTTTTAATCGGGCGGTTCTGCGGCGTCGGCTCCTCGCCGGTATAGTCGGGATACTTGAGCCAGACTTTCAACTCCTCGACGTGAGGACGAATCTTCACGATGATTCCGTAAGGGGGCGTCTGGGCGTCCCCGCCAACAGCGTAGAACGAAAACGGCTCGTTGACGTTCTCGAAAGTCTTCCTGAAGCTTGTCGTGCCGTACTTGAGCATGGGGCTTTCTTCCCACTTGTCCTGCGACTCGAACTTCGAGTAAATCCAGACAGTCGCAGGGTGGTACCTGCCCACGGACTCAATCTTAATCTCGACGTCATCTCCCTTGGCAACCGTCTGCACGAGGTCGTCACTGACTTTGAGTTTGTTGTACTTGGGCCAGTCAGGCGCCGAGAATGGAGTGAGGTAGCGTTTCAGGTACAGAAGCGTGGTGTCTTCCTCTGCCGCAGCGAAGCCGGCGATTCCAATGATGAAGAGCGCCGCCAGGCCCCAGAACTTGAGGGTCGTGCCGATTGAGAAAACCCCGCGGAACTTCCTGCGGCCCATTTCTTCCCTGGTCTCTTCGACGAGAGCCTCCACGAGTTCCGGGGAATTGAAGAAGCCTTCATCCGGCCCGAGACGCGAAAGCTGGACCGTGCTAATGAGGCGGTCCTTGAGGTCGGGGAACCGCCTTTCGGCGGCAACTGCAATCTGGTCGTCCGTCTTGCTGGCGCTCAGCGGAAGAATGAGGGCACGCCAGAAAGTGATACATATGATTATAACGCACACAATCGTTAGAATCAGCCGAAGCTGCGCCGGCAGGGGCGTAGCCCAGTCGAAGAGAAAAGTAAGAACCACCAGTATGCCGAGCACGACCAGCAGCCTGGCAAGCCCTTCCAGCGTGACAAGGGCGTAAAGCCTGGTGCGAAGACCTCGGAGCCTTGCTTTCACAATTTCCGGTATCATCCGTGCCTCCAAGAATTATAGACTTTCACCTCTGGAAAATAGGCAGATAGTCAAGCGGTATCTGCAGGATAAGCGTGGCCATCGCGGTCGCGTAATTGGGGCCGACGAGATCCTGCCACCTGCCATCTGCGTACTGGAAGGCGCAAAGCTCCGTCTTGAGCCGCCTCCAGTAGTCGGACCATACCCTGCCTCCGGCCTGATACATGGCCTGGATTGCATAGTACTGCCCGTATAGAAACTCGAAAGTTTGCCTCACTTCCCGTTCAACGGTCGAGCGCGGGCGGTGGGCCGATACGTAATTGCGATAAAGGTAGTTGATGCCGCGCTTGACCTCGGCGGAATCGTATTCACCGGCCGCCTGCAAGGTGGCCACGCCCGCGGCCGTCAACGCTAGCGACGTCCTCGACATTATCCGGAAACCCTGCTCGTTGTATATCTGGTAGTAGAAGGCGCCGCTGGGCGCAACACTCTTCTTGACGTACTCGATGCCGCGCTTTATCGTCTGCACCGGCACCGCTATTCCGGCGTTTCGCGCGGCGCGAAGCGCCATGACCTGGCATACCGTGACCGATAGGTCCGAATCCTGCGAGTCCGGCTTGTAGCGCCAGGCCCCTTGAGCGTTCTGGCCTTTAATAATAGCATTTACCGCCGAGCGCAGCTTGTCCCCGACGTCCCGGCGAGTCGTCATGCCGTATACCTCGGCCAGAAAGAGGGTGGCGAACGCGTGGCTGTACATCCTGCTCGAACCGTAGACAACGTAGCCGTTCATGTCGATGCAACTCAGGATAAAGTCGAGTCCCCGCTCCACGTTCTCGCCGTATTTCCCCCTGCCGGGGAAATTCCCGTGTGCCATGAAACTTATGCAGGCCAGGGCCGTGACTCCCACATGCTTATCGTGCGCCCCCACGTAAGAATAGTTTATTTTCCGGCCGACGACGTCTTTCCACGACCCGTCGTCTTCCTGATGGGCGGCAAGGTACTGCAAGCCCTTCTCAATTGCCTTCTTCGTCTCGTCGTCCAGCTCGAACTTACCGTGTTCCCGGTTTCCTTCGCCCTCTTCTACCTCGTCCGCCATCAGGATTACCGTCAGCAGCAGCACCACCGCCGTCACAAGCAGCAGGCATAGTGCCCCAAGAAGCCCTCTCACAGAGGCCGCTTGCTCACCGTTATTATATGCATTGCCCGCGGTCATCTGTCCTCTTTGCGCTTATACACGGTTATTTTCGAAGTTCCCGTAACGACAAGACGGTCGTCTGCCTGAAGCAGGTTGCCCGGTTCTTCGTTCATGCTGCGCATGGGCCATCTCTCCATGACGAGGACCTTCCCGCTCGATGTAGAGAACCGGTAAAGCCCCTCGGGCCGCGGCAGCACTATCTCGGTTTCGTTGGCAAGCCCCTGTCCGCTGCCTCCGAGCGCGCCGAAGCTCGTCGATGTCCACTTGACCTTTCCGGAGTGCAGGTCAAGCGCGGTAAGCTTCGTTCCGCTGAGAATTACCTTGTCTTCAACCACACCGACAAGCTGCCTGAACGTGGGATTGCGCAGGCCGCTGTCGAACTTCCACAGAACTCTGCCCGAGGCCGCATCGAATGCGTAAACCTCGCTGGAATCGAGCGGCGCAGCAACAAGGACGCCCCGGGAGAGAACGGGCGGGCAGTTCGCCCACGCTATCTTCCTCATGTTGGCGTAATAGTTGTCAGCCGCGTGCAGCGGTATCTGGTTATACAGCGAAGACCAGCGAATCCTGCCGCTTTCCGGGTCCAGCGCGAATACGGCGCCGAGGTTGGTGCAGCAATAGAGCGTCGGCCTGGCCCCCTGCTGCGCGACGAGCATGCTTGCAAGAGGACCGCGTGCATCGTAGTGGAACATCGTCAGTTCGGTCCCGTTCGAGCACAGCGGCGTGACCCACTCCATTTCTCCGGTCTTTTCATCAAACGCGGCCAGGAAGCTCTTGACGAGCATCTGGCGAACCTTCACTTCCGCGTAGACCCTGCCGTCGAGCACGACGGGCGAAGCTATTATCGAGTGCCATTTACCCGCGAAGTACTTTTTGTACTTTTCGCCTCGGTGCGCAAGCCAGCGAAGCTTGCCCGAGCGACGGTTAAATGCGCACAGGGCATAGCGGGGAATGGCCGCGCTGACCAGTATGCCGCTCCAGTCTTCGCTGTCTGTTACGTCGCAGACGAGATTCGCGTAAACGCTGTCTTCCGTCACCGTCGGTGCGAGATGCGTGTCCAGTCCGGGGAAGAACTCCCCGCCGCCGGGCGCGCGAAGCTCCATGAGAAGCCTGCCGCTTCGCATGTCGAAGACGTTAACGCCGACCTCCGTAGGCGTGTAGACCCTGCCCCCGTATGCCGCCGACTGGTAGCGGAAGTCGTCGCTGCCGGGCGATAGAGGGCGGTTGCGCTTTCTCGCGCGCAGGCGGTTGTTCTTGATTTGGGTCATTGCGCCCGAGGTGCCGAACAGTCTCCCCTGCCAGGCAATGCTGCCCACGGTGGGGATTCGTCCCGGCAGGCCGTCCCGGCTGATTCCGCCGCGGGGGATGCCTTCCGTGTATCGTTCCTGCGATACCGCGCTGTCCGGCGTGCGGCCCGAAGCCAGAAGCTCTCGAAGCTGCGATACCCGGAACTTGACCGCTTCCCCGATTTCCGTGCCATCGCCGGCCTGCAGCTTCTTCAGATACTCCTTCGCGCGGGCCGTCCTTCGCGAGTAATAACTGTACCATGCGGCCCTGGCATAAAGCATATTCATGCTCATGTCAGTGTCTTCGTATCTTGAGAACAGCATCTCAATCTGTGCAAGGGCGTTATCGAAGCTACCCTTTTCGGCCTCAATCGAGGCGAGCATGCTCAACGCATTGTCCGCCCAGCTCGAAAGGGGGAAGCGGCTTGCGGTGTTCGCGAGCTTGACGGCGTCACGCTCTTTCACAGCGGCGCGGAAGGCACGCTCGGCCACCCGGTCGTAACGTACCCGGTAGGCAAGTCTCGCTTCGGCGCCAAGCGAGGCCAGCCTGTCGAGCAGCGCGTCCTCCGCGCTCAGGAAAAGCATATCGGATTTCTGCACGACCTTGCCCGCCGTCTGCGGCAACAGGCGCTCGCAGAATGTTACAAGCTGGTCCCAGTCCTTCTGTTTCTCCAACAGGTCGATAAGGGATAGCTCGTTTTTCAAGTCAATAAGGTTCGCAATGGTCAGCTTGTTGCGCTCGATGCCCGGCTTGTCCGGTTTTCCCTGCGCGCTGAGTGCAGCCGCAAGCAGGACGGACGCAAAGATTGCGAGGAAGCTTCTCTTCCACGCGCCGGCCAGCGCCGCTCTTGCTTTCCCGTTGTTCACGCCTTAAATAAGCCTTCTGAGCTTGCGGCCTATCCACTCGGCCCCAAGCAGGGTTACGAACAGTATTATCAGCCAGTTGCTCAGCTTGATTCGCATCAGGAAGAACGGTTCCTTGGTCCCGCCGGGAACTTCGGCCACCTTATCTTTCTCATCGTCTTTTTCCTCGCTGATTTCGAAGGTGCCCTTGCGGAGACCCAGGTAAACGAGGAGCTGGTGGAGGTTCTTGTCCCAGAGCCTGTCCTCGCTGACCTTCGTCTCTATGGTCTCGATAATCTCCTCTATCTGGTCCGGGACGTTCGCAACATCGTATATCTCGAAATACCTTCCCTTCGTCAGGCTTGCCATCTCCTGCAGAAGCTTCTTGTTCATCTCGGGCTTCTTGCTTTCAAGCTCGGGCACTTCCACGTTGAAGGTCGTAAATGCCATGCCCTTCTCCGGGTCCTCGGCGCCTATGCCTATCCAGAGCTTGTGCCATCCGAGCTGCCTGACGTAAACCGACCCCGAGTAAGTTCCGGGCCTTTTCGGGTTGCGCATGAGTTCTATCTCGGCATCAAGCCCGTCGGGAGTGCGCATGTTGACTCTCTGCTTCTCTGCCTCCAGAGGCCTGTAATCCTTGTCGAGTATGCGCGCGGTAATGTTTATCTGCTGGTTGAGGTAATAAGAGGGCTTGTCGGTGGATATCGAATGATGCTTGGAGCTGCCCAGTAGTATCCTCTTGGAAAGGAAGCGCACAGCCTGCGACCAGAACCTGTAGAAGTAGGCGTCGCCTATGCCCGCCCGCCACCGCCAGGTGGAATCAACGCCGACGAACATGGCCACGCCGCCGCCAGTGTACATGGTCGCGATGAGCGGCACTCTCTCGCGGTCATCAATCTTTCTCTTCGGGTGCGTAGCCAGCACTATCGCTCCCGGTTTGGCTTTCTTAGACGGGAAGTACCAGTAGAAACCCGGCAGCGAGTTCGCTTCGCGCCTGTCGTTGTCTTCCCATAGCTCGATGTTCGCATCTTTTTCGGACAGGAGCTTCATGACTTCGTGCTCGCGCCCCTCGGGGGTCAGAAGCATGTGGAAGGTCGAGGTCTTGGGCTCGGAGAACGTCCAGCCGCTGCCGGGCCGCTCCGGCACTATCGGAACGAGGTTCTCGAGCGGGGTTCGGCTGAAGCAGCCGGGCGAGTAATTCTCCCCCGCTACGAAGAGCAGGCCACCCCGCTTATCCTGAACAAATTCCTTTATCAGCTTCATCTGGTCCACGGTGATGGGCTGTTTCGGATGCGTGGGGTCGATGTCGCCGAGAATAATTACGTGGTAGTTGTCGAAAAGCTCGTTTCTTGTCGCCGGAAAGCCCGTTAGCGGCTCAAGGTCCGGAGAACACTCCTGGGGGAATCCCTCGTCCGCCGACTGCAGCAGGCAGTGCACCTTCATTGTCTTGTCCCGCAGCAGCGCGTTCTTGAGATACCTGTATTCCCAGCGCGGATAGCATTCGACGTAAAGCACACCTATTTTCTTGTCCACTACCTTGAGGTGGTGTGTGAGTTTATTGTTGTCCTTGAACTGCTCGCCCTGTTTCACGGTCAGCTCGAGCACGACCTCGTATTCGCCCTTTTCCTTCGGCGTGTAGTTAAGGGTTTCGCGTTGCTCTCGGTTTTCGCCGCGAAGCTTTATCTGCTTCGACTCCTTGACATCCTCGCCGAAACGCAGGGTTGCCGTTATGTCCTGGCCTTCGTAGCCGCGCGAGCGGATTACGAAGTCGAAAGAGACTTTGTCGTTGAGAAGCACGACTTCGCGCGCATCGATTTTCTCGAGGGCGATGTCCTTCGGCTTCTCGGGATTGCCGACGCCCACTGTAAATACCGGAATGTCCCTCAGGCCCGCCGCATCGGCCACCCGCTTGGGGTCGAACATCCCGCTTTCCGTATCGCGCCCGTCGCTGATGATTATCACTCCGGCCACGCGCTGGCCCTTCAGGAAATTCAGGGCCTCGTTCAGCGAGTCGCCTATTCTCGTCTCGGAACCTTTCGCCGCCAGGCCGCTGAACGGCACGTCCTTTTTCTCCTTGTCTCCGATTCCCTCGGCAAGCTCGAACTTCTCTCCTTTTCGGCCTTCGCCGTAGAGCCTGATTCCCGAGGAGAATGTAAAAATCTTCAGCGAGTTTTTCGCAAGAAGACGCTCGATGAACTTTACGTCGTTCCTCGCGAGCATCGACTTTACGATGTCGAGCCGCTTCGTCTCGTTGAGCCTGTCCTCGGTAATGTCTATTGCGGTAGCCAGGGCCGACATCTCGGATGGGTCGCTGTAGAAATCCGTGAAGTCCATAGAAAGAGATTCATCGATGAGCACGACCACGAAGGAGTCTCTGACCTGGCTCTCCTCGGTCGAAAACACCGGCTCGAAGAGCACGAACAGGACCAGCAGGACAATCAGTATCCGCAGCGTGCCGAGAATGACCTTGGCGACCGAGCCCGCGGTTCCCGTTTCCCGCTTGTATATCAGCCAAGCCACCGCCACGATGGCGAGGACAATCAGGACGACTATCCACTTTTCTTCCGGCATGCCGAGAAACTTGACATCCGGCATTCTCGAGCCGCCCGCTGCCTCGACCTGCGCCAGAACACGCAACATGCTGAGCATCGCTCACACTCCCGTCTCGAATCTGCTACTTTTCGTATTTTCCGAAACGCTGCGCCAGCAGGCTCTCAATAGCCAGCAGCACGAGCACAGCGATAATGAAATGCTTCCAGAATTCGCGTCCACCAGTCTCGTCTGTCCCCTTGCCCAGGTCGCCCGTGACCTCGCTGTGATGCTTGATTTCGGGCTTGGGGTCGGTCAGCGCCGGCATGGCGGCCTGAAGCTCCGACTGGATGAGCTTGGTCATGTCGCTCTCCTCGGAGGTGTCAACGTTCACGGCGAAATTCTCCGTGCGCTCGCTCATGCCCCGCATTCCCTGGCCGCCGGTGAACACTACTTTATAGATGCCGGGCATGTCCGTTTCCGCATGCGTAAGCTGGAATCTCGCGCCCTGCGAATCCTCGCCCGCGCCTCCTTCGCCGGAACCGAGTTTCTTAAGATTCTTCTTAATTGACTCTTCCGTCGGCGGCATTATGTAGACTTCGTTGGCCCACTCCTGCGCCGTCAGCACCCTCTGGTAGGCCTGGCCGACGAGGTAATTCACCCTTGCGCCAGCCGAATGACTCAGGTACGCAAGGGCTTCGCTCAGGAATATCGGGAAGAACTGGTACTTGTTCCAGTTGTTCCACCTGTCGTCCCATGCGCTGTTGGTCACCATCAGCACCCTGCCGCGCCCGAACCTCTTCTCCAGGATTGCGGGCGCATTGCCGCCCTTGTCGTCGTAGCTGGCAATCAGCGTCACGTTCTTGTCGCCTTCCGGCGGCTCGCAGTCGTAGTACATGAACGCCATGGGCCGCCTCAGCGCCAGCGGCCAGTTCTCGAAAAACTTGACCGTTGGGTGGTCGTAGGATTGAATGTCGAGCGTAATCGGCGTAAGGCGCTCCCTGTCGCCCTTGACATCCTTGAGCTTGGCGGGCAGGATGCCGGCGCCTTCCTGGTACATGAACTGGTTGTACCTCTCGGGAATCACGGTGTCCCCGAGGAATATCAGCACCGAGCCACTCTGCTCGACATAGGATGTGATGGCCGCAACGGCCTCGGGAGTCAAATCGCTTAAATTGGCAAGCAGTATGATATCATACTGGCGCAGCTCTCCAACCGCATCGCCCTGCATCAGCGACTCGAACTCCATGTGCGTCCTTATCGTCTCCCTGAACGGCAGGATTCTCGGCCTGCCCTCGACCGATATGCCTGCGTAGAAGAACGCCCTGATATAGTCCGATTCACTCTCCCACGCCTCGACCGAGTGGCGCCCGTCAATGACCAGCACCTCGACGTTGTCATGCACGCTCACGGCGAGATAGGCCTCGTTGTCCGCGCCAAGCCGGTCCGTCTTGGCCTCGACGCGCAAGTGGTGATAGCCCCGGTCCTTGAACAGGTAGTTGAAGAGCAGCTTGCGCGGCTTGCCCGGGTCGAGGTCTATGGTCACATCCTGCTGCGGCAGGTCGTCCACGGTAAGGGAAACCACAACGTCCGGGAACGTGATTTTCGAGAAGTTCTCGAGGGTCGCCTCGAAAGTCACCGGGATATCCGTCCCCACCAGCGCGTGGTCGCACTTGAGGCTTGTAACCGCGAAGTTGGGTGAATCCTTCTCTCCCACGTCCAGCACCTGCAGGTCGGCCTTGCGCCTGCTGAACTGCTCGGAAATCTTCGTCAGATGCTTGGTCGCCGGAACGCCGTCCTGGCCCCAGCCGTTCACCTGGCAGTCGGTTATCAGGTAGACCGTCTTTCGCTGGGTCATCTCCCCCGGGCGCGCCTCTGGCTCGAACTTGTCGAGTATCTCCACGACCTTGTCGAGGGTCCTGGGCACGTTGGTGGTTTTCGAAGAGAGCCTTATCGAACTCATGTCAGTCGCAATCGACTTTTTGTCATCCTCGCCGCCGATTGTGACGGGATTCTCGTAGAGCGGCTCCGGCGAGCTGTTCATGAAGACAATGCTTATCTTGTCGCCGCTCTCGAGCGTCTGCACGAGCGACCTCGCCCATTTAAGACCGCGCTCGAACGAAGTCGTCGGGCCGGTCTTGTATCCCATGGAATATGAGTTGTCCACTACGAGGACGAGATTTCTCTGAAGCCTGTCGAGGATGTCGAAGAATCCCCTGCTCTTTATGAGCGGCCTGGCTATCGCCATTACGAACAGCAGGACGATGAGCGTGCGTATGATAAGCAGGAGCAGATTCTCTATTCGCAGGCGCCTGCGGTTCTTCTTCATGGCCTGCAGCAGGAACTCCATCGCGGCCCAGATGACGCGCTTGAACCGCCGCCTGTTCAGCAGGTAGATTATTATCGGCACCGCGGCGAGCGAGAGCCCCCACAGCAACGAGCTGCTTGCGAAAGTTGGCATCAGGCATTCCCTCCCGTGCCGCCCTTTGTCACGCGGGCGCCGCGCATTGCGAGATACGTCGTCAGCGCTACGTCGAGCGGCATGGCAGTGTTAAGCTGTACGTAGTCAACCCGGTTATTCCGGCACCCCTTCTTCAACTCGGCGAGGAACTTGTCGAGTTCCTTGATATACGCTTTCTTGAGCGCTCTCGGGTCGGCGAGAAGCTCGGGATACCCCTCGAGACCCTCGAAAAGGGTCATCGTCTCGAACGGGAACGTCAGTTCGTACTGATCCAGGATGTGAAACACGAGTATCTCGTGCTTCTTGTGCCGCAGATGTCTCAGGCCGAACATGATGTTGTCCACGCTGTCGAAAAGGTCGCTGATGATTATCACCAGCCCCTTCTTCGTTATCCGCTCGGCGAGGTTGTGAAGAATAATGCCTATGTTGGTCTTCTCGCGCGGCTTGCATACGGTCATCTCGTGGAGCATCTGCTTGAGCTGGATTCCCGTGGACGTCGGCGGAAGGTACTGGTGGATATCCTGGTCGAACATCACCATCCCGGCCGCATCCTGCTGGTGAAGAACGAGATAGGCCAGCGACGCCGCCACGTAGCACGCGTAGTCGTACTTGGTCACGTCCGCGTCCGACCCGTATCGCATCGACTCGGAGGTGTCCAGAACCACGTGGCAGCGCAGGTTGGTCTCTTCCTCGTACTGCTTTATGTAGTACCTGTCCGAACGCCCCCAGACCTTCCAGTCGATGTGCTTGATGTCGTCGCCGGGCACGTACTCCCTGTGCTCGGCGAACTCCACCGAGAAGCCGTGGTACGGGCTCCTGTGGAGGCCGGAGATGAAGCCCTCCACGATGAGTCTCGCCTTCAGGTCCAGGCGCCTTATCTTGCTGAGCGTTTTCGGCTCGAGGTACTTCCGATAGTCCTCTTCAATCTCGGGCATGACGGCTCCCTGCTATCAATCCTGTAAACTCGGACAGCCAGCCGGGCGCACGTCCCTAAGTCTTCGGCACGTGCTCGAGCAGCCTGTCTGTTATCGTGTCCGTGGTGATGCCCTCGGCCTCGGCCGTGAAGTTGGTTATGAGCCTGTGGCGCAGAACCGGGTGGCTTACCGCCGCGATATCGTCGCAGGAGACGTAGTAGCGCCCGTACAGGAGCGCCCTGGCCTTGCCGCCGAGAATCAGGTATTGCGTCGCGCGCGGGCCGGCGCCCCAGCTTAGCCATTCCTTCACGAAGTCCGGCGCCTCTTCCTTCATGAGGCGCGTCGAGCGAACCAGGTTCATCGCATACTGAATCACGTGGTCAGCGATGGGAACTTTCCTCACGATTTCCTGTATCTGCAGGATTTCCTTGCCGCTCAGAACCTTCTTGAGCTGCAGGTCCTGGATGGTCGTCGTGAGCTTCATGATGTCCATCTCTTCGTCCACCGAAGGATAGTCAACGTATATGTTGAACATGAACCTGTCGAGCTGCGCCTCCGGCAGCGGGTAGGTGCCTTCCTGCTCGATGGGGTTCTGCGTGGCGAGCACGAAGAACGGCAAACTGAGGTCGTGCTTGCGCCCGCCCGCGGTCACCTGGTATTCCTGCATCGCCTCCAGAAGCGCCGCCTGCGTCTTCGGCGGCGTTCTGTTGATTTCGTCGGCGAGTATTATGTTCGCGAAAACCGGGCCCTTGATGAATACAAGCGTCCGCTCGCCCGTCGATTTGTCCTGCTGGATGACCTCGGTGCCCGTTATGTCCGAGGGCATGAGGTCGGGGGTAAACTGGATGCGGTTGAAGCTCAGGTCCAGGCACATGGCGAGGCTTTTGATGAGCAGCGTCTTGGCAAGACCCGGCACGCCCACCAGGAGGCAGTGGCCCCTGCAGAATATGGCTATCAGCAGCTCCTCTATGACATCCTGCATGCCCACGATGTTGTTGCCCAGTTCCTTCTTGATGACATCGTAGCCCTCTTGCAGGTGCTTCACCTGCTGCATGTCGCTCTTGGACATCTCGGGCGTCGAGCCGTCACTCTTTTCCGCTTCCGCTTCCTTCTTCTTGGCCATATCTCCCTCCTAAGAAAGACATCTTACAGTAAGTTCTGTTTCCCCGAACGCGATGTGGTCAAATACTACCTTCACTTTCCCATAACATCAAGCCTATTGCGGCGTTCTGCCACTTATACGGCGCTCCGGCCCGCCATGTTTGACCGGTGCAAACAAAACGCACATTCCCCGTATTGCCTTTGACAGCCGGCCCTGTGCTGTGCTAATTTCGTTTTGTTGTCTTTCTCCCTCTCCCCTCGGGGGAGAGGGTTGGGGTGAGGGGGCATGCAATGAAACAGCGCTGCCTTATCTGCGACATTGTAAGCGGCGAGGTAGAAGTGGCGCTCGTCAGTGAAACCGAAGACATCATTGTCTACCGCAGCCCGGCCGGGCTCGCGCCCGTTCACCTCATAATCGCGCCGAAGCGCCACATCCCGTCACTCGCCGCAGTGACTCCGGCCGACTGCGATGTAATTTCTCAGATATTCGGACTTGTGCCGGAGCTTGCGAGGCAGTTTGCGATTTTCCAGTGCGGCTTCCGCGTGCTTGCCAACTGCGGCCCCGATGCGGGCGAAGAGGAGGGCCATCTCCACTTCCATCTCCTCGGCGGCACCAGACTCACCGACCAGCTTGCGTAAAAACGGACCGCCGGCTACTTCGTAACGGGTTGTGTCTTCAGAACGCGGTCATTGAAGTTGAAGTATACTCTCATATCCGAATACACCCAGTATTCCTTCGCAGTATTCTCTTTGGACTCCGCCACTTTCCTGGTGTACTCTTCATTAGTCATGCCTTCCGGCTTGGGCGGTTCCCATGGCTCACTGGGAAGATATTCTACTTTCAGTGGAGATCCTTTTAGTCTGCGCACATCTTCCATCGAAGAGCCCGCCGTAACTCCGGCTTCCTTAGCAGCCTCGTAATTGCGGTTCCCGGAGTTTGTTGCAGCATTGCATCCCGTTATCATCAGAAGAATTGCCCATGCATACATTGCAGTTCTTGTCATACCACTATTGTATCGCAATGTGCGGAGAGAAACAAGCCGCGGTCAGGATAGCTTGGTAATGCTGCGGCGGAGTTTGACGTTTCGTTTCCTGAGTTCCTTGAGGACTTCGTCGAAGGTCTTCTCATCGCGGCCAATGTATTCCGGCGGGCAGACTCCGGGATGAGCAAATTCCTCCGTGGCGATTAAGTACGCCATTATCGCGTTCGGGAAGCCGGTCGTCCTTGCCATGGATGTATCGCCTGTCTTTCTGTCGTACCAGTCGAGCAGGTCGTAGGTGTAGCGCAGCCGTTTGCCGTCTTTCTTTCCCTCAACTTCAACACGCATGACGGTGAATTCCTCTTCACCCTCCGCCAGTTCCCACATCGGGAACAGCATCCGCGAAGTTACATCAAGCGGCCTCACCGTGTTACCGTTGACCTTGACCTTGTGCTTATCCAGAAGGCCGCTGTCGCGCAGCAGGCGAATCTTGTCGGCATGGCCGCAATAACGCAGCGTCTTCTCCTTCATGTCACGCGCCCTGATTGTGCGAATCAGCGTGCGCAGGCCGTCCGTGTTGAACGCTTCCAGTACACCGATACCGGGCAGCTTCACCTGCTCTACATCGGTAAGCGCTGGAACGGTAACCACCCTTCCCTTTCGCACGAGCCGCGCCGGTCGCGTGTATTCCTCCAGCACGTCCGGCGGCGAGAAAGGCGCCTTGTACTCCCACGGCTGCTCGCGCTTCTTCGGCAGACCGCCGACCATGATTGTGACGCTGTCGGTCCTGTCGAGAACGGAGTCCACGTGCCCGACAATCATGTTGCTTATGCCCGGTGCCACGCCGCAGTCCACGACCGCCGTTACACCCTTCGCTCGCGCCTGCCTGTCGAGCCTGAACGGGTCTTCGGGAAAGAACGATATATCGGCGTAGTCAACGCCCGCATCGACTACCGCCTTCATTGTCGTAAAGCCCATGAACCCCGGCACGGAGCCGACCGCGAGGTCGAAGCGTTCTACTAATCTGCTAACTTCTTTCGGATTTGACAGGTCTGTTTTCTTTGTCTTGAGCCGGGCCTGCGCCTTGAGCCGCCGCAACGTTTCCTGCCTCGCGTCCACGGCTGTCACTTCGAGGTCTGAGTGCGCGGCGAGGTCTTTCGCCATAAGTGCGCCGACGCGCCCACAGCCCAGCACAACAATTCGCCTCATCAAGTGCCTCATTTCTTATGACAACCCCGGCAGCCTGCCGGCAGCTAATCGTTCGGGACTCACATACATGGAGGAGGCGCCGCTATCGCAGCAAACCTCAGCGCCCTGCACGCCTCCATGCACATCTCTGACAGCCCGGATTCTCCAACATTGCCCGCGACCGTGACCTCAGCAATGATTCTGGCAGTACCGGGGTCAGCCAGCCTGACATCGAGCAGAATCTGACGTACAGGTGTATCGGGCGATGCGGGAGTCGGCATTTCCATGACCCTTGTTTGCGCGGAGACAAGAACCTGCGTCGGCTCCACCTTCTGGCCGGGTGCCAGCTTCCCTATGATTCGGTCATTGAAAGCAATCTGCTGACTGCTGAATACTTTTTCCAACTCCGTCTCGAAAGCGAGTTTCAGGTCGCCGTCCGGCTGCTCCTCGGCACTCTGTCCGACTACAACCAGAAATGTTCTATGGTCCAGCACCTCCTGAGTTGAAATAACAGTTGCTATCCAGCAGTCGGTACCGGTAACCGCTCCGGTAATTTTACCGGCGGCGGCGCAACCGCTGCCAAGAATAACCGACGCAACTATCAAAGCAAAAATGCTAATATTCCTCATGAGGGCAACTCCTGAAAAAATCCGCATTGGCAAACAGGATTCTTGTTCAATAACGAGGGGAGGCGGATGTTATTCATTGGTGTCGTCGAACCACTGTTTCCATTTCTCGTAGTCTTCGCCGAAGTTCTTTTTGGTGAGGTGTTTCAGCGCACGGGCAGTGCTGAGCTTTACCATTGCGGATTCGTCCTTGAGCAGTTCGATTAGAGGCTCCACAGCCTTCTTATCGCCGAGGCGGTCCAGTGCGACCACCGCCCAGCATCTGACTTCTTCATCCTTGTCCCTGAGCGCCTTGAGCAGCGGGTCAACGGCTTTTCCGTCTCGCAGCGTCCCAAGAGCCAGCGCCGCGGCGCCGCGAACGCGGCTGTGCTTGCTCTTGAGTGCTTCAAGCAGCGGGTCCACAGCCTTCTTGTCGCCGGCATCACCCAGCGCACCCGCCGCGGAAGCGCTCACGCGCGCATCATCTTCCTTGAGCAACTTAATAAGCGAGCCAACGGCCTTGTCGCCGCCGATTTTACCCAGCGACCTTACGGCGGCATTGCTTACGGAATAATCGTCATCCTTCGCCGCCTCCACAAGCGCATCGACGGCTTTTTCATCCTTGAATTCAGCCAGCGCGTTTGCGCATCCATAGCGTATCGTTGCTTCCTTGTCCTTCAGGCACTCTATCAGGGGCTGCAGCGCCCTCGTATCTCCAAGGCTGGTCAGCGCCTCCACGGCAGCGATTCGAACCCGTGTCTCCTCGTCCTTGAGGAGTTCTATGAGCGAGGGAACCGGCTCCTTGTCTCCTATGTCTCCAAGTGCATAAGCGGCTTCCCGGCGAATACCTGCGTTCTCGCTCTTAAGCGCTCCTGTAAGTCCCTCGACGGCGGGCTTCCCAATCTCCCGCAGCGACCTAGCGGCAGCCGCCCGTACCGGAGGCAGGCTGTCTCCCAGAAGCCCCACCAGGCCGCCGACGGCGCTCCCGTCGCCCATTGCACCCAGCGCCGTCGCAGAGGCCAGACGCAACATAGCCGACTTATCCTTCAATGACTCGACCAGTGGCTTGACAGCCGACTTGTCGCCTATCTTGCCGAGGATTCTCGCAGCGCGGCAGCGCATGTCATCCTTGCGGCCTTTCAGGACATCAATCAGGGACGTGACTGCGGGCTTTCCCGTACTGACAAGTTCCATCTCGGCGGATGAGCGCAGGTGCTCATCCTTGCTTGCAAGATTTTCGAGCAGTCTGCTTATCTTCTGGTCGATTGTTTCGTTCCGGCGCTGCGCTGAAGCACCGGAAGGAAGAAAAAATGACATGATAAGCAATAAGATGAATACAAGTCTCGCCATTTACCGCACTCCGAATGGGCGAATAAGAATAATACATCATCCCTGTCGCAATTGCCAGCGATTCCCTTAATCATATACGCAGTGAAATGCTGTTTCTTTAGACACAGTCTGCGAGAACATACAATTTCTTCCTTACTGCATATGCCGTGCGGCGGTTGACCGGGCGGCGCGTTTGTGTTAACATTGGCATAGAAAGGAACATACAATGGCGCAACAGATTGTAATCCGTGCCGAAAGCGTAGTTCAGAAAGCCGAATTCAACGACTCGCCGACGGCACGGAAAATATGGGATGCGCTTCCCATCGAGGCGAACGCCAATACCTGGGGCGATGAAATCTACTTCGCGATTCCGGTCATGACGGAGTTGTCGAAACCCAGGGAAATCGTGGATAAGGGCGACCTGGGATACTGGGACCAGGGACACGCATTCTGCATCTTCTTCGGCCCTACGCCGGTCTCGACGGGCGATGAAATCCGGCCCGTGAGCGCGGTTGATGTTGTCGGGAAACTGCTCGGCGAACCGGAGGAGTTCAAACAAGTAAGCGATGGCACGAAAGTCACAATAGAGAAGGCCGAGGGATAAAGTGAAAGGCGAGGTCGTCGAAGTCTGCGTTAGCGACCGCAAGGGAATTAAAAAGACGCCCGTAGGAGAATGCGTAATTTTGGAGAATTATGGCGTCGAGGGTGATTCGCACGCATCTGGCGAATATCACAGGCAGGTCTGCCTGCTGGCGGAAGAGTCCATCGACAAGATGACCGCGCAGGGATTCGAGGTCGGGCCGGGCTCGTTTGCGGAAAACATAACGACCCGAGGGCTGAACCTTCTGGCAATACCGCTCGGCACGAAAGTCAGGCTCGGCGAGGTACTTCTGGAGATTACTCAGAAGGGCAAGGAATGCCACGATGGCTGCGCCGTTTACAAGGAAATCGGCGCCTGCATCGCGCGGACCGAAGCGATTTTCGGCAGAGTGCTCAAAGGCGGCATGGTCAAGGCGGGCGATGAGGTCGAGGTACTCGAGGAAAATGCGCAGTGACGCCTGAGCTTGCAGCGAAACAAGAGAACCTTCTCAAGCGACTGCGTGAACTCGGCAGCGTGCTCGTTGCTTTCTCGGGAGGAGTAGATTCAACGCTGCTTGCCCGCGTCACCTTTGACGTGCTCGGAGACAAGACCGTCGCCGCTACTGCCAAAAGTCCTACTTATCCCAACGGTGAATTCGACGAAGCCCGCCAACTCGCGGAACATATCGGCATCCGCCAGGTCGTAATAGAAACGTCCGAACTCGACAATGAAGATTTCACATCCAACCCGCCGCAGCGCTGCTACCACTGCAAGAAGGAGCTGTTTACCCGGCTCACTGAAATTGCAAATGCCGAAGGGCTGGAATATGTCGCAGACGGTGCCAACGCCGATGACACGGGCGATTACCGGCCCGGAGCACGCGCCGCGCAGGAACTCGGGGTCGTGAGCCCGCTGCAGGAAGCATGCTTCACTAAAAAGGACATCCGCGAACTGTCTCGGGAATTGGAGCTTCCCACGCACGACAAGCCGTCCCTTGCGTGCCTTGCGAGCCGCTTCCCCTATGGCACGAAGATTACTCTCGATGCGCTGAGGCAGGTAGCCGATGCCGAGGAGGCCATTCGCGCGCTCGGCTTCAGGCAGGTGCGGGTGAGGCATCACGGCGCGCTTGCGCGAGTTGAAGTGGACCCTGCCGAAATATCGCGGATAATGGAACTGGAAACTTCCGACAAAATATCGGAAGCTCTTCACAGGCTTGGATATATTTACATCTCGGTTGATATCGACGGGTATCGGACCGGCTCAATGAACGAGACGCTGGCGTAGGTCAGCGTCCCTGCTGCTGTTCCTTCCAGCGCCCGTAGCCGTTCTTGTCGAGTTCCTTGAGCTTCTCTATCTGGTCGGCGTCGAGAATCTTGTCCACCTCGCCGTATGTCTCTTCTATAAGCTGGCGAATTGGCTCTCGAACTGCTTCGAGGTCACCTTTCTCGAAAGCTTCCATGACGAGCTTAAAACCCTTGTCTACCTGGCGCTTGACGAGGTTTGTAATGTCATCCTTCTGCATGGGCGCGAGGTCGAGCTTTTCCGCGTTTTTCTGAAGCTCGGCGTTGAAGCGCTGCATTACAACGCTCTTAATAGCCTGCGCGCGTTTCTCATCCTGAGCCTGCAGTTCCTTGCGCACGGCCTCCTGCAGTGCTTCTTCCTTTTCCAATGTCTCATCAGGAATTCCACCGCCTGAAGCGCCGGAGGCTTTACCTTTCTCAAGCTCAGAAAGTTTGGCCACAAGCTCGGCAATTCTCTCATTCTGCTTGCTGTTGGTGTCTGCGAGCAGGTCAAGCTGGCTCTGAAGAGCCGTGAAACTGGCGGTAAGGCTGTCGGGCAGCCCTGAACTTGCTTTGGCGGGTGCAGGCGCCGCCTTGAGGCTCGCCTTCATGCTCAGCAGCTCACTTTCCATAGTCGTGACCTTGTCCGTCAGGTCCTGATTCTCGGTCTGCTGGCGCAGGACCTCGTAACCCAGCGCGCCGCAGCCGAGCGAGAGAATGATAATGACTATAACCGCTATGGACTTGCCCATGATTTCGCCTCCGTGTCGATTAACGGGTTCGCAGTGATTGTAATGAAAAGTAGCCGCTTGTTCAAGCCTGATTCATTATTTGCCGCCGAAGCGTTCCAGCAGTTCTCCGGCCGCTTCGAAAACTTCATCCGCGCTGATTTTGCGCATGCAGAGATTGTCCTTCGGGCATTCCTTGAGGTGGCAGGGCACGCAGTCGAGTTCCGTTTTCTGGATTATCGCGGTTCGTTCCAGGTTTGCGTCGGTGTACCGCCTGTCGGTCGGCCCCATGACGACGACCACGGGCACGTCGAACGCGACGGCGTAATGGCGCAGCCCCGCATCGGTAGTCACCATGAGGCTGAGTCGCTCCACAAACGCCTTCGCATCGTCCAGCGGAATAATCCCGTCCGCCGTGTTTATCGGCCCGGCAGCTTCGCACTGCGATGCAATGCTGTTGCAGATTTCTTCTTCGCCCGGGCCACAGAAGATAATCGAGCGCATGCCGACTTCGTCCTTCAGCCGCGTAATCACTTCGGCGAAGCGCTCCGCCAGCCAGAGCTTCGTCGAGCCGAACTTTGCGCCGGGACTGATGCCTGCCAGCAGTTCATCTTCGCCAACGCCGTGACCAGCGAGGAACTTGCGGCATTTTCGCCTGCTTTCATCCGAGGGGACCAGTACAGGCTTGGGGCTGCGCAGGCTCGCACCGACGTGGGAAGCTATTTTGTTATAATAGTAGACCATAGGGACGGGTTTTCGCTCCTTGCCTTCGCGCTCGAAAGGCAATGCATCGGTTAGCAGCCAACGCCGCAGGTCGGTCGCGTATCCCACGCGGTGCGGGATTCCGGCGCGCCATGTGACGTAAGCGCTGCTGAAGGAGTTCGGGTAAAGGAGCGCAAGGTCGTAGCCATCCTGCCGGAGCCTGTGCGCCATTCTTTCCATGCCGAAAAAACCCCCTGCCTCGTAGTTCAAAAGGTTGTCATAGAAGCCGAGCCCTTCGATAATCTTGCGTACGTAGGGCTTGAGAAGGTAGGTAATGCGTGCGTGCGGATAGGTCTCGCGCAGCGCGGAAAGCGTCGGCGTGGCCATCACGACATCACCGACCCAGTTGGGAAGTCTCACAAGGATGTTGCTGTAACTCACCGCTTCCTCTTCAGGATTACGAAAGCGGCAATGATTATAACAGAAGCGCCGAACGCAAGGCCAGCGTAAAGAGCAGTGGCAGGTTATTGCCCGTCTTGTTTCTTTTCAGACTTATCTTCCTTTTGAGATTCAATATACTTGTCGAGCCTGAGATTCAGCCATATTTCCTTCAGCATTTTCCTGATAAGCCTCGGTTCCGCCGGAACCGATGTACCGTCGCTGTCTTTTCCGGTCTCGTCTTTCGGGTCGAGAGCAAGATTATTCCATCTATATACCTTGATAGAATATTCCGCGCTGAGTTTCAGAAGCATCCCGAGGACTACGGCCATGTTGTCGTAGTCCTTCGGCCATGCCGTAATAACGTAGTCCCCGCGTATCCGCCGGTGCCCGTCGCTCAGCTTCTTCCACTGAGCGCGCCATGTTTCGTCGAGCCACTTGCGCCATACATCTTTCTTGAACCTGCCTTTCGCATCATAGAACTCGTTGGGGTTGTCGCGCAGGTGTTTCAGGAATTTCTGCTCATCTACGAAGTAGAAGCTTATATTCTTCGGGTCTCTCTGTGGTCTGCCGTTCTTATCCAACTTTGAGAATTGCCTCCTGAACTTCAGGTTTGCCTGCATGTATTTTTTCTCTAACTCTGCAAGCAGCTTCTCTAAGCCCTTTATCGCGTTAACATAGTGCTCTTTAAGTCTATTCTCTTCCTTCTTCACTTCCTTCGAAGTGCCGAGTGTGACGTACATGTTTCTTTCGTGGATGCCGTTACCTCCTGCTCCTAACTCTTTCTTTATCAATTTCCTTATTGAGCGGCTCTGTAGACTGGAACTAACTTTCGTCTTGACATTGTAGTTGCCCGGGAAGAATTTTTTATTCGGCCAGAGCTTTGCTGCTTCCCACGTGACCTCGAACTTGCCGTCTTTGATTGTTGCGTACGTGTTGGCATTGGGAACCTGCGTCTTTTTGAATGTGATATCCAGTGTGACATGAGTGCCGTCGGGGAACACACTGGCTCCCTTGAGAACAAACATCGGTCCGGATGATGTTCGCCTTACTTCGACAGAGGTGATGTCAACGAGGAAATCATGTTTGACGCGGGAGTCGTGGCCGTCAACTACAACCTGCGCCAGGCAGACATTAGTCATGATTGCCAATAAAGACAAAATAACGAAATAGATGAGTGATTTCCATCGTCGCACTGCCATTCTCCTTTCGGAGGGGCGATTGCGACTCCTGCGGCGAATGCTCCTTGCTCTGATAACTCAGACGTGCTTCTCAGCGATAACTTGCGTGAAAAGAGATGAGCAGGATGGGCTAACCGGGATATTCCGACCGTTTAAATCTTCCTTTTAATTATAAGGAATACAATTATTGCTGCGAGTACGCCCAGGACAACATGCAGGTACCCGATGGATTGGGATACTCCTTTCTCACCGCCGATGTCGTCTATGCCGGGCATCTCTTCGGAAAAAGCTGCCTGTTTTTCTTTTTCTGCAGTCATCTCGAGATGTTCTTTCTTTAACCGGACCTCTGTAAGCTCGTCTTCAAGTGCGACAATTTCTTCATCTCTCTGCTCTATCGTTTCGTCGCGTTCCTTGAGTTCTCCGGCCAGGGCTTTTACCTGCTCCGATACGCTGTCCTTTTCGGCGAGAGCGTTTCGCAGTAATTCTATTTCGCCTTCATCGCCGGCTGCCTGTTCTTCAAGTCTCTTTATCTGCTCCTGCAAGTTCTGGATTCTTGCTTCCGTGCGGCTCGCTTCCTGGTCGCGCATAAGCAACTCATCTTTGACTTTCTGCAACTCCCTGGCTTCTTCGCCTGCTTTGCTCAGCGTCTCGCGCAACGACACTGCCTCGGAGTTCTTTTCCTCGAGCATTGTTTTGGTCTTATCAAGCTCGCCTGCAAGATTCGCAATCTGCTGCTCTTTCTGGCCGAGCTGTCCCTGCAGTTTCTCATTTTCGGCTTTGAACGCTTTTGCGTCAGACGCTTCTTCGGGCAGCTTCTCAGCTTCTTTCTTTCCGGCGGCAGGCTTGGTCTGTGCCGTTTTCTTTTTCGTCTTTTCCTGGTCAAGTTCTGGAACTGCACAGGAGGCAAGCGCGATTGCCGCTGTCAGCAATACGAGAACTGTTAAAAGAAATGCAGGTTTCATAGTCTTCTCTCCTTCGGGTCTGCGGTAGAAACAGGCTCACCAAACCGGGAAATCTTCATTTTCTCCTGTTTGCCAAATCATTCAGGTATTTGACCTGGGCTGTGAATTCGATCGAAGCAAGAGCAACGAAGGCGTCCTTGAAGTCGGAGCCGCGCACGACCGGCCCGTGGCCGCGGATAATCGCGCCGCGGGCGTTTATGAGCGCTTTCGCCGCGTTTTCGGCAAGCTCCTGCGTCGCTGGCGCGCCATCAATTATCGGAATCTTTCCGAGGACATAGCGGCACTCGCAGGTATTTTCCTCTATAAAGTTGTATTCCGCGAGCAGCGAAACTGACACCGCATAAGGCGTGTGCCCGTGTATAACCACTTGACAATCGGTGTCGCGGTATATTGCCCGGTGCATGGGCAGTTCCATCGAGGCTTTCTCATCGAGCGGCGAAGGACCGACAAGCGAGACTTCTATAATGTCGTTTTCAAGGTAGTCGAGCATGGAGTGCGTGGCGGAGATAAGAATTTTATCGCCGATGAGCTTACTTATATTGCCGTAATGCGAGTGGTCGAGGCCGGCCTGTACGATGCGCCGGCCCCAATCAATAAGGTCCTGCATTTAACACCGTTATTATCCCCGCCGTGAATAACGGGGTTTGGGATTAACCTTTTGTTTCGTTGTAAATTTCCTGGGCAGTCTCTGGCGAGGCGCCTTCGTGCACGCATGCCCTGACTGCCTTTATCATCGCGACCGGGTGCGGGTTCTGCCAGATGTTGCGGCCCATGTCAACGCCGACAGCCCCCTTGGCCAGAGCCTCGGTTACCATTTTAAATGCATCCATCTCGGTTTCGAGCTTTGGGCCGCCAGCGATTACGATAGGCACCGGGCAGCCTTCGACCACTTTTTCGAACTCCTCACAGTAATATGTCTTTACGATGTGGCAGCCGAGTTCCGCTGCAATGCGGCTCGAAAGCGCGAGGAATCGCGCGTCGCGCTTGCCGAGTTCTTTGCCTACGGCTGTAACGGCGACTACGGGAATGCCGTAGCGCTCGCCCTGGTTCACGAGCTCGGAGAGGCCGAGCAGTGTCTGGCGCTCGTGAGGCGTCCCGACGAAAATCGAGAGCGCGACGCCCGCCACGTTGAGTCTGATTGCATCCTCGAAGGCGGTTGTTATGCCCTCGTTGGAAAGCGCTTCGCCTATGATGCTCGTGCCGCCCGAGACCCGCAGCACGATGGGCGTTTGTGTCTTGGCGGTCACGCAGTTCCTCAGCACGCCGCGGGTCGGCATCAGAACGTCCGCGTACTTTATAATCGGAGTAATGCACTTTTCGGCATCCTCGATACAGCTTGTGGGACCGAGAAAATAACCATGGTCCACCGCCAGCATGACGGTATGCCCCGTGTCCGGCTGAATTATTCTCGATATACGGTTCTGCATTCCCCATTGCATGGCAACACCTCCAAAAAACAGTCAATTCTGCGGTTCTATTATTACCTTTAATGATTTGTCAGCACTCGCAACGAGCTGGAAACCTTCCTGCGCGCGCTCAAGCGGCAACCTGTGGGTTATCATGTCTTTTACATTCAACTTGCCGCCGGCTATAAGGTCGAGAGCATCCCGGTAGTCCTGCGGGCTGCCCGCGTAAGAACTCGTAAGGGTCACTTCCGAGCGCCAGAAAATTTCGTTTATCGGCAGCGGTATCCTGTCGTCGCGTCCGGCCGCGGCGAAGAAAAGAACCGTCCCGCCGCGCTCGACCGACCGGAGCCCCTGCTCTACCGCCTGCGATGCGCCGGTGCAGAGGACGACGAGGTCCGCCAGGCAGCCATCGTTAAGCTCACGCAGCTTTTCCGGCGTGTAGTCAGGTGCGCTTACCGCTTCGGCGGCTCCGAAACGCCTCGCAGCTTCGAGTCTGTATTCAGATACGTCGGTTGCGATCACCCTGCATCCGTTCAGCATGCTCGCCATGTGGATATGCAGCATCCCCGATATCCCGCTGCCGAGTACGAGAATCGTCGAGCCTTTCCGGAGATTTACCTGCCTGTGCGAGCGCAGGACGCACGCGACAGGCTCGGTGAAGGAAGCTTCCTCGAACGAAAGCCCGTCCGGGATCCTGAACGTGCCGAGCCGGACGTTGATTTCCGGCAGGCGGACATACTCGGCGAAACCACCCGGGTAGAAATGAGTGCTTCGCAGCGTATCGCAGACAGTATGGTGGCCAGCCTCGCAGTAACGGCAGTTGCCGCACGGCACGTGATGGGCCGCGATGACCCTGTCGCCAACCTCGAAGCCTTCAACTCCACTTCCGATTTCGGTCACTTCGCCGGCAACTTCGTGGCCGAGGACGAGCGGCACGCAATCCTTCCTGTACCATTCCATTACATCACTGCCGCAAATACCACTCGCGCGTATTTTGATTAGAAGCTCACCCGGGTCGATTTCCGGCTTCGGGGCCTCTTCGAGCCTCACATCGCTGTTGCTGTAATACATCGCCACACGCATTCGAGTCACTCCAGTCCGCTAAGAAGTGCATTTTGTAACAGAAAGCGCAAAGCGATTCAACAGTCAAATCAACGCGCTTCAGGCATCCTCGCGTGTGAAGTAGTCTGAGTCCACGCCCATGAAGCGGTTGTATTTGACCGCGTAGTGGCGCATGCCTTTCGAGAGAGCCTTGCTGGAAAGGAGGGCATCAAGCTCCGCGAGACGCTGTTTTTCTTCTTCCCACTTCTCGCGGGAGAACGACTCGATTTGTCTGGTTATCTTCCCGTAGGCCTTTGCGGATGGCAGAGAGCTGGCTGCATTAACAAACCATGGGAAGACGGCATTGAGCTTGTCGAGAAAGAGGTTGTGCTCCTCGCCGAAATCAAGGCAGGATTCCTCGAAAAAGTTGCTGAGGTTGGCCATCTTCTTTTCGTCAATCGCACCCGCTTTTTTTGCTATGTTGTAGGCTTCCGTCCCGGGAAAGGGATAAAAGACGGACCAGCGGAACCTGCCCGGCAGCGACACGGCAAGCAGCTCGACGGTTTCGAGAAGCTCTTCCCTTGTTTCGGTCGGCAGCCCTATCATAAGAAAAGCCGAGGAATGAAGGTTGTGCCGCCGGCATATTTCGAACGCCTGCGTGATGCCGTCGTTTGACATGTAGCGGCGCAGCACCTCGCGGCGCACCCTCGGCGAACCGGACTCCAGCCCGAACTTGACTATCCTGCAGCCAGCGCCCGAAAGCGCTTCGGCTACTTCATCGTCGAAGAGCTTGACGTGGGCGTTGACAACGAACGGCACTTCAATCTGCGCGCTGTGGTACTGCTCGCAGAAATCAAGCACATACTCCTTCTTCAGCGTAAAGACGTCATCGTCGAAAATGAACATCTGTATTCGCTCGTAGTGCTCCAGCAGGTACTTCATTTCGGCAATCACTTCCTCGACGGGGTGATGCCGGATGTACTTGAGCTTGGCCACGGACATGCCGGTATCGTGGCGGTAGCGCTCGATAATCTGGTGGTTGAAGCAGTAGGTGCACCTGAACGGGCAGCCTCTGCCAGCCATCATCCCGACCCACCCGTCCTTGGCATCTATCATTTCCTGGAAGTCGAATATCGAGTAGTCCTTGCGCGGCAGGCCGGTGATTTCCGGGAATGCACGGACCTTATTGGTGTAGATGCTGAAATCCTTCGCGGCCCAGACATTGGGAACGCTCGTCGTGTCGGCACCGCTCTGCAGCCGGTCGAGAAGCTCGGGCAGCGCCACCTCGGCCTCGCCCAGGCACGCGAAATCGAACGCCGCCGTTCGAAGCACTTCCGCGGGTACCATTGTCGCGTGAACGCCCCCCGCTATGGTTAGTATTCCCAGTTTCTCTTTCACCATCCGGGCGATGCGTTCAGCGTGCTTGAACTGTGTGGTTACGCATGAGAAGCCCACGATGTCCGGTTTGAAATCGCGGATATTCTCCAGCAGCTCTTCATCCGAAGGGATCGGCTTGAGTTTCTCGTTGAGGTTTATAAGCCCGGTCTCGTGGCCTTTATCCTTCAGAACGGCGGAGAGGGATGCCACTCCGTAGTTGAATCCTATCTGCGCGTCTATGTTCGGGTATATGAAAAGTAGTCGCAACTGCTCTCCCGCTCCAGGTTGGAATGCGCCGGATTATACTTTCAGTTTTGCACAGTGTCAAAACCTTTGCCGGGATTGCGCAACGGCCGGATTGCCAGATATTAGTTGAGAATGGCTATTGCGGCATTGAGAACTGCAGCGAAACCGACCCAAATAATGTAGGGAAGCATCAGTATGGCTGCAACAGCAGATATCTTGCGAAAACTGAGAATCGTGGCAAGTATTGCGAGCCACATCGCAATAATCAGCACGAAAGCCGCTTTGGGAAGCCTGAGCCCGAAAAAGATCGGAGTCCATGCGGCGTTAAGCACAAGCTGAACGAGAAAGAGCAGCATGGCGGTCCTTGTCTCCCGCTTTGACAGCCCTTCGCGCCATACGAGGAACGCCGAAACGCCAATCAGGAAATAAAGCATAATCCAGACAGGTGCGAACAGCCAGTTAGGCGGATTGAAAACGGGTTTCTTCAGACCGGTATACCATGTGTCTATGGCCGGAACCGTGAACAGCGTGCCGATTAATCCGGCAAGCTGGCAGACGACAATGCTTGATACCAGTTGGAAGGCCCTGTATCCTGAGCCCGGCTTCAAAGCAGTCTCCTTCCCGTTCCGAACCGCTGGTCATTTTGCACAATGCAAATCGAACGTCAAGGGTTCTGTCCCGCGCACCACAGTTGTGGCAGTTGACAGCATGACGACAAGCTGCTACCTTTTTACCATGGAGACGCAGATGAAAGTCCTTTATCTCTCGGATATTGCCGAAAGCGAACTCGTCCTTCTCCGTGCGAACATGTCGGACGGGATTGAACTGACTGTAATCCCTCCATCCCGCAGGGAGGAAGCCATCCAGCGCGCGGGCGAGTTCGAGGTCGTTGTCGGCGCACGCCTCGGTAGAGACTTCCTCGAAAAAGCGGCGAACCTGAAGTACTTCTTAATCCCGTTTGCAGGCATCCCGCCCCAGGATTCGGAAATACTGCCAGATTTCCCCGGCATCACGGTTCTAAACTCCCATTTCAACGCCCGGTACGTTGCGGAACATGCATGGGCGCTCCTGCTCGCCTCGGTCAAGAGGCTGTGTCCCACGCATGATAAGCTGAAACAGGGTGACTGGACTCCCAGGTACGAGCACCAGTGGAGCCGTGCGCTGTCGGGCGGCAACCTCCTGCTGATTGGCTTCGGCAGCATAGGCAGGGAACTGGTCGTGATTGCGAGAGCGTTCGGGTTGAGAGTCAGCGCCGTCAAGCGCACTCCGGGCAATGCCCCGGAACTCGATTTCCTCGGTACCCGCGAAGACCTCCCGCGTCTTCTCCCTGAAGCAGACTACATAATCATCTCTCTCCCGGGGACGCAGGCTGCAAAAGGGCTTGTGGGAAAGCGCGAGTTCGACCTGATGAAGGATGGCGTCCACATCGTCAACGTGGGGCGCGGAAACGTAATAGATGAGGATGCATTCCACGAAGCCCTCAAATCAGGCAAAATCGGCGGAGCCGGAATCGACACGTGGTGGGTCTATCCCGCTGACAAGGAAGCGCGAACCAATACATTTCCATCGAAACATCCCCTGTGGGAGTTCGACAACCTCCTTTTCAGCCCTCACAGGGCAAGCCACGTCTCCGGACGCGAGGCCGAGAGAATGAAAGATATAACGCGGATTCTCAACTCGATTGCCGCAGGCGAGCCATGCAACGTAATTGACATGGAACAGGGGTACTGATTTGGGGATTCCGTATTTCAAGAGCACGGAACTAAGATTCGAATGCCAGCGATGCGGCGACTGCTGCAGCACATGGCACGGAAACGTCTACGTTCGCGGAGAGGATGTACCGGGCCTTGCAGGCGCGCTCGACCTGCCGCCCGGCGAGTTTATCAGAATATTCACACGCAGGGACGACCTCGGCCACAGGCATCTCGTCCTCCAGCAGAACGGCCACTGCATCTTCTACGAAAAAGGACGCTGCAAGGTAAACGATGTGAAACCGGTTGCGTGTGTTGCGTGGCCTTTCTGGAAGGGAGTATGCACGACCAGGCGCGGATGGGAGCGCGCCTCGAAGAGCTGCCCCGGAATAGGTAAAGGCAGGAAATGGGATGCCGGCGAAATCGAGAAGTTAATCGTCTGGTCGCCCTGATGCGCCCTCGCGCCGAAAGCTTTTCGATAACTGCGATGTAGAAATTCCCTGCGCAATCCATTATTATTTGTCGTATAGAATGATACAAGGACGAGGTATGCCTTGACTTCGGTCAACGAAAAAAACAAGCAGGCAACAGACGACGAAACCCTCATGAGCAGGGCTGCCGGAGGAGATACTTCCGCCTTCGGCGAGCTTGTGGACAGGCATCACACGCGCCTGCGCAGGTTTATCTTCCGTTACATCCGCGACGAGCACACCGCCACTGAAATAGCTCAGGAAGCGTTCATGAAGGCGTATGAACAGCGCCAGAAATGGATCCCTAAGGCCAAATTCACAACGTGGCTTTTCACGATAGGGCGTAACCTGTGCATACGTGAACTGCGCAAGATAAGCAGGCGGCCATACCCGGAATCCACCGCGACGGACGAGTCACAGGAGTTCCTCGACACGATGCCACACAACGGCTTCGGCCCCGGCGAGACCAGCGACCTGAGCGAACGCCACAAGAGGGCACTCGAAGCGCTCGCCGAACTCCCCGAGATTTATCGCGAGACTGTCATACTCCGCGTCTTCGAGAAGCTGCCTTATTCGCAGATTGCGGTAATCACCGACGCACCCGTTGGCAGGCTGCGCGTGAGGATGCACGAGGCTTTGAAAAAACTCCGGGAAAAACTTGAATGAAATGCAGAAAAAGGACTAACGCATTCGCACATATGAGAATTCATCAATAGGAAGGATGGCTGTTTTATGACCTGCAAGGAATACAGGAAGCATCTTATTGACTACGTGCTCGGCGATGTCGAGGCCGGGCACGGCGAGCTTATCAAGACGCACCTGGCAGATTGCGCATCCTGCGCCGGGGAAGCGGAGTCCATCCGGAAAGTCGTGGAGACGCTCAGGGAAGCAGACGAGGCGGCAAACAGGATGCGTCCTGACCGTAATTTCAGGAACCGCGTAATCCGCCGGATTCAACCGCGAAGACGCGAATCGGTCGTGCTTGCGAGGCAGCGCACCCCCAGCAGGGCGCCGCTTCTCGCGGCTCTGAGCGCGGCTGCGGTCCTTCTTGCCGCGGTTATATATATCCTGGTAGTAGACTCCTACGATGCAGCCGATAGAGGAAGTTCGGAGAAGTGGGCAGGGGCGCCGAAGCCTGACAGTGCAACCGGCATGCCGCAGCCGGGTCATCTGGGCGCACGTCCGAGCGAAAGCTCGCCCCAGCCTGTGGAGACGCCGCCCCGACCCTCCAGTGAAGCGGATCGAGAGGGCCGCGTTAACGACATGGCAGGTGAAGAACCAGAAGAAGAGCCTGTCGGCCCGGTGCCCGCCCACTCTTCCGTTGAGATAGCAGAGAATCCGGAGGATGTCGGTCCGATAGCCGTCTCCGACGACTCGGAGATGGACACGTCCACGGAGATGGACGACAAGCCGCTGACGGAGTGGGTCGCACGCCTCCACCAGTTGAACGGTGAGATACGCGTCAAGCGCAGCGGCAAGGATACATGGGACCGCGGGCAGGAATACGAAAAGATTTACAAGGGCGATGCCATCAAGACATCCTCCAAGGGCGGAGGCCTGGTCCTGCTTTCCATTGGCGGAACCGCGGTAATGAATCGCTCGACGGTGTTGAACTTCATGTCTCACTCGGAGTGCGAGCTGTCCAAGGGCGAAGTCCTGGCAAGCTGCAGCAGGCGCCCTCTCGTGCTCAACAGCGAAGGCATACCGGTCAGCATGAAGCACTCCGATATTTACATTCAGCGAAAAGGCAAGGAACTGCGGGTAATTTCCGTCAAGGGAACCGCGAGCGTAGGTTCGGGAAAAAAGAGTTCTTCCATCGAATCGGGCGAGGGCGTGGTAGTCAAGGCCGATGGAAAGCATGAGAAACTCCAGAAGCTGAACGTCTCCAACGAAATTGAATGGGTCAACGATGCAAGCAGAAAATTCAAGCTGTGGATAGAAGGCGAATGCTGCAGGCACAACGGGTTCTTCGTGGTGCAACAGGCCGTCTCGAACCTCTCCAACTGCGCAAGCGTTTATAAAGCAGGACGGACGGGATACCTGTCATGGCGGGTAAGGCTTCCCCACGCCACACCATGCTATGTCTGGGTCCGGTATGCAAGGAACGAACGCGAATCCGAGGACATCGGGCTTGTTATCAACTGTCGCAAGGTCGCGGAAAAGACCATATCCAACGGAAGCCCGAAATGGGTCTGGATAAGAGCTTTAAAAGTGACCTTCGGCAGGCACAACGATGTCAAGCTCTACCTGAGTTCCAAACAGCCTGTTTCAAGCAGGATTGACCTGATTCTCATAACAAACGACCGGAACTTCAGGCCTTCCACTAATCTGCCCAGAGGCGGTTACTACGGCAAGAAATGAAATCGACCTCGTACTTGAATCAACTGGCTGCGCATGTTTATTTTGATTAGAGCATTTTCAGGATTCTTTGGGACCGGGAGCATCTTATGACAAGTCGAAAGCGGTTTTTTCTTGTTCTTATGTTTCTATTAGCAGCAGCTACGTGTATCTATGCCGTTTCCGGCATTCCTGAGAATGCGCTGGCCCAGGTAAGGCGGACCTCGCCGCCAAGGCCGAACAGTTTTGACGAGCTTGTGCAGACCTACAACGGGCTCAAGGCCCAGAAAGCGAGCAACAGCAATCTCGCCACGATGATTCGATACGCGACCTCTTTCAAGGAGCAACGCGTTATAGACTGGCTCAAAAGCCTGTACGCGACGGAAACCGACCGCTACCTCAAACAGACGGTCATTTCCACCATGGGGAACATGAACATCAACAAACTGCAAATTATTCAATGGCTTTCCGGTATCTACCACAACGAGAAGGACAGCTCGCTGCAACAGTCCGCAGTCTCGGCCCTCGGCAGTCTCGGCAGCAAGGAAGCCGCGGCGGCCCTGATGGATATATACCGGAAAGTCAGCAAGGGCGGCGACTCCAACATGAAGACTTACGTCACAAGAGCGCTGTCCAGGGTCGCCGAGCACCTCGACCTCGCCATTCTGGCAGACCTCTTGAAAGGAGCCCAGAGTTCCTACGACCGGGCTGATGTTGCCCGTGCCATTGCCAAGATAGGCACCAGGGAAGCTATTGCAATTCTCATAAGCAGCGTCAATCTGGATAAAAACGACCCGAACGCCGGCAGATACGGCGAACGCTATCGCATCACATACATCCTGCAGGAAATAGCGCGCGACAACAAGGATGACACAATCATTGCCTGGATTGCGGACGACTTGCTTCAAGACCGCAAGACTCCCGAGGAAGCAAGAGTCGCCTTCGTAAAAGGCTTCACCGAGCGCAGCCGCAAGCACGCAGCTTATGAACGTGCACAGAAAGAGCGTGAGGAGAAGCGTCGTCAAGAAGAAGAGGAGCGCAAGAAAGCCGAGGAAGAAGCAAAGAAAAATCCGGGTGCTTCGCCCCCACCCCCTCCCCCGCCTCCTACGCCGGCACCGGGACAATCTTCCCGCACTGCCGAACCGCCGAAACCGCTTGCTGCACAGAAGCTTGTCGGCCTTCTGGATGACCGTTCTGCGATGGTTCGAGGCGCCGTTGCAGAATTCCTGGCCGCCTGCGGCGATGTATCCGTGGTTTCTTCCCTCGTAAGCCACCTCTCGGAGAAAGATCAGGATGCCCTTATTCGCATTATCGCCGCTCTCGGAGAATTGAAAGCCAGTGATGCCGTGCAGCCTCTGCTCGGCAAACTTTCCAAGGGCAAATGGGAAATAAAGGCGGCGATTATAGATGCACTCGGCAGGATAGGCGACCCCTCGGTCGTGGAAACTCTTAAGAAATACCTCAACGACCGCAGGTGGCAGGTCCGCGCCGCTGCTATCGTTGCACTGGGTCGAATCAGGTGCAAGGAATCAGTCGAAGCTCTGATCGAGCGCATGCGCAAGGAGCAGGGCCGGCTGCTCGGCGACATAGCCAGGGCTCTGGACAAGCTCACCGGCATGGGCCTCGGCGCCGATGTCAAGGAGTGGACCCACTGGTGGAAGGCGGCGAAAGACAATTATGTCCTTCCGAAGGAACTGGACGGAAGCCCCGACACTGCCAATCCTGGCGTTGCAATGGGACCAAAAACAGAACTCGCCAAGGTTCCCAAGTACCACGGGATTGATGTCATCTCGCACAGGATTTGCTTTATTATAGACATTTCCGGTTCAATGAGCGGCCGGATGAACAGGGCCGGACGAGGCGGAAACACGGGACAGGGCAAACCAGGAGCGCAGCCAGGCACGCCCCCCACGGCGGACCCAAGCAAGAAGAAAGATGACCAGAAGAAGGACAAGAAGGAGCCCATCTTCAAGGGAAAAAAGGGCCAGGTACAGCCGAAAGACGACACGAAGATAGAATTCGCGAAGGCCGAACTGATAAACTGCATCGTCGCCCTCAATCCCAAGGTGAAATTCAATATTATTTCTTTCGAAAGCAGCGTACACGCGTGGCAGAAACAGCTCGTGCCCGCCAGCTCGGGAAACAAGAAAGAGGCCATCTCCTGGACGACAGCCATGCGTCCCACCGGCGCAACCAACCTGGGCGATGCAATACTGCTTGCTTTCGAGGACAAGGAAGTCGATACGATATTCGTCCTTTCTGACGGCCAGCCAAATCAGGGCAAGCTCCCCTCGGCGGATGCGATACTGAACGAGGTCAGGCGCCTGAATACTGCGAGACGAATCGTCATACACACAATCAACTTTGCCGGCGCGCGCGACTTCATGAAGAAGCTTGCCGAGGAGAACGGCGGGCAGTTCGTGGACTATTAATTGCCCGTTTTCGCTTGACCAAACGGAAAAGCCGCAGGTAGAATCTCCGCCGGAGGTATGCGTTGTCAGCCGACCAGCCCGTAATCACTCTTCTTACAGACTTCGGCACTGCCGACAGCTACGTAGCCCAGATGAAGGGCGTCATACTTCAGAACCAGCCCGATGTCCGGATAATTGACATAACCCACGAGATACTGCCGCAGGATATCTTCAGGGCCGCTTGTGTCCTCGCTGATGCATATCCTTACTTTCCCCGCGGCACAATCCACATTGTAGTCGTTGACCCTGGAGTCGGTTCGAAGAGGCGCATTCTATGCTTGAGCGCTGCCCGCCAGCTTTTCCTGGCGCCGGACAACGGCGTGCTCGAATTTGTCCTCCGCACCGCCGAGCCGGATGTGCTCATCGAGGTATCAAGCGAGTGGTATTTCCGCGACCAGGTCTCCGCAACTTTTCATGGACGTGACATTTTCGCTTCGGTCGCAGCCCACCTCGCGGGCGGCGCCAAACCCCGACGCCTGGGCCGGGTTGCGGAAGATATCGTGCGCCTGGAAGTACCCGAGGTCGAAATCGGTCCCGACTCAATCAGCGGTGCGGTCGTTCACATAGACAGGTTCGGCAACCTCGTCACCAACGTCGAGAAGCGCCACCTCGCAGCCGTGTTCCAGGGCGTCAAAAGCTCGAAACTGCTCGTCCGCGTCGCAGGGCGCGAGATACGCGGATTCGTGCGAAACTACGCCGAAAAGCAGGCCGGCGAGCTTCTTTGCCTGCTCGGGTCGTCGGGAAGGCTGGAAATATCGGTGTCTGGCGGCTCCGCCGCGTCAGAACTCAGCGTCTCTCGCGGCGACCACGTCAAGCTTGTCAAGCTGCAATAAGCCGGAATCCGGCTACTTGCCTTTCGGCAGCATGCGCTTTGCAGCTTGTGCCTCGCGGGAATCGGGAAATTTTTTCACTAGGTCGTCGAGCGCCTTTTCCATCTTTTCTGTATTGCCGGCGCGCCTGTAAAAATCGGCGAGAGTCCAGTATGCGCGCGGCAGCATCTCGCTCTTCCCGTGGGTTTCTATGAACTTTTCAATTCCCTTCGCCGCTTCTTCCCACTTTTGCTTGTACGCGGGCGCTACTGCAATAAGCATGTCAATTATGTCGGCGCGGCCCTGCTTGTCCTCGGGGTCCATCTTCCTGGCAATATCGAAGTACTTGGCGGCCTTTTCTCCGTCGCCCTGTCTTGCATAGTAATTGCCGAGGTTGAACGCCGCCTGGAAGCCTTTTTCTTCCTTGTTCTCCGGGTCGAGTGCGATTATCTTCTCCACGTACTTAATCGCTTCTTCCATGTTCCGCTTCATGGCGTGGAGATTCGAGAGCATCTCGGCTGCTTTCAGGGCATAACCCTTCTTGTTTTCCGGGTCGAGGTCGAAAAGCTTTTTGGCGTATTCAATCGCCTTGTCCGCGTTCGAGCGCTGGCAAATGGCTGCCAGCCGCTCGTAAGCCTCAACCACGATTCCCTTTTCGTTTTTCGGGTCGAGTTCTACGACTTTTTCGAGGTTTTTAGTGGCATCGTCGTTCTTTCCCTGTGCCAGTTGGCCCTTCGCAAGCTGAAGGTAACCCGCGGGGTCGTTTTCATCTGCTTCTATTTTTTTCTTGCCTTCTTCCACGTTCTTGGGCGCATCGCGGATGTCGCTAATCTCAGAGATATACTGCTTCTCCGGCCTGAATCCCGATATGCGCCCGAGTTCGCTACCCTCGGAGTCGAAAAGCACCGTATTCGGAATCGACAGCGCGTCGTATTTTTTCGCCTGCTCCTGGCCCTTGCCCCTGTCCCAGGCATCAATTCTTACGAGCACGAAAGTCTTGAGCAGCTTGATTACACCTTCCTTGCTCAGGGTCTGTTCAAAAAGCATTTTGCAGTATCCGCAGTTCACCGGATTGGTGAACAATACGAGCAGGTTGACTCCTTTCTCCTTGGCTGTCTTCATGCCTTCTTCGACCGACGACAGCCAGTCCAGCGCATCGACGGGATTCTTCTCTTCTTTGGGCTCTGTCTTTTTCTCTTCCGGCTTCTGGGCCTGCAGCTTGGCGAGCTTCTCTCTGAGTTCTTTTATCTTTGTTTCGGTATCGGCCAGGAGGTTCGGGTCCTTGCCGGACTGCCTCAGCTCCGCAGCCTCCTTCTCCAGCTTCTCAACCATTGCGTTTAGTTCGGCCAGTTCTTTCTGCCTCACCGCCTCCCGCAGCGCTTCTTCCTCGCGCTTCAACTCGTCTTCCGTCTTCTTTGTCGCATCTTCCGGTCGCGGTGGCGCCGGCTCTTCCTGCGCGAACGCAATAGAGCACGAGAAGATAAGCAGCAGTCCAAGTACTAAATGCTTCACTACCCTACCCTCCAACAAGCTTAATGACTGACTGTTATGGGCTTATTGTATGTTACGTATTCATCTCTCCCGGCACAAGAACATTAGCCTTTTCGTCAGAAATAAAGGTTTGCCTGTCAATAATCATGTTTTTAAATTCGCAACAGCATATCAAAATTTTCATCATGAGTATCCCGCCATTAGTCGAGAGGCAAAGTTCTGGCAATCTGCATGCCGCTCAGGTATCATGATAAATCCAGGAGAGAAACACGGGAGGATGAATGAGAATAGTATTTTTAACCGCCAGCATTCTATTTACACTGACGGTGTGTGTACGGGCCGACACGGTACACATGAAGGATGGTCGCAAGCTCGAGGGCGAGATAGTATCCGAGAGCGAGGAGAAAATCGAACTCAAGATGAAATACGGCACAATGACCCTGCGCCGCAGCGATATCGAGCGCATCGTCAAAGGAAACGCATCGGGAGAGAAAGATTCAGAAAACAAGCCTGAACGGCAAAAGCCGGAAGCGCCGAGTGATAGCACCGACAGAGATAATGACAATGCAACCAGCCCTGCTGCATGGGAGCGGCGCCTGCAAAGAAGAATCAAGAAGCTTGTACATCATGTCGTTCACTCGGATACGCGCAGGCTCAGAGACAAGATTATCGAGATTGGCAGACCCGCTGTAGAGCCCCTTCTCGAAAAAGCGAGAGACAGAGACAGCTGGGTCGGCTATAAGGCCGTTGAAATACTGGGCGAACTCGGAGACAAGAGCGCCGTCCTCCCTCTTATGGGCATGCTCAGAAGCGGAATCGGCGACCGCAGCAAGCTCATACTCCGCCAGTCTGCGGCGAAAGCACTCGGCGAAATCGGCGACAAGAGAGCCGTGGACCCGCTTGTCGCAACCCTCAAGGAAGACTCCGGCTACGTCAGCCGCGAGGCCTGCATCGCACTGGGCAAACTCGGCGACAGGAAGGCTGTCAAGCCGCTTATCGAGAAGCTGGACAGCCCTTCCGCAGACATGCGCCTATACGCCGTTAAAGCTCTGGCGGGCATCGGCGACAAATCGGCCATTCCCCACGTGGAGAAGATGTTCAGCGTGTCCGATGAAGAGAAGAAGGCCACGAAGCCGGCGGCGGCATTTGCACTGGTGAAGCTACGCGAAGACAAGAAAGCACGCGAATATCTCCTTCAAGCTGCTAACGACAAGAGCCATTACGCACGTACGACCTGCATGGAATACCTGAGCGAACTGCAGGACGAGAGGGTTATTCCCCTGCTCATACGCGAGCTTGCAAGTGCCTGGATGAGCAGGGCGACCAGGGCACTGATAAAAATCGGAGAGCCGGCGGTTCAGCCGCTGCGGAGAATAGCGCAAGCCCCAGTCGATATGCGTGCGAGGCAGAACGCCCTCTGGGCGCTGGGCGAGATTGGCAGTAAAAGCGTCGTCGAGCCGCTGATAGAGATATTCAAGGACAGAAACTGCAACGTCCGCGGTCGAGCACTCACGGCGCTCAGTAAAATCGGGGACAAGCGCGCAGTTGACCCGCTGCTCGCCATGCTCGATACGGAGAAGGAATACGCCGTCGGTATAGCCGTGTTCGCAGCGGAGATGGGCGATAAAAGGACGATTGAGCCGCTTATCAAGGTTATAAGAGAAGACAATCGTTCCCGCTCCTATGCGAAGGATGCCCTGCTCTGCCTGGGGAAAGACGCAGTCAAGCCATTCGTGGGACTGCTGACCGGGAATAATAAGGATATTGTGGCCTGTGCGGCGGATGCTCTCGCCGAGCTTGGCTACGACGAGGCTGTAGAGCCTCTGGCTAAGCTGCTTAAAAACAACTCATGGGACTTCCGCCAGGCAGGGCTGGCTGCGCTCGCCGATATTGGGAGCGACAAGGCGATTACCGCTCTGAGCGGCGCGCTTGAGCACAAAGACGGTCAAACCCGCATGAAAGCCGTGGATTCGTTGGGACTTACCTGCAACGAGAGCGCGGTTGCGCCGCTTACAGAGGTGATGCTCAAGCACGAGAACGAAAGAATGAGGGCGCAGGCGGCCAGGATGCTCGGCGAGCTTGGCTGCGAAAGCGCCGTCCAGCCGCTCGTGAAAGCACTCAAGGACAAGTCGGAACGCGTGAGCTCCGAAGCGCTGAAAGCTCTGAGTGCAATCGGCGGAGAGAAGGCTTATAAGGCTTTCCTGGAAGTAATAAAAAGCGGAGACGGAGACGCGCGAAAAGGAGCAATAACGGCCCTCGCAGAACTCGGCGGCACAGGCGCCATCGACATTCTCGTCCGGCTGCTCAAAGACAACGCATGCAGGAGCGATGCCTCGCGGGCGCTAAGGAAGATTGGAGAGCCGGCCATATCGGCCTTGATAGAAGCGCTTAATCAGGAGAACTCGGCTGTTCGCAGCGCCGCCGCAAGAGTGCTGAAGTGGATAACCGGAGAGGATTTCGGCACAGATCATAAGAAGTGGCATGACTGGTGGCAGGAAAGGAAGTAGACGCCTGAAATGATATGGCAGGCAGTAATTCCTGGAGGTGAGCGGTGAGAACCTTGTTCTTTGCAGTGCTGGTGGCGGCGCTTACGCTGTCCGTGTGCGTATCGGCAGATACGATACACATGAGGGATGGCCGAAAGCTCGAGGGCAAAATTGTCTCGCAGAAGGAGGAAACAATTGAGCTTAAGATGAAGTACGGCACCATAACATTGCGCCGCAGCGACATCGAGCGCATCGAGCGCGATGCACCGGAGAAGGACAAACCCGAGAAACCCGCAAAACCCAAAGAAAAAGACCAGCCTGCTCAACAGAAGGCTCCCGTCAAGCAAACGCCCGAGAAGAAAAAGCATCCATCTGAACTCGAGAAACAGTGGATTGAAGAGCTCAAGAGCGATGACCTCGGAACGCGCCGCCGCGCCCTTGACTGCGTGGCGAGAGTCATGGACAAAGAGGATGCACTCAAGTACTTGCTCGCGGCGACGAAAGACAAGGCGTGGCAAATGCGTTACGACGCGGCCCTCCTGCTCTGGCGAACCCACGACAAGCGGGCAGTTGAGCCGGTAATCGACCTGCTCTACGACAAAGAAGAGAAAGTGCGCGAGGGCGCGGTTATTTCGCTCGGCTGGCTCCAGGACAGCCGGGCGACAGACCACCTGATTGACATACTCAAGGATGAAGAATCGAAGAAGCTCTACGAGAGCACCATAATGGCCCTTGGTCGAATCGGGGATAAAAAGGCCGCCGCCCCCATTATTGACATACTCAAGGGAAAGAGCCGCCGCGGCTATCTCTGGAGAGGCATTGAGGCACTCGGCAATATAGGCGGCCAACAAGCCATCGAGTTCCTCATTGAGGACCAGAAATGCAGCAGAGAGGCTGCAGGGGCTCTCAGAACCATCGGCAAGGAGGCTCTCAAACCTCTTATCGCTGCACTTCGGAACAATGACGCCGAAATTCGAGGCAATGCAGCGAGCATACTCGGAAGCATGAAGGATTCCACTGCGGTGACACCGCTGATCGCGGCACTGAGCGACAAGGAAGCCAAAGTTCGCCAGTCGTGCGTAAGCGCCCTGGGGAGCATTCGCGCCCACAGCGCCATCGAGCCCCTTATAAAAATGCTGAAAGAGGATGAAGACAAGAACGTTCGCTACGTTGCGCTGCGTACCATTGCGGAATTGGATTACTCAAAGGCGACAGATGCCATAATAGGAGCACTCAGAGATAAGGAGCAGGATGTTGCGGAGAGTGCCGTGCGCATCCTCGGCGAACACAGAGAGAAGAAGGCGGTAGAGGCTCTTGTAAAGGTTCTCAACGACGATACCGATTCCGTGCGTGACCTGGTTGTAATCCCGGAGCTCGGGAAAATCGGAGATGAGCGCGCCGTGGATGCCATTGCGGCCAAGCTCAGTTCCGAGGAAGGCAGGTACGAGAAAGTCTGCAACCGGGCGGCTGCGGCACTAGGGGAGATTGGAAGCAAGAAAGGCACCGAGCCCCTGATAGCGTTTCTCAAGAGAAAAGGTCCCGGGGCCGGTGCTATAGCAATCACAGCTCTCGAGAAGATTGGCGACCAGAGCGCGGTTGACGCGCTCAGGGATTTCCTTATTGATGACAAGGGCAAAGTTAATAAAAGCATCGTAAGGGCGCTCTTGGTTATCGGAGGGAAAAAAGCGCTCGATTCTGTAAAGGCCGTAGCAGGCGAATCGGGCGTACTGCAGGTGCTCGAATCTATCGGAGCGCCCGCGGTCGAGATTATAGCGCTGCTCCTCGAGCACGAGAATGTGGGCACGCGGACAATGGCGGCAAGAGCGCTGTTTATGATTGCGGACAAGAAAGCTGTACCCGCGCTTATCAAGGCCCTGAAGAACGATGAGAACTCAAACGTCCGCTCCCAATGCGCCATGGCGCTCGGAAGGATGCACGTGAAAGAAGCACTTGACCCGCTTATTGAGGCACTCGGCGACGAGAACAGGCGCCTCCAGAGTGCGGCTGCACGCGCCCTTGAGTTCATTCCCGACAAGAAGGCGGTTGAGCCTCTTATGAAGCTCCTCACGGGCGAGGACACAGGTCTCCGAATCGATGCCGCATTGGCACTCGGCGCAATCGGCGACCGGCAGGCTGTGCCAGCGATTATCAAGGCTTTCAAGGAGCATACATACAAGAGTGGCAGGCTGGAGTATGTGAAGGTGCTCGGCAGGCTGCGGGATGAGAGAGCGATTGAAGTCCTTCTTCCCCTGCTCGAGGAGAAAGACCATCAGATGCTTCTGGCGGTTGTTGATGCGCTCGGGGACATCGGTGGTGCGAAGGCTGTGGAGCCACTCAGCAAGCTCGCAGGACACCGCGTGGAGCAGATTTCTGGCTCTGCGCTTCTCGCACTCGGCAAGATAGGCGGCAAAAGAGCTGTCGAAGTTCTGATGCAGGCCCTCAAGGATAAAGATGGCAGCAAGCGCAGCGCGGCGGCCCGGGCCCTCGGCGAAGCCGGCGACAAGAACGCTGTCAGTGCTCTCATTGAAGCTCTGCGGGATAAGGGGCCTCTCATCTGCCTGTATGCGGCTGACTCGCTTGTCAAGCTGTGCAAGGACGGCGCCCCCGCCGCGGTGAAAGCGATGTTCAGGTCGGAGGAGGAAAGCATCATCACGCAGCTCTGCGCGGCGCAGGTTCTGGTTCAGCTCGAAAAGGACGACGAAGCCTTCGAATTCCTTCTGAAGGGCTTGAAGAGCGAGACCAGATGGGCCGGCACAACGGCAATCGACGCGCTACGCGCGATAAGTGATGTGCGAGCTGTCAAGCCGCTGATATCGGCACTGGGGAACAGAGACCTGAGGTTCAGCGCAGAAATTACCCTTCGCAGCATAGGAAGGCCGGCAGTTCCTTATCTGATAGAAGCCCTCGGACACCAGGACCGGTCAATCAGATACACCGTCGCCAGCGTGCTCGGGGAGATAACAAAGCAGAGGTTTCGCGATAACCAGGAACAGTGGCGGGAATGGTGGGAAAAGAACAAGGATAAGTAGGAGCAAGGAGAGGCTGCGGTGGAAGAGAAACTCAAGGAACTCAAGAAGCTGCTGGGCGAGGTCTTTGACCTTAATTGCGCGGCATCGCTTCTAGGCTGGGACCAGAACACCTACATGCCGCCCGGCGGCGGGCCTGCGCGGGCAAGGCAGCTTTCGCTGCTGCGGCGGCTGGCGCACGAGCGCTTCATATCGGACGGGATAGGCAGGCTGCTCGAAGACCTGCGCCCTTACGAAGAAAGCCTGCCGTACGAATCGGACGAGGCGAGCCTAATCAGGGTCACGCAGCGCCAATATGAGAGGGCTGTGAAGATACCGCCTGAGTTCGCGGCGGAGATGGCGGCCCACGGCGCGGCTTCGCATAACGCGTGGGTCAAGGCGCGTCCGAAGAACGACTTCCCGGGTGTGCAGCCGTTCCTGGAAAAGACGCTCGACCTGCGGCGGCAACTCGCGAATTTCTATCCCGGATACGAGCACATTGCGGACCCGCTTATCGATTTCTCCGACTATGGGATGAAAGTCTCAGACATAAGGCCGGTGTTCAAGGAACTGCGTGAAGGGCTTGTGCCGCTGGTGGAGAAAATCACATTGCAGGAGCCGCCGGATGATTCATTCCTGCACCAGAACTTCTCCGAGAAAAAGCAACTCGATTTCGGCCTGAAGGTAATAAAGCAGTTTGGTTACGACTTCGAGCGCGGGCGGGAAGACAAGTCGCCCCACCCGTTCACGACGAAATTTTCGCTGGGCGATGTGCGAATCACCACGAGGGTTCTGAAGAAAGACATGACGGGCTCGCTTTTCGCCACGATGCACGAGGCGGGACACGCCATGTACGAGCAGGGCGTGGAGCGCAGCTTCGAGGGCACGCCGCTTGCGCGTGGGACCTCCGCCGGGGTTCACGAGAGCCAGTCTCGGCTCTGGGAAAATCTCGTGGGCCGAAGCCGCGGCTTCTGGAAGCACTACTATCCAAAGCTGCAGAAAGTCTTCGCCAAACAGCTCGGCTCCTTTGATATGGAAAGCTTCTATCGCGCTGTAAACAAGGTTCAGCGTTCCTTGATTCGCGTCTATGCTGATGAGATAACCTACAACCTGCACGTCATGATACGGTTCGACCTGGAACTCGATATGCTCGAAGGCAAGCTGCCGATAGCCGATCTGCCGGAGTCGTGGAACGAGCGATATGCGTCTGATATAGGCATTACGCCACCGGACGACAGGGACGGTGTGATGCAGGATATCCACTGGTACGGAGGGGGTATCGGCGGCTCGTTCCAGGGCTACACGCTCGGCAATATCATGAACGCGCAGTTTTACGAGGCGGCGCTCGCGGCACACCCGGAGATTCCATCCGAAGTCGAAGAGGGGAAGTTCGAGACGCTCTTCAACTGGCTCAAAGAGAATATCTGGCGCCACGGCAGCAAATTCACCGCTTCTGAGCTTCTCGAGCGCGTAACGGGTGGGCCCCTGAGCGTCAAGCCTCTGCTCTCGCGCTTGAAGGAGAAGTTCGGCGAAATGTACGAACTCTGAGAATCCTACTTGTCAGATGCGCTTCTCGATAACCGCGCCACCGAGCACGAGTTCGCCGTCGTAGAAGACGGCGGACTGGCCGGGCGCGACCGCGAACTGCGGCTCCTCGAACTCTACCCGGACCGCCTTCTGTCCCATCGTGATTATCGCTCGCGCGCCTGGGTGAGAATAACGTATCCTGACTTCCGCTTCGAACTGCGCCGGCGGCTCTTCATAGGCAATCCAGTTGGCACCTGCGGCCGAGAAGCTATTCGTCATGGCTTCATCGCGGGAACCGAGCACAATCGTATTATCGGTCCTGTTAATGTCAATCACGTAGAGAGGCTCGCCGCCTGCAACACCGAGGCCACGGCGCTGGCCTATAGTGTAGAGTTCGATGCCCTCATGCTCGCCAAGATTATTCCCGGCGGTGTCGCGGACAGGACCGGGTACAAGCCTGCCTGCAAGCCTTTCTCTGATAAAAGACTGGCAGGAGTTCTGGCTTTTCAGAAAGCATATATCCTGGCTCTCGGGAGTTACGAGGTTCGAGAGCCCGGCTTCTCCTGCGATTTGGCGCACTTCCTTCTTGGTCTTCACGCCCACGGGGAACTGTGCAATGCGCAACTGGTCCTGATAAAGCGCCCACAGGAAATAAGACTGGTCCTTGTCGGGGTCAGTACCGCGTCTCAGCAGGAACCTGCCCGACGAATCCTTTTCAACGCGGGCGTAATGACCTGTCGCAATAGCCGCGCATCCAAGGCCAGCCGCATGCAGGCAGAGGTGGGCGAACTTGAGGAGCCGGTTGCACTGGACACAGGGATTCGGAGTGTGCCCGCGCGAGTATTCGTCGAGGAAATAACCCACAACCTGCTGTTCGAAAACCGCCTGCATGTCGATAATCGCATGCTCTATGCGGATATGCTCGCATATCCGCTGCGGCGGGGTTGTGTCCGCATCCGCATGCAATTTCATCGTGGCGCCGATGATATCGAGACCGGCTTTTTTCAGGAGATAGGCTGCGACCGCGCTGTCAACGCCTCCGCTGATGGCGGCGAGAACGCGGTCAGGCATGGCTCACTTGCCTTCCTTCTTCGAGCGGTAGTCGTCCACGGCCTTCTGGAGCGCTTCTTCCGCGAGAACGGAGCAGTGCCTCTTCTTGACCGGCAGGCCGCCAAGGGCTTCCGCGACAGCCTTGTTGGAGACTTTGAGAGCTTCCTCGATTGTCTTACCTTTGACAAGTTCGGTCATCATGGAGCTTGACGCGATGGCCGCGCCGCAGCCGAAAGTCTTGAACTTAATGTCCTCGATGCGTCCGTCCTTTATCTTCAGATACAGCCGCATTATATCGCCGCATACGGGGTTCCCGACCGTGCCGACGCCGTCGGCGTCTGGAATCTCGCCGACGTTGCGGGGATTGGAGAAATGGTCCATTACCTTGTCGGAATACTGGCCTTCCATTACTTTCTCCATGTTCGATTTAATCAGCTTGCCGTCTCGCAGGCCCCACCTTTGAGCGCATCTTCGTACAGCGGCGACATGCCCCTGAGCCGCTCTACCGCTTCCGCAATGACATTAACGGCGTAGTCGATTTCTTCCTCGGTATTGTCCCTGCCGAGAGAGAAGCGAATCGCACTCTGCGCGAGGGCGTGGCTCAGCCCCATGTCGAGAAGGACGTGGCTCGCCTCCAGCTTGCCCGAAGCGCACGCAGAGCCGGTAGCGACCGCGACGCCCTTCATGTCGGCGGAGAGCATGACGCCCTCCCCCTCCACGAATTCGAAGGAGATGCTTGTCGTATTGGGCAGGCGCTTCTCGCGGTGCCCGTTGACCTTCGTGAACTTGATTTTCTCCGTGATGTTTCGCTCGAGTCTGTCACGCAGCCTGCTGATTTTCTCGTAGTCGGCATCGAGGTTGCGGACGGCAATCTCGGTCGCCTTGCCGAGGCCAACAACGCCAGGAACGTTGAGCGTGCCCGCGCGAAGGCCCCGTTCGTGGCTCCCACCGTGCATGAGGGAAGCGACCTTCGTGCCCTTGCGTATGAACAGCGCGCCTACGCCGTTGGGGCCGTGGAACTTGTGGGCCGACAGGCTCAGCAGGTCAACTCCGAGTTCCTGCACATCGACGCGAATCTTGCCTATTGCCTGCACGGCGTCGGTATGGACTATTATGCTTCTTTCCTTCGCAAGATGCGCTATCTCCTTAACGGGCTGGAGCACGCCGCTCTCGTTGTTGGCGAGCATTACGGTAACAAGTATAGTCTTATCGGTGATTGCCGCCTTGAGGTCGTCGAGCTTAACAATGCCATCGGAATCGGTGCTTATGTAAGATACGTCGTTATGGCCTCTTTCCTGTATGTGGACGCACGATTCGAGGACCGCCGGGTGCTCGATTGCCGATGTAATTACGTGGTCGCCCTTTTTCGCGTATTTCTCCGCGACCCCGCGAACAGCCTGGTTGTCGCTCTCCGTTCCGCCGCTTGTGAATATGATTTCTTCTGGCTCGCAATTCAGGAGCAACGCGACTTTCTCCCGCGCATCCTCGACCGCTTTTCGCGCGTCCCGTCCGAATGCGTGCATGCTCGACGCGTTCCCGTAGTCGTCGAGAAAGTACGGCCTCATGGCCTCGACCACTTCCGGGTCGGTCCGCGTCGTCGCATTATTGTCGAGATACACTTTCATATGCGCCTCCCGCGTCGCAGGTATAAAACGCGGCGCAGAAACTTGACATTATCACTCAGGTCTGCAGGGTGTCAAGTTCTGATTAGAAAATTTGGGTTTGACCGCATAACACGGGCGTGCTACGCTCTGGGCTTCCCGCAGAAATGGCAGGATTGCCGAGGCAGTATGGCCGAACCGCTCTACAGAACGCTCAGGAAAGCCGCCGAGGAACCGCCCCGGGAGCTTACCAGCGGCAGCACCTTCAAACACGTGCTGCGCCTCGGTCTGCCCACCATGTTCGCCATGGGCCTCCAGGCCTCCTATGACACGGTTGACCTCATCTGGATAGGACGCACACAGAATCCGGCGAGCGCGATGTCCGCAGTGACAATTTTCGGCATGCTGTATGCTCTTATCATCGTCCTGAGCCTGATGGTCGATGTCGGCACCACGACGCTCGTGTCGCGCTACTGCGGCGCAAAGCGATTCAATGCTGCGCGCCTTGTTACGGGACAGGCGTGGTCGCTGAAATTCATTCTTTCGCTGCCTGTGGGCATCCTGGGCGCTGTCTTCGTCGCCGGTATCTACAGACTTGTCGGCGCGGAGCCGGACGTGGTGGCCCTTGGTGGACAGTACTCGACGATAATGTTCCTCGGACTTCCGTTGTTTTTCTGGGCGCTTACCCTCAACACGGCGTTCCGCGCCGCGGGCGATGCGAAGAAGCCGCTTTACATGGCCGGAATATCCATAGGCTTCAATATAGCGCTCGACCCCCTGCTTATCTTTGGAGCAGGTCCCTTCCCTGCTCTTGGAGTAAGAGGCGCTGCAATTGCATCAGTCTTCTCGCAGGCGCTGTTTTGTTCAATGGGATTGTACTACCTTCTCGGGAAGCGCTCACACCTGCGAGTGAAGCTCACGCAAATGGTGATTCCCCGCATCAAGTGGGCACTCAAGATGCTCCGGATAGGCACCCCGGCAGCAGTAGGAGACTTGCTGCGGACTGTCGTGCTTCTTTTCACCTTTCTGGTGGTTCTGAAGTTCGGGAAAGAAACAACGGCGGCGTTTGGAGCAGGCAGCCGTCTGTTTGTTACCGTATGGATACCGTTTTATGCAATCGGCACTGCAGTAAGCGCTCTTGTAGGGCAAAACCTTGCGGTCAGGAAACCTGAACGCGCAACGAGAGCGGTTATAAACGGGACGTTATCGTCTCTTGCGCTCGCAATAGCGATTGGCGCTGTAGGTTTCCTTGCCCCCGGGCTGATTATGCGAATATTCACACCCGACCCGGAGGTTATCAGGACAGGAATCCCGCTACTTCGAATCGGGTCGTTTGCGGTAATAGGCGTGGCTGTGACGACCGTTCACGCGAGCGCATTCTGGGGTGCGGGTGACACTCTGCCCCCGATGGTCGTCTGGATTACCGCAACAGCAGGCATCCAGCTGCCCGTACTGCTGTTGTCGGTGTTCTACTTCAATGCTGACGTGACTTATATCTGGAAGAGCGTCGCCGCAGGCGCGCTTTTCGCTATGGTCGCATCTTCAATCTGGCTCGCCCGCGGCAAATGGCTTAAGAAGAAGCTCTGACTATTACTCGACCAGAGTGTCCCGGATTGCCTGCAGACTGCGCAGCAAGTCCTTCAACTTGTCAGGCTTATCAGTGGCAGTAAGTATTTCACCGGCAACGTCATTGAGCTTCTGAAGCCACTCCCTGACGCTGGCCGTGTTGCCGGAGAGGATATCGGCCCACATCTCGGGCGAGCCGTCGGCGAGCCGGGTCGCGCCCCCGAAGGCGCCCGCGACCGCGTCATGGATATGAGACAGCGATTCTGATTGCTCGCCAGCAAGCTTCGTCAGCGCGGCAGACAGCAGGTACGGCAGGTGGCTTGTCAGCGCGACCGTCCTGTCGTGCTCTTCGGCGCCAATTTCTACAACTGTTGCACCGATAGCCCCGACAAGCTCCTTCGCCGTTTCAAGCGCCTCTTCGGAAGTCTGCTCCGTGGAAATGAGAAAGAAAGTCTTGTTCCGGAACAAGACTGAGCTGGCATGAGCAGGCCCACTTTCTACTGAGCCGGCCATCGGGTGCCCACCGACAAATCGCTCGCCCAATCCTGATTCGACTGCTGCTTCTATAATTGCGGCTTTGGTGCTGCCAACATCGATAATGAGCCTGCCCTTAAAACCAATTGCGCCGAATTCGTGAAGGTGTGAGATAATGGCTCCAACGGGGGCCGCAAGTACGATTATATCGCACGTTGCGGCACCCTTCAGGATTTCGAGCTTGGTGTCAACAGCCCCGGCGGCAACTGCCTGTTCAAGAGTCTCTTCCCGCCTGCTGTAACCGGCGATACCGTCGCAGAATCCGGATTCCTTGAGCGCAAGGGCGAGTGAAGTTCCGATAAGGCCTGTACCGATTAGGGCGACGGCAGGCCTCCTGGCGTTCACAGCGACCTCCCAATGGCGGTGGCAATCGAGTCCAGTTCGGTCATGAGCTGCCGGAACTTTTCTATGCGCAGCGATTGTTTCCCGTCGCAGAGCGCGCACGCCGGGTCGGGATGCACCTCGACGAGAAGCCCGTCCGCTCCCGCTGCAATAGCCGCCCTGCTTAATGCCGCGACGTAGGACCATGTCCCCGCCGAATGCGAAGGGTCGGCAATGACGGGCAGGTGAGAGTAACGCTTGCATACGGGGATACAGCTTACGTCGAGCGTATTTCGAGTGTATGTTTCGAAGGTCCGGATGCCGCGCTCACAGAGAATGACGCGGCTGTTGCCCTCGGAGACAATGTATTCCGCCGAGAGCAATAGCTCCTCGATGGTATTCATCATGCCGCGCTTGAGCAGGACCGGCTTGTCCAGCCTGCCGACCTCGCGCAAGAGCCCGAAATTCTGCATGTTCCGGGCGCCTACCTGGACGATGTCCACGTACTGCGCGACGAGCTTGACTGTATCAGGTGTAATGGCTTCGCTGACGGCGAGAAGTCCGAACTCCTCCTTGACTTTCGCAAGCAGCTTCAGCCCCGCTTCGCCCATTCCCTGGAACGAGTAAGGCGAGCTTCGCGGCTTGAACGCGCCGCCCCTGAGTACGGTTGCGCCGGCTTCCTTGACGGCTTTGGCTGCGGCGTAGAGATGCTTCTCGCTCTCGATAGCGCACGGCCCGGCCATGACGACGACCTTCCCGCCGCCGATTTTAATCCCGTCAAGCTCTACGGTACTGTCTTCCGGGTGAAAATCCCGCCCGACAAGCTTGAAGGGCTTTAGAACCTTTACCAGCGCATCGACGCCCGGGAGGTTTTCGATGTGCTGGAGGTCTGACAGTCTCCCGTCGCCGACAACGCCGATTATCGTCCGTTCCTGGCCCTCGCTAAGATGCGCCTGGAAGCCGCGGCTCTTGATTTCAGCCACTACTCCGTCTATTTTCTCACGGTCCGCGCCGTGTTTCATTACAACTATCACAGGTCGTTACCTCCGCGTTTCAAGTCCGGTCTCAGTTTCTCAGCCTCGCCTATGTAAGTGTGTACGACTCCTCCCCGCCCCCGCGGGGAATAAGCATGGACCAGAACGCGGATGACCCTCCGGAGACCGCCGGGCACGCCGATTTCCGTAGCGCACAGCAGCGGCACGTCGAGGCCGCACACCTCGCGCGCCGCAGCCGCGGGAAACGCGGCGTTCAGGTCTGGAGTCATCGTGAAAAACATCGATATGATTTCCGTAGGGTCAAGGTCGTTCTCTGCAAGAAGAGTGCGCACCAGCCTCGCCGTTGCTTCGGTGACCACCCCGGCCTCGTTCTTGCCGGCAACTATCGCCCCTCTAATGCCTACGACTTCCATTCGAGCGTATCTCCTCTTGAAGAGATGCTGAATCCTATCCCTTCGGCCTTTCAAGTCAAGCTATTTTGGAGAAGACGTGTCCAATTGACTAAGGCGGCGATTTGCTTATAATGGCAGAAGGAGGAAAAGTATGAAGCCTGTAATTCTTGTTGATGCGAGCGTTGTCGAGCAGCCCGATGTGAGATATATTCAGCGCGCCTTTTACACCGATTCAATCGAAAAAGCGGGTGGGCTGCCGCTGCTTGTACATCCTTTCTCGTCTGAAGAGGACGCAATTCAGGCGCTTTCCATGGCGCACGGCGTCGTTCTGACTGGTTCCGAAGACATCGACCCCGCACTTTACGGACATGAGCGCCATGAGAAAACCAAGCTCATGCACAGGCGCAGGGAAAAGTTCGTCATGCAATTTGCGCGTCTCGTGTACGAGCGGGACATGCCGCTGCTGGCAATCTGCGGCGGCTTCCAGAGCTTGGCCGTTACGCTGGGAGGCTCGCTCTTTCAGCATATCCCGGATGCCTTCGAGAAAGCTCTGCAGCATTTTACGACCACGCAGCAGGCCCCGCCGCATGATGTCACAATCGACGCAGAAAGCAGACTATTCTCAATCGTGGAGAAAAGCACCCTGCAGACAAACAGCTTCCATCATCAGTCGCTTGACAAGGTGCCCGCTTCATTGAAAGTCACGGCGCATTCCGCCGACGGGGTTATCGAGGCTTACGAAGACCCGGAAAAGCACTTCTGCATCGGCGTACAATGGCATCCCGAACGCATGCCCGGCGTGAAAGAGCACGAGGCGCTCTTTACGGCCCTCGTCGAAGCCGCGGCATCCTGATAATTCCGGGCGGCATCTCGTACGCAATTGACTTTGCGCCCGATATGTGCTATCATCTAAATGACAGGCACCGGTTGCCATGGAGGTGTTCTCATGTTCGAGAAATACAAGGACCTCAAGGACAAGCGCAAGCACATGGGCATGTCGAAGCGGGAATATTACAAGTTCCTGTTCATGGGCCTCGTTTTAGTGGCATGTTTCGTGGTGATAGCGCTCCAGTGGGGCCCTACAAGCAAGCCCAAGGAAGGCACCGAGATAGGAATAGACGATGACCTGCCCAAGAATAGAAGAGACATGGAGATAAGACGAGCGAACGACCCGGGTGCAGTCAAGAAGTTCTACGAGGAACTCGCCAAAAGTAAAAGGCAACTGGAAAAAAGCGAACAGGGCACCACCAAGGACGAGGGAAACGGCAAGAATGAAGGCGACGACGGAAAGACCGGCCAGACGACAGATAAGGCCGCCAAGCCGAGGGAGCTTGAACTCCCGGACATTCCCCCGCCTCCCACACCCTGGAAAGCCGAGCCGGAAATATGGAAGCAGGTTGACGACAGCGTAGCGGACAAGCTCGAAGAGCAGGTGGTGGATTATGCGCTGCATGAGTTAAATTCCATGACGCAGGAAGAAATCGACAAGAAAGTCATGGAGGACGGCAACATACCGCCTTCCGACTACACCGAGCATCCGGAGCAGTTCAGGGGCAAATTCGTATCCATAACGGGAACCCTGCTGACGCTCGAAAACCGCTGTATTCCGGGTGAGACGCGCTCGGGCGTCAACCAGATATGGATAGGCAACATCTACAACCAGCGGCAGAAGAACTATCGCAAGTTCTATTTCTACATTTTCGACAAGCACCGCGAATGGGTCACCGAACAGGAAACCAGGCAGAAGCAGCTTTCGCGCAACGGCGATCTTGTCACGCTCAACGGCATTTTCGTCAAGATATACCGCAATCATACCGAGGGCGGCGGGATTGAGGCGTACCCGTTCATCGTCGGCCGCCGGCTCGAGCTTACCAAAGACGCCACTTACGAGGAATCTTATCCCTGGGGCATGCTGGCAGTTGTGGGCGTTCTATTCGGGGGCGTCTTCTTGTTCTTCTTCCTCGCGATGCGGCGCGACCGCAAGATGGACGATGAGTTCACACAGTCGCGCAAACACAAGAGAGCGAAGCTTGTCAGCAATGAAGAGGTCCGCAAGGCTGTAGCGAAGAAAAAGATACCGACGGAGCCTGCCGGCGGTAACAGTTCTCCCGGCGGGAATCAGGGCGGGCAGTCAGGTCCCGCTTTGCCGGAGAGCAATACTGAATCACAAAGCCCACAGCCGGGCGACGGGGCGGATGACACTTCCTGACCTTTCGAGCATTGCATGAAAGAAATAAGCCTCAAGGTCGGCACTGGCTCGCGGATTCTTATCGAGCGGGGACTCACCGGTCAACTTGCCTCGAAACAGGTTTTGCGGGCGGCCCACAACTCGTTCGTCGTTACGGACGATAATGTTGCTCCGCTTTACCTGGATGCGATAGAAGAACAGCTCGCCGAACTCGGATGCAGGACAGGCTCCGCCGTCTTCCCGGCGGGCGAGCAGTCCAAGTCAATCGACAACCTGGCGCGCCTTTACGAACGCTTCGTTGATGAAGGGCTCGACCGCACCTCTCTTGTCGTTGCGCTGGGCGGAGGCGTGGTCGGAGACTTGGCCGGATATGCGGCATCGACCTACATGCGGGGAACGGGATTCGCTCAGATACCTACGACGCTGCTTGCCCAGGTGGATGCGGCAATCGGCGGCAAAACTGCCATCAACCACAATGGCCTGAAGAACATTGTCGGGACATTTTACCAGCCCGAGTCGGTTCTTATCGACCCGGAGGTACTTCGCACGCTTCCGGTAAAAGAACTCCTGTCTGGATTTTCCGAAGTCATTAAAGCCGGAATGATTGGGGACGCCGGACTTTTCGAGCTTCTTGAACAACAGGAGGCCCTGCCGTCCCTGGATGACACCGAATTATACGAGGAAATCATCTTCCGCGCCGCATCCGTCAAGGCGCGGGTCGTCGAGCAGGATGAGCGCGAGGCGGGGCTGAGAAGGGTGCTCAACTTCGGTCACACAATCGGGCACGCCCTCGAGGAATCCTTGGCGTTCAAGAGCATATCTCACGGCGAAGCAGTGGCTGTCGGGATGGTGCTGGAAGCAAGGCTCGCCGAAAAGCTCGGCATGGCCGCCGGGGTTGCAGAAAGGATCGAGACGCTCCTTGCCAAGCTCGGCTTCCAGGTCAGCCTGAGAGGCGCGGAGCCCGAGACGCTGACGCTGCTCGCCCGCTACGACAAGAAGACCAGAGCTGGCAGGCTCGTGTTCGCACTGCCCGCGGAACCGGGCAGAGTCGAAATCCGCGAAGATGTGGAGCCGCTCCTCGTCAAGCAAGTTCTGGAGGAGGCTGTCAATTGAGCCGGCTCTTTGACCTGGTTCGTCTCAACCTCACCGGCTGCGTCGGTGCCGGCAGGTTGCAGAAGCTGCTTTCTGCCTGCGGCGACATTGAAGAAGTATTCAGCCTCAGCCACGAGTCAATCCAGCAGATTTGCGGCGTTGGCCCTAAGAGCGCCCATAAGATACTCGACGACAAGTATCGCGGCTGGGCCGCCACGGAACTCAAGAAGGTCGAAAAGCTGGGCTTCGCTCTCGTTCCTTTCGGTGACGAGCGCTATCCGCCGCTACTTTCCCAAATACCTGACCCGCCGCTCGTCCTTTACGTGCGCGGCCGGGCGGAAAGCCTTTCCACTCCCACCGTCGCAATCGTCGGAACCCGCAAATGCAGCCGCTATGGTCGGGAAACGACGCGCCGCATTGCGGGAGAACTCGTCGCCGTCGGAATCACCGTCGTAAGCGGTCTTGCTCTGGGTATAGACGGCGAGGCGCACGAAGGCGCGCTCGAGGCGGGTGGCACGACCGTCGCCGTACTGGGCAGCGGAGTGGACGAAATCTACCCTCCTGAACACGTCAGGCTCGCCGGCAGGGTCGAAGTTGCAGGAGCCGTCGTGAGCGAATTTCCGCTCGGCTCGAAACCGCGCAAGGAGAATTTCCCCCGGCGCAATAGAATCATAAGCGGGCTTTCTCTCGGCGTACTCGTGATGGAGGCCCCCGTTCGAAGCGGCGCTCTCATTACGGCCCGAACCGCATCTGAACAGGGACGCGAGGTCTTTGCGGTGCCGGGACGAGTTGACAACCCGAATGCTTCCGGCTGTCTTGCGCTTATTAAAGATGGCGCCAAGTTGACGACATCGGTCAAGGACATCATCGAAGAGATTGCGCCGCAACTCATGAACAAGCTCGGCGATGCGCAGGCTTCCGAAAAGCCGGAGGCCGCGCTCGACCTGACGGACGAAGAAAGGAAAGTTCTCGAAGTGCTCGACAAGGACCCGGTAGCGCTTGACACGGTCATTGTCGAGTCGGGCCTTGAGCCCTCGGTCGTGTCCGGTGTTCTAACAAGGCTCCAGTTAAGATATCTTGTCGAACAGTCGCCCGGCAACAGATATGCGAGAATATGAGGTGCAGAATATGTCCACCGTCGAGAATCTTACATCCGATAGCTTCGATGCAAAGGTAAAAAACTCGCAGGGCCTTGTGTTCGTGGAATTCTATGCCGACTGGTGCCCGGACTGCGGGGCTGCCGGCCCTGTTTACGAAAGCTTTTCTCAGGAATTCTCCGGCAAGGCCGGATTCATGCGAATAGATACGCATGAATATCCCGACAAGGCGCAGGAATACGGCGTCAGGCACATCCCGCACTTCATCCTGTTCGAGAACGGCACGAAAGTCCGCGAAGCGGTGGAAATCACGAGCAGAGAAGCCCTCGTGAAGCTGCTGACGGGTGAGAATTAAGGCGTGCCGGCTCACTTGCTACACAAAAACGATTCGGCATATTTCGCTGGACTTGGCTGAAAAGACACCTATACTATTTTGCTTCCAGTTACTGCATTTTTATAGGAGGCGACATGCTGGTACCGGCAGAAGCGGTTCACGACACACTCGGCAAGTACATAATCGTTGACGGCTTCCACGTGGTCATAGACATGGAGAAGTCGCACGGCTCCTACATGGTGGATGCGGTCACGGGCAGGGAATACATCGACTGCTACACTTACTTTTGCACACTGCCTGTCGGGCATAATCATCCTAAGATGTTCGACCCCGAGTTCCAGAGAGAACTGAATCTCGCGGCGCTTGCCAATCCGACCAATTCCGATATCTACACCCGCGAATTCGCCACGTTCGTCGATTTCTTCGCCCGGGAAGTAGCTCCTCCGTATATGAAGCATTTCTTCTTCGTCGCCGGTGGTGCACTGGGCATAGAAAACGCCCTCAAAGCCTCCTTCGACTGGAAGGTGCGTAAGAATTTCAAGAAAGGCGCAACGCGCGAGCGCGGCTCGCAGGTAATTCACCTCAAGGAAGCCTTCCATGGACGCACTGGCTACACAATGAGCCTGACCAATACCGAACCCGTGAAGATAGAGTACTACCCGAAATTCAAATGGCCCCGGATTCTAAACCCGAAACTCAGCTTCCCCGTCGGGCCGAGGGTGCTGCAGCGCGTCGAAAACGCCGAGAAGAAGGCTCTGGAACAGTTGAAGAAGATCGTCTCGAAAAAGGCCGATGACATAGCGGCCCTCATAATCGAGCCCATCCAGGGCGAAGGCGGCGACAACCACTTCCGGCCTGAGTTCTTCAGGGAACTGCGCAAGGTCTGCGATGAGAGCGACATAATGTTCATTGTGGACGAGGTCCAGACAGGGCTGGGTCTGACCGGGAAGATGTGGGCTATCGAGCACTTCGGCGTCGAGCCCGACATGCTCGTCTTCGGGAAAAAGACCCAGGTATGCGGATTCATGGCAAACAACCGCGTCGATGAGAACCAGGACAACGTCTTCACAATTTCGAGCAGGCTCAACTCCACCTGGGGCGGAAATCTCGTCGATATGGTGCGCTGCAGGCGCTACATCGAGATTATCAAGGAAGAGAACCTTGTCGAGAACACCGCGGAAGTCGGCGCGTACTTCCTGGAAAGGCTGGAAAAAATCCACAGGAAGACCCGCAAGATTCGCAACATACGCGGACGCGGACTTTTCATAGCTTTCGACATGAAGAGCACGCAGGAACGCAACGACCTGCGCATGAAATGCTGGGAGCATGGATTTGCCACACTCGCCAGCGGCAAGGCATCCGTCAGGCTGCGCCCTGCGCTGATTCTATCGAAAGAAGAAGTAGACAAGGCCTGCGAGGCTCTTTTAAGCAGCCTGTAGAGCTTGCGAAGATTGTGTGACTTCTAACGGCGCTCCCGCTGAGTGCGCCCTGGACGGGCCGAACCGCCCCGCCCTTCCCTGGACCTGCTTTGCATAAGCTGCAGGTACTGCTTCCTCTGCTCGGGCGTGGCGCTCTGCCACTTCTTGAGGGCCTCTTCGCGGGCATCCTGCGGAAGATTTTCGAGTGCCCGTCGTATCGCCGGCGGCGTTTCACCGCTACCACGGTTATTGCGGCCGCCGCGCTCACGGTCGCTTCGCTGTCTCAGCCTGTCGGCGCTGCGGCCTCCGTTCGAGCTTCTTCTGCCGCCGCCGTATTCCTCGGTGGCATCGAGGCGAAGCGTAATTTCCTCGTTATCCATTGTCACGAGCATCGAATCCTCGTTGATTTCGAGAACCTTTGCTCCTGCCACTTCCTCGCCGATGTGAACCGTTCTGCTTTCACCGCCCTGCAGCAGCTCGACGATTGCGCAGGATAATTCCTTCTCCGTCGAGACCGCGGTGCCTCGCAGCTTAAGCAGCCTGTCGAGAGCGGACGAAGCGCCCGGAATGGGCACGAGCGGCGCGGACTCTCCCGGTGCGGCTTCGATGCTCGGCAGGAACCTGTCCACTGTTATGCCGGAATAGTCTTTAAAGATACTTTTCTGTTTCGGCTCTGCTTTCTTCGATGGGCGCACCGGGGCGAACAGGTTCCCGTAGTCGTTCTGCGCCGCTTCACCGGGAAAGAGGTTGAGGACTATATATAACACCAGCCCGGTGACGATGATGTTTGCCAGCGTAACGTATCTGCTGAACCTGCGGTAGTCTACTCTCACAGTGTTTCTCCTTTTCAGGGCTCCATCTCATCCCACAGGATGAGAGATACTCCGTCCTGGCCTCGTCTCAGGACTGCCATGCACTTCCTGGCGTAATGCTCGCTTTGCGACTGCACCACGGCGCTGTACGTATCCCCCCCCTGCTTCACGAACCGACCAAGCCGGGAGGCAAGCATTTTGATGTTCTGGGGCACATTTCCGGATGGATTTTCAAGCGCCGAGATTACGTTGTCAAGCATCTTCTCGTTAAGACCATCCATCAATGACAACAGGACAACATCTTCGGCGTTCTCGTAATCAATCAGGCCGTCCGACCAGACGGTCAGAAAAGCTGACAGCCCGTTGAAGCTTGCTTCCTGGAGTTCGTCCTCGCCGCCGCCGTAAAGAACCTCTTCCGTAACGCCTTGCGCATTGAGAAGCTCCCTGAGGGTTAAGACAGGCGAGCCTTTGTCGAGTATGTACTGTGCAATACCGTCGGCGAGTCCGGCGGGTATCGCGGCCCCTGACTCCTCGATGGATTTAAGCAACCGTGCCAGTGCCTCGCGGGCTTCCTCCTGCGAGACACCGTCCGGCGGCGTCAGGAGGATGTTCACATTGAACTTGGCGTCTTCCTCCTCTATCGCGACGGATACTTCCGAATCGCCTATTACAAGCTGAATGCCGGGAGCCGCTTCCTGCTCTCCCTGTCCCTGTTTTGCACCTGCATTTTCCTGCGCTATCTGCGCGGCGGCAGTCGCAATTCCAGTCTGGATATTCAACGCAAGCTGCGCGTCGAGCATGTAGTTCTTCGCAACGCGGTAGTCAACCGCCACGGAATACGAAAACTGGCCTACGATTACAATGAGAAGCGCCAGCATGAGCAGCGTCATAAGCAGGGCCGCGCCCTCTTCTTTTCTCCTGCTGCCTGCGTTAGTTCTCATGCTACGGTCTCTTTCCGGTTAGCGAGATATACGCGTCCCAGATGTCTCCCTGCTGCCTGCGAGCCAGCCGCAGTTGCGCCTCCCTGTCCTTTATCTCGGGATAGTTCGACCTGACGTACGCGAGGAAGTTGACCATGTCGGCGAGGCGTATCCTGCGGAACACGACCTTCGCCGTAATTTCGCCGAGCTTCTTGTTTTCCTGAGGCGAAATGCTCGAAAGACGTTCGGTCAGCCCTACTTTCTCGGCGCATTCCTTGATAATCGTGAGCAGCGGCTTTGCTGCCAGAACACTCTGTTTCTCTGTTTCTTCCTCTTTCGGCGCCGCAAGCAGCTCGTAATGCTCGGCGAGGAATTCCTTCGTATCCTTCAGCTTGGACTTTCTGATGTTTATCAGCTTGTCTATCCTCGCCGGTTCGCCGGCATGGGCGATGTAGGCGATTGCGAGGATTACCGCGAGCGCTGCCATGACGAAGACTGCTCCTCTCGAACCACCTTTGCGCGAAGCTCCCGTATCGGGAATTAGTGTCGTCCTGGTCATTTTTCGCTCCCAAGCGGAACAAGCTCTATCCTGAACGAAGACCTCTGGTTCGCGCCGGGCCGGCCGCGCTTCTCGTACTTTTCCGTTGTCTTGTAGGACTTAAGCTTTCTCAAAGATTCCACAAGCATGTGAAATTCCTCGAAGCTCGGTGCATCACCGGCAAGAACGAGCCGCTTCTGGTCGAAGTTGACCGCGCTCACGATTGCTCCTCGCTGTGAAGGCATGGCTTCGGTCACGGCGCGAAGAGCTTCGAGGAAAGAATAATAGCGCATGCCCTGCGGGGCCGTCGCCCCGCTGTCCAGCGCCTTTGTTTTTATCCACTTGTCGAACGTGTTGGCGGGAAACGGCTTTTTCGGGAATATCTTCTTCCAGTATCTCGTCGCTTCCCTTTCTATCTCGTTCAGGTAGTCCTGCTTCCGGCCCGCTTCGTAGTAGCTGTGTGCGCACAGGATGCCAAACAAGACGGCCAGCACGCCGAAGAAGTAGACAAGCTTGTTACGCACGAAATCGAAGCCGCTCTTGAGCGCAAACTCCTCCTTGCGGAAATCGACCTTCACCGTTTCGGCGCGAATGCCCTTGAGCGCCGCACCGAGCGCTACAGACGACGCGTCGTCCGCGCCGCCGTTCTCCTCCTCGGTCGTGTCGGAGGCGAAAGCCTTGAAGGGATTGAATGCGCCTATCTCGCTCCCGAACCGGCGCGAAAGAGCCTGGTATGCCGCACCGCCGATACCGTCTCCGGCAATAAGGACATGCGAGAGCGGCCCGGCAACGCCGGCGATAACGCAGGAAGACTGGAGGTCGCGGGCGACAGTCTCGGCCATCACGTCCGGCTGCATGCCGGCGATGTTAAGGTTGCGAAGGAACAGAAGCCCGCCGTCCCGCACGAGGATTATCCGGCACGCTTCCTTGGAGAACTCGAGCATTGCTGCGTATCCTTGCCCGGGGAATCCGCGGGCGGCCGATACGAGGTTGAAAACGGCTATGGAGTCGAGCGTAACTCCCACGGGGGTTATGCCGGCCGCTTTGAGCAGGCGCAGCCTAAGTCGCAGTTCCTCCTTCTTTACGGCGAGCAGAAAGACCTCCGTCTCCGTCTTTGTCCGGGTTATCGGGAAGAAATCCACGACGATATCTTCAAGCGAATCGTCGAAGACGAACTTCTCGGCCTGGAACTTGACCGTCTTCTCTATCTGGTGCAGGTTGGAGAGCGGGAGAGTAACCTTTCTCAGGACGGAATCCCGGCCTGAAAGGCACAGGACGACGTTGTCGCGCCCGATTCTGTTCCGCTCGAAGAAAGTCCGCAGCTTCTCGCCCGGGGCGCCGCCTTCCGTGCTGACGATGTGTTCGCGCACGACACGGTTTATGCGCATGCCGCGGGCGGAGCCGGAAACCTCCGCCACCCGCACGTCGCCATTCTCGAAAAACAGTCCTACCGCTCTGGCCATAACGCTACCATTGCCTTCCCGAAGGAACGACTGCTATCGTGCTGTACGTGTAATCCCGCATTGCGGGTTCTCCACCCCTCGACTGTCCCGTCTTCTTACGCAGGACAAGAGTTATCCTGACCGCTTCCGGCAGGCCCTCGCCCTGCCATTCGGTAACCCACCCGCTTTCGGTAAGATATTCGAAAGTCAGCCCCCTGACGCCATCGTCGAGCAGCTCGAGCACTCCGCTCTCGAACGGAGCCTCATCGAGGAAAAAATCCTCCCTGCGGTACAGGCAGAGGAGGCCACTCTGCTCTTCGTCCGTGTACGCGACGTAGCCGACCTCGTTGTAGTCGCTGGCTTTCCCGTCCACCGCCCTGCGTGAATCCGACGTTGTTACGAAGTCTATCGAGTCGGCATCGGCGCTTCCCACGGAACCGCTCTTCCCGACCATGGCCGGTTCTCCCGGGGAAAATATCATAGCCCCTTCCAGGTCACGGCGCATCAGGCCGAGAATAGCCTGTCCCGTCCTGCCCGCTTCCTTGACCTGCTCGGAGTACTGCTTTGCGGTTACTGTTCCCACGAAGCTTATGTAAACGGCGGAAAGCATTATCGAGGTGATAAGCAGCGTCACCAGCACCTCGACAAGCGTGAACCCTTTCCGTCTCAACGCTATCCTCCTGAACGCCGGGCGGTCAGGGTTACTTCGCCCCGCCCGCTTCCGCTGGGATATGTAACGGTAACGGCAATCATCTCCGTCGAACCCGCCGGGCTCTCGCCCTCCAGGACATCGCCAGTTTCTTCGACCACCTTCCAGGAATAGGCCTCATGGCTCTCGAACGTGCCGCTTACGGCGGTTTCAAGACCCAGCGTAATCTCGCTTATCTTCTGCTGCGCAAGCATGGTGGCTTTTCTCATGTTGTTCGTAATTCCGACTCTCTGAACAGTCTCGTTCTTGTCGGTCATGATTACCGCCATAGCCACCCCTATTATCACGACCGAAGCCATGACCTCCAGGAGCGTGAAGCCCGAATCGAGTCTTGTTTCATTTTGTGCTGTTTGCGTCATCAGGTTATCCGAGAACCTCCGGCGGTTCGTATTCTCTATATCCTTCATAGAATCTGACCGAGCCCGTCAGCGGGCAGACCTCGAGGGTCATCTCGCCCCCTCCATCGGCCTCGAGGTGTATCATGCACGCTGAAGTCACACCGAGCGGAGATATCTCTATCGAGAGAGTTCCCTGCTCGCCGTAAAGCTCATCGCCCACCTGTATGTCCTTGAACGAGATATTGCGATAGAGGCCCCTGATTCGGGGCGATTGCGACTGTTCCCCTTCGCCTGTCGGGCTCTCAATCCAGTACTGCTGGTTGTCGGTATCGAAAATAAGCGTCTGTGCCCTGCCGGTGGAGCTGGCACGCGAGTGAGCCAGGCCTATTGTCGAGGCGATTTCGCGGGCGCTCGCCCGCAGGCGCGCGGACACCGTCAGCGAGTCGAATCTTATGGCAACACTCGCCAGCAGCATGCCTACAATCGCTACAACGACCACAAGCTCAATCAGCGTGAAGCCACCGGTTATCCGTTTTTTCGCAGAGACAGACGACATGCCATTATCCCTCTGAACCGCCGGAAGAGCCTCCAGAATCTTCTCCCTCTTCCGCAGGCTGGTCCATTTCCCAGGAGTTTATGTCCGCATCTTCCCCCTCTCCTCCCGGAGCGCCATCCCTGCCATAGCACACAAGCTCGTAGCCGTGCTCCTCGGTATTGGGAACATACTCATAGTCGTTGCCCCATGGGTCCTTCGGAATCGCCGAGATTCTGCCCTGCGGGAATTCATCCGTGACCTCGGTCAGCTCTTCAAGGTCATCAGGATATCGGTCGTTGTCAGCCTGGAAAAGGTCAATCGCGGTCATAATTCTCTTCATGTCGGCCCTGGCTTTTACACCTTTCGCTCTCTTGAGATACTGCACCGCCCTGATTGTCGCAATGCTGGCGAGTATTCCCAAGATGGTGACTACAACCATCAGCTCCAGGAGCGTAAACGCCTTCTCCTTCCACCGTTTCTCCCGCATTATGCATGCTCCTTTCCGAAACGTTCTTATGCGATATTTCCAAGTTCGAGTATCGGCAGCACTACTGCCAGAACGATAAAGCCCACGACGAGCGCCAGGAAGACGATAAGAATCGGCTCGAGCGCGCTCGTTACTTTCTGAGTCGTTATGTCAACTTCCTCTTCGTAGTAGTCGGCTATCATCTCGAGCATTTCTTCGAGCCTGCCCGACTCTTCGCCCACGGCTATCATGTAACCGACGAGCGGCGGGAAGACGCCGGACTTTTTCAGTGGCGACGCTATGTTGGCACCCTCGATTACGCTGTCGTGTATGTAGTCAACCGCTTCGTTGAGCACGGAATTGTCCATAATGACGCGAATCACTTTGAGTGCTTCAAGAGCAGGCACGCCGCTTTTCAGAAGGGTTGCGAAAGCCCTTGTGAATCTCGTTATCAGGTTCTTGCGTATCAGGTCCCCGAACAGCGGCAGCTTCAGCCGCAATCGGTCCAGCGCACTGCGGCCGCCCGAAGTTTTTATTACGCCCCGGTATACCGTTATCAGCCCGAGGACGACAAGGATAAGCGCCCACCAGTAGTTGACTATTATATCGCTCATTCCCATAAGCAGCAGTGTCGGCGTGGGCAGCGCCTGGCCCGCCTCGCTCAGAACGCTCGTTATCTTTGGTACCACGAACGTCACGAGGAACACTGAGACGAGAAGCCCTATTGTGAGCATGATTCCCGGGTAGACCATTGCGGCGGAGACTTTAGCGCGCGTGCGGTTCTGCTTCTGCAGGTACGTTGAGAGCCTGCTCAAGACATCGTCAAGACTGCCGCTCGTCTCGCCCACGCGTATCATGTTTACGTAGAACGGGTCGAAGTACCTCGGGTGCGCGCGCATCGAATCCTCGAGCGTAATGCCCTGGCGCACCCTTTCCCTGAGGTCCCGGAATACGATATTGAGTTTGGGGTGGTCTATCTGCTCCACAAGCGCGTCGAGGGCGTCCGCGACGGGAATGCCGGCCTTAAGCAGCGTGGAGAACTGCCGAGTCACCAGCGAAAGCTCGTTGACCCTCTTGCGGGATAGCACGCGCTCCCAGAAAGGCGCCTGTACGCTGTTCTGCTCCTCGCCGACCTGCCTGAGGTCCATGAGGTACAGGTTCTGCTCCATGAGCTTCAGGCGAGCCTCCCGGGCGGAGTCGGCTTCTATTATGCCCCTGCTCGCCTTTTCCTTAGCATCGACGGCTTCGTAGTGAAAAACAGGCAACTGCTGCTCCCGTTAGAAGGAATCAAGCTGCGTCACTCTCACCACTTCATCAATTGTCGTAAGCCCCGAATTCATCTTGGACAGCGCATCTTCGCGAAGCGTGATGAGGCCCCGCTGGACAGCTTTCTTCTTTATTTCGGCCGCGCTCGCGCGCCTGCCGACTTGCTCTTTCACCACGTCATCCACGACCAGAATCTCGTAAATTCCCGTCCGGCCGAGGTATCCGGTCTGAGCGCATTCCTCGCAGCCCCTGCCGCGCCACAGCACCCCGTGCTGCAGCCTCTCGCGGTCCACGCCGAGTTCGCGAAGTTCTTCGCCGGCAGGCTCGAACTCCTCCTTGCAGTTAGGACAGATAAGCCTCACAAGGCGCTGCGCAATAACCGCAAGCAGCGCGGAGTTGACAAGAAAGGGCTCGGCTCCCAGGTCGAGCATTCTTGACACCGCGCCGGCAGAATCGTTGGTGTGAAGCGTCGAGAAGACCAGGTGTCCCGTAAGAGCGGCCTGAATCGCTATTCGCAGCGTTTCGAGGTCCCGTATTTCGCCCACCATGATAATATCGGGGTCCTGGCGGACAATAGATCTTAATCCCCTGGCGAAGGTAAGCCCCTTCTTGTTGGAAACCTGAATCTGGCTTATGCCTTCAAGGAGGTACTCAATCGGTTCCTCTATGGTTATTATATTCATGCCGGGCGAGTTGATTCTTCTGAGCCCGGCATAAAGCGTCGTGGTTTTTCCGCTTCCGGTCGGCCCCGTCACAAGGACAATGCCGTGCGTCAGGCGGATAAGCCGTGAAATCGCCGCATAGTGAAGCTGGCTGAGCCCTATCTTCTCCAGGTCGTATATTCCGGTGGACTTATCCTGGAGCCTCATGACTATCCGTTCACCGTGTGCGCACGGAATGGAGGATATGCGCACATCTACCTCTCGGCCGCCGGCCGTAAATGACATTCCTCCATCCTGAGGCAGCCTGCGCTCGGCAATGTCCATCTTGCCGAGCACTTTAACGCGGCTTATTACAGCTTCCTGAATCTTCTTCGGAATCTCCATCTGCGTGTAGAGGATGCCGTCAATGCGATATCTCACCCGCACGTGGTCCTCGAAAGGCTGGATATGAATATCGCTCGAGCGCATCCTCAGCGCCTGGTATAGAATGCCGTTCAGCAGCTTTACCACGGGCGCCTTGTTCGCCATGTCGAGCAGGTCTTCTGTCTTCTCGACCGCCTTTGTGATTCCTTCGAACGTGTTCTCGTCGAGGTCTTCGAGCGCCTGTTCCGCAACAGAGCCGTTGCTCTCATACGCGGCGTTTATGCGGGCAAAAACCTGCTCGTTCGGAGCATACACGGGAGCGACCGGCCGACCCACCTTGAAGGCGACCTCGTCGAGAGGATAAGGGTCAAGAGGCCGGGAAGTGGCAACGAGAATGTGCCCGTTCTCCCTGGAGTTGAGACCCACGACACTGCACCTTCTCGCAAACTCGCGCGGGACATTCCGGGCAAACTCTGCCGAAGGTTCGAGGTGCGATAGGTCCTTCATATACGGTACTTCGAGTATCTCCGAGCAGATAATAAGAAACTGTTCTTCAGTGAGGAGTTTCCGGGCAACAAGAGCATCGCTGACGCTCTCGCCGGTCTGCTGGCATTCGCGGAGAAGCTCGGTGAGCTTATCGGCGTCCATGCCTTCCATGTCAAGTATCCGCTGTTTGACTGGCTCAGGCAGCATTTTCAATCCTGTCCTATTTCTTTTTTTCCTGCTTCTCTGGAAGTTCACCGGCCTTGTTATCCTCTTCGGAGCCGCCGGGAACCCCGGCTTCTTCCGCTTCCTTCTTTTTCGCATCGCTTATCCGGCCAAGGTCCTCGAACTTTTCGTCGTCGAGGATAATCGGGCGGACGAAGAGGTAAAGTTTCGAGCGCTTCTTCTCGAGCACTTCATGCCTGAAAAGCGCGCCCAGAAGCGGGATGTCCATAAGAATAGGAATGCCCCGGCGCGTTCGGGTCATCATCTCGGAGGTAAGCCCGCCGATAATCACCGTCCGGTTATTCGGCACGGTGACCATTGTGTCGAGGTAGTTGGTGGACTTTGCAGGCGGAATACCGGAAGTGGTCGAAGCGCCGAGCCACGTGTCCGCCTGAAGCATAATTTCCAGCCTTATGTAGTCGCCCTCGCTTATATGGGGAGTAAGCTGCAGCACGGTTCCCGCATCGACGAAGCCCGAGAATGAGATGTGGGTGGTCGCCGTGCCCTGGCTTACGCTCGTTGTAGGCTCCGAAATCAGGCTCGAAAAAGAAGCCTGCTCATTGTCGTTTACGAGCAGTATAGGCGTTGACCTTATGTTTACGTTGTTGTTTGTGGACAGTACCCGCAGCAGCAGCGGTATGTTGCCGTAAGTTCCCCTGGTGACACCCGCAAATGTCCCGGTGGTGCCGGTCGGCACTTTCGTCGTACTTGGAAATCCGGTCGTGCCTCCCTGGCGCTCGCCAATGCCGTAGTTGGAGAATCCGTGTCCCCTCGTGCCATCGGTCGGGGTGTCAACCGCAGTCCACTCTACGCCGACGTCCAGTTCATTATCAGCGGACACATCGATTATCGCCACCTCGAACATGACCTGCGGCCTTCGCCTGTCAAGCTGCGTGATTATCTTGTTTATTTCCTCGTGAACATACTCGGGTGCGATGACTATTATGGAGTTAAGGTTCTTGTCGGGAACAATGACCGGCTCGCCGCCGTACTGGAATTCCTTCCGGGCCGTTTCCGCGGCTTCTTCCTCCTCCTCTTCATCGGGAGGCTTGACATCGGGCAGACCGCCTGAGTCATCCTGCGTAAGCACCGGTTTTGGCGCGCCCATGGCGCTCGATATTCGTCTCGAACTCCCGCCGCCTGACCGCGAGCTTGAAGGCACCGGCATCGACGTTCCCGTTTTCCTGGCGGAAGTCGTTTTGGAGCCGGAGGTCGTGCTGACCTTCGACACGCTGATTCCGAAAAGGCTGCCTATTTTCTCGGCTATCTCCTCGGCGTCGGTGTTCTTGAGCCTGTAGAACTTGATGGCCATGCGCTCCTGCGTGCCGAGGAAGTGAAGCTGCTTGAGCACCTTTTCTATTTCCTCGTGAATGTCCGGCGGCGCGTTTATCACGATGGAGCCCAGCTCGCTGTCGGGTATGATTACGGGGTCAACGCCGTATTTCTTGGTCGTCGTCTTTCCTCTTCCCGTGGTTCGCCTCGACTGCGTGCTGGTAGTCCCTATGGGGATGTTGTAGAGCTGGCTCACAATCTGCGCCGCGCCATCAACCTGCGTGTTGTCAACTTCGTAGAACCTGAGTTCGTTGTCCCTCGGCCCCACCACATCGACAACCGCCAGGGCCCGCTTGACTTCCTCCTGAACTTCTTTCGGCGCGACGACAATGATATTGTTCAGGTTGTCATCGGGGATTATGACCTTCTCGGCAGTCAGCTTGCGCGTCTCTTGAGTGGTGCCCCCGCGGCCTCTTGTAGCCCTGAAGGCCGTGCTCGGAGAGCCGACCTTGATGCCGAATATCTGGCTCAGGATGTTCGCCGTCTCCTCTATATCGGTGTACTGGAGCCTGTAGTACTCCACGACGTTTGTCTGCGGCCCCACCATGTCCAGATTGGCAATGACTATTCCCACCTGCTCCTGAACGGGTTTGGATGCCACTACCACTATCGTGGCAAGCTCGGGCTGGGGAATTATCACGGGCTTCATTTCCGGCTTGACCTGTACCTGCCTGCCGCGCGTCGAGGCGCGTCCCCGAGCCGTCGTCGTGGATTCCTCAACCTGCAAGTCGAAGATGCCTGAAAGCGTCTTTGCAAGCTCCGTGACCTGCGCGCTCTTGATTTTGTAGTATTTTACGACCTTCTCCCCGGGCCCGACCACGTCCAACCTGGCGACAGTCGCGCTGATTTCGTCCTGTAGTTTTTGCGCGGCGACGACAATCAGGGCGTTGAGATTCGCGTCAGGTATCACGGTGTTGACCTGCGCCACCTGTGCAGGCAGCCCGCGCTGGGTCCGGCCGCGTGTTCTGGTCGGCGTCGCTGCAGTATCGGCGCTGCCGAGGGTCAGGTTGTATATCTGGCTGATTACCGAGGCAGTTTCCTGCAGGTCTGCGTTCTGTATGGCGTAGTAGGCCACCACGCTTTCATTGGGGCCTTTTGTGTCCAATGTCGCAATGACCTTCGCAACTTCTTCCTGAACCGCTTTCGGCGCCACTACTACAATCTTGCCCAAATCCGAGTTGGGAATGATTACGGCGCTCTTTTCCGGTTTTACCTGCATCGGCCAGCGCTGCCGTCCTCTACTCCGGGCCTGGGTCGTGGACGAGCCGACGGATATGCCGAAAATACTGCCGAGTGTCTCTGCCACTTCGTCAACGTCTGCGTTCTTGACCTCGTAGTACTTGACTATCCTTTCGCCCGGCCCGACGATGTCCAGAGTCTTGATAGTTTCTTCTATTTCTTTCTGCAACTTTTGCGGCGCTACCACGATAAGCGAGCTGAGATTCTCGCTGACAATAATAGTATTCTGAATCGCAACCGAGGGAGCCTGCGGCGCACTGCGCTGGCGCCACTGGCGCATTAGCTGAGAGGCGGTATCGCTCGACTGCGTCAAGCCGAAAATCTGGCCGATTATCTTGGCCGTTTCTTCGAGGTCAGCGTTGTGCAGGGCGTAGTAGCGAACAACGTTCTCGTTGGGGCCGAGTATGTCGAGGTCCTTGATAATCCCGGCTATTTCCGCATGTGTCGTCTCATCGGCCACGACAATGACTTTAGCCTGTTCCTTGCTGGCCAGAATCACGGCGTTCTTGCTTGCCTTGGAAGTAACGACGCTCTGCTGGACGCCCCCGCCCCTGCGCCCGCGTCCTCTCCCAGCCGCAGCAGTATCTGCCGTCTGGTTTACAGTTATATCGAAAATGTTACCGAGTATCCTGGCGACTTCCTCCGGGTCGGCATACTTGAGGTCGTAATATTTCACCTTCTTGTCGCCCGGTCCGAGGATATCAATCTTTGCCAGGGCTTCCTTTATTTTCTCGTGTACTTCGACCGTCGCCACAACCAGCAGGGAGCCGAGGTTCTCGTCGGGCAGGATTATGTGTTCCTGCGTTATGGCGGGCCCGCCGCGCCTGCCGCGCTGCGAGCGAGCCATTATCTGCCTGAGCTGATTGACCTGCGTACTCAGGGAAAGCTGGAAGAGCGAGCTTATTACCTCGGCGGTCTTGTGCAGGTCCGTGTGCTCGACCTTGTAGAATCGGAGCACCGCATCGGCAGGGCCGACAACGTCGAGTTCCTTGATTACCTTTTCAATCTCCTCATGAACCGCCTTTGAGGCCACAATTACCAGCGTGCGCAGGTTCTCGTCCGCGATTACCACGGCGGACTTCTGGGCGCTCTTGAGAGTCTGCTGTCGTTGTGGAACCCTGCGTATCTGCCCCCGCCTATCACGCGTGAAAGCCTGCTGCTGCTGCGCTCCAACGGAAGTGACGTCGAAAATCGAGGAAAGCACCTGGGAAATCGCCTGCGGGTCGGCGTATTTAATCTTGTAGTACTTGATAACTTTCTGTTCCGGGTCCACGACATCGAGCTTCGAGACAAGCTCCTTAATGCTGGCCATGCGCGCTTCCTCGCAGCTTACGATGACCGACCCGAGCCTCTGAATGGCTACAACCGTCACAGGCGAATACTGCATAGCCGAGAACTGCACGAGCCCCGGCTGGCGGCGCTGGCCAAGCATCCGGGAAACCTGCCGGGAGAAGTTCTGCTGTATCTGGTTTAGTATAACCCTGTTCTCGACATCGATTATCGGCTGGATTTCCTGTACGAGAACTTCCGGAGAGACGTTCTTGAGCTTGATTGTCTCCATGACGACCTTCGGGCCTTCCTTGTCAATCAATTCGAGCAGGCCCGCGAGCCGCTTTACGTTCGCGGCGAAGTCGGTGACTTTAACGAGGTTCGTTCCCGGAATAGCCATTACGCCGCCCGGAAGCGTCGTCAGGTTCGTCATAACCTTGGCCACTTCCTCGGCGCCGGCGTGTTCGAGCTGATACATCAGGGTCACGACCTGCTCGCCTGCCCTGAGCTTTTCGAGGTCTTCCTTCTTATAGGTCGGCATGGGACGCTTGATGGCGGTGCTTATGTCTATTATCTTGTAAATCTTCGCACTCGGCTCGCCCGTCTCCACCAGAGTCAGTCCTTCGACTTCGAGAATAGCCTCGAACACGTCGGACATATTCTTCACGGGAATTGGCTTGCTCGAGAAGAGATTCACCCTCTTGCCGGCGACGAGGTTCTCGTCGAACAGGAAACGCCTGCCGGTGTACGTTTCCACCAGCTTGACAACCTCTTTGAGGGAGGCACCGTTCAGGTTTAGCTTGACGCTCTGTTCCTCCGGTTCCTGAGAGAAGGCATCTCCGCATAGCAAGGCAGCCGCAAGAGCCACTACAAGAACGGCTGTTATATGCCTGAGTTTCGAGCCGGGAAGATAATTGTTCACTTCTCTTTCTCCTAACAAGGACCGGGCTTATTCAGTCGCTTTTTTTCGCAAGAAGCCTGATTTTTCCCTTCGGCAGCCCGGTTTTCCTCATGACGATTGCGTAAGCTTCACTTCTGACACCAAGCTTGTCTTCGAGGCTCATCTGCCTGCCCGGCAGGAAATAAAGGTGAATCACCACTTCGTTCTGGCCCACGAAGACGTCAGCCCGCTCAACGAGGGTCAGTCCCTCGATTTCGCGCTGCAAATCGGCCTGCACCTGCTGCATCTGCTGCAGCGTCTCAATCTGGCGCTGGTTCAGGTCTGCGACTGCATCACGGTCGGCCGGCGCGGATACGCACCCGGCGACCACAAGCAATACTACAGGTATTACTCGACCGAATCCGTCCATATCACCCCGGTAGAAATGCAAACAAAGGGAGCTGCCGCTCCCCCTCCCTAATACTATTACACTCAGTGTAACCCGCGAGTTGGCAAAAAGTAGCGCTTATTTTAGGCCCTATTTCCAGCAGTCTGCGAATCAGGCACGGGCCGCAGCCGAATTCCCTTGACCTGCAGCAGTTACGGCCTAAAATCTATTGACACTGCGCTTACTTGAGAACAGGAAGAGCTTCCATGTGTGGAATTGTAGGGTACATTGGCCGCAGGAACGCCGTTGATGTCATTCTCGATGGCCTCAAGCGTCTCGAATATCGCGGGTACGACTCTGTCGGCGTCGCCACTTTCGACAAGGACAGAACTTACTGGTGGAAAGACCCCGGCAATTTCGCTTCGGTCGAGTTCACCATCCGCAAGAAGGTGAAGAAAGGCACCCGCGGCATCGGCCACACCCGCTGGGCAACTCACGGAAAGCCCAGCCACCACAACGCCCATCCCCATTTCGGCTGCGATGACCGTTTCGCGGTCGTCCACAACGGCATTATCGAGAACCATCGAGAACTGCGCCGAAAGCTCGAGGCCTCAGGCCACAAGTTCCAGTCCGAAACTGATACCGAGGTCATTATCCATTTAGTCGAAGAAAAATACTCCGGAAGCCTCTTTGAAGCAGTGAAGGCAGCCTCATCCGAACTCGAAGGCAGCTATGCAATCGCCGTATCCTGCCGCGACTCCGACGAGATTGTGGCGGCCCGCTACATGTCGCCCCTCGTTCTCGGCATAGGGGAAGGCGAGTTTTTCGCCGCCTCGGACGTCCCGGCCATTCTGCCCTACACAAAGCGCGTTGTGTATCTCAACGACGGCGACGTCGCGCTTCTGACCAGAGACGAGGTCACGATTTGCGGCGCAGACGGCAAGGAAACCACCCCCGACATCTCGACGGTCGAGTGGGAGCAGGAACACGCGGAAAAAGGTGGCTACCCCCATTACATGCTCAAGGAGATATACGAACAGCCGGAGGCCCTGAAAAACACCATAGAAAGTCTCGTTGATGCCAGGCACCTCGAGATACGCCTGCCCCATCTGGACCTGCCGCCGGAGTTCCTTCGCGACGCGAGACAGGTCCTGTTCGTCGCCTGCGGCACGGCTTACCACGCCGGCCTCGTCGGGAAATACGCCGTGAACCTTCTGGGGGAAATACCCGCGTCGTGCGAGGTCGCGAGCGAGTTCAGATATTCGCCGCCCTACATCGACGAGAAGACCCTCATCGTGGCCATTTCGCAGTCCGGTGAAACCGCCGATACGCTGGCCGCCATTGCGGAGGCGAAAAGGCGGGGCGCTAAAGCCGTCACAATCTGCAACTGCACCGGCTCATCAATCGTGCGCGCCACGGACGGCGTGCTTTACACCCGCGCGGGACCGGAAATCGGCGTAGCCTCCACGAAGGCCTATACGACCCAGCTTGCGGTTGTGTCCATACTGGCGACACACCTCGCAGAACTGCGCGGGCGCATCGACAAGGCCAGGCGCGAGGAGATACTCGCCGAACTGCTGAAGATTCCGGAGCTTGCCCGGCAGACTCTCGAAGACGATTCGGTCATTCTCGAATGCTCGGACGAATTCATGGATACCACGACTTTCCTGTATATCGGCAGGCGCTTCAATTATCCCACGGCCTTCGAGGGAGCACTAAAGCTGAAGGAGATATCCTACATTCACGCCGAAGGATACGGCGCGGGAGAGATGAAGCACGGCCCCATAGCCCTCGTGCAGGAAGATTACCCCACCGTTGCTATTGCCACGACGGGCGAGGTACATGAAAAGATGGTTTCCAACATCCAGGAGATAAAAGCGCGCGGAGGACCCGTTATCGCCCTTGCTGCTCCAGGGGACGATGAAACGCGGGAACTTGTGGATTACGTCATCACGGTGCCGGCGGTCACTGAAATGCTCAGCCCAATCATAAACGTCATACCGCTGCAGCTTCTCGCGTACCACATCGCTATCAAGAAGGACCTCAACGTGGACCAGCCGCGAAACCTCGCAAAAAGCGTAACAGTCGAATGAGTGCGTCACACGAGTTCGGCAAAAAAGAACATTACGACATCGAGATAAACACCGAAGACGGCGTCACTTCGTATATAGTCAACGGCAGGAAGTACGGCAGCATCGAGGAAGTGCCCTCCGCGGCACGCAGGATTATCGAGGGGATTCAAGAGAAGCCTCTTCTGCCCGAATCGTTCCCTTCCGGCGCGCACACATCTTACGAGGTAAACGGCGTCAAGTATGACAGGCTGGAGGATGTCCCGCCTGAGTTTCGCGGCATAATCGCGGACATTCATGCCCTGCCGGGCAGCACTCCTGAAAGGCTGCAGAAGAAAGCCGGGGAACGCATCAAGCATTTCTTTCTCGATGGCAAAGAATACGGCAGCTTCGAAGAAATGGCCCCGCACCTTCGCAGGAAGCTCGAAGGAATGATTGAAGGCCCCAATACGACTATCGAGTATGTCACCCGGGATGGAGTTACGCGCAAGTACGTCGATGGCGCTGAAGTTCCGCTGCCGCCGGGGGAAGAGACTCCGCTGCCGGAATTCTTTGATAAGCCGGCAGACGCCGCTGATGAACCGGAATACGGACATATTCGCAAGAGCCTGCCGAAGGCAGAGCTGTATCGCAAAATCGTCGTCAACAGGCAGTCCCCTTCCGAAGAAATCCGGGAACTCAGCAGCCTGTCGAGCCCGTTCAGAGAGGCAGAAGAATCCCGGCGCGCCCTGACCGCCGTAATCGGCAGAGTCTTCGCCACGGCTGCATACGCCGCCCTTATCCTGTGGTCGCAGTTCCATCCTGCCGGTTTTTCCTCCTATATCTACCTCGGCTTCCTGATAGGAGATATCGTATCCTGGCTTATCTTCACCTGCTGGGGCTGGCAGAAGAATTACGTCGAGTTCGACTTCAAGGACCTCGGCATTCGCGCGGCGGGGCTGTTCTTCTTCATCGTGCTGACCATGCGGGAAGGCGCCTTCGAAATTGCATCCCAACACAGAAGTCAGGCGATTGCGGCTCTTGTCATGATGGCTGCCGTCGCGGCATTCGCCAAGTGGACGGCGAGGATGCTCGGCCTCATCAAACGAATCGTCGAGGGCTCCTGAAGCCCGCTACTTCCGGCCTATGACGTTGACTTCGGGCGAGAGAGCGGGGAACGTCCTGCCCCACCATATATTCAGGTCGTAAAGCAGGCGCGAATCCTCGAGCGAGATAAGAACCTGGCCGCGGCCCATGCGAAAGCCCCGGACATCCTCGATTTCGAAATCCTTCATGAGCCTCTTGAGAGAGCCGAGGGTGAATATCGTGTGATGCCCGACATCATGGCCCTTGCGCAGTCTGAAATAGCCATCCATAAGCGGCCCTATGGCAAGCCTCAGCAGCCGCAGCACGGGGTCGTATATCGGCACGCCTACAATCGCCATGCCGCCCGGCTTCAGCACCCGGTGCAGTTCCCTAATGCCTGTTTCCGGGTAGTCTACATGCTCCAGGACGTGGCTTGCGACGACAATATCGAACGTGTCGTCCGCATACGGCAGGCCGACGTCGATATTGCCCATAGACATGACGTAGGTGCCTGTATCGCGCGCCTGTCGCATGCGCTTGAGGTCTACGTCCAGCCCGTGCCACTCGATTCTCGAAAACAGCTCTTCCCTGACCGGGTCGGGGTGCACTTTTCGTGTGCGCGAATAGCGTGAGACAGGCCTGCTGCTCCATTTCCTCGGCGCCCGGCAGTACCATGCCAGCCGGCCCTTGCCAGACCCGATGTCGAGGAGTCTCACGCACCGGTCAAGCCGCCGCACTTCGTCCATGATGGCCTGCGCCATGTGGACGTACCTTATCAGCCGGGCACGGTAGTATACGTAGCTCCACTCGGCCCCAAACGCCTTGACCTGCCTTACCCTTCCCTGCCTTCGCATTTATATTTCTTCACCGAAGCCTTGCAGTTTATTCCTCTGTCCACGGGACATTCTTTATCTTGCACACTGAAAGAACGAAACCACAGACTTTGTCGAACTCATCAGCAGCACGAAGAATCCGAATTTTCCCGTGCCAATTTTTGGTTCTGGTCTTCTTCCCAATCTTCATGGTTTCTCTTATGAGCCCGCGGATGGAAAGGAAATCCTTCTTCGGATTCATCTCGCCCAGGTGGAAAAAGACAGCTTCTGTATCGCCCCACAGCAGCTCATCATGCTTCTTGTATTCGAACAGGCTCCTTGTCCTGCTTATCCCGCGCTTGTCCACGCCGATAAAGACCGTCATGCCCGAAGGGTACTTGAACATTATCAGTATGTATGCAAGCATCGCTACAAATGTTACCCACCGCGCAATATCATAGGTGTAGATTATCTTGTAGAACGTGTAGAAAAAGCTGATAATCCCTGTCACGGCAAACAAGCCCAGAATAAACATTACTTTGAACCGGGTACTGTTCCACGGCTTTCCCTCGTAGACACTGTATTCGAAGACTCCCGGCGCCAAATCCTCCTGCACGTTCACGTCATGTTTCTCATCGAGTGTGCGAAGCGCCTCTTCAATCCTTTTCTCACACTGCTCACAGACATGGACATTTCCAGCTTCTGCGGCACAATCTCTCCCGCATCTCTCTGCGCAGATGTTACATTGTTTGTTCTCTGTCGTCTCTTCGCCATCAAACATGGCTTTGTGAACTCTGCAGTCTGTCTAACCTTTTTCGATAAGGTATTTGCCCGCCATGTGTACCGCGGTAGCCCCGTCGCCTACGGCGGTCGCTATCTGCCGCAGCGCTTTCGAGCGTATATCCCCCGCGGCATAGACGCCGGGGACGTTCGTCTGCATATTCTCGTCGGTCTTGATGAAGCCAAGCATATCCTGTTCAAGTTCAAATTTGAAAATTTCGGTGTTCGGGATAGCACCAACGTAGAAGAACACGCCGTCAACCTCGAGCTCGCTCTCCTCGCCGCTTTTGACGTTCCTGACCTTCAGCCTGTTGACTCCGCCTTCGCCTTCGACAGCCACGGGCACGGTATCCCACAACACTTCAATCTTCTCGCTGCCGAGCACAAGCTCCTGCAGGGCCTTGACCGCGCGAAGCTCGTCCCGCCTGTGAATCAGGTAAACCTTGTTCACAAATTTCGTCAGGAAGTATCCTTCCTCACAGGCCGAATCCCCGCCCCCTACGACCGCCACCGTCTTGCCGAAATAAAGCGGGCCATCGCATGTGGCGCAGTAGGACACGCCCCTGCCCTTGAGTTCCGTTTCGCCCGGTATGCCCAGCGTGCGCGGGCTCGCCCCGGTAGCGATAATCAGCGTGCGCGACCGGTATTCACCATCACCCGCCACGACCACCTTGTCATCGCCTTCGATGCGCACTTCCCTGACCTCGGCATCTTTCATCTCGCAGCCGTAGTTCTTCGCCTGCAGGACCATCGCTTCGATGAGCTCGGGTCCCTTGACCGGTTTGGCGAAGCCGGGGTAGTTCTCGACTATCTGAGTAGTCGCCACCTGGCCGCCGTGGACAAGCTTCTCGAACATCACTGCCTTCATCCTCGCCCGGCCCGCATACAGAGCGGCGGTCAGTCCGGCAGGCCCTCCGCCGATGATGATTACATCGTACATTTCAGACATCTCTCCCTCCGATGTGTCCCTGACGCTTAATCTTAACAGGACGCGCTGAAAAAGGCCAGAGAGTATCCATGGTGTGTTATTTCGCCCGGGGATGCGCCCGCTGGTAGACGTCCTGCATCCTGCGGGTCGTGACGTGAGTGTAAACCTGCGTGGTGGAAAGGCTCGAGTGACCGAGCATTTCCTGCAGCGTGCGAAGGTCGCAGCCGGCGTCGAGCATGTGCGTCGCGAAGCTGTGCCGCAGCGTGTGCGGCGTGACTTTCCCAGTCAGGCCGAGCACCATTGCATACTTGCGGACAAGCCTCCGTACCGACCGGGCCGTTATCCGCCCGCCGAACCGGTTCACGAACAACGCCTTCTCGCCTGGTCGAGCATCGCGCCGCCGGATATACTTCTCTATCGCACTGCGAGCGTACGACCCGACCGGCGCCAGCCGCTCCTTCGAGCCTTTGCCTATTATACGCACAACGCCCGAGGCAAGGTCTATCTGGTTAACGTCAAGGCTGACAAGCTCCGAAACCCGCATGCCGCTCGAATACATAAGCTCCAGAATCGCCGCGTCCCTCTCCGAAAGCGGCTTCATCCCGCCGGCAGGCGCCTCGACTATCTGTTTCGCCTGCTCCAGGTCCAGGAACGCGGGCAGCTTGCGCCTGAACCGAGGCGTGCGAAGCGAGGCTGCCGGGCTTGCATCAATCTCACCCGAGTCCGCAAGATACTTGAAAAACGCCCGCAGCGTCGAAAGCTTTCGCGCAAGCGACCGCTTCGAAAGCCCCTGCGCCAGTTGTTCCGCAAGATAGGCGCGAATTACTGCCGTAGTGACGCCGCCCGGCGGTCTGTCCTGCACGAAGCTGCCGAACTGCTTGAGGTCCTTGCTGTAAGCCCTGATTGTGTTTGAAGAGAGGTTGCGTCTTTCGAGGTATTCGAGGAATCTGCGAATGGATTCTACCACAGCCCGCCTCAGACTCCGCGACCGGTCGGAGGCCCGTTCATATCGCCCGCCCGGCCTTCCAGACCGGATTCGCCCTCCAGCGCCGGCTGGTCATCGGAAAGCGAAACCACCGACGCCTCTTCTTTCTTTTCCTGCAGCTTTTCTATGAGCGTCAGCGCGTCGAACGTGGTGAGGTTGTAGTTGTCATCCATGCCGTATTCGAGCAGGTGGTCGAAGAGTTCCATCCTGCGCTCTATCCTGTATTTCACCAGATACTTGTGCTCACCTTTGACCACGACAAGCAGCGAGGACCTGCCTGTTCCTGCCTTGCTTTCGCTTGCGCTCACGCGGGCTCCTTGAAGTTAGTGAGAGTGGCGTCTACACTTTTCTCTTCGGCATGCAGCGCCCGCGACTTTAGAGATTTGCCCCGCGTTTGCAGACTATTTGAGCGCGGCTGTAAGCTGAATCCAGATAAGGACTTGCGACGAGCGGCCTACTGGCGGCTCTTGTACTTGACGCGCTCGATGTCGGTCACTTCGAAAATGTGAAGAAAGCCGAACCCGCCCGATTCCGGAGGCTCGATTACCTTGCCCGTAATGCTGAGCACCTGCGGCTGGATTTCGCCGAAAAAGACCTCCCAGAGAAGCTGCAGGTTCTTGTCCTTGAACTGTTTGGAAAGCTCCTTGATGTCGTCTATTTCGCCCCGGCCCCACATGTCCAGCAGCTTCCAGTCATCCTTCTCCGGCACGGCGAACCTGCATCGCACGTTCTCCGTATCGAACTTCATGAATCCCGGATACTGCTTGAGGTCGCGGTAGATGTGCGCTATTTTGTCTCGGAACGTGTGGCCCATGCCGATGTGCTTCTTGAGGTCCTTGCCAAGCTCTTCCGCCTTGATTGTGTCGTCGCCCTCGCCCTCATCCTGTGCAAGAACAAGTCCTACCGACAGGACAACCATGACCCCGATAAGCAGCCACCTTATCATTGTTTCCTCCGGCTGACAGCTTCGTTCCTTGTCCTCAACCTAACACATGCATCCCGGCTTGTCAAGCAAATTCCCCTGGCTGCTCCGCCTTGGCCAACAAGCCGATGGCCGGCAGCCAACAGGCTTGAGGCTTGAGGCGTGAGCATCTTCTCTGCGTCCTCTGCCTTTCTCTTATCTTTCCTCTTTTCTTCGCTTTTGCTTTTCCCAAACATAAATTCTCTTCTTTCTTCTCCGTGTTCTCCGCCTTCTCTTATCTTTGTCTTTACCCAAAAAATGCCTTTTGTCTTTCTCTGTGTCCTCTGTGTCTCTGTGGTGAAAAACTCTTTTCTTCTCTGCGTCTCTGCGGTGAGAACACGGCTTGTAAGCGGAGTTGGTACTGTCAAAGGACTTACGACAGATTTTTACAAATGATTCCACCGATGCCCTCATCGTCATTGCGAGGAAGGCGAAGCCCGACACGGCAATCTCATCTCTTCCTGCAGACATAGCATCCTCCCACCGCACTCCATCCGTCTCAAAATGTGAATTTCTCTCAGTTCATCCACCTTTCGGGGGGAAAGAGAGGGGAGCCAGACACTGGCTCCTGATTATTGCAGCGGCTTCAGGGCCCGCAGTTGGCGCAGGCCTCCTGCTGCGCCGGGGCAGCAGGCCCGCCGGTTCCGTTGCGCTTCTCGAACCCCAGTACCGCCATGAAATCCCTGTCCC
>CAZXNM010000013.1:0-147195 GCA_964641955.1 uncultured Planctomycetota bacterium
CTGGTTGTTTTCACTTTTTTTATACAGAAAAATTCCGTTCGCAGCTTGCTGGATTGGAGATCAAGAGCATCATTGCCAGCTATGGCGCCGCTGTGAAGTCGGAGTTGCAGGCAAGCCTGAACGCTCAGTGTCTCAAGATTTTTCGCTATCGCCGCAAACGCAGGAGCATTCATATCGGAATTCCCTTCCAGAAGTCCTTTTTCTTGAATGCATCCTCTTTGCAGGCAACATCTTTCGCGTAATATGCCTGACAAGAGGTAATTTGCCAGAGGAAAATCCTTGACTACTCAACTTTTGTTGAGTATATTTGGGATGCCGGAATTAAGGAGATATTTTCATGGCTGTTTCTCTCACCAAGAGGCAGGAAGCCGTTCTGTTGTTTATTCAAGAAGAGATAGAGCGAACGGGGCTGCCTCCTACATTCCAGGAAATTGCCGACCATTTCGGCTTTGCTTCGAGGCGTGCCGCCTTTGAACACCTGCAGGCCCTGGAAAGGAAGGGTTATGTGAGAAAGCACCCCGGACGGCATCGAAGCCTTGAGATTACGGGGAAGCTCAAGAAGCAGAAGGGGCTGCCCTTGGTCGGTCGCGTAGCGGCGGGTGAGCCTGTCCTGGCAGTGGAGAATATCGAGGAAAGGGTTACACTCGAAGAATTCTTCGGCAACCGGGAAGGGCTCTTTCTATTGAAAGTAACCGGCGAGAGCATGGTGGATGCGGGGATACGGGACGGCGACTACGTCGTCGTGAAGGAACAGCCGACCGTAGAGAACGGCGAAGTGGCTGTCGTACTCTTGGATGATGAAGCTACCGTGAAGAAAGTGTTCTTCGAGAAGAACAGAATCCGCCTCCAACCTGAAAACAAGAGCATGAAGCCAACCTATATCAAGAAAGGAGACGAGAGAATCCGCATCTGCGGCAGGGTCGCAGGTGTTTTGAAAAGGTTGTAGTACGGCAAAAGAGGCAGAGCTGCTCTCCCGCCGTGCAGCGGGTTACGGTCCGCGTTCGGGCCTTTCGGGGCTGCGGAACGGAGGGCCTTTTGTTTCCGGTATTCATATGAGAATCGAAACCATAGGCGAAACAGTCAAGGTAAGGGCCGACTTCTCGACCGGCAGGATAGTACCGGTCATGTTCAAATGGAACGGGCGAACCTACCGCATCAGGAAGATAAACACCCGCTGGACGGACAATCAGAACCAGCAGCCTGTCCATTACTTTTCGGTCGAGGCGGAGGCGGATTCATACGAGCTTTCCTTTAATGCGGTAGATGCCCTGTGGCGGCTCGAACGGGTGATGGTGGAATAAATGGAACGCAGGATTATGCACCTTGACATAGATGCTTTCTTCGCGTCCGTAGAGCAGCTTCGAAATCCCCGCCTGCAAGGCAGGCCGGTCATCGTGGGAAGCGGCTGTATCGCCTCGTGCTCGTATGAAGCGAGGCGGTACGGGCTGTATGCCGGCCAGAGCCTTACGGAAGCAAAGCGCCTCTGCCCACACGCGGTAGTTCTCGAGGGCAGCTATTCTGCTTACCGTTGTTTTACCGAGCGCATCTGGGAGATGTGCCGGGATTTTTCGCCCGAGGTCGAAACCGGGCTGGATGATGCCTACCTGGACCTGACACGCATGGAATCGGTCTATTCCAATCCACTGAGAAGCGCCCAGGGGCTGAGAGATGACATAAAGCGGGAAACAGGTCTGATTGTGACGGCAGGCATAGGACCTACCAGGATTGTCGCGCGCATGGCGGGCAAATCTGCAAAGCCGAACGGCCTGCGCCTGATCGAGCGCAGCGAGGCGGGAGACTTCCTCGCGGGATTCAGGGTGGGTGACCTACCCGGAGTCGGCCACAAAACCGGCAGGATGCTTGCATCTCTGAATATCAGGACAGTGGGCGAACTCCGGCTGCTTCCGCGCGAAGGATTGGCAAGACTTTTCGGCAAACTGGGTATAGCACTGTACGACCGATGCCGGGGACTCGACACATTGCCGGTAAGCAAGAGAGAGATACCTCACAGCATATCCCGTGAGACCACATTCCACAGGGAGACAACGGACAGAACCGAGATTGAAGGCATGCTCTACTATCTGACTGAAAGGGTCGGGAACACCTTGCGGCAACTGGGCTGCGGCGCCAGGACGGTGCATCTGAAAATCAGGTACGGCGATTTTGAAGGCGAAAGCTCAAGCCGTAGCCTGCCTGAGCCGACGGACGTTGATGAGGACATATACGGTGTCGCGGCTGCGCTTCTGAGGAAAATCCGCACCCGCAGGGTTGCCTTGCGGCATGTTGGCATATGCGTATCGCGCATTTCGCCGACTGCCTCCGGGAAACAGGAGGCTTTATTCGGGCAGCGGAACTCCGGAAATGTTCGCCGCCTCTTGCGCGCAATAGACACTATCCGCCGCAGGTTCGGCTTCTCATCCATTGTCGCCGGTAAATCACTCAATCTTCTTGGCAAGCTGAAACAGGATTCCTGCGGCTATGTCTTACGTACCCCTTCGCTTACGAAGTAACTACTCGCTGCTGCGAGGCGCATCGACCATAGAGGCGATAGTAGCGCGCGCGGCGAAGTTCGGCCTGACATCGCTTGCACTGACGGATGAAAATAACCTTTACGGTGCAGTCGAGTTCTGCAGGACAGCCAGAAAGCACGGTATCAAGCCCATTCTAGGCGCGATAGTGTCAACCAGCTCGGAAGAGGCTGTTCTACTGGTCCAAAACAGCACTGGTTATGCGAATCTCTGCGAACTCATCAGCCGGTGCAACCTCGATGAGGATTTCAGCCTGGCGGATGCCCTGCCCTCGCTGCAGGACGGACTTGCCATCCTCACAGAGGACACCGGGCTGGCGCGAAGACTCTCGGTCAATCTTGACGAGGGCAGGCTTTGCCTGGAACTCGTCCGTCCCGGGCGCAGCCGGGAGCATGAGCGCCGAATCATGGATACGGCACGCGCCTTGAACGTGAAAGTGGCTGCATCAAGCGATATCCACTTCGCCGTGCCCGAGGATTTCAAGGCTCACGAAGCGCTGCTGGCGATGGGCAAAACGGACCTGCTCGACAACGTGAGAGAAGAAGCCAAGTCTCATCGCTGTTCCTATCTTCGCAGCCAGCGGGAGATGAAGGAAACCTTCTCTGACTGCTCTGAACTGCTGGTAAACACGCTGCATACAGCTGAATCTGTTGAGTTTGACCTGCTCGGTCGAAAACCCGTCTTCCCGAAGGTTCCGGATATGCATGGCAAACCGGCCCCGCGACAGTTACGGGAAAAGACCTGCCGGCGGGCGCGGAATCGGTACAAAGCAATCACTCCCGTCGTCAGGAACCGCATTGAATACGAGTTGAACCTTATCTGCCGGCTCGGATTTGCCAGCTACTTCCTGATTGTCTCCGATATCGTCGACCACGCCCGGGCACTGGGCACACCAACTGCGGGACGCGGCTCCGGGGCAAGCTCCATTGTCTCCTACTGCCTCGGAATCACCAACGTTGACCCGCTGAAGTACGATATATCCTTCGAGCGCTTCCTGCATGAAGGAAGGATAGACTTCCCGGACCTCGATATAGACTTTTGCTGGCGGCTGCGGGATGACGTGATTGACTACGTCTACAAGAAATACGGGGATGACCACGTCGCAATGGTCGCAACTTACGCCACGCTCCAACCGAGGCTTGCATTCAGGGAGACAGCCAAGATATTCGGTCTTTCGGACCCTGTGATAACGAAGATAAGGAAACGGCTGTCCCGTGGCCTGAAGAAGGATGATTGGCGCTTCCTGCCGGTCGAGCCGGAAATACTTGAGAGAATACTGCTCCTCGCCGCGCGGATTGAAGGCTTTCCTCACCATCTGTCCGTCCACTGCGGTGGTGTTGTTATCACGCCGGAGCCTGTCTGCCAGCATGCACCGCTTCAGAGGGCCGAAAAAGGCGTCGTCATTACGCAGTATGACAAGAACGGCGTGGAAGCCGTAGGACTTGTAAAGCTCGACCTGCTTGGCAACCGGTCGCTCTCCACTATCCGGGAAGCGGTAGACCTCGTGTACGAGGTCTCGGGCAGGCGAATAAATCCCGAGAATATTACTGACGGAGATGAGAAGACGGTGGAGATGCTGCAGGCGGGAAACACGCTGGGCTGTAATCAGCTTGAAAGCCCCGCCATGCGGAACCTGCTGCAGATGCTGAGAACCTCGGACATATCCGGCGTAATGAAGGCACTGGCCGTTGTCAGGCCAGGAGCAGCTTCGCTGGGGATGAAGGAAAGCTTCGTGCGGAGGGAGCGCAGCCTGGAAAAGCAGTCGCACTCCGACCCCAGGCTGGCGCGGATACTCGGAGAGACTCACGGCATAATGGTGTATGAGGATGACGTTCTCCTCGTGGCGAAGTACATCGCGGGTCTTCCGACGGGTGAGGCGGACCGCTTTCGCCGTGCCGTAACCAAGTGCAGAAGCGACAGTGAACGGCTCAGGCTGTCGAAGGATTTTCTCTCGTACTGCAGGCAGGCGGGTACAAACGGGGAACTCGCAAAAGACCTGTGGATTCAGATGGCTAAGTTCAACCACCAGAGCTTCTGCCGCGGCCATGCGGCAAGCTACGCCCTCCTGGCCTATGTCCTTACCTACCTGAAGGCGCACTATGCGGCCCAGTTCTGGGTCGCGGCGCTTAACAACAACGCCGGCATGTATCCGAAGCGCGTGTATATCGAAGCTGCCAAACGCGGCGGCATCAAGGTCCTGCTCCCATGCGTCAACAGGTCGGAGGCTGAGTTCACACTTGAGGATGGTGGTATCCGCGTCGGCCTGGGCCGGGTCACGGGCCTGTCGCAGAAGTCGATAGAATCAATAATCCGGTCAAGGTCTTACAGCAGCCTCTCTGATTTTCGGACAAAGACCGGCGTGGGTCAGAAGGAAACCGAGAGCCTGATAAAGTGCGGCGCGCTCGACTTCACGGGTGCCAGCCGCCCGCTTCTTCTGTGGCAGTTGTACACCCAGCAGCCATCTTCAGGCGGAGGTTTTGCGTTTGATATGCCTCCCGCTGTTACCGCCGGGATGCCGGAGCTTGAAGACTATGATGAAGAGAAGAAATTCCGGGACGAATGGGAGTTTCTGGGCCTTTCCACAAGGAAGCATCCTCTGATTTACTCCAAGAGAGGATTGCCGGGCAACGGGTTGATTGGAAGTTCGCAGATTGGCGGGAATGTAGGGAAGGTGGTGACTCTTGCCGGAATACTTGCAGCCGCAAGAACCACAAACACTTCAAAAGGCGGAGTCATGAGCTTCCTGACCCTGGAGGATGAAGAAGGGCTTTTCGAGGTTACGGTCTTTCCGGATGTCTATCGCCGCTTCCGCAGGCGGATGGACGGCCTCGGGCCTTACGTAGTAACAGGCAGGGTCGAGAGCCAGTATGACTCGAAGACGCTGACCGCGTACCAAATTGATTTGACTGTCAAAAGCACATGATTAGAATCGTTTTCTCCGTCTTCAGGGGTGCAACAGTGATTGTTATTGGCACTTCAGGCTACCACTATCCGGACTGGGTGGGCAATTTCTACCCGGAAGGCACCAAGAAGAAGGACATGCTGCAGCACTATGCCCTGCAATTCCAGGCCGTGGAGCTTAATTTCACCTACTACGGGATTCCAAAACCTTCGACTTTTGAGAACATGCTTGCCAGGACGCCGGAGAACTTCGAGTTTGTCGTCAAGGCAAACAAGGCAATGACTCACCAGTCAGGTCAAGAGGATGCTTTCAAGATGTACCGGGACGCTATACACCCTCTGGTCGAGAGTGGTCGGCTGATTGCAGTTCTCGCACAATTCCCGTGGGCATTCAAGAACACACCGGATAATCGGAACTACCTGTACTACTTCCGTGAAAGACTCCCCGATACCCCTCTGGTTGCCGAGTTTCGGCATAATTCATGGCAAAAGCAGGATGTCTTCGACTCGATGAAGGAGCTGAATATTTCATATTGCAGTGTAGACGAGCCGAAATTGCGCGACCTGCCCGACCGGAGAGCCGTATTCACGGCAGATCCTGCATATGTCCGCTTCCACAGCCGGGATGCCGGGAAATGGTATGGCGGGGACCGTTATGACTATCTCTATACCGAAGAAGAACTCGAGGAGTGGCTGCCCAAGATAGAGAAACTTGTCAAACAGGCGGAGATAGTATGCGTGTTTTTCAACAACTGCCATGGCGGGCAGGCCGCGCAAAATGCACGCAGATTGGCAGAGCTTCTTGAAGTATAATATCATTTGAATCCTTTAAGCGTTTTCTATAATTTAATGACTATGATTGGACTGCGAGACTAGGTCAAACATGCCGCTTACACGGGAAGAAATGGCTCAGCTGCGACGGAGGGTTCTCCGCGAGCACAGGCGGGCTGAGAAGTGCGATACAGCCGGCCGGATGGAAGATGCGGTTGAATCGTACGCGCGAGTCGCCGAGCTCGTTCATATAATGCGGAAGTTTGGCCAGGAGCATTTGTCCGAAGACATCCTTCAGCTGGAAGAACACGCAGTGGCAAGGATTGAGGCTTTGAACTTCGAGTGGGCCGAAACGAGAGGGGATCGGAATCCCCGCCTGCTTCGTGCTCTCGCTGCATTCGCAAGAGGGCGCATAGCGGTGGAGACAGTGCTCCGATACACCGAGGAAGGCGCTTTGTCGGAGTCGCAAAAGAAAGAATGCCTGCAGCAGATGCGAAGAACTGACAAGAGAATTGACGAAACAAAACGACGCGCGCGCCGACCGGACCTTCCCCAATAGGCAGCAGCCTGCAAATCGTACCGAGGTTATCCTGCTCAATCCCTTACGAAATGCTCGACTGTACAGTCCGGTTCCGTACTCGGCGGAGTTTTGCGACAGTTTTGCGTGCAAAAACGGCTTATTGACGAGTCTTGAACCGCCGCTATTTACTCAATGAACTGCCAATAACTGTTACTTGTTCTTCGTCGGAATAATCGATTTGTCTGCCGCCAAGGGGCATTTGGCAGATTCTCCACATATTTCACAGGCGAACTTGACTGAGATTTTCTCTTTCTTGCCTTCCCGAACAACGGTGAATTCCCAAGTGTCTCCGGGCAGCAGATTCAGTTTCTTGGGGTGTGGGTCAATCTGCGAAGCGTAGTGATAATTGCATGGCTTCCCTTCCACAGCAATCACTATGTCGCCGATTTTTAAGCCTGCTGCTTTTGCTGCGCCTTCTACCCAAGTCATTCGGGCTTGTAGGACCTTCTCTTTGACATGAAAACCGCCCCCTTCCTTGATTTCTCAAAGGCTGTATTCTACCATATAACCCTGGACCAGTTTTAGGGGGTCAGGTCAGCCCTCCTTCTCTGACAAGGTATTCCATCCTTTCGTATACCCTCTTCGCGGTCTGCATTATGTCAGCGAGAACCACAACATCGATGACCCAATCATTCCCATGCTCATCTGCCAGGTATTTCACCTTCTTTGCGATCCCTTCAACCTCAGCACATGATTCCCTGATCATCGCTCTGGTGACTACTGCTTCAAAGGCAGTCTCCACAGTAGCCCCCACAGGGTCATCTGCAAATCTGGCAATTGTGTTAAGTGTCTGGCAGCCAAGCGCAGGGAGAATGAGCACAATGAATAAGGCAAACATGGCAATTCGGACTGGTTGACTCACCATCTCCTCTCCTTCCCAGAAACTTAGCCCTTGTAGAGCCTCTCAAGCGCAACGTCCATGTCGGGTTCCATGACGTCGGCGTATACTTCAGTCGTGGTTATGCTCCGGTGTCCGAGGGCTTTCTGCACCAAGCGGAGGTTGTATCTACTGGATTTAAGAAGATGTGTCGCGAAAGTATGCCTGAGATGGTGTATGGAGTGCCCCTGGATACCTGCTTTTGTAGCGCACCTGTTGAATATTTCCTGCAATCCTCTCTTACTCATTGGTCCTCTTGAATTTGTGGACCAGACTATGGGAGAGGAAGGAGCAGTTGGCTCCCCGGCAAGCTTCTTCCACGCTATGTACTCCTGAACATGCTGCTTGAATCGCTCGGAGAATCTCACCAATCTGCTCCTGCCTCCCTTGCCGTTACGGACAAGCAGAGAGGATCTCCCTTCCTGAAGGAAGAAGTCAGCGCATCTCAAATTCGCAATCTCCTGGACCCTCAGGCCTGTTGACATAGCAAGGTCGATCACAAACCAGTCTCTCACAGCTGTCTTAGCACCTGTTTCTAGCGCTTTCTCCGCTCTCCTGCTGGTCTTCCTTCTAAGCCTTGCTGCTTCCTCCTCCGTGAGGAACTTGCTCTCGTCCAGTACCCAGTTGCTTATTCCCATTGTGCTTCAAGGACGTGCATCCTCTCCGGTACTTGTTTGCTGCCAAGGAAAGGTGCATGTTTGGATCAGGCCCACAAAGCTGCTAAGTTGCAGAGCAGCCGAGAATTAGGCCAATCTGTGGCGATGATGGAGGTTGTTTAAGTATAAAAGGTTTGCGGTCCGAGAATTGGCAGAGAAGTCTGCAACATCGTGTTGACAGAGAATGACTTAGGAGGTGTTATCGACGGGAAAACGAGAAAGTGAAAGATGTACGTAACCTTGGAAAAGTACAGCTTTTACGTCATAATGATACCTCTTTTCGTGAATCAGTCAAGTGTATTTCGGGAAATGTGCATAAGTAGACAGCCTGTTGAGCTTGTTTGAGGCTAGAGTTTACCCTATACCGCTGGTTCTTTTTCTGTCGCAGCATTTGAAGCTTGCTTATCTTGTCCTGTGTGTGGTACACTTAGAAAGATTTGAGCCTGAGGGAAAAGAGCATGAAAACCAAGGTGATACCAGTTGTTGTTATAGCAGTGGCTGTAGCTGCCGCGATTGCGATCGCTGTGTGGTTTGTTGCTGGGATACCGATTTTAGGCACGAGACAAGAAGGCCCAAATAACAATAAGGACAATATTGGGGGCCAAGGCTCACAGCAGAGAGACTCGGGAGAACAAGAAGAGAATCGCCGTGCTGAGGTACTCAGATTAGCTTCAGAGGCGAAAGGGAAAGAAGTAGCGAGGCTTCTGCCATACTTGGAGGATGGGTCACCAAGAGTAAGATTGGCGGCTGCAAGGGAGATAATACAGAGGGACGCAGTTGGGAATCTCAACGAGTTGAAGAAGCTGCTGAGAGACGAAGATGGAATAATTAGGGCATCTGTGGCGCAGTTACTGGGAAAGACAAAGGACCCGAGGCTTATTGACGGGTATGCCTGGATTATCCAGTATGACGAGGAAGACAGGGTGAAGCTGGCAGCGCTTGATGGATTGAAGGAGATTGGACAGGAGCTATGTATTCCGCCGATGATTGAGGCGTTGAAGGATGAATCGCCAGTGGTTCGGAAACACGCAACAACAAGGCTGCCGGAAGTGGCACACCACAAAATTGATGGAACTTTACATAGTGGTAATAAAGCGCACCAGAAGTGGTTGTCGTGGTGGAAAGAAGGTGGATTAAGGAAATACGTGAACCATGAGGGGCTGGAGAAGTTAAGGGCGTGCAATGACGTATCGTCCATTCTGATGATAGCGGAGTCGCGTGATTTAGCCTCGCCTGATGTCAGGGCAACTGCGGTGTCTGTGCTGAGCACTATGCCAGGAGCGAGAGCAACTGAAGCATTCCGCAGATGCTTGCACTCGTCAGATGAAGTAGTCTGTATCGCGGCTATCAATGCGGTAGCGGTGAGAAAGCTGACCAACTACATTGAAGAAATAGCAGATTTAGCCAAGAATTCCAAATCTGAAGCTGCACGGGTCAAAGCAACTCAGGTGCTCTCTGAACTTAGCAAGGGCGAAAGTGCTAAGGAATAGTCACTGTTGCAGTCAAGAACCCCTGAAAGACCTTCTTCTCCGATTTCAGAGACTGCTTTTCATTGTCGGAGGAGAAGTACTTTGTTAATGAGTTCGTATACGTGATGGTCAGGCTACCTTTGAATGGAGTCTTATTAGATAAACTTCTTAGTATATACTCCACTTTGACAGAGCTATGTGGTTTGACTTCAGCTAAGTCTTGTTCAAGGGGATAGAACTCGTATGGAGGTATCATTGTACCTGTCTTAGTGAACTTACCTCTCGCTTCCCAATTGCCGTTCGGGGCTATCGCTTGCCCTTTGATGCTTTCACCAGCCTGCCAGAGCGCAGCCGTGTTTATCCATAATGTCTTATCTGACTTATTCTTGAATTCGATACAGATTTTACGTTTCTCCTTTTCAACCTTGGTGATTCCCATCTCTATCTTATTATCCAGATAAGTTCTGACCTTCAATGTGAACCATTCCGCCTTAGACAAGCGAACAGCAACCTGTGACTTGCTCCTAACTGCCTTCGAAGCTAACTCCGGTTTTAGCTCGAGGATATTGCTGGTGATAACTCCAAACAACTGTTCTTTCATTTTCCCCTCGATCTCCGATCCCAATATAGCTTGGATAGCCGGGGTAAAGTCATCAGTTTCACATATAATGGACCAACTGTTCAGTAAATAGGAGAGAATATCACATCGTTTATGCTCCTGTGCAAACAAGTACAGTCTTGCAGTCGCATTATCTGAACGTGCACTCGCTATTACCTCACAGGCGGTGCGCCATTTCTCTCCTCTTAGCTCGTCCAGTGCTTTGTTGATACACTCCTTGTTTCCTGCTCGGATTAACTCGGTAATGGCCGATTCTCTATGATCTTCCGGCAGTTTAGAGAGTAGTTCTGTTAGCAATTTCTGACCAACATCGCCATTAGAAGCCAGAACTATAGAAGCTGATTTAAAATTGGAGCTCACTGAAGGGGCTTGGATTGTGTCTTTGATTCCTTTGGCAATCTTCTTCAAAACATCGGTGTTGAGTTTCTTTTTGGACAAAATGTTGCCTGCTTCGACAGTCTCCTCCGAGAAAAGGAACTCGCACAGCTTGTCTTCAGATAAAACTGGCCATGTTTGACGCAACTGTGTCGAGAATGCTTCACTGGCCCACTTGGTCCAGTCTTGCCTTTTTACCTCGTGGCCAGCTAAAGAAGGGTCAAGGACGAGCATTCCATCTCGAAAGACGAGATATGGCCGTAAAATTGATGGCGTGTTTCCACCTTTACTTGCAAGAGCTGACAGTATTGCGGCTAAATACAACACGTCATGACGAGTTACTATCTCCTCTGGCAATGCAAGAACGCGGCCTATCAACCTAACTGACTTCGTCCCGTGTTTCCCCAGATCTTGAAGGTTCACAGTTCGGCTATCGCCTCTATCTGGGTACCTGATCTTAGCAATCGTCTTCAGGATTCTATTGTCAAGGTCGCTTTCATCAGCAACTGCTCTGCAATTCACCGCAATCGTGGTAACAACAAGCAGGAATATGAACATGGTCACTTCGGCGAATTGCCTAGTTCGTGATTCACGTGTAAATGCCATAATGGTTGTCCCTTAATGCATCATTAATCTGACAATTCCCAAGCGTCAGATGGGCTTGGATTTCCTAGTTGGACCTTTGGAGCACCCCCACCCATGTTGGTTAGTGATCGCGCTGTCCAGTCAGGATCGTGGGGAGGCGGTGCTGGAGGACCTGGTACGCTGCGCCAGTCATATGTTATGACGGTGATATTCTCAGGGTCCCATGCACCAACATAAATATCGGCGTAATCTGGGTCTTTCCGCGTAACGTAAGGACCTTTTGCTACAGTCGAGCGACTATGTCCGCGTTGTATTTTCCATTCTCCGCCCTTGAGCTTGTAGTCGTCACGATCCAATTCTCCAGGTTTAACTCGTGGGCCAGCTACGTTCATCCACCTTAATCCGCTCGCTTGGCCTGCGACAAAGACAGCCTTACAGGATAGAGAGCATAAGTGCTCTACAGGTGTGTACTGCCTACGTGCTTTTTTATTGATAAAAGTCACAATATGGTCTACGTATCCCTCCCTTGTGTCTACGACCTTGCTTTTACCCAAAGCGTCAGTCCTGAATATTTCAGCATGCCACCGTATGACATGCAGCACTTCTATACGCTTAGTATTCTTCGAATAAAACGAGAGACGCCAGTAGAACTCCACCTTTTGCCCAATCCATGAGTTCGGCTTGGCATCGGTGAATTGTCTCTGCTCTTGCCAGTGAGCATCTCCGGCACCATAACCATTAGCAGCTACTTTAGAAAGCAACAGACCTGTAGGGTCAACAAATCCGGTCGGAATGTTGTCACAATAACTGTACAGAGATCCAGCCCCCTTCCGCCAAATGCGGTCTCTCTGCAGGAACCTTCCCGTCTCCGGATTGTAAGCCCTTGCGCGGTAATGGTAGAGGCCACAGACGACTTGGTTGCCATCCCACTCCCGGCTGGTGAACATGTATACGTTCCTCAATGGTGATATCTTATTCGCTACCTCATCCCCATCCTTGTCCCATATCGTTGGCTCGCCGTAGACATCAAACTCGTAGCGCTCCACAACGTCGCCTTCATAATCAGTGATGCTCACCACAGAGCCAAGCTGATTGAAGTGATAGTAGAATCGCAGCCACTCCGTTGTATTCTCGTCTTCGTCAGCGTCTATCGTGTCCGTACGGTAGAGCATCAAGGGCTCATCGATGCCAATGCCGTAGACAAAGTGCCGTAACAGCATGGTGCCGCCCCCGGAACCATAATAATGCGACAAAACCTGCTGTCTATCATAGAACATGTATGTGTTCATCCATTCCATGAGGTTAGCGTAGTAGGCTGCAACCCGCCTGCCCAGAGCGTCGCTACGGAAGTAAGACTTGTGAGGATTGTCGGGATTGATAGTATAGACATCGAGTTGGACGAGGCGGTTGGCATAGTCGAACCACATCTGTTTGGAACCGTCGTCGATCAGGTTGCCATTAACGTCATGCTCCTGTGCAGCGCTGCCTATAGCCTCATATTGATTCAGCTTGTTGGGCTGATAGGTCGTCGAGCTTGTGGATGAATCAATCCACTCTGTCTCGGTTCTGTTACTGGCGTCGTCAAGAGCATAAGTTATTTCGTGGTCAAAGCCGGTCGTGCCCCATGTAACGGGGTTTACGATAGTGTTGTTCGCATCCAGCTCAATGTCGGAATCGCCGATGCGGTATCTGGCATCCGTAAGGCGGTAGATGTAGTCATGTATGTAGCCTTGGGTCTTGCCGTTGCTTGGCAGTGAGGGGCTTTGCGGGTCGGGATAACGCCGCTCGTACCACTTGTTGCCTTCCCGGTCGTACGAGTAGCAGAAGCAGTCGAACGAAGTATCATCGTCAGGGCTGGGATACGAAGGGTCTTTCTTGGGTGGGTCGGCATCATCGCCTTCTATTTTATGGTTATGTACTCTGATTGCCTGTCTTGCGTCGTCGAATATGTTCTGCTGATATGTCACGGGCGTACTTCCGCCTGCGTTGTAGATGTACTTCCTATAGACCCGAAGCCCCGGTCCTATGTAAGTATACTCTACAACGTTGGAGCCGTCAAATTTAATGAACTCCGGGCGGCTCAGTATATCGTAGGTTATTGTCACGTAGTGGTCTATCCCCTGGCCGACGTCGTGCGGGTAGGCAATGTAGTTTTTGTTCGACATGTTGTCGAACAGGGAAGTCGTAATCTTTACCGCAGCGTTGGTGAATGCATCTTCCCAGTCGTCACGCTTGTCACCTATGGTTAGTTTCTCGCTTAGTATGTTACCAAGTGAATCGTGCTCGCGCTCGACTCTGGTGTCGTTGTCGTCAGCCTGCGTCAGCCTGCCTACCGGGTCCCGCTTGAAATGCTCGAATGTCGTTTGGTACTCCATATCAGGATTGAGGCTTGTGACCCCCGGCCCAAGGTCAATTTCACGCGACACAAGCTGTTCCCTGGCATCGTAAGTGCCTGTAACAATCGTGCCGTTGGCGTCTGTCGTTCGCCAGACAAGGTTGTTGCGGAAATACTCGATGGTCTCGAAGCTGCCGTCTGCGTAGATTCTCTTCGTGAGCCACAGCCTTCCGTTGTACTCGAACTCCGTCCTGTTGCCTTCGCCGTCAATCCGGGCATGCAACGTCCCGTTGTCGTTCCATTCGGTTTGTGTCTCGATATACGTACTGTCTTCAAGATACTGTTTTATCCATACGCTTCTGCCCAGAAGGTCAATACCGTATTCCATTTTGTGGCCCGGTTCATTTATATTCGGGCAGCCGCCGGGGAAGGTATGTTCGCTGTCATCATCCAGAGAAGAGGCAAGCCCGCCATACTCACCGTTGGCATCCTGATATATGAGCAGATTTCCCATAGAATCGTGGGAGTAGTAGCGCGTATTTCCGACATTATCCACAGTCTCAGTCAGTTGATTGAGTTCGTTGTAGAAGCTGTGCGAGTAGAAATCCTTGCCGCCGTCTAACCCGGGTACGCACTCGTGCTCCTTAGTCATTATGACATTTTCAGCCTTATCGAACGAGCTCTCCGTGTAGTTGCCGACAAGCTCCGAGTCCACGTCATAGCTCTCAAATGAGTCTATCGTCTTCCATGCACGCCCGGCCTTGTCGTATTTCGTTTGGCTGCGGCTGAGCTTACCGCCGCCGGGATTATCATTGTCATAGACCACTATCTCAGCCTGGCTATCTTCGTTGTAGATAGTAGTCGTCTTTACGATGCCATCATCAACAGGGATACCCTCATTGTCGAAGTGCGCGACTTCGGTACGCACGATACGGCCAATCTCATCGATGATATTCGTTGACTCTGAGTAGATAGTGGTAAAGGAAACGATGGATGTACTCGCTATGTAACTCGAATCCCCCAACCCGGTGGATATCGTGCCGACTCCTACTTTCACCTTGGTCACAATCCCCCGGTCATTGTAACTTGTGACAGTGATGAGTTCCTCGTCCTCGTCATCAGGTTCAGTCACGCTGATTATTGCAAGGTCGCGGAAGTCGAACATCGTGTAAGAGTACGAGCTGGATGTACTGGAAGAGTCGCTGTCATCATCCACGAACTTGATTGCATTACCGTTGTTGTCGAAATACGTGATGTTCTGTTCCTTCAGGTCGGAGATATGTTCAGCAGCGATTGTTGTGTATGCAAGGTCTCTTGAATTGTATCTTGTTTCAGTAGGAAACGTATTAAGCATTAGAGCCATCACAGGCTGTTGTTTCAGGTCATACTTCTGCGTTGTGATGATGAAGTGCGATTCATTAACCGTATCCGGGTTGAGGAAGGTCGGGCTGCTGTAACTGCCATCTATCTGCGAGTAGTTATTGACTGTGTCGTTCAGGATGTCGTAGGAACTAAGGCTGACGATGTAATCTGTGGGCACAGATTCTGAGTAGCCGGTGGGATAGACAAGCTCGACCCACGTCGAGTTCAGATTGTTGTTGTCGTCATAGAAGCTGTATGTCTCATATCCTGCGGCATCGACTGTCTTCAGGACCATCCCGAAGCAGTCAATAAGTGTCGTCGAGCTATGGCTCCTTGCGTCAATTACGGCAATTTGCACTACCGTTCTGCCGTTATATGATGTCAGCGAGTACTGTGACTCGATACATGCCCGGGTACTGGAGTCGCTGTACCCGGTATAGCTGTATTTCTCTTTGCCGTACTCGATATCACTGTCACCGCTGCCGTAGTACTGCCATGCAGACTCGACACCTTTGGCTGATATGCGGCCTGTCTGCTGTCCTGATGCGTTACTGTAGAATGCCTCACAAATTACCTGCGGAACGCCGCCGCTGGCAGGTTGGTAGCTGTGAGGGCTGCTTTTTGAAGGTGTCGTCGGGTGGGTATCAATTGTAGAGCCGAAGTAGGATGTACTGATGAGGTTGCCGCCATGGTCGCGGTGCGCGCCATCGTTGGAGGTAGCACTTAGATACTCCGACCAGGTGCCGTATCCTGACGGCACGCTCTCGCTGGTCCATCCGCCTGTACCATTGGGTGTTTTGAAGTAGTTCTCCGGTGTAGCAGATTCGTAGTCGTAAGTGTAGAGGGTCACACTGACTGCGCTGCCGTTTTCGTATTGGGTGTGCATCTTGACACCGCCGAAGTCTGATTCGTAGGTCCACGAATCGAACTTGCGTTCGGCGACGCTTGCAGCTCCACGCCAGACTTCAGTTATGTTGCCCACGCTGTTACGTTCATACCTGACCCAGTTGCCTTTGGGATAGACTGTCTTCATGAGAGGCTTGAAGTTGGAGCCTGTAGTAGTGTAGTAATCGACTGTTTCCCACTGGCTGGGACTTTCATAGACGATAGTATGCACTTCCAGCAGGGAATGCGTGTTCTCCGTACCCTGGCAGTTCTCAGCATTAGTCTTGGCAACATGCCTGAACTCGCGTATATGCCCGTTGCGGTCAGTCTGCCAGGTGATGTAGATATCGGTGCTGCCGCTGTCGGTCGTCTCGTGGGCGTAGGAGTTCATGATGACGCCGTAGCCGTATTCCTGCTGTATTACCCTGTCTTCATCGTCGTAGGCATTGAACAGGAATGGATTGCCGCTGCTGTAGTCGTTCGGCGCGGTTACCGTCTTAAGGTTGTGGTTGAGGTCGTTGTCCTCGAAGCCCTTCCAGTAGGTGTATTTCGTAATGCGTCCATCAGGAGCCTCGACTTCCTTGAGGTCGCCTGCAGAGCCTCCCGGGTCGCCGCCATCGGTGTAATACCTGTATTCCCAGGTTCCCGTGTCGGTACCGTCCATCGACTCTTCGACTTTTGTAATAACATCCACGCCATTGATTGAAGTGCCGTAGGTAACTGTGCAAACCACGGAATTGTCAGGTCCGGTGATTGTCACGGCACTCGTTCCCCAGCCGGAGAAAGTTGTCTGATTGTTGTTCCTGTCAGTCCTCGAGATGAGCTTGCCGGAGGAGCTGTCGAACTTCCAAACCGTCCCGTCCTGCTCGCGCCTGTACATGTTGCCGGAGCCATCTTTCCAGAAGGTGTCACCTGTGAGACCCGGGGGCGATTCGAAGAAGTCTCTCGAACCGTCGGAGCTGGTCTGGTCGAGTTCGAAAGTCAGCCCACATTCGGCGGTCCAAGAGAGTTTCTGGTTCGGGCTGGAGCCGGTTACAGTCATCTCCTGGTCGTAGTTGAATATCCAGTTGTATCCGAACGATCTCATTTCGTTCAGCTTGTTTCTGTGTGCACGGACCATCCCTATCGGGCCACCGGGTCCGCTCGAGCCTTCATCTTCTTCCCACCAGTAGCACTCGCCGGTATACGGTATGGTGCAGTAGCGTGCCTTGCACGGCCAGCATACAGTGTCATGCTGCAGGCCGCCATCGTCCGTCCTCTCGCAGTCAGGCACCTGGTAAACCAGCGGCTCGTGTGACTGGAATGAAGCCAGGTCAGTGGTTGCAGTTGTGAAGGAGACCATGTTCCATCGGGGCATTATGTTTCCCTGGGGATCCTTTATACAAGTCAATTCTTCGAGCACATATCCATGTTCTTCCCTGTACTTCTGGAGGTTGACATAGACTTCGTATTCAGTGTTGTAGGCGAGATTGCTTTCAGGTACGAGGATGATCTTGTAAGGCACGCCGATTTCGGTCGGGTTGTTCGTGGATGTATCGACCGTAAACGGCACCGGCGTTCCCAGAGGCACGCAAGATGTTGCGGGAACTGCATCTCCGTATACGATATAGAAGTCACCCGTCCCCGTCCAGGTTGTATTCAAAGCAGATGAGTCTACAGCCTCGTTGAATGTGAGCTGCACTTCCACGTTTACAGGCACGCCATCAGACCCATATGCTGGACACGTGCCTACTAGCTCGGGGCCTGCATTGTCAGTCTGTGTTACATCGGAGTTGTAGTTCGGGTTGTAGCCGGCGTCTATCTCAGCCTTGTCGTCGAGCTTGTCGCCGTCGGTGTTGGCGTTCGTGGCGCAGGTGTGATGCACGTAGATTTCGTCGTAATCACTGAGTCCGTCACCGTCGGTGTCGGTGTCATTTAGCAGAGTGACCTGCCCCCGGTCTTTGTACCACCTACAGAGTTAGAGTCAACTGACATTCTGCAGGGCAGCGGAGCGTAGCGGAGCTGGCCTGCAGAGGCATCACCGCCTCAGGCGCCGGCGGCAGGTAGCCCAGCGCACTGTGCGGCCTCACCCGATTGTAATGGTTCCTCCACCTTTCGGTCAACACCCTGGTCTCTAACAGCGTGTCAAATATCTCCCTGTTGAGCATCTCATCCCTGAACTTGCCGAAGAACGACTCGATATAACCGTTCTCCCACGGGCTGCCCGGCTCTATGAAGAGCGTCTTCACTCCCAGCCCTTTCAGCCAGTTCCTGACACTCTTCGCCGTAAACTGAGCACCGTTGTCCGACCTTATATGCCCGGGTACGCCTCTGTAGATGAACAGTTCCGTCAGCCTGCTCAATACGTCTTCCGAGGTTATGCTGCGCGAGACATCTATCGCCAGGCATTCCCGCGTGTACTCGTCGATGATTGCCAGAAACCTCAGCGGCTTCCCGTCCCGGGTCCGGTCGCATGCTATGTCGTAGCTCCACACGTGGTTCTTCCTCAGGGGCCTCAGCCTTATGCACGAGCCGTCATTGAGCCACAATCTTCCCCTCTTGGGCTGCTTCTTCGGTACTTTCAAGCCTTCCTGCCTCCAGACACGCTCTACCCGCTTGTGGTTCACCCTCCATCCTTCCTGGCGAAGCAGCGCCGTTATCCTCCTGTAGCCGTATCTGCCGTATTTCGTAGCAAGCTCGATTACTCTCTTCACCAGCATTGGCTCGTCGTCCGGGATTACCGGCCGGTAGCGCTGCGTCGATCTCCTCTGGCCAAGTACACTGCATGCCCGGCGTTCAGACACGTTCAGCTTGTTGCATACCCTCTCTACAGCTTCCCGCTTCTTCGCCGGGCTCAGGAGTTTCCCGATGCCGCTTCTCTGAGGATGTCATTGTCCAGTGACAGGTCGGCTACCAGCTTCTTCAGGCGTGTGTTCTCCTTCTCAAGCTCCTTGAGCCGCTTGGCCTGGTTCACGCGCATGCCGCCGTATTCCTTGCGCCACTTGTAGTAGGTGTTCTCGGTCACCCCGATCTTGCGGCACGCCTCGCCTGCCGTCACCCCCTTGCCAAGAAGCACCTCGGCTTCCCGGAGCTTCCCGATTATCTCCTCGGGCTTGTAGGACCTTCTCTTCGACATGAAAACCGCCCCCTTCCTTGATTTCTCCAGGGCTGTATTCTACCATACAACCCTGGACCAGTTTTAGGGGGTCAGGTCACTAAAATTTGTAACTATTGGCTCTATGTTATGGATAATTATACGGATGCCTCTCTGCAATCCAAAGAAGCCCTTACAATTGCACCCGATACACATGTCATCCAGGCTTCCATTCGTCTAGGTCTCATCGATCCCAAGTATCGTGAATCCCGAGATATACAAGACATGACTAATAGGGCTTGGATGGATGTACTTGATAGAACCAACATAAAGCCAATAGATATTCATACCCCGTTATGGTTGTGGAGTAAGGCCGGCTTCCCAGTAATAAAGTAACAGGATTATTTGAAAGCCGCCTATAGGGAGTTAATAGCAAATGATATTTTATAAGATTGGTTGTAACTTCGACCTGCGGCTGATTGATAGCATTTACAATCTAAATAGCCTTAATAAGCATAGCAAAATCACCGAATTCTATGGCTCGGATCGCCATCACGCATTTCTCACCGCAAGACCGGATTTCCGACTACCCTATATTAGCAATAAACGCTTCTTAGCTTATATCAAAAGATGTGCAGAAGCGGGATTATCCTTTAACTACACCTTAAATACCCCATATCCAGGCACTAAGCGTGAACTTGTTTCTAAGAAGCGACGCATTCTCGATCACATTTGTTTCCTTGAGGACGCAGGAGTAAGAAGCATAACAGTATCGAACCCACTTCTTGCAGAGTTTGTACGCGAGGCATCGCATCACATTGGATTGGAAGTAAGTACAATCTCACATATCGACTCCATCACTCAAATCAAGCTGTGGTGTGATGTATACGGGATAACTAGTGTTTGCTGCAATCTACTCAAGAACCGGTCTATAGAGTTTCTCAGGCGAGCTGCTCGATATTGCAATCAGCACAGGATCGCTCTGTCATTAATAACCAACGAGTTTTGTATTCTTGCCGGTGGTACAGGAAAAAAAGCATATGGCTCTCCTTGTATCTATCGGGACAGCTGCTATCTCTGCCATGCAGGCAACAAGAGCAAAGAAGATGATGATATCTTTGATCATTATCCAATGGGCCGATGTATCGCCTCAAGACGAAATAAATCTGACTGGCTGAAGGCCTTCTTTATTAGGCCAGAGGACATCCCAAGATACCAGACTATTGGAATCTCCTGGTTCAAAATCACAGGGCGAACAGGAAGTACAGAATATATCTTGAAAATTGCAGAGGCGTATCTAACCAACTGTTGGCATGGCAACTTGCTAGCTCTCTGGAAGCCACTTGAGACTATACTGTCGGAAGAACATGAGACCACCTTTCGTCATCCTATCTATATCGACAACAAGCATCTCAATGGCTTCATAGACTTCTGGTTTAACAATCCCAGCCATGATTGTGCGAATGAAATCTGTGGCGAGACCTGCACATACTGTAACGATTTTCTGGCGCGCTCCTCGCCTTACTCCTAAATAAGGAAACCCCATTCAAGGTCAACGCCAAGAAGATGTCATATTTCTCCTGCTACAACTCACACAACCAATGTGCATATTATTTGCCATACAGCTAGCATGCATTCTATTTGCATAGTTTTTGCGAAAAAGCGGGTATTATTTCAGTTGTGGAAATGATTTGTTTGTGTAAAGAGATTGCATCTAGGGTCAGCCGCAATCCCTTTCGGATGCTGGGCTCTGTGGTTCTTCAGTGTCATATGTGTCGTCAGGGAGTTCGTCTTCCGCAACTCCGCTCCCACACATTCGATTCCCCCCGCCTCCACCATTTGATGGTCTACATTCACGACATTGATGTCGTATTGATACAGCACAAGGTTCGACAAAGAACAACCCGTGCAGTGCTCGCCGAACAGGAGAAACCGATTGTACCAATCCTCCTCCTATGATATTATTTTAACAACCGGGAGCTACAGCCATGCGGCAGAGAGGATGAAATGACGGATAATCTGAAATACCTGTGCTGTGTGCTTGCCCTTTTGTCAGCCCTTTCCGTCCAAACGGGATGCAAAAAATCAGATAACGCTTTCTTTTTCCCCTCAGGCAAACCGCAGGAACCCATGCCCGACGATGCGAGCGTAATTTTCCTTCACCACAGTACCGGCGGCTGCGTATGGAACGGCGGCGTGCAGGCGTGGTTCACCAACTACAATTCCGCGAACTCCACAACCTACACGATAACCGAGACAGCCTATCCCGATACGCCCTACCCCTGGGAAAACTACCCCTACGACTACTGGAATATCTGGGTAGCCAACGCCGGTGCCGTGCCGTACAACGGCCAGGACACGCTCGAAATCCTTACACAGAACTACGACGTCATTGTCTTCAAGCACTGCTTCCCCGTCAGCAACGTCCAGGAAGACATCGGCTCGCCCGATATAAGCTCGTCCACGAAGCGGGCCGAGAACTATAAGCTCCAGTACGACGCGCTCAAGGCAAAGATGTTGACATTTCCCGACAACCGCTTCATAGTCTGGACAGGTGCAGCCCTCGTCGAAAGTTCCACCTCGCCCGAAGCCGCCGCTCGCGCAAAAGCCTTCTTCGACTGGGTCAAGAACGAGTGGGATGAACCGGGCGACAACATATACATATGGGACTTCTGGCAGCTCGAAACGGTGGGCGGGCTCTATCTGCTCGACTCATACGCGGCGGCCCCCGGCGATTCACACCCGGGCACGAGCTTCTGCACGACAGTCGCCCCGTATTTCAGCCAACGGGTAGTCAATGTCATAAAAGGCCTCGGAGATACTACAAACCTCACAGGGAAATAACCATTCAAGTCAAGCTGATGTGCAAAACAAATCGTGTGGATTTAACCGTCCGGGGCGAAGATTTTGCGCATGCCTACCGCTTCGAGGATAGATGACGGCCCGGTGTACGGTACGTGAAGGTCGTTTCTCATGAGGCATGGCCGTAAGGCGCCATCGGATGTGACTCGCATCTTGGTACACCTGCTGCAGAAATGGCCGTGGAATGGCCTGACGACCTCGACATCCACACCCGGCAGGTGATACTGCCTGCGCCCCTGCAGATGTCGCGTAGTGACTGAATCGGCACGCGCCTGCAGCGATTTCTCAATCTCCCCAAGTTCGTAATAGAACCTGTCGTAATACCCGTTGCCCGTGGGTATCAGCTCGATAAGCTGCAGCGTTGCCCCCTGCCGACGGGCGAACTCTATCATGTGTTCGATTTCGTGCTCGTTGACTCCCCTGAGCACGACCATGTTGAGTTTCGTGCTGTCGAATCCCGCTTTCCTGGCCGCTTCCAGCGCCGGAAGGACAGCATCAACAGTCTTGGGCAGAACGCTCGAAGAGACCGAATCGCAACCAATATTGAGCCGGTCGAGGTCGGCATCCCTTAGTTCCCGCGCCCTGTCTGGAAGAAGCGTACCATTCGTAGTCAAGGATACTTCAATGAATCCCGCCTTCTTCGCGTGACTGATTATCCCGCAGATATCAGCGCGCAGGAGCGGCTCCCCGCCGGTGATTTTCAGCTTCGATACGCCGAAGCTGGCGAATGATTCCAGAATCTCGCAGGCCGTTTCACATGTCATCTCCTCGCCGGGCATCTCTTCGCCTTCACGATGGCAGTATGCGCATGAAAGGTTGCACACCTGCGTGACCGACATCCTCAGATGCGTCACCGGGCGCCCTTCTGCATCAACAAGTTTCTTGTCGCTCATGTATCCACAAACCCGACAGATTCCTGTGTCGAAGCCGACATTATAAAGCGAGGTTAGCAGCCCGGCAAGCAGTTTTATGAAAATTTCCATAATATCGCGCTTTCATAAGCATGTTGACAATTCCGCGGTCCACGCTTACCATATCAGACGCAAAGATGCTGACAATGGGGTGCAACAAATGTCAACGAACGTCTTCATAGGGCGCTGGATGCTGTACACAGCGCTTGCGACGGTTCTTTTCGTTACAGGCTGTCCCGCTCCACCTAAGGTGGTAGTCGAAGAACCGACGAAGGAGAAGTCCCACATATACAAGGCTCTCTCTGGTCAGAACCAGAAGGAGGCGTTCGACCTCGTGAAAGACGTGCTGGGCAGCTACGGGATTATATTCGACCCCACGTTGCAGACGATGGAAAGCTCCGGCGATGTGCTGCCAAGATACGATGCTGCCGTAAATATCCTTTTCCTCCCGCAGCCCGGAACGGAAGATACGTTTCTGCGCGCTGCAGCCGACGCGGTCGGCTCGACCCGAGCGCACATAGAGAGTTTCGAGCCAATCGAGGAGAAGAGGAAGCTGCTTATAAGGTTCGCACGAAACCTGTTCCTGTTCCACGAACTGGCCGAATACCTGCGCCACCAGATAAAAGACTATAATTTTGCCGACCCATTCAAGGAAGATGAAATTGCTCAGGGAGCGACGAAGGCTCTTACCGACCATTTCATGAGCGTGGCAGCCGATGCAACGCCACTTCTCGAAGACATTCTCGATTTCTACGGCAAAGCCCTGCAGAGCGCGCCCTCTGATTTCCCGGGCTTTTCAGAGGACGACAGGAAAGTTCGGAGCTGGTTCAACGAGAACCACGCCAAGCTGCTCACGACCAGCCAGAATTCGTACATACTGTACCTGCTTCTGCGACAATTCAAGCATCTCAAACTTGACAAGACTCCCATGCTGACCGAACTGCTCAACGAGCACGTACTCAAGCCAGCAAAGAGCATCCGCGAAAACATCGACATGACCGGCAGCCCCGCCGTCACTCGCACAATACACAGGGACCCGAAGCCCGTTCTAACGAAGATAGGGCACTTCTACGAATTCCGCGGGCTGGCGGGCATAGCGGCGGGGCCTGCGGGGCGCGTATTCTTTTCCGATTACTACGACGTGCGCCAGGTGTCGTCTCACGGCAGCATAGAAGTCGTAGAAGGCAGCCAAGGCATATTCGCGCCTACATCCCTTTCGATTGACCGCGAGCACAACGTGTACTTCGTTGACAGGGACATGGTAAGGGTGGTCAACCTGGCCGGCAAGACAGTCGGCAATATCAACCTGAACAATGCGCTCAAGGACTCGGCGGTCCATAATCCATACGGGATTACGCCTGTAGCTGTCACACCGGATGGCCAGGTGCTCGTGGCGAATAACGCCACCAGAACGCTGTACATGTTCAGCCGCGATGGCGCGGTCAAGGGAACTATCAGCGTGAACGGCGCTATCGGCGGAATAGCGTTCCACCAGGGATGCGCGTACGTCACAAACACGGCGCACCATACGGTTGACAAGGTGGATTTCAGCAGCGGCACGACCACGGTGGCGGGCGTGAAGGATTTTCGCGGCCACGGCGACGGGAGAGGGTTCGAAGTGTTCTTCAATTTTCCCACCGGAATCTGCATCGATGGCAGCGGCGCGATTTTCGTCGCGGACACGTGCAACCACGCAATCCGAAGAATAGACCCCGATGGCACGGTCTCGACGGTCGTCGGTCTGCAGCGCGGAAATGCAGACGGCCCGCGCGAAATGGCGAGGCTCCATTGCCCCGTGGGCGTTGACGTGGATAAGAACGGCACGCTGTTCGTTGCCGAGCTGGCAAGCAGGCGCGTCGTCGCGATAGGCCCGGCGGACCAGAAGATAGAAACCGCACCGGTAGAGAGCACCGGCTATACCGAAACCGACAGCACTGACAAGGCAATAGCGGACTTCACGAGGATTATCAAGAGGGTTGCGATCGGCTTCAAGCTCTTCGATACCCTGCTGAAACGCGGCAGGCGATACCGCGAGCTAGGGGACCACGCCAAGTCGGTTGCCGACCTGGAAGCCGCCATCAATATCGCACCGGACAAACTGTCTGCATACATCGAAGCCGGCCTCACCAGAGAAGCGGCCGGACAGAACGCGGAGGCGATAGAAATATACGGCAGAGCAATCGACAGGAAAAGCGGCCTGGTACCGAGCGAAAAGTTCAGGGACCGGGACTACCTCAAGGCGCTCATACAGCGCGGTCTTGCACAGGCCAGTGAAGGCAATCACGAAGCGGCTCTCCAGGACCTGACCACTGTGCTCGACCTGCGCAAGACAGCGGTAACGATTTTCAAGGAGCCTGACCTCGCCTCCCAGGAAGTCGCTCAGATGTGGTTCGCGAGGGGCCGGATATACCTCGACAGCGGGAACAACGAGAAGGCGATAGAAGACCTCGGCCGCGCAATCACGCTCGATTCGAGAATGATTCAGGCCTATTATTTCCGCGGCGTCGCCTATTCCGCGGCGAAGAAATATCATCTTGCGATTAAGGATTTGAAAACGGCCGCGAGTCTTTCCCCCTCCTTCGCCGAACCGCACTTCGAACTCGGCAAGATTTACCAGTCGCACGTGGTGGACAGCACCAAGGCAATCCAACACCTGAAAACCTACCTCGAACTCGATGGAGCGAGCAAGCTGGATGCGCAGGCCCGCATCGATGAAATAGAGAAGAAGCTCAGCGAGAAAACCTCCACGGAAGGCAATTACTGGGAGAAAATCGTCGAGGATGAGGAAGGCAAGCGCTGGATTGAACGGCATTACTCGGATGGACGCGTGCAAAGATTCCCGCTCGAGAAAGAGAAGTGATGCGAAATGACCGAAAGCGTCGAAAAACAGCTTGAGCTGATATCCAGGGGCGCGGACGAGATACTTCCCCTGGAAGAGTTGAAGGAGAAACTCAAGAATTCGCTCGACTCGGGCCATCCGCTGCGCGTGAAGCTCGGGGTGGACCCTTCGACGAAGGACCTGCACCTCGGCCACACCGTGGTGCTTCGAAAGCTGCGCCAGTTCCAGGACCTCGGGCACAAGGCGGTACTGATAATAGGCGACGGCACCGGCCTCGTAGGCGACCCATCGGGCCGCGATGCAACGCGCCCTCAACTTACTCCCGCAGAGATAGACGCAAATGCCAGGACTTACATCGAACAGGCGGCCAAGATTCTCGAAATCGGCGACGCGGGTAAATTCGAGATGCGCAGGAACGGCGACTGGTTCAGGGAAATGGATTTCTTCGAGGTCATAAACCTTGCCTCGAAAATGACAGTCGCGAGGCTGCTCGAGCGGGACGACTTCAGCAAGCGCTTCGGCGACCAGACCCCCATTTACCTCCATGAGATGCTCTACCCTATCATGCAGGGGTGGGATTCGGTCGTCGTCAAGGCGGACATCGAGCTTGGCGGCACCGACCAGAAGTACAACCTGCTGGTAGGGCGCGATTTTCAGAAAGACGAGGGACAGGAGCCTCAGGTCTGCCTGACGATGCCACTTCTCGTAGGCACGGACGGCGTCCAGAAAATGTCCAAATCCTACGGCAACTATGTAGGAATCAGCGAACCGCCGAAGACCATGTTCGATAAGACGCTCTCGGTCCCCGACGCCCTTGCGAGGGATTATTTCACGCTGCTGACGACCCGCCCTCTCGAAGAAATAGACGCGCTTCTGGCGGACAATCCCCTTGAGGCAAAGCTGCAGCTCGCGCTGGATATCGTAGAACAGTACCACGGACGGGACGCGGCGGACAGGCTCAAGGCGGCTTACAAAAGCGGGAGCACCGCGCCGGGCGAACTCGCTCATAAAATCAGGCTCTCTCCTTCGGACATGAAAGACGGCAGGGTGTGGCTGGTCAGGCTTCTCACCGACGCCAAATTCGCCGCGTCGAATTCCGAAGCGCGCAAGCTGATTTCCGCCGGCGCGGTGAGCGTGGACGGAGTTAGGGTTACAGACCCCGACACCGACGTGGAGGTCAGGGAGGGGCTGCTACTTCAGGTCGGGAAAAAGCGCATGGCAGCGGTTACGCTTACTCCGGAAGAATGACAACCCTGCCGCCGTCAATCCTGAGCCGTCCCGCGGCGAAAAGGTTTATCGCTTCAGGATATGCTTCCTTCTCTTTTTCGAAAACGCGCTTCTGCACATCCTCGGGCGTGTCCGTGTCATACACGGGTACGGCTTTCTGCACTATTATCGGCCCGTTGTCGTAGACGTTGTCGGCGAAGTGCACGGTGCAGCCACTGACCTTGACCCCGCGCTCGACGACCGCCCTGTGGACTTTCATTCCGTACATCTTATCGCCGCAGAAGCACGGGACAAGCGCGGGATGGATATTCATTACCCGTCCCTCGTAGCGCCCGGGTACATTAATCAGCTTGAGGAATCCGGCAAGGGTTACAAGCTCCACGTTGTGCTCATCGAGTATTTCGAAGATGGCATCGCTGAAATTCTCGACTGAATCGAATTCTGACCTGACTACGGAAGCGGCCGGGATGCCGTGTTTCGCGGCTCGTTCGAGGGCGTATGCATCGGGACTCGAAGAGATAACGCATGCAACCTGCGCGTTCAGGGTTCCGGCTTCTATTGCTTCGATGAAATTCTGCAGCGTTGTTCCACCACCGCTTACCAGCACGCCGAGACGCAGCCTGTCAGACATGCGTGTCCCCTATTCAGCTTTCCAGAGGTATATGATGCCGCTGTCCGAACCGGCGGCCAGCTTGCGGCCCTTCGCCTCGAACGCGAGTGCGCTCGCCGGGCCCTTGATGTCGTCAAGCTCAAGGAGCCTGTTTCCCTGCGCATCGAAGAAAACAATCTTCTCGCTGTGCCCGCCGGCGGCATAGACACCGCCCCACCCGGCGGCCAGGCTGCGAATAAGGTTCGGCTGAACCCTGACCACGCGAACCGAGTCAAGGCTGCTGAGGTGGCGAACGCGAACCTGCCCATCCTCGCATCCGGTCGCGAGGAACCTGCCGTCGCGCGAGACAGAGGCGGCCATAACTGGGCTCGATTCTTCCAGTTCTCTTGCCTGGGACCAGTCGCCGACCTTCCAGATGCACACGCGGCCATCCGCGCTCCCGGAAACGAGGAGCGATTCATCATCGACGAACCTCACGACAGAAACCGCGCCCACGTGCTCCTTGAGGACAACCGCCCTGTCCGGCCCAGACATGTCCCAAACCGACACAATACCGTCGTCGGACCCCGCGGCCACGTATTTGCCGTCTCCGCTCCATGCGACCGCCTGTACCCGGCTCCCGGTTTTGAACTCCTTCAGCTTCCTCCCGCTGCCGGCATCCCATATTCTTACATAGCTGTCCCAGCCACCGCTCGCAATTCGCTTGCCGTCGGAGCAGAACGCCACAGCCCGCACGCCGAGCGGATGCGCGCGGGGAATAAGGGTTTCCCCGCCGGAATCCAGGCGCCAGAGCCTGACGGAGCCGTCTTTCGAGCCTGAGACGAGAGTCTTTCCATCGGGGCTGAAAGCGAGCGCAAGGACTGCGGACTTGTGGCCCTTAAGCCGGGGAAGAAGCTCCATCTTCGGCTCCAGCGTTATGTCGTATGTAGCACCTTTTTCCATTTTGAGATGGCGGCGGCAGAGTTCGCTGCCCTTCCACCCGGTGACCTTCACCGAGTGCTGCCCGTGTGGTACGAGCGTCCTGGACGACCTCAGCTCCCCGCGGACTTTGCCATCCACGTACAGCTTTCTTCCCGTGGGCCCCTGGTCCATGACGAGAATTGCCCCCGCAACGGGAAGAGTGAAATCGAGCGCAAGTTCGTCTCCTTCCCGAACGGTTATTTTTTCTACGAGCTGGCAGTCTCCGCCCTTGACCAGCTTCAGCTCGTGTTTTCCCGGTGTGATTCCCTTGATTCTAACGGGAGTTACGCCAGATTTTTCGCCGTCAACAAATACATCAGCCTGCGAGGGAAACGAGAAGACCGACAGGACGGTTTCTTTTTTCTTCATTTGGAGGCATATAGAGAGAGACTCCCCGTAGTCGAGGACGATGCCCTTGCTGCGGGTTTCATATCCCCGCTTCCTGGCGGTAACAGTGTGCCTGCCGCGGCTTAGCTGCTCCGCGTTTACCGGCGAGACGCCTACGTCGCGACCGTCAATCGCTACTTTCGCGCCGGGAGGTTCCGTTGCGACGGTCACGCTGCCCGACAGTGTACTGAGCTTGAATTCTACCCGGACGACCTTGCCTTGTTCTATCTTTATGCGCTTCACCGAGGTCGCTTTCGCCGGCGCAATCACTACTACCTCGTGAAATCCCCGGGCGAGTGAATCTATCTTGGCGGGCGGGCGGCCGCAGTTGACGCCGTCCACGAAAACCTGCGCTCCGGGGTCCCCGCACTCCACGATTAGCGCGCCCGTGTCCTCTTCCTGCGCATCCACGTACGCCGCTGCGCCAAGAATGACAAGGACAGCTATATTAAAACTTATTGTAGCTGACAATTTCCTCAACGGGTCTCCTGCCTTTGAAAACGCCTTCCTTTGCCGCGTAACCGAGAGCGAGCAGAACGATGACCTCCGCGGTTTCGGGCACCTTCAGCACGCGCTCGGCGCCCTTCTGGTCGAACGCCCCAATCCAGCACGTGCCCAGTCCCAAGGCATGCGCAGCGAGCGTCATGTGATCCACGGCTATCGACACGTCTATCCTGTGCGCCGGCTCTCCCGAGCCGGTGGTTACTTTCGGGTCGGTCGCCACGGCTGCGATGACGACAGGCGCGTCAGCAATGAAGCTCTGGCCGCGCGTGATGCCCGCCAGCTCCTTCCTGAGTTCCGGGTCAGTAACGACGACGAATTTCCAGGCCTGCCGATTGGCCCCGGAAGGCGCAAGCCTCGCCGCTTCGAGAATCTTGTCAAGCTTTTCCTGTTCGACTTCCTTCGGCATGTAAGACCTGATGGAGCGCCGGGTTCTAATGGCTTCGAAGACATCCATGCCTAATCCTTCCCGCCCCTTATTCTGTCGATAATGTCGCTGGTGGAATGGCCTTCGACAATCCTTGCGAGCACGACGCGCCCGCCATAGGACTCGACGAACTCCCTGCCTACTACGCCCTTCTCGCGCCAGTCCTCGCCCTTGACAAGCACATCCGGCCTCACCTCTTCAACGAGATTCGCCGGCGTGTCTTCATCGAAAAGAACGATATGGGTTACGGATTCCAGTGCGCCGAGCAGGCACGCCCTGTCTATCTCGGGCAGAACAGGTCGGTCTTTGCCTTTCAGCATCTTCACACTCTTGTCGGAATTCAGCCCGACGACGAGCACGTCGCCCTGGCTTCGGGCGAAGTCCAGATATGCGACATGCCCGGGGTGGAGGATGTCGAAGCAGCCGTTCGTGAATACAACCGTTTCGCCTGCGCTGCGGTGGGCTTCGGCGATGGCTCTAATCTCCGAACGGTTTCGCAGCTTGCCCTCCGGGGCGATATGGTCCGCGGAAACGGCCTGAAACAACTCGTGCTTCGAGACAGGGGCTGCACCTAGCTTGGCGACCTCCAGCCCGGCCGCGACGTTGGCGAGTCTTACGGCATCCTCAACGGGCGCGCCCGCGGCGACTGCTATGCCCAATGCCGCAAGGACCATGTCGCCGGCGCCCGTAACGTCGTAAACGTTTCGCGGAACAATCCCGAAGTGGGAGCAGTCCCCACCGGAGCGGCAGAGGAAAATGCCATCCTTGTCTATCGTGACTACAACTTCCTTCAGCTCGAGTTCGTCGAGGAGTTTCTTCCCCGCGTTCTCAAGGCCCTCGAAATCATCGCATCCTATCCCGCTGGCCAGGGCCGCCTCGTAGCGGTTCGGCGTAATTGCCGTCACCCCGGCGTAGATAGAATAGTCTTCCGAGCGCTTCGGGTCCACGATAACAGGAATATCCTTTTTCCCGCAGGCGTCCAGGATTGCCCGGATGGTCCCGGCATCGACAAGACCCTTGTCGTAATCGGACACGAGTACTGCATCGAAATCGCCTGCATGCCCACCGAGGTAGGCTAGTATCTCGGAACGCGCTTTATCCGAAAGCGGGCGGGGCCTCTCCTCGTCCACACGCATAATATGCTGCGCGGCGCGATTGGCAGACTGCACGAATCCTACCATTCGGGTTTTTACTATCGCCTCCCTGTCCCGCTCGATGACGAGCCCGGTCGTGTCAATGCCCGCTTTCTCCAAGCCTTCGGAAATGGCCTTACTGCTCGCATCCGTGCCGAGAACCGAACAGCAGGAAACGCTCGCGCCGAGAGTCACGAGGTTGTTGATAACGCAGCCCGCCCCGCCGAGACGTTCCTCCCTGGATGTCACTCGCAGCACCGGTATCGGCGCTTCAGGCGACACCCGGCTGACCACGCCCCACACGTAACGGTCGAGTATCAGCTCCCCGACAACGAGTATCTTCGGAAAATCGAGCGATTCTATCAACTTAACCAGTTTCTCCGTCACTCGCAGGCTCCTTGGTAACACACCCGGCTTATAAAAAAAGGCCCTACATCTATTCAGAACCGGCCATCCCGTCAATAACTGCCTGCCTGAGCAGCGGCAGCATGATTTCATGGTGGCCACAGAAGGAGAAACCCGTCCCCCCGGGCCGCTGCACTACGTTCTTCGAGGGACGGTAGTGCTTTATCATGTCGAAATCAGCCGTTACGAACCTGTCCACCTTCGCGCCGAGATTCCGGGCTGCCGACAGCGCCTTCAGAAACACTTCCGGCAGGATGACGGCAGAGCCGAAGTTCATATATACCCCGCCTTCGAGGTCGCTTATCATTGACACAAGCAGCCTGAAGTCGGCAAGTGTCGCCTGCCCGACCGCGGCGCCGTCAATCCCGGGGTGCATGTGAACCACATCCGTCCCCACCGCCACATGCACCGTGGCCGGGAGGCCGAACCTCGCCGCGGCTGAAAAAACGCTCTTCTCAGCATATTGCACGCCCGTGTCGAGCATAAGCTCGCCAAGCGCGCGGCCGTAACCTGCTTCCCTTCCCTTCTCTGCAGCTTCGTTAAGCGCCCGGGCCGTTTCCGCCGCAGTGCCGAACGAGCCGTCGGGCAAAGCCGCTCCGACATCTTCCGAGGTCCTGCCGCAGAACGCCAGCTCGTAGTCGTGCACGGCGCAAGCGCCGTTGGTCACGAGCGCCGTAACGATTTCCTTTTCCATCAGGTCGATGACCAGCGGGGACAGCCCGCATTTTATCACGTGCGCACCGAACGCCATAATCACCGGCCTGTCTGCCCGCCGCGCTTCGACAACGGCGTTAACAAGTGCCCGCAAGTCCCTGGCGGCCAGCACATCCGGCAGAGATTCGAACAACTGTGAGACGGTCGCACCGGGCCCGGTCGGTTCCGCCGATTGCTCGATATTTACCAGGCTCGGCCTTCCGCTCAAGCTCTGCGTCTTGAAAGAACTCAGGTCAGCCGGCTCATACTTGCGCTTCGCGCTCACCGGAAACCTCCTTAGGGGGTCTGGTCTTCCACCTGTTGTGTATCCACAGCCACTGTTCGGGATGCTCTCTTATCCAGCCCTCGATAACGGCGGTGTAATCCCTGGTCATCTGCATTATCTTGTCCTCGCGCCCGCCATTTTCCGGGACTTCAATCGGCTCGCCGGCAACCACGACGTGACGGCCCGACTCGTTGACGCGGTACGAGAATCCCGGAAGGATGGCGCAGCCCGTCTTGACAGCGAGCGAAGCGACCCCCCTCACAACGGCCGCTTTTTCGTTGAGGAAATCCACGAACACGTTGTCAATGGGAGCGTTCTGGTCCACGATAATGCCGAGCCTCTGACCGGAGCCGAGAAGAGACAGCGCCTCGCGTATCGAGCCGTGCTTCTTGAGAATTCTCTGGCCGCGGACAGTCCGCAGCCGCGTGATGTATTGGTCGAGAAGCGGGTTATCCATGGTGCGCGCCACAGAATACAGGGGAAGCCCGAGAAGGGCCATTGCCACTCCCGTAAGCTCCCAGTTACCGAGATGCGCGGTCACGAATATAACGCCCCTGCCGTTATTGCACACGCGCTCGACGCGGTCAGGATTCAGCAGGGTCAGGTACCTGTTTATTCTCATCGTGGAACCGTTCCTGACGGGGCGGTCGGTGCACTGCCTGAATGCGCGCGGCGTGCGTATCATCTCCACCATTACCTTGCCGAGGTGGTCGTACACCCTGCGAAGATGCTCTCGAATCTGCCCGGGTGTAAGCTCCGGGTAAACCCGCTTCAAATTGCGCACCCCGACGCGCCGATGGCGTATGTCGAATATGTAAGTCAATCGGCCGATTACCCTGCCTATCAGCCACGCGACCTCGGTGGGTAGGGCTTCTATGAAAAGCGCCGCCCAGCGCGTGAGAAAATACTCCGACCTGCTTCTGACAAGGTTCAACTCGCCCCCGCTAATTCCGTTATCTTCTCCTGCAGATGCTCGATGCCTTCGGTTATTTTTACTTCAATCAGGAGTTCGAGAATCTCCGGCTCCACCTTGTATTCGCGCAGCTTCACGCCATCCTTCTGCGTCGTCACGAGCGCCGTACAGCCGAGAAGCCCGGCTTCCCTGGATATAAGCTCCACTATCTCGGATGAATAGCGGAAATGGTCGCGAAAAGCATGAAACGCCGCCACCTGCGCCCCCGTATGATTCAGGAGCCCGTGAAAGGCCCGCGGATTGCCAATGCCGCAGAAACCGAGCACCTTCTTGCCTTTGAGAATCTCCATGTCGCGTTTTTTCTGGTTATGGACGTTTCTGAGTCCTCGTATATCGTGGCTCGTGACGAGCAGCGGCGCCCCGGGATTCATCTTGCGCAGGGAAGCCTTGAGCATGTCCACGATGTGCTGCTCGACCTGGTCGCTGCGGGTAATGACAATCATGTCGGCCCGTCTCAACGCCCCCAGCGGCTCCCGCAGCATTCCCCGGGGAGAAATCCAGCCGTACCCGAAAGGATTCAGGGCATCCACAAGCACGATGTCAAGGTCCCGCTCGAGCCGCCAGTGCTGGAATCCGTCGTCAAGCACGAACATGTCCGGATTGTCTTTCTCCAGGGCCGCCATGCCCGCGCCGTACCTGTCCGGCCGCGCGTAGTGCGGGACTCCCGGGAGGTTTTCCTTGAGGACGAGGAACTCGTCGGAGGGCGCGCCATCCCGGGCGCCGTAGCCGCGGCTCAGAATCACCGAGCGGAGCTTCTTCTCCCTGGCAATGCGGACGACCGCTTCAACAAAGGGGGTCTTGCCCGTGCCTCCAACGGTAATGTTGCCCACGCTTATCACTTTCTTAGGCAGCCTCCGCACCTTCTTGAGTCGAAGCTTGTACGCCAGCGAGCGCAGGAAGTACGCAAACAGGTACAGCACCGACAGCAGAGTAAGCACGGCGAGCGCGAAAGAGGCCAGAATGCCCCTCTTGCGCCCGCTTATTACGTTCTCGTACCATGTCGCGTACATGTTTGCCCCGGCAAAGCACGCGAATGCAAGTGCCTAATCGTAGTAGCACGGCGTGATGATGTCAAGAAGAATGGGCGAGTTCAACGCCAGCCGACGCGGCTTACGCGCTCAGATGTTGCTATCTTCTCAACAAGCAGCGCCGGGTCGTCCTTCTCGCGGACCTTTATTACGAATTCGGCTTCGGTCCGGTCGTTCTCCCGGTCATAATCAAACGTCTTTTCGACAATCCGGCAATCGAGCGACGTAATTATATTGCACACCGCCGCAGTATCGCTCGGTGGTCCCTTCAGAGAAATGACGACATGCTTCGTCTGCAGCTCGGGCAGGCGGCGTTCGAGCCTCGAAAGCGCAAACAACACCGCCACCGCAAGCACCGTGCACAGCATGCTAAGCGCGTAAAGCTCCGAGCCTACCGCAACCCCGATTGCGGCCACGAGCCACAGGCACGCGGCGGTAGTGAGGCCGTGCACGCCGCCCTGCGTCCGTATTATCTCGCCGGCTCCGAGAAATCCTATTCCCGTAATCACGCCGGCGGCGACCCTTCCCGGGTCGTGCGCTGTACCGAGCGTAATGTGCCGCCCGACAATCATAATGAGTGCCGCCCCGAGGCAGACGAGGATGTGAGTGCGCAGTCCGGCGGAGCGTCCGTGCATCTCGCGCTCGAATCCGATTATCCCGCTCAGCAGGACCGCGAGAAGCACCTTTGCAATAACCGTTCCGCTCAATGACCACACCGGGCCGCCTCCTTAATGCCATCCGCCGCGGAGGAGTACGCGCCAACTCTCAGATACCTACTGGCCGCCTCCTCCCGGGTAGTAGTTTCTCTCCCTGAACGGGATATGCCTTATCAAAATGGTCGAGAACTCCTGCTTGCGGCCCGTTCCCCTCGTGCGCCACGTCACCGTAAGCTTCACGAAGATTTCTTCCTCGTACTCATTGACCGGTACAAGCTCGAGGTCGTACTTGTAGTCCTCGAAACCCCTGGGCATCAGGTCGGCCTTGCGAATGTCGCCAAGCTCCACTCCCGCCGTGAGTTCGGACTGTAACTGGGAAAATATGCTCTCGGCGATTACGGCGGCGCTGGTCTGGTCCGTTGCGCGCTTGTGCAGGGCCGTCGCCGCCGCAAACAGCGCGAACGCGCTCGAAATGCCGACAAGCATCACGAAAAGCGCGACAAGTATTTCCACCAGAGTGAAACCGCCCGCGTCTCGAGAAAAAACAGCGGTCCTCTCTGGCGATGATTCTGTCGAACAGGTATCAGTCATAGGCCGAACTGCCAGTTCCGGGAGGACATCGTCCGCCCTGCTCTCTATTTCCCGTTCCAGTCTTCCCTGCCACCTGGCAGCATGATTGTAACGGTGAAGGTTCGCCCAGCCTGCACGGAAGCGCCCTTCCTGTGCGCCGCAGGCAGGGTTCCTCTCGCGCCCCTGTCATACTCATCCTTGAGCACAAGAGTATCGTCATCTATCCTGTTGAACCTTATCCACTCCCCATCAATCCAGACGTATTGATATGCCAGTTCCTCGAAGATGCCTGTATTTTCGACAGGCAGGTTCGTCGAAGTTTCATCCACGTCCCTTGTCAGCCTGCTCGATGCCCCGGACCTCCCCTCTGCAAGGACCAGTACGACCTGCACTGCCATTGGAAAGATATCGTCATTGGTGTCAGTCTCTGAAGAAGCGCTCAGGTATGTCGTGAACTGCCCCTCTATGGGATTTCGCACGAGCATCAGCGAGCGGGTCGAGTCCCAGCAAAGCGCCGGGCCGCTTTTTTCATCCTGCCTCGGCGCAATTATCGGCCATGCGCTTACATCCCACGTGTTGGTGTATTGCGTCCAGAAGTGAAATCCCAAGTAGAGCACGCCGTCGGCAAACTCAATCAGCGGAGAGACGGAAGTGGCGGGTACGAGGTTCGAACTGACGAAGAACGTCCCCGCACCGCCTATCGGGGCGCGAAGCCCCCTGTAAAGCTTGCCCGAGGTGGGGTCCGGGTCCATGACGTACGCCACCTCGCAGAGGCCGCTCGTCGAGCGGAGCGAGCCCATGCGGGCCTCGGTATAGTCGTCAACGAGGTCGAGGTCCGAATCGGCGCCAACGAGCGCGCCGGCTTCTTTCCTCGTGAAGCGCGATACGGCACCGCTCAGCGTCCGCACGAAGCAGATTCTCTGCCTGCCGTTGGCGTCATGGTCGCAGACCAGCCTCACATAAGGCGGTTGGCCTTCAACGCTCTCTGTCGTGTACATGTTCCGCAGGTCGCCGTCCACCTGAGACATGATAAGCTGTGCAGTCTCAAGCACCTCGCGCTTGGCTTCCCCCGTCCGCCAGGAAAAGAGGCCGCTGCGCAGCATGCCTATCGTGGCCGTGCCGAGAAAGGCGAATATCGCCATGGCCACAAGCAGCTCAACAAGAGTCAGTCCGCATTCTTTTTTCAGACCGTTGCCTCCAAAATGCTATTTATTTCGCTTTTCCTCTTCCTTTTGCTTCTGTTCAAGCTCTTTCTTTATAACACTCGGTTTTACGTGCTTGCCGGTATAGGTGAACTCCTCCACCTGCAAATCATACTTGACGTTTCTCGCGCCGATAAGCTCCACCATGTTGTTTTTGTACTTGTAGCATGACAGCCGCTTTGCCTTGGCATCCAGCACCCAAAGCAGGTCTTCCTGGCCGTTGTTATAGTTAGTAGCCGTCATAGCCATGGAGCCGTCGCCGGCAACCTGACCGAACGCAGGCCTGTCGGCAAATCCGACCATAAACGCTATCGCCAGTCCTGCAAGCAGACCAAGCAAACCTATCGCAACATTGACTCTCATCAGAATCCCTCCTTTCCCAGAATTCACTCGTTCGTCGTCTCGTGGTGGTGAACTATATGCGGCTGGTCGTATTCCAGCGTTATAGAGCGAATTACAGGTGTATCCTTCCATCCGTCGCCCAGATAGGCGTCCTTCTGATACGTCATGTATACGCGTATCTCCACCTGCTTGCCCATGACGCCTATGAGATTGTCGCCGTCCGGCACGGTGAACTCGAATATCCCGCCTTTCTTGTTGGACGGAGCGGTGCTCCAGTCGGGCTGCCCGTCAACTCTCACCTGTACCTTGGTTACGGTTCCCGGGGGAATGGTAGCATCCCACGTGATGGACCTGAAGTAGGCGTAATTGAACCTGTGCGCGGCGTAGTAGTAAACGCCCTGGCGCGATTCTACGTTCGCCTCGTACAGGTCGTGGTAGCGGAACGGGATGTAGATGCCGAGGTCGCCGGCGGAGAATCCCGTCTGCGGGCTGCCGAAAGCCCCGCGGAAGACGGACTCGCCGTTGACGTCGTAGTACCTGCGCAGCGCCCTGCCCCGGCGGAACCTGTAGGGAATAATCTCTCCCTGGCCGTCCGTCCGCGCAACCTGGATGTATCCCTGCCTCGGCGTGCCGCCCGGGTCGCGGCACGGTATCTCATCGCCGGTCAGCCCGCCGTCCAGCGCCCCCGCTTTCGGATAAGGTATAATGTAGATTCTCGAACCCTCTGCATGCGGCGCCGGGTTCGTGCCGAGCACGCCTCTCTTCAGTCTTCCGAATACGCCGCTTCCCGTATCGACTTCGGCCACGCCTATGACCTCGTCGTCTATCTTTATCAAGCCACCGTTCTGCTGGAGGCGGGGAACACCTCCACCGGTTCTCGACATGTTCGGGTTTCCGCCCGGCGGGTCGGTGCCGCCGTGAGACTGGCGCGGGGCATACAGCAGAGAAGTCTCGTTAGCGCCGACGCTCACGTTGACCACGAAGCCGTAGGAAGCGTAAGGAGAATGAACTCCGTCGGTAGTTATGTCTATCTCGTCGATTGTGCTCATTATGCCACCGCTTCGCACAATCTGGGAGCCACCTATGGTTACCGCGGCCTGAATCTCGGTGGGCAGCTCACCGCTGGGCCACTTCAAGAGCCTGCCCATGTCGTTCTTGATATACTTCCTGCCGACGAATGCCGTCAGCGCTACCATGCTGCCGCTTGTGTGGTTTACAGCCGCCATTTCCTTGCCGCTGTTGTCTATAACAGTAACCTTGTCGCCGCGGCCGCAGTATTCGTACTGGATATCGAACACGGGAATAACGTCCGTGTTTGCACCGTGCGCGGCGGCCGTAGTGCCTGCCTGCCCCCGGCAGGTGTCGCTGCCTCCGGGCACAGGGATCGCAGGCCCTCCGGGCGGCGGTACAGCCTGGGGAAATATTCCGATCCCGGAACCGACCCAGCAGGCAAGAATACTCTCGTTCGCATCGGGGAAACACCGGTTATCTTCGGGTCCCGGCAGGATAATGCTGCCTCCGGGCGGCGATGGTCCCGGCCTGCCGCCGCCGGGCGGTATCGGTATTTCGCCGCCGCCTGGCGGCGTCGGAGTCCCTCCGCCTCCGGGCGGAAACGGCGTCGCACCGCCTCCACCGGGCGGCCTGGGCGTGTTTCCTCCTCCAGGACCGGGGAAAGCCCCTCCTCCGGGCCTGCGCGGGTTCCTGGGACGCATGCGCCGCCCGCCGGCCCCGCCTCCCCCGCCGGCGTAGGGCATTATGAAGTACTGTTTCTGGTAGTTCGGGTCCTCGGCCTTCTTGTACTTAATCCATTCGTCGTTGAGCTGCACGTACCCGGAGTCCTTGTAATCCGTCGTGTCCGTCACCTTGAGCGATATAAGCTTGACGGTGTCGCCGTTGCTGTGTTCTGCAGCCGTCGTGTTCTCCATGTGCCGCAGGCAGCCTGTGAACTTCTCTCCCGTCTTATCGGTGCGCGTGCCTGCATAGTAGATAATTTCCTGGCCTATGAGGATGAAGCCCTCGGGGGGAAACTCGGCCGTTGATGCGACGGGAATCTCCGTGTCCGTGGTGCTCACGTCGGGCGGCGGTGGGCCTCCTCCCGGCGGCGCAGCCTGCTGCGGTGCCTGAACGATCGTTTCCGGCGTAGTCGCTGGCAGAGGATAGACAGTCTTCGCACCTCCGACGCGCAGGTCTTCCTGAAGCTGGTTCCTGTAGCCCCAGACTGTAATTACGGCGCCATCCCGGTGATAGGTCGGGCTGGTGCCCCTGACAGAGGAGCGCACCAATTGCGGCGTCCATCCCGGCGGCGGGTTGGCAGTCGCGGCTTCCACCTGAGACTGCAGCGTGAGAGTGTTGCCGCTGACATCAACAACGTTCATCGCTTCGGAGTCGATTTTTATCGCGGGAAACGCGCCCGTCGCTAGGCCGGACAGGTCAAGCGGCAGGTCCGAGGCGTTTTCCACAGTAATCTGTGTTGCTCTCGCGTCAATATCGCCCACGAGCATCGTGAAGTTTTCGTAAGTGCCCACGGACTTGCCATCGACCATAATGGCGAGGTCGCCGTATCTCACGCCTTTCCAGGAACAGGCGACGTGATACCATTTCCCCGACTCGAAGGTGTGCGAAGCGCGCAGCGTCTGGCCTTCCTGGTCGAGACCCGCGTCGCAGACCATAAGCACGAGCTGGCTGCCGTCGTAGTAGAAGACGACCCTGCTCTCGTATTCTCCCTTTGCATGGTCGAGGAAGTAGTGCTCGCCTCCGGCCCAGTTCGGCTTGAACCAGCACGAGAAATAGCCCGTCCCTATCGAACGCGGATTGCTGCTCGACTGGTTTATCATGGGAAAGCTGCTGTTTGTCTCTATCTGAAAGCCGCTATCGATAACCTGGCCGTCCAGCGTGTCATCGTAATGGTTGGAGTACTTGTTGCCGTCGAAAAGGCGGCCCGTCTCGATTCTCATGTCGCCTGCGCCCGGGTCGTGGCTCGTCGATGGGAACTGCCACGGTGTAATCAGGATGTCCGGCGTGGTGGCAATGTTGTTCGACTCGCGGTCGTCGAACTGCAGTATGCTCTTGCGGCCAGTCCTTGCGTCGAAATGCCTGACGATGCCCGGCGAGAAATCCATCTGGCTGTCGAGAATCCACGTGACCGCCCGCGGCGGCGCTATCTCGATGACCTCTCGTATGGAGTGCCTTGCCACTTCGGCGCCCGCGGGCGAGCTGACAATGCCGGAAGCCTCGATGGAGAAGATGTTGTACGACTTATAGCAGAACCCCGTGGTAGAGACGACCAGCGAAGGGTCGTTGGGATTAATCGCGTTCGTCAGGACAGCAATCTTGTCTTTCTGCGATATTATGCCGCTGGCCGCGGCCGATTCGAGAATTCCGGCGAGGTCCGCGTGGCTGGTGGGCGGGCTCTCCCGAATCATCTCGACCAGCGCCTGGGCCTCGTCAAGCGTAATCCAGTCCGGCTCGTTCTGCTGCCTCTGCTGGCGGCCGCGTCCGAAGATATACCGGATGTCCGACTCGAACGGCTCATGGCGCAGCCCGACCAGAAGCGCCTTCAGTACCCTGTCGCTGCAGAGGTTGATGTTAACTCGATGGCGAAGCAGGGCCTGCACATAAGCCATGCCCGTAGTGTAAGAGCCTTTCAGGTCCGAATCCGTAACAATTCTGCCCCAGCGGTCGCGCCCTGCAATCACGGCGTACTCGACGCCGCCCCCGCCGGCTATTCTTATCAACGTGCCCCTGTTGAAATGCCGCGTGTCGGAGACCAGGATTGCCCGTCGATTCATGTAGCCGCGGCCGGACTGGGGAACATCCGACCTTATCGGGACGGGCCGGGACCAGTCGCGGGCGCGCCAGGAGTAAGTCGTAATGAAACTCTCCAGCTTCTTGAATTCAATTGCGCTGAGAGCCTCGAGCATGCGCAGCTCCCTGAGCACCTTTATGTTCTTGAAGGCCTGCGGCAGGAACTTCTTGAGACGGTCCGTCTTCGCCTGCTCCTCCGCCTCGATTTCCTCGATGTACTCCTTGAACGCCTGTTCAATCTGTTCGAACCGCCTCTGCATTCTCGGGTTGTTCGACATTCCCGAAGGGATTCTGCGCCCTATCAGGTCCACCATGTCATCGCCGAGCAGCTTCCTAATCTGGTCCGAATCGAAGCCCAGCTCCGAAAGCTTCTTGTTGACTTCCGCCTGGTCCGGCGTGTAGTCCGGCTTCTTGGGCTCGACGAGCTTTGCCAGGTCGAGGTTGGCCTCTTCAATATCCTTTTCGTCAACGCCGAGGTCCCTGAGCTTGTCGAGATAGAGCTGCCTGTACAGGAGCACCTCGGCGATTGTGTCGAACTTGGTCCAGCCCGCGATGTCCCTGACCGATTCTGGCGTCGAGTAGAGCCTGAGTTGTCCCGTGCCCTGGTTCGCCCTGTGCTGCGAAATCTTGAAAGCGCGCCCGTCGTAGACGAGCGCTCCTCGCGGGTGGTCGTCCGCCTCGAAGAAAATGCCCCTCATGCACCCCGTCAGCGCCCCCTCCGAAACCCCCTTGTACGCAACGTACTCGTGCTCTATTCGCACGTAGCCGTCAATCGTGTCCGGGTCGCCGTCCGAATAGAACAGCGTTGGGTCGGTCACAGGGATTACCGACTCTTCGACCTTGACGGAGGCGGACAGCTCGGTAACGCCCACAAGGTTCGCAATGAGCCACGGCGTGGCGGAATTGACGTTGACCTTGCTCTGCTCGTCCGTCACGGTCGCCGACCACATCTCTCCCCTGGTGTTGCTGAAAGAGACCTCGTCGCCTCCCGGGAGCGTAATCTGAGGCGGGTTCACCACAATCTCATCGTAACTGTCGGAGTCGGGCGTTGCGAAAGCAGCCCCGCCGTTCCCCGAGCCGCCGCCGTTCAGGAGATTGTAGTGCTCGATATCATCGTGTGTTTCGTAGAGCGTCGCTATGGCGTGATTGAGAGCGCCCTGCGCAAGCCATTCCGCGCGCTTCCTCTCGAGGAAGCTCTTGGATGACTTCTCGGCCATGCGCATGGAAGACAGGAACGGCACTGCTATGATGGTGAGTATGCCTATCACCACAATCACGAGAAGCAGCGCAATACCTCTTTGACCGCCGGATGTTTCCACGCTCTTCCCCCTTATTCTTCGCCTTCGGTTTCTTCCTCGACGACCTCAGAGAGGTCCATTTTCCCGTATTTGTTGACCGTTATGTAGGCGTGCTTATATTTCTGCCGAACTGTGTGCTCTCTCGCAATTTTTTTCAGCGCCTCCTCGGACGAAATAGGCGCCGAGACCCCGCCCCCGCTGCTCTCCCATATATCCTCTTCCCAGTCATCGGGATTTGGAAGCCAGCGGCGTGGATTCTCCGTAAGAACAACCAGCGCGTCGTCGCTGTGGCGCTCCGGGTCAAGCCTGCCCTGAGAATCGAAAAATATCGTCTGCGGGTATCCCATGAGATACGCCGAGCTTATCTTGCGCTCTTCCGGGTCCACGACAGCGCCGATTCGCACGTCATCAATGTTGCCGAAGAAGCTGTACATCGGGTCGCTAATGAACAGATCGCTGTCCGTAATCGAAATCTGGGGCGGCAGTATGTCGTTCCAGTATTTTCTGGGGATGTTCTCTACCGGCACGAGGGCCAGCGTATCTCCCGATGTCTTGACATACATGACAGTCACCGGTATGCCGTTCACGTAGATTCTTACCTTGTCCGGAGGATACTCGACAGCACCGCTGTACCTGAGCATGATGTGGTTCCACATGCCGGGGGTGACAACGTTGTCGAGCGTACGCAGCGGGTAGAAATTCGAAGTGTCGGCAAAAGCAAACTCCAGCGCGTAATTGATTGTCAGTCCGAGATAGTATGAACCGTCCTTTATCATAATAACAAAGTACGGTTCGTTATCGAGCTTCTGCTTCAGGCTTATCTCGTTCTCGGCCCTCCGGCGGGCACGCTCTTCCTTTTCGGCCTCCGTCTCGTCGGCGTCGCCCTTGTCCGAACTGTTTTCGGGAGGCTTTGCCAGACTCTTGTATATCGGCCCTCTGAAATCGCCCGGATAAATCCACGCCTCGATGACTATTCCCGCCGGCGGCATGAAGGCCGGATTGTTGCCGCAGTCAACGTATGAATCCTGGATGTTCAGGCCCTGGCCCGTGCCGAACTGCAGGGCATATCCCGTCCTTCCCGGAACCGAATACGCGTTGGTTACGGTACCGCTGATTCCATAGGCGCCCACGACCACGCCCGAACCATCGCTGTCTATGCTGCCGTCCTCGAAATGCCACTGCGCGACGGTCTTCTCGCCCATGGAGATAATCTTGTTCTCCTGCGGGATAATATGGACCTCGGAGGATGTCTCGTTCGTGAGCGAGAAGTTGCGCGCCCCGCGAATCAGGGACTGCGCCTGCATCACGGAAGCCTCGAAACCCCAGCGGTAGGAGAGCTTGGAGAGAATCGAAATGCCAAGCCCCAGGAGCAGCGCGACGATGGACACGACGACCATCAGCTCGAAAAGAGTGAAGCCCGCCATGTCTGCTCTTCTGTTCACTAACTGCCCCACGAAGTAATGTCGTCGCCCTCGCCGTTCTCGTTCTTGCCGTTGGGTCCGACGGACCATATCTGGAAAGTAGACCAGCCGTGGTAAGTCGAGGTCTTTTTGGATTTTCCCGGCTTGACCCCGGTAATCTTTTTCCCGCCCTTCAACTTGTAGGTTCGCGTGTATTTCTTCGGCGACTCGTAGTCGTTGCGGTGGAAGTAGATAAGCGGGTTTCCCCAACTGTCCACAATCTCCCTCGCCTTGCTGTCGCCGAAGTACCAGTTGAGCGGATAGCTCTTCGGCACCTCGTCCTTGTCTATGTTGTCCAGGTAGTTTTCGCCCACTTCCATGGGCTCATTCTTGGTCTTGCTCGCGAGATGCACGAGCAGCGACTCGATTCCGTCGTTCACGCCGTTCGAGTAATAGCCCTCATCCCGCAGAGAGGTCGGCGGGTAGTCGCCGTAGGCGCTTTCGTATCCTTCGAGCGCTATCTTTATTTTTTCAATCAGCGTCTGGGTTTCGACGATGTGGGCCTTCGTCGGGCCCTTCAGGACGGCCGGCACAATCAGGCCCGCGAGCAGGCTGATAATTGCCACCACTACGAGCACCTCAAGAAGCGTGAAACCGCCATGTCGCATTTCGAAATCCCCTCCAGCAGGCCAGGACGGGCCTAATCGCGTCCCGACTTCAACCTGTAAATCCTCACTTTTTCCAGTACCAGGGTCCATTCGACCCCCGAGTCAGCCGCGCCGTAAATGCCGACCACCAGCGTCCTCGCCCGCGCAAGCGGAGGACATTTCACCTCGGCTATCTTCCTGCCGTCGAAAAGAAGCTCGACGTTCCCCGTGTCGTAAGTAAACCCGATGGAGAAAGAGTGGCTCTTTGTATCGAGCGGGAACTCCTGCACCATAACAGGCGCGCCGTCATCCTTCCACTTGCCCTTCTGCTCGGTGTACTTGTACGAGAGGGACATGTCCATATCCCTCATGAAAACCACGCTGCCCTGCACTTCGTTCTTGCTGCCACGCTTCTCAATCTTAATGCCGAACCGCGCGCCCGCCGCCTGGGTGCCGTTGACAACGGCCTCCATGCGCACGAACTCGCGCCCCTTCTCCTCGCGCGAGAGGAACGCCTCCTTGCCCGCTTCGCGCTGCTTGCCAGAGAAACGCGCTGTATTGTCCTTCACCTGTATCATTATCCCGGAGTCTCCCTCATTCTCCTCGTCCCAGCCCTTGAGAACCTCCTCGGAGTCGGGCCGCTTGAACGAGTCCTCCCAGCGGTCCCAGAGCAGAACCTGCTCTATCCTGCCGAGAGCTTCCTGCGCGTAAGCGCCCGCGCTGCCCGCCGCCCCGGCGCGTCCGAAGTAATTCTTGGCAACCGCGATGTTCCCGGACTGGTAGGCGAGGTAACCGAGCCCGCTCAACGCCCCGGCATGCGAGGGGTCAAGTGTGATAACCTTCTCGAAATGGCGCTGCGCCAGGACGTCGTGGTCCTTCTGCCTCAAGTAGCTCATCGCCAGCAGGTAGTGTGCGCCTGCGTCACCGTCATCCGCCGTAGTGGAGTATCGGAAAAACCGGGCCGAGTCTTCCCAGTTCCCCGCCTGAAATTCCATTTGGCCGAGCGCCTTGAATACTTCAACGGGTTTGTAGCCGCTCTCCAGCGCTGCGTAGAACTCGCCCGCCGCCGAATCCTTGACTCCAGACGCCGCGAACGCGCCGCCGAGCTTGAAATGCGTGAATCCCGAGCCGGGATTTACGCGCAGGGCGCTTTCGTAGGCAACCTTTGCATCCTCTATATTTCCCCGGTTTTCGGCCAGGTATCCGCGCACCGCCTCTGCCTGCCAGTACTGCGAATCCAATGCAAGCGCCTGGCCGAGTTCTTCGGCGGCAGACTTGAACTTGCCCATTCGGGCGTGAAGCAGCCCTATGGTAACCAGCAACTGCGGGTCGGGCAGTCCGACCTCGCGGGCCTTGTTCAGCCAGACTTCCGCGTCGGAAAATTCGCCCTTTATGTAAGAAATTGACCCGAGCAGCAGGAAAGACTTCGGATGTATCTTGTCCACCGTCGCGGCGTGGGCGAGCACCGGCGCCGCCTTTTCAAGGTCGCCGACCTTGAGCAGCGCCTCGCCTTGCCCGAGGAGAGACCTGAAATCCTCGGGGGAATCGACCAGAATCGCCTCGAACTGCTTCTGCGCCTCCTCCGGCTTGCCGAGGTCGAGCAGCAGCTCGCCTGTCTCCTGCTGCGACCATTTCTTGATTTCGGGAACGGCCGCAGATTCGTTGGCCTCGATTGCCTTCGCCAGATAGCTTATGGCAAGCTCCCGAAGGCCGACCTTTCTGACCGCGAGCCCCAGGCGGTAGTAAATTCTCGGGTCCTTCAGGCCGTTGCCAATGGCATACCTGTAAAGTTCGATTTCCGCGTTGAGATGTTCCTCAGTCGGCTTCGACAGTTTCCTGTACTCCTCGCGCACCAGGTCGGATAGCAGCAGGTACGCGTCGAGGAACTTCGAGTTAATCTTGATGCAGTCGCGCAGCGCTTCCTTCATCTTCTCGCGCAGCTCCGGATACTGCTGCGACCAGAGCGCGAGTTCGTAACAGGCCTTGAAATCGCCCACAGCCACCTTGCCGCGCTTGGCGTTGAACGCCATGAGCGGCGTCGTCCTGCGCAGGAGCTTCTCGATGATGCTCTTGGGAACCTTCGTCTCGAGACCGCCGCCGTAACCGAGCAGCTCGATGAAGACATCTGTTTCCGTCTCGCGGGTGATTGTCCCCACGAGCGGCTCTATTCCGTCCTTGACGTGAATCTCATCGTGCTCGCGCGGTACGAATTCCTCACCCTCTTCCTGGGCAAGAACGGCAACGCCAAACATTAGAATGGCTGCAATAACCCCGAACTTCAGCATGACCTTTTTCACCTGCGTCGTCTCCTGCTGCGTCCTATTTTTCATCTAACCCTCATCCTCGCCGGCACCCGGCTTTGGCTCTTGCTCCTGCTCTTCGATCGAAGCCGGAGGGTTCAACTGTCTCATTACGGGCCAGGAATCCTGCCTCGGCGCGTTGGGCGGCACCGGCACGACCTTGCCCATCTCGGCCAGCGGTGGCATTTCCAGAGGCACATCCACGGTCTTCAGCCGGACCACATCCTTGGGAACAGTCCAGGGATTGCGGGCTTTGTCCTCCCCTGCCTCGCCCCAGTAGTAGTCGAACGAATTCTCCAGGAAACCAGCCTTCACCATCTTCATTGGAGGAGGCGGGCCATCAGCCGGTAGCTGCAACTCATCCGGCACTTCCTGCAATCCGACCTGGTCCTGAAAAGCTGTCGCGAACCCGTAAATGGCGATTACGAGCACGACTGCGAATACTGCCTTTTCCTTGTTAAGCGGTATCATCTGTTTTCCTCTCGGCACCTCAAGATATTTAGAACCTCCTCATTCCGCCCGACGGCCTGCGGCCCGGTCTCCCGGGTCTTCCCGGACGGGTGACGGGGTCTTCCTCTGAAACTTTTTCCGAATCCGAACGGTCAACCATTCTCACGGCTGCAAACTCTATCTTTGCATGAAGCTGCCCGCCTCCTGGAGAGTCGCTGACTTCGCAACTGCGAACCTCGAGGAAGCTGCCCTCCTTCTGAAACGCAAGCATAACGTTCGCCACGGAGTACAGGTCGCCTATGAATTCAACGTACAGCGGTATGTGCCGGACGACCTTCGTTTTCGTGCCTTCGATGCTTTCGACGATGACCGCCTTCTGCTGAACCTTCCTTATCTGGCGGACGTTGCTTTCTATGCACTTGCCCAGCACCGCCGATGTGGCAGACAGTCGAATGCTCAGCTCGATGACTTCGTCCTCGCTGTGGTTCTGCCTTATCATGTTCCCTATATCCCAGTCGCTCTTGGGGATGACAATGCCCTTGCGCTGGGCCTCGTTGGAGACCGCTTTCTGGCCTTTGCGGAGGTCTTCGCGCAACTGCAGTACGGCCTGGTCGGTGTCCTTCACGGAAGAAATGGTTCCCGGGAACTGCAGCTTGGCCTTAATGCCTGGCACGAACTCCTCTCTGAGGATGCGGTTCTTCTTGTCAGCGATTCCCTCCCTGCCGCTAAGCTTGTCTTTCGCCTCCTCGAATTCCTCCTCCGTGTCCTGGCTGCGCTCTCTCGTCTCGGAGGCCTCGCCGCGCGTCGATGAGTCGTACCCCATGACAAACAGGAGCACACACAGCGCAATCCCTACAATCAGGTAGAATCTCTTCGTCTCGTCGATTTTGAGCTTCATTTAAGTCTCCCCGAACTCACAATTATCTCAAACTGGAACTCACCCCTTACATCCATGGTGCGGGTAGGGTCTATCTTTGCGGATTTCACCACATCCGTGGTCAGAAGCTGTGCGCGGAACTTCTTGACAATGCCGTATTCGTCTCCCGTCTGGCTTTTCACGACGCCCTTTATAACCGCGGATACGGCCCTGGCCTGTTTTCCATCCTCCGAAACGGGATTTTTCATCACCAGGTCCGTAATCTTGATTTCATCAGGCGTAATATCGCGCCTTCGCGTCACGAAGATGAGTTCAGTCATGAAAGTACCCGGTTCGGTCTTTCGAGCCAGGTGTTCGATGGCGGCTGCAAGCTGGTCGTTGTCATCGTTGAGCTTCTTGAGCTTGAAAAGTCTTTCCTGCGCTTCTTCGAGCCGCTGGTCAAGTTTTTCCTTTCTGTCCTGTGCGGCGGCGAGGTCCAGGCCGGAGGCCACAAGCCGCGTAATCAGGAACGCCGCCAGCAGAGCACCGGCGATATAAAGGAATACCGTGCGCTCCTTGAATATTCGCTTCTTCTTTTCTTCCGCCGGCACGAGGTCCATCGAGTAAAATGAAGGCCCCATTTCGGCAAGCGCAAGCCCGATGGCTGCCGAATATTCGCGGAATTCCGGAGAAGAGCCTGAAATGTCGCCGGCAGGGAGCGCCGCGCCAAGCCCGTGCTGCGCATTGGCCTGCTCGACTTCCTGGAACAGAGAGAGCATGTCGGGCGCGACCACTTCGAGGGCAAAGGCGCCCGCAAGGTGCTGGTCGAGTCCGGGAAGGCTGCTGCCGCCGCCGAAGAGAAACACTTTCTCAATCTTCAGGTTCTGCAGCTTGAGCTGTCTCTGAGCGAAGCTCACCGACGAACTCAGCGTCGCATGCAGCCTGTCGGCGGCGCCCGTAAGCGCATCGGAAATCTTCTTCTGGCGGTCCGAAGTCCAGCCGGTCCTGGCAATGACTCCCTCGGCAGCCTTTATCCTCTCAGCTTCGGGAAAGCCGACGCCGAGTGTCTCGCTGAGCGCCTCGGTGAACTCATCGGCCCCGCGGCCAATGGACCGGGCGAAGTACAGGTCCTTGCCGTTAACCACGGCGATGTCCGTGTTGGTCGCTCCCAGGTCCACCAGTAGGCACGTCCTGCCTTCTTCCTCCAGCCCAAGCCCCACAAAGGTATTGTAAAGCGCCAGTGGGGTCGGCAGGACCGAGGCGACCCGTGCGCCTGCATCGCCGAGCTGGGACATGCATTCGCGCACGTAGTCGTCCTTGGACATCGCCACCATGACGGTGAAGTCCTGGGACACATCGCGCGGTATGTTCAGAACTTTGTAATCGCTTGACACCGCTTCCGTGCTCTTGCCGGTGAGTTCGCCCATCTCGTATTCCATAATCATCTTCAGGCGAAACGCCGGGACGGGCGGCACGGAGGTATATCTTAGAATGGCTCCCCTGCCGGACACGCCCATCACCCCGCCGCCGACTCTCAGGCCGGTCTCTCTCAGCCCGGCTCCGATTGCCAGGCCTTCTTCCGCAGAGGGGCGCGGTATCTTGACCAGCCTTTCAACCTGAAGCCGGTGACCGCTCCTGCGCACTCTGGCGAACTTCACGGAATGACTGCCGAAGTCCACACCTATCGCAACGTTGCTCAAAACACGCTCTCCTTCCATGCCGGGGCGCGGCGGTAGCTTTCAGCCCGTTACCACCCGCCTTCGCCGCGGCTCTCGACCTCTACCTGCTTGAGCTTGGCTCTCGCATCTTCTTCCCACCTAGTGCCGGGGAACTTGTCCCTGACGTACTCGAAATAGACAGCCGCAAGCCCGTACATGCCCCGCTGCCTGTATTTCTCGCCCTCTTCAAGCATCTCCGTCGCCTTCTTGTCCACTTCCTGGGCGACCGCCTCTCCCATCGTATCTCTCGCGTTTTTAAGGAGCTTCACGGCCTCGCGCTCCTTCGAGCTGTCGGGAAAAGCCTTTGCAATACGCTCGACGTATACCGCGAGGCTGTCAAGCAGCTCGCGGTGGCGGCTCTTCTGGAAATCCTGGTAAATGCTCCGCGCTTCCTTGACGAAGATATCAGCTTCCTGGTCGATACTCTTAATCGCCGCTTCGAGTCTTTTCTTGTCCTCATCCCTTGTCGCATCGCCGAGAAGCGCATTCTCCGCCTTTTTCCTGGCTTCCTGCAGCTTGCCCTCGGCCCGCAGGCTCTCTATCTGGTCGAAAGTCCATTTTATCTTGTCAATCTGCCGTATCGAAGTCTCGGAGAAGTCTACGGCGAACTCGACATCCTTGCCGGGACCGAGCGCCTTCGACAGCACCACCTGCAGGCCCCCTTCGCCGCGCCTGGCTGAAATATCGACCGGTTCGGGGAAATAGAAAGCTATCACGTTCTCTCCGGACCCCCAGACCATCTCAATCGCCTCTTTTATCTCGAAGTCGGAGTTGCAGGACTGCATTCCTTCCTTCGTGGACACCTCCACCGGCGACAGCGACAGAATATCGCGCCTGGCGCTGAAAGCCACGCCGAACCTCTGCCGCCCGTCGAAGCTGCCTGCAAGCTTGTAGCGCACTGAGATAGTCTCTTCTCCCGGCTGCACAGTCTGCGTAATGTTAACCCAGCCTGACCGACGCGGGTCATAAATGCTGCCGAGATACAGCATCGAGTTGGCGGAAATGGCCGCCTCGTTCGTTATCGCGGAAAGGCCCTGCCTTGAGAAAGGCGACACCTTGCCGTCCATCCCGGTCACGAAGAGCTGGGTATCCCAGAAGCTGAGTGCTCCCCTGCGCGCAAGGCTCCAGGTTCCTCGCGGGTCAACCGTCACGCCTATCTCGGTGCCGAGAGAGACCGTGCTGGATTTGCGGGTCTCGGTGTCGAGCTCTTCCTCGTAAAGCTCGATGTCATCGAACCACGCGCTGCCCGCGTTTCCGAACGCGCACAGAGAGAGCCTCATCCTTGTCGCCCTGCGGGGCGGCACGAAAGTCCACCGGAGCACCTTCCACGCCCCGCTGCCGCTCGCCAGCAGCTTCGAATAGGATTCCTGCACGTAGTAGTGGTCGAGAGAATCGGTCCACACGACCTTTACGCCCGCCTTCCGGGCATCGCCGACCATAATCTGGGCTTTCACCTGGTACTTCTTGTCAGGCTTCAAGGCCTGGTCTTCCGCCAGTTCTACAGTAAGCATCTCGTCGGGTTCGCCGTTGACCGAGCAGTTAAGGCGAAGAGAGCTGTTTCCGGTTTTTGCTTTCTTGGCATCGATTTCCCATCCCGATTCCGGAGTCTTCCAGCCGGACAGAACGCCTTGTGCGGAAGCGGGTTTGTCCTCAAAAGACCAGTTGTCCGTTATGAGACTTCCCTCTGGAGCGGGTCCGCCTTTCCTGCCGAGCAACTGACCGAACACCTGGAACGAGAAATAACCTACCGAAGCAATAAGCAACACCGCCAGAACGCCGTAAACGAACGTGAGAACAGCGTTGCTGCCCCCTCCCTTCAGGGCTTTCTGGACATCAATCCTCGCAAAATCGGCATCAGTCGGCATGTCGTGAGGCCCGGAAAGCTCCGCAGGCTCCGGCACCTCTATCTTTGCCAGGTCCGGTCCCCTCATGTCAACGAACTGAAGGGTCGTACCGCCGACCGAAAACATCGTGCCGTGCTCGAGAATTTCCCTCTTGATTCTCTTACCGGCAACTATGGTGCCGTTCGTCGATTCGAGGTCGGTCAAAATCCAGATAGAACCCTCTCTCGTCACCTGTGCGTGATTCCCCGACACGCGCTCGTCATCGACCGGGAGGATATTGCTGGCCCGCCTGCCGATTGTGAACGCCTGCTCGCCGAGCGGAAAAGTGCTGCCGGGCTTGGCGCCTTTCAGCATTCTCAGAACGAACCGGACACCCCCCGCTCCCGTCCGCAGCGAATCCGGCGCTTCAGCAGGAGCCGGTTCCGGCGGCCTTGCGGGCGGCGGTGCTGGCTGCGCCTTGGGCGCCTCCTCGGAATCGGCCACTTGCGCAACGTAGGTCGAGTCCTTGTGCTTATCCTGCGCCGCGGGCTCTTCTATCACGCGCTCGAAGTGTATCCGCGCCTCGCCAATCGAGATGACATCGCCCAGCGAAAGCAGGGATTTCTGTATCTGTTTGCCGTTCAGGAACGTGCCGTTGCTCGAACCCATATCAGCCACAATCCAGCCCCGCTCGGTCCTCTGAATGGCGCAGTGCGTTCGAGAGGCTTTCGCATCGTTGATTGCTACGGAATTCGCTTTCGAACGCCCAATTGTAACGCTGTCGAGGTCAAGCTGGATTACGCGCTCGCGTCCCTGCTCCCTGACAATCAGTCGCGGCATTTCAAACTCCCTACGAAGTCAGAATTTTATAATCGTGTATCTGCAAATCCCATACCAGATAGGGCTTGTTTTGCTCCGTCCTAACTCTTGCTCTGCGCTAATCTTACGCACGCGTCTACACGCATTTGGAATATCTCCCGCATTGTGTTAAGCGCGGTTTACACACCAAGCAGTATTTGCCGTTTCTTGTCACCCTCAAGCCGGCGCAGATGATATGATTAACACCGTTTACTTTCAAGCCAAATCCCCTAGCCGTACGCAATCGCAACTTCCATGAGAATTCATGCCGCGCTTTGTACTTGACAGTTGACAGGCTTTATGCAGGATATTCAAGATGCATACTGAAAAAATTCTGTCAATATCGGGCTTCCTAAACTCGTCAGTAATAATAAAGCTTTCTTTAATCCGGACATCACACTGCTGCAAACTGGAGGTATTACGGTGAAAATCTCTTTGCCAGTTTTTATGCTTTTCCTCGCGGCGACACTGGCTCTCTGCTCCTGCGGTCCCTTCGGCGTGGTACCTCTGCTCGGCGCGGCAGCAGGCGGCGGCGGTGGCGGCGGCGGCGGTGGCGCAGCCGGACCGGGCGGCCTGCCAAACCCAACGCTTGTTCTTCGCGACCAGTCGAACTCGCTGCTCACAGACCATACGAACAGCTACACCGTGGATGTAGATGTAACCGGAGTCGCAACCAGCGTCACGCACTACATCCTTGACGAGACCACCTCGGGCAAGCCCGAACCCACGGACAGCGGGTGGCTGGCGCTGCCAATCCCAACCACGCATACCTTCTCCACCACCGGACTCAACACCCTCTACCTCTGGGTAAAGAATGACAAGGACCTGGTAAATCCAGGCACCGTCAGCGCGGATATCACCGTTGACCTCACCCCGCCCATGGACCCCTCGCTGACCCTGTACGACCAAGACACCATGAGCACGACCACCACGGACGATCCCCTTGTCGATGTAGACGCCACGAACATAGACGCAGACGTGGACATGTTCATCCTCAGCGAGACTCATTCAACGACTCCCGCCGAGGATGACGCGGCATGGGATTACAATCTCCCTGTTCCGGACACCTTCATGCTGTCGGCAGGCGAGGCGCTGAAGACGGTCTACCTGTGGGTGAAAGACTACGCCGGCAACATATGCGCCAATCCCGGCATGCACCAGATAGCCTACAACACCAGCGGCGTGGCAGACCCCATTTTCCATCTCGAAGACCTGACCAGCGGAAGGACCCAGTACTCCAACAGCACCACCGTCGCCGTAGTGGGAGACAGCATCGACGTCGATGCAACCTACTACCTGCTCAGCGAGAGCCAGGCAACACAGCCCGATCCCGGCGACCTGGGATGGACCGCCATGCCCCTGCCAGCCACCTTCGACCTGGGCGGCACCGGCTCCAGAACCGTCTACCTCTGGCTCATGGACGACCTCAACGGGATTAACGTGACACCGACATACGCAGAGATATTTGTAGATACAACCCCGCCGGCCGACCCGTCCCTGACCCTGACGGACCAGCTTACGGGAAGCACCGACTATACTGCCAGTTCCACCGTCAACGTGAGCACTTCGAACATCGATGCTGATGTCAGCCAGTTTATCATGACCGAGACGATATACGCTACGCAGCCTGCCGAGGACGATGCCTCGTGGACTAATTTGCCGATCTGGAGCGTCTATGCCCTGTCCAGCGGCGATGGTACGCACACAGTATACCTCTGGGTAAAGGATGATGCGGGTAACATCTGCGTGAATCCGGGGCAGCACAACATCGAACTCGACACACAGATAAACGACCCATCCTTTGCGCTGGAAGACCAGGATTCGGGCAGCCAGTCCTGGTCCAATGGGCAGACGGTGGATGTAGTAAATGTCTCGGTTGACGCCGATGTCGTGGAATACATCATATCTGAGACAATCACATCCACACCGAACGCTGCTGCGCCGGAGTGGAATTCTACACAGCCGATCGCTTACACCCTCGACAACACCACCGAAGAAGTGAAAACCGTGCATCTCTGGGTTAAGGACGATGCGGGTAATATTGCGGGCTCAACCGCCACAATCAGCTATGATGAAAGCGGCCCGACCGCATGGGCGAATCCTGTCGGTGGCAGCTACGTCGGCCTTACCAGCATTACCCTCGCCGCGACCGATAATATGGACCCATCTCCTGCAATATACTTCACGACGAACGGCTTGGACCCGGACACGGGTTCCACCCCCTACACGGCTCCAATTAACCTCACGCTCGACACAACCATCAAGTTCATTGCTTACGATGCCGCAGGCAACCAGTCAGGTATTTACCAGGAAGACTACGTAGTAACGCTGATGACCACTTACGTGGCCACTACGGGAGACGATGTCACTGGAAACGGCACTGCGGCCAACCCATACTGGTCAATCCAGAAGGGACTCGACACCGCGAAAACCGGTACGACCGTCATCGTCCAGGACGGTACTTATGCGAGCGCGGCAAACAGAAACCTCGAATTCGCCGGCAAGGAAATCCTGCTGAAATCAAGCGGCGGCGCAGCCAACTGCATAATTGACTGCGAATCATCCGGCCGGGGATTCTATTTCCACAGCGGCGAGACCTCGAACTCGGTAGTGAATGGCTTCACAATCCAAAGCGGAAGCGCCTCTGACGGCGCGGGCGTCTATTGTACAGGCTCCAGCCCGACGATAACCCGCTGCGTCATATGGAACGGCACGACGAGCGGCGGCAGCGGCTACGGCGGAGGCGGCATCTCGTGCCGGGATAATTCCAATCCAACCATCACAGACTGCACCGTGAATAACAACACGGGTAACGACAGCGGCGGCGGTATCGCCTGCTGGAGCAATTCCAATCCGCAGATTGTCAATTGCGCCATATTGAGCAACTATGCGACCGCCAACGGAGGCGGCATCTTCTGCTCGCAGTCCAGCCCGACTATTACCAATTGTCTCATTGCCGACAATGCCGCTAACGCGGGCAGCGGCGGCGGGGGTATCCTGTGCGGCGAATCGAGCCCCGTGCTGACCAACTGCACAATCGCAAACAACCAGACCAACTTAAACGACGGCGGCGGCATCAACTGCCAGAACAGCGCCGCCCCGGTGCTGTATAACACCATAATCTGGGGTAATGACGCGCCCTCGACCGGCGATGAAATCTACACCGACGGCACTTCAAACGTGACTCTCGACTCGTGTGACTACTTAAACAAGACAGGCGACGTGAATGGCACGGTATCAACCTTCAACTGTACTAACGAAGACCCGGAGTTCAGGAGCCCCGGAGCGCCGTCGTATGACTACCGCCTGAAATGCGGCTCGTTGTGCTTCGACAGGGGCGACAACAGCGTCATAACATGGAGCGATGACCTCGACGGAAATGCCCGTATAATGGGAAGAGCCGTCGATATCGGCGCATACGAACTGAATGTAATCCGCGTTCCATCGGATCAGTCAACTATCCAGGAAGGAATAAACTCTTCGAATGACTGGGACGTGATTCTCGTCGCGGATGGCAGGTACACCGGAGTCGGTAACAGGGACATTGACATGCGCGGATACCTGATTGCCGTGCGTTCCGAGTTCGGCCCGGAGGGCTGCGTCGTGGACTGCCAGGGCTCTCCTTCGACCAACGCCAGAGGATTTTACTTCGCGGCTGGTGAGTCGTCGGACACAGTCCTTGAAGGCATAAAGATCGTCAACGGCTATGTGGAGGAGGGAGGCACGCTGCCGGGAACGGGAGGCGGCGGTATATACTGCGACGATTCCAGTCCGACGATAAGAAGGTGCATTATCGAGGACTGCCAGGTTCTTGGCACGAATAGCACGTTTGGCTACGGCTGCGGCGGTGGCATCTGCTGCACGAGTACTTCACACCCGGTTATAATGCACTGCCAGATAAGCTGGAACTACGCACAGACAAGAGGCGGAGGCATCTTCTGCCACTGCTCCCTCCCAGGCGGCGATATCCTCAAGATTTTCAACTGCCTCATAACGAACAACACGGGAGAAGAAGATGCAGGCGGCATCTTCATCTGGGGCAATACCGCCCCGAACCTCTGCTACTGCGATATCTATAACTGCACGATTACCGGAAACGACACCCTTGCCACAGGCCTCGCCGGCGGAGGAGGAATCTTCGCCTGCGCCAATGCCTCGATTAAGATGACCAATTCTATCGTCTGGAACAACTACTCGGCTGCTGCGGGCAACGAGGACATGATGGTCTACAGCACGGCTGATTCATTCAACATTATATGCTGTGACTACGACCCGACACACGTCGAGGATCCTGGCAGTGTGATTGCAGGCTCGGGCAACATCGCCCTCGACCCGCTGTTCCTAAACCCGGCGGACTCGGAATATCACCTTCACGGCGGCTCGCCGTGCATAGGAACGGGAGAAAACGGCTACGTGTCGTGGAATCACGACCTCGATGTCATACACTCGGAGCGCAGGAAGCGCATCTGGGGCTCGGACGTTGACATGGGCTGCTACGAGGGTGCCTGGCTGCCCGTTCCCGAATCCTATCCCACGATTCAATCCGCTATTAACGCCGCGACGGACGGTGACATGGTGCCTGTCGCATCCGGTACCTATACGGGTGCGGGCAACAAGGACCTTACGTTCTCCGGCAAGAATATAATTCTCCTCGGAGCGATGGATAGCGGCGACTGCATTATCGACTGCGAAGGTTCGGGCCGTGGCATGTACTTCAACGGCGGCGAAGGACCGGATACAATCGTCATCGGCTTTACTATCAAGAACGGCTACGTGGGTACGGGAGGAGCGATTGCATGTTCCGGGTCGAGCCCGACCATTCTTAACTGCGCCATGATAGGCAACGAATCAACGAGCTTCGGAGGCGCCGTTCACTGCAACAATGCCGGCCCGACATTGATAAACTGCTTGATGAATGGCAACGATACGGGCACAGGCGGCACCGGCGGCGGAGCCTTTTACAACTTCAGTGGCTCGAAATCCAGACTGATAAACTGCACGATAGTGAACAACAACTCCCAGTCGTCCGGCGGCGGCATAAGAAGCCACTCCTCCGCGCAAAGCCTGAAAATGAAAAACTGCATTGTCTGGGGCAACACCGCGGCAAGCGGTGCCACCGATATAGCTTCCGAAGCAAGCACGGTCAAAGCAAGCTATTCCTGTGTAAACCCGACCGGATGCAGCGGCGTGGTCTGGGAAACCGGTAACCTGTTCGTCAATCCCGAGTTCGCTCAAAACGGAGGTGGACACCTCAAAAAGAACTCCCCCTGCCTGGACATGGGCGACAGCAGCGCCATAGTCTGGAACCAGGACCTGGACAGCAAGCCGCGCCTGCTCGGCTCAGGCATTGACATGGGCTGCTTCGAGGGCTCGATGCTTGTCGTGCCTGTGGACTATTCGTACATACAGGATGCAATAGACGCGGCCTCCGATTATGACATCGTGCTCGTGGAAGATGGAAGCTACACTGCCGCCCTCGATAAGAACCTCGACCCGGGCGGTAAGAGCCTCTGGATTGTCAGTCGCAACGGCCCCGCCTCCTGCGCAATAGACTGCCAGAACAGCGGACGCGGGTTCTACTTCCACTCCGGCGAAGACGACTCGTGCGTGGTAAAAGGCTTCACCATCCAGAACGGCAGCGTCACCGGCTCCGGCGGAGGGATTCTCTGTCAATCATCCAGCCCAAGTATCCAGAACTGCGTGATTGTGAAGTGCGGCAGCTCAGCCAACGGCGCTGGTATCTCGTGCGAGAACGGTGCAAGCCCGGAGATATGGCACTGCACGATACAGGACAACAACTCCGGCGGCAGCGGTGGCGGCATCAGAGCCACCAATTACTCCCACCCCACCGTCGTCAATAGCCTTGTGGCAAACAACTTCTGCGTCGGCGTAGGGGCGGGCGTCTCGTTCGATACGGGCTGCGATGCCGAGATGACCAACTGCACGATTGCCAATAACGAATCGAACGGTAACGGAGCCGGCCTGTACATGTACCAGAACCACGTGACCCTTGACAACTGTATCCTCTGGGGCAACCTGACAAACGGCAGCTTCGCGCACACGATTATGAAAGCCGGGGCGGCCGCCGATACATACCTGTATATGAACAATTGCTGCTATCCCACCGGGACGTACCTGGGAATAAGTCAGATATCGGGCGGAGGCTCGCTTATACCCGTAAACTGCCTTACAGCCGACCAGGGGTCGTTCCCGAACTATCCCGATTTCAACACGCTGGGAAGTCCCGGCGTCAGCGGCGGGGGAGACTTCCATATAGCGGGCAGCTCGCCGTGCATAGACATGGGAGACAACGGCTTCGTCTTCTGGGCCGAAGACCTCGACGGCGGCCCCCGCATTATGGATGGCGGGTCCGGCATGATAGTTGACATGGGAGCTTACGAGAGATAAAGAAAACATCTCGAACGCAGACTGGAATGAAATTGAAGAGCCGCCTTCAAGGCGGCTCTTCTCGTTATCTTCAAAGTTATCTTGCCATGCATTCTTCTTGACAGCCAATCGTCTTTATGCACGATATGATGTACTTGTCGTGGTTAATTTCTGTCAATATTGAAATGCTTTAACTCGTCGGTAATGATAAAGCTTGCCCCAACGAAGACTCTTGTTGGTAAACCGGAGGTGTGGCAGTGAGGTTCTCTATACCCGTTCTGGTGCTCCTTCTTGCGCTGACACTGGCTCTCTGTTCCTGCGGTCCCTTCGGCGTGATTCCACTGCTCGGCGCGGCGGCCGGTGGCGGTGGCGGTGGCGGTGGCGCAGCCGGACCGGGCGGCCTGCCAAACCCAACGCTTGTTCTTCGCGACCAGTCGAACTCGCTGCTCACAGACCATACGAACAGCTACACCGTGGATGTAGATGTAACCGGAGTCGCAACCAGCGTCACGCACTACATCCTCGACGAGACCACCTCGGACAAGCCAGAACCCACGGATATCGGGTGGCAGTCACTGCCAATTCCTGTCACGCACACCTTCGCAACCACCGGACTCAATACCCTCTACCTATGGGTCAAGAACGACAAGGACCTGGTCAACGCAGGCGTTGTCTATGCCGAAATCAACATAGACCTAACGCCTCCAGCAGACCCCTCGCTTACACTCTACGACCAGGACACCATGAGCACGACTACCACGGACGACCCGACCGTTGACGTCGATGCCACCAACATAGACGCAGACGTGGAGAAGTACATCCTGAGCGAGACTCACACCACCACCCCTGCCGAAGACGATGCGGCATGGGATGACGCCCCCGTACCCGGCACCTATACATGCTCGACAGGCGAGGCGCTGAAGACGGTATACCTGTGGGTCAAGGACTATGCCGGCAACATATGCGCCAATCCAGGCATGCACCAGATAGCCTACAACACCAGCGGCGTCTCGGACCCGATCTTCCATCTCGAGGATCTGACCAGCGGAAGTACACAATACTCCGACAGTACAACCGTCGCCGTCGTGGGAGACAGCATCGACGTGGATGCGACCTATTACCTGCTCAGCGAATCCCAGTCAACCCAGCCCATTCCTACCGACCCCGGATGGACCGCGATGCCCCTGCCGGCGACAATGGTGCTCGGCGGCACAGGCAATAGGACAGTTTATCTGTGGCTCATGGACGATCTAAACGGCATGAATGTCACGCCGACCTCTGCCCAGATCTTCGTGGACACCACGATACCCTCCGATCCGTCACTTACTCTTCGCTCGACCCTGACAAGTAGTACTGACTACACGAATGACCCTCTCGTGAATGTCGAAACCGCCAATATCGATGCTGACGCGTCACAGTTCATACTGAGCGAGACATCTTATGCAACGCAGCCGGCCGAGGACGATGCCGACTGGACCGACGTGCCGATATGGGCTCAGTACACCCTGTCAAGCGGCGAGGGCACGCACACAGTCTATCTCTGGGTAAAGGACGATTCAGGCAACATCTGCGCTAATCCCGGTGTGCACACAATCGAGCTTGACACGAGCCTCAACACGCCCACTCTGACGCTCACAGATGCCGATGCTTTGGACTCCGAGTGGTGCAACGAAATGACCGTGGATGTTGCGATAGGGTCGCTCGACGCGGACGTTACGAACTATATCCTTTCGGAAACCGTGACAACAACGCCCGGCCTCGGCCATCCCGATTGGGATCCCCTAATGCCGACGAAGCATACATTCGCCGACGGGACAGAAGGCACGAAGACTGTCTATCTCTGGATAATGGACAAGGCAGGCAATATTGCCGGTACCGCGGACAATATTATATATGACGTCACCGACCCGACCGGCAACGCCGACGTTGCATCTGGAACCTACGCTTCGGCCCAAACGGTTACGCTCTCCGCAAACGACGACAGGGATACCTCGCCCGCGATATATTTCACTATCGGTGGCGCCGATCCCGACACAGACTCGACTCCCTACACCGCGCCGATAGATATCTCAACCGACACTACCCTCAAGTTCATAGTCTACGACAAGGCGGGCAACGACTCCGGCGTATACCAGAGAGACTACACGATAAATCTCTCCCCCCAAATCACTATCTCAAGCCTCACCGGAATCGCCACAAGACTAACCGTATGGGGTACCTACAACCTCAGTGACGACGGCGGCGCCAACTGCAACATCACTGTCACATATTTCGACGGGAGCAACTGGCAGCCCGCCACGCTCGTCTCCACGGACACCGGTACCATCAGCGGGAACGTGATCGTGGGGGCTTCCGTCGGCAACGGGCATATTTTCGGCTGGGACTCCGTCGCAGATGGTGTGGGCCTTGCCGGTCCCAACAGCAGCGTACAGGTAAGAGTCGTGGCCAACGACGGCTTCTCGGACAGCTCTCCGAGCGCGTCCGGCACATTCACAGTCGACAACAGGTATATCTACGTCCCCGACGACTTCGCCACTATCCAGGCAGCTATCAACAAGGCCGTCAATACTCAGACCGTTATCGTCAGAGACGGAACGTATTCGGGTAGCGGGAACAGGGATATAGGGCTTGGAGGCAAGCAGATTACGCTGCTGTCCGAGAACGGGCCGGCAAACTGCACAATCAACGCCGGCGGTGCGGGCTATCGCTGCTTCTACATCTACCAGGGGGAAGGGAGCAACACTGTAATCCAGGGCTTCACCATCACCAATGGCGACATTACCGGCTCGGGGGGCGGTATATGCTGCGCTTCCGGGTCCAGCCCAACGATAAGAGGATGCGTGGTTACTGGAAATGCCGCAAGCAACAATGGCGGAGGAATAAGCTGTCACGGTGGAGGTACCCCTACAATAGACCGCTGCATAGTGTCCGGCAACGCGTCCTCTCAGGGAGGGGGCATCTTCTGTGACAACTCCTCGGCCAACGTGAGCAACTGCCTGATTCTGAACAACACGGCGACAGGCAGCTACGGTGGCGGTATATACTGCAACGGCGCTAACACGTCCAAAATAACAAACTGCACCATTGTAAACAACTATGCGCAATTGTATGGTGGAGGAGTGGCGGCATGGGTCGCAAGCACCCAGCCGTGGCTGCGCAACTGCATAATATACGGCAACTCAGCCGGTTCGGCCGGCGACGACATGTCAGTGTACGACGCGACCATTACCATCGATACGTGCTGTTATAATGCAGCCAAAATTGCCATCCTTAACGGCGGCGGCTTCAACATTCAGGGCACCAACGTGACCGCGGAGCCCAGGTTCGTCTGCTCGCTCGTGGACAATTTCAGGCTCAGGCACAACTCTCCGTGCGTAGATGCCGGCGATAACGCATTTGTCGGCCCGACCGACTACGACCCGGACGGTCATCCACGAACGGTAAATGGAATTCCAGACATAGGTGCCTATGAGTTCCGGTCCGTCTCCGTTGCGGGTGGACTTCAGATGATGATTGACGCCGCGGAGAACGGCGACACTGTGCTTGTAGTAGACGGAACATACACGGGCCCAGGTAATAGAAGGCTTGAGTTTAACGGCAAGACTATACACCTGCATTCTCTCGGCGGGCCCGACAACTGCACGATAGACTGCGACGGAGCAGACAAAGCCTTCTACTTTAACAGCACCGGCGAGACCCGGCACACCACAATAGACGGCTTCACTATCCGCAACGGCTACACGTCCAGCGGCGCCGGCGGCGCGATAGGACTGTGGAGTACCAGTCCCACAATCATGAATTGTGTCATCAAGGACTGCGAATCCGACTACGCCGGAGGTGGCGGGATCTATTCCAATGGCGGCAGCCCGGCAATCATCAACTGCACCATTACCGGAAACAGAGCCACTGCAACAGCATATGGCGGCGGCATCGAGTTCCTGAATGCCCCTGATGCCCTCATCTTAAGCTGCAAAATTACCGCCAACACAGCACCACATGGAGCGGGCGTACGCTGTTCCAGTTCCTCAAACCTGACATTGATAAACAGTCTTTTCGCCAACAACACGACTCCCGGCACCGGCGGTGGGGTTTACGCCAATAGCACAACTAACGTACAGCTTGTCAACTGTACGATTGCCGGCAACCGCTCAGGCGCCAACGCAGGTGGGGTATATGCGTATGGCAATTTCGATGCACAGAACTGCATATTCTGGGGCAATGAGGCAGATGGCACCGGGGACGAATTCATGAAGCCCACCGGTGCGGTGGTTACCCTCGACTACTGCTGCTACTCGAACTCGTCCGGTGACATAGCAGGCGGCGGCTCGTTCACTGTTTCGAATTCCACTACATCCGACCCCAGGTTCATATGTCCGACTGCGTGCAACTACGCACTCGACCTGACATCTTCGTGCGTGGACACGGGCAAGGCCTCACTTCTTTCTCCCGTTATCACGACAGACATAATGGGAAGGGAGCGCGTTGTTGATGGGGATCTCGATTATACCGTGGAGATTGACATAGGCGCTTACGAAGCAGGTATGGGAGTCTTTGTAGATGATTCTGCGGCAGCGGGAGGTACCGGCCTTGACCCCGCAGACCCCGTCCAGACGATAGCCGACGGCGTTACTGCCGCGCAGGCAAATGACAGGGAGAGGGTATACGTTGCAGGAGGTACGTATACGGCAATATTAGACATGGAGCCCGGACTCCAGTTCTATGGCGGCTATAACTCCGCGTTCACCGTCAGGGACTTCGCCGCCTACGAGTCAACCATATCGCGCACGGGAGGTTACGGCGTCTACGCAGACAGCTCGGCAATAGGGAACGGCGACTGCATCGACGGCTTCGCTATCAGGATAAGCATGCTCGCGGCCGGCACGTGGATTCAGGTGATGCACATGCGCGATGGGGCTTCACCCGACATCACAAACAACATAATTGTCGCACAGGACACTACCAACGCCAATAACTATGACTATGGCATCCGTCTCTATTCCTCGTCTCCGTCGCTATATCGGATGTCGATCTGCAACAACACCATCGTGGTCAGCAAGAATACCAGTTACGCCGGCACGTACGGTGTTGCATTCTGTCAAGGGGGTATGCTCCCGGAAAGCCGGATACTCTTTGAGGGCAACAGAGTAACGAGCTACGGACACTACTGCAACGGTCTAAGGGTCATGGAGTGCCCTGATGGCACAGCGATTGTAAGAAACAACATCGTATCCGCTAGAAGCTTCGACAGCTATTGCTATGGGATTAGCATCTACAACGCTGGTGGATACATCGCCAACAATACTATAGTTGCATATAGCGAAACATCCATCGATCAGTATGGGATATATCATTACTCCCCAACGGGCTCAGAGGCAATCGAGTTATTGAACAACATCATATGCACAAGACGCGCGGCGGGAATTGGCGTTAACAAGACAGGGGCCGGTGGTGTACTCAACTACCATCACAACCTTGTCTTCCTGTTCAGTTCCGAGAAATCCGCCAGCCTACCGGGCTCGGACAATACCTACGCCGCTGGGGACATTTGGAGTGATGTCTTCATGGGCGCCTATGACAGCACTACGATAGATGGGGATGACTCGGATTACCATCTCAACGACCCGGGCCCTACCTTCTACGCTGTTGACATGGGCGCTGATGCCACCGCAACGAAAGACGGCGGTGTTTTGAAAGACATGGAGGGCACGCGCAGGCCACAGGATACGACCCACGACCGCGGAGCATATGAGAAGTAGTAAAACAGTAAGCCGGACGGTGATTCCTGCTCAACACAGGGCCGCCTGAAAGGCGGCCTTTTTTCATCCATTTCACCCGGCTGCGTCAGGCGCAAGAAATTCGGAGTTGATGAAAACCCGAAATCCCTGTATCATGGGGGTCTTGCTCGAACAACTGGAGGACGCCTGCTATGTTCGGACTCAGCGAAGAGGAAAAACTCATCCGGGATACCGCGCGCGAGTTCGCCGAGACGAGGCTTGCCGAAGTCGCCGTCGAGTATGACAAGAAAGAGGAATTCCCCAAACACGTCTATAGCGAAATCGGCGAGCTGGGCTTCATGGGCATGCTCATTGACGAGAAGTACGGCGGCAGCGGGCTAGGCGACTTCGCCGTCGCGCTCGTCGTCGAGCAGATAAGCCGGGTGTGCGCTTCCACAGGTGTGACTCTTTCCGTCCACAACTCGCTCGCCTGCCGCATGATTAACATGTTCGGCACCGAGGAGCAGAAGGAGAAATACCTCCCGAAGCTCGCCAGCGGCGAACACATCGGCGCATACGTCATCACCGAGCCCGACATCGGCTCCGACGCGGCGAGCATACAGACCTTCGCCGAAAACAAGGGCAACCACTTCCTCGTAAACGGGCAGAAGTCATGGATAACCACCGGCGCGAACTCCGGGGCCATGATAATGTTCGCAAGGACCGACAAGAAAGCAGCATCCAACGACGGCATCACGGCGTTCATAATTGAGCCGAGCTTCGAGGGCTTCTCCGTATCGAAGCAGGAGAAAAAGATGGGCATCAGGGCCTCCGACACCTGTCAGCTCGTCTTCGAGAACATGAAAGTGCCCGCTGATAACGTGCTCGGCGAGGTAAACGGCGGATTCAAAATCATGATGATAGGCCTCGATGGCGGTCGAATCGGCATCGCCGCCCAGTCCCTGGGAATCGCCCAGGCATGCCTCGATGCTTCCATCAAATACTCTCAGGAGCGCAAGCAGTTCGGCAGATTCATAGGCGAGTTCCAGGGCATCAAGATTAAAATCGCCGACATGGCCATGCGAATCCACGCCGCCCGGCTGCTCGTCTACAATGCCGCAAGGCTCAAGGACGAGAACCTGCCCCATTCCAAGGAGGCGTCGATGGCCAAGCTCTTCGCCTCCGAAACCGCCAACTTCTGCGCCTCACAGGCGGTGCAGATTCACGGCGGCGTCGGTTACACCAAGGAGTTCCCGGTCGAGCGATACTTCCGGGACGCGAAAGTCACCGAGATTTACGAGGGGACCTCTCAAATCCAGCGTCTCGTGATTGCAAAGCACTTTCTGACTGACCTGAAGAAGTAGGCGGAGCTTGAGGTGGACACCACGGGACTGGCCAAAAACGTATTGTCCGGCGACAGGCGGGCCATGGCGAGGCTCATCTCGGCCGTTGAGAACCAGGCCTCCAGGGCTGCCGCGGAAATGGAGAGCATCTACCGGCACGCCGGCAAGGCATACCGAATCGGCGTAACGGGCCCGCCGGGCAGCGGCAAATCCACCCTCGTCGATGCGCTCACCCTGAAGATGCGCGAGGCGGGCCTCACAGTCGGCATAATAGCAATCGACCCAACATCGCCGTTCACGGGCGGCGCACTACTTGGAGACCGCATCCGGATGCAGCGCATCGGGCTCGACCCCGGCGTATTCATCCGGTCGATGGCAACGCGCGGCAGCCTCGGCGGCCTGTGCGCCGCCGCGTCCGATGCCGCAGACATACTCGACGCCTTCGGCAAGGACGTCGTGATTACCGAGACCGTCGGCGTGGGCCAGTCCGAGGTGGCGATTGCGCGCGTGGCCGACAGCACGATAGTCGTCCTCTGCCCCGAAAGCGGCGACGCTGTCCAGACCCTGAAGGCCGGACTCATGGAGATTGCCGACATCTTCGTCATCAACAAGTGCGACCGCGAGGGCGCAGGCAGGCTCACAATCGATGTCAAGAGCATGCTGGAACTCAAGCATTACGACGACGGCGCCTGGCGGCCTCCGGTAATAGAAACATCGGCTACCAAAAGCACGGGGCTGGAAGAGCTGCACGATGCGCTCCGGCAGCACAGGGCATACCTCAAGAAAGAGAACCGCCTGCGGGTCAAGCGGCTCGCGGCGGTCGTCAGGAAGATACAGGACCTCGTGATTGCGCAGGTGGAGAAGGACGCCTGGTCGGGCAAAGGCGCTGGTGCGCTGGAAAGCCTGGGAGAAAAAGTCCTGGGCGGCAAGCTCACTCCCCAAGACGCGGCGAGGGAAGTGCTGAAAAAACTCAAAACAGGTACGGCGGGCGCGCCGGAGTGATTCGGCAGCGGGAGGCAGGCTGTGAACGACAACCTTGAAGGTATCGAGAAGAAACGCAAGGAATTCGAGAAGGAATTCGAATCGCGCCGGAACAGGGACGAGGTCGAGTTCACCACGGCCTCGTCTGCACCGGTTGATGTGCTCGACACGCCGGCCGACCTTGCAGACCTCGACTATCTAAGGGACCTGGGATTACCCGGCAGCTACCCTTACACCCGCGGGATTCACACCAACATGTACCGCGGCAGGCTCTGGACCATGAGGCAGTTCTCCGGGTTCGGCACCGCCAGGGACACGAACGAAAGATACAAGTACCTGCTCGACCACGGCCAGACGGGCCTCTCGGTCGCATTCGACTTCCCCACCCTCTACGGCTACGACTCCGACCACGCCCGCTCGGAAGGCGAGGTCGGTCGCTGCGGCGTGGCCATCTCCAGTCCCGAGGACATGGAAACCCTCTTCGACGGAATACCTCTCGACAAGGTTTCCACCTCCATGACCATAAACGGGCCGGCGGCCGTGCTTTTCGCGTTCTACATCCACGTAGGCGAGAAGCAGGGAGTGCCCTCTGACAAGCTGCGCGGCACTATCCAGAACGACATCCTCAAGGAGTACATCGCCCAGAAATCGTGGATATTCCCGCCCGAACCCTCGATGAAGATAATTACCGACATCCTCGCCTTCGCTTCCGACCAGGTTCCGCAATGGAACACGATTTCCATAAGCGGCTACCACATTCGCGAGGCCGGCTCGACCGCTGTCCAGGAACTCGCCTTCACGCTTGCGGACGGCTTCGCTTACGTCGAGGCCGGCATTGCGGCAGGGCTGGACGTGGACAAGTTCGCGCCGAGGCTCTCGTTCTTCTTCAACGCCCACAACGACTTCTTCGAGGAAATCGCCAAATACCGCGCGGCCCGCAGAATCTGGGCAAAGCGCATGAAGAACAAGTACGGCGCGAAAGACCCGCGCTCTCTGCTGCTGCGATTCCACACGCAGACAGCCGGGTGTACGCTTACTGCGCCGCAGCCGGAGAACAACATCGTCCGTGTCACGCTACAGGCGCTGTCGGCCGTTCTCGGAGGCACACAGTCACTCCATACCAACTCGATGGATGAGACGCTAGCCCTTCCGACTGAGAAAGCCGTCAAGATAGCGCTGCGCACCCAGCAGGTCATCGCGTACGAAAGCGGCGTCCCGAACACCATCGACCCGCTCGCCGGTTCGTACTTCGTCGAGAAGCTCACCGACAGGATGGAGGCCGAGGCCGAGAAGTACTTCGAAAAAATCGAGAAGCTCGGCGGAGTAGTCAGCGCAATCGAGAAAGGCTTCTTCCAGCGCGAGATTGCCGATGCAGCCTACCGCTACCAGCGCGAAATCGAGCAGCACAAGCGAATAATCGTCGGAATCAACGAGTACGTCGAGGAAGGCAAGCCCGAGATTGACATTCTCAAAATCAGCCCGGAGGTCGAGGCCGAGCAGCACAGGAGGCTCAAGAAGCTCCGCGAGAAGCGCGACAACAACGCCTGCGGGCAGCGCATTGAAGACCTTAAAGCCGCGTGCAAAGGCACGGAAAATGTAATGCCGAGGATTCTCGAATGCACACGGGCTTATTGCACGCTCGGCGAGATAGTCGAGGCCATGAAGGAGGTGTTCGGCACCTACACCGAACCGCCGCTATTCTAAAAAGCCAACAAGTGAATCAGGAGAGTCTCGATGGATAAGAAAATCAGAGTTCTGGTGGCAAAACCGGGTCTCGACGGCCACGACCGAGGGGCTAAAGTCGTTGCCGCCGGGCTCCGCGACGCCGGGATGGAAGTCATCTATACGGGTCTGCACCAGACTGCCGAAAGCATCGTCGAGAGCGCCATCCAGGAAGACGTGGACGTTGTAGGCCTTTCGATGCTTTCGGGCGCGCACATGACGTTCTTTCCCAAGGTGCGCAGGCTCTTGGACGAAAAGGGCGCCTCGGACATCCTGCTCGTGGGCGGCGGAATCGTGCCCGACGACGACAAGGCGGCGCTCCTGAAAGAAGGCCACGCCAGGGCGCTGTTCGATCCGGGCACCAAGATAGCCGAAATCGTCAAATTCATCGAAGAAAATACAGGGAAAGACTGACAGGTGTCGAGACTCAGGCATTACTTAGCCGAACTCCGCGCCCCGTTCTTCACGGGCAGCCTTCTGCCCGTGGCACTCGGTGCAACTGTCGCATACTACCATTCGGGAACCGTCAACTGGCTCTATCTTGCTGTCGCATTCATTGGCGTCGCGGCGCTCCACGCCGGTTCCAACGTGATGAACGACTATTTCGACCATAAATCGGGCTGCGACGAGGCGAACACGGAATTCGTGCGCCCGTTCACGGGCGGCAGCCGGCTCATACAGAACGGCGTCCTGTCCCCGAAGGAAGTCCTTATCGAATCCATTATTCTTTTCGTGGTCGCGGTCGCCTGCGGAGCCTACCTGACCGCGGCCGTCGGGTGGTGGGCTCTGATACTCGGAGGAATCGGGGCTGCGTCGGGTTACTTCTACACCGCCCCGCCGATTCGCCTGTGCGCGAGAGGCGTCGGCGAGCTTGTCGTTGGGGCCAACTTCGGGGTTCTCGTCACGCTCGGAAGCTATTACGTTCAGACCGGCAGGCTCGACTGGATGCCCGTCGTCGCCTCGCTGCCGCTGGCCGTCCTGATAGCCGCGATTCTTTATATCAACCAGTTTCAGGACGTGCGGGCAGACGAGGCGGCGGGCAAGCGCAACCTCGTCGTGCGTCTCGGGAAAAAGCGCGCCGCGTGGCTGTTCGGCCTCGTCATGTTTCTGCCGTACGCGGCGATTGCCGCCGCGGTCGGGACGAGCGCGGTGCCCGCATGGTCGCTGCTCGCCATGCTCGCCGTCCCGGTGTCAATGACGGCGGTTCTGATTGCAAGAAAACACTACTCAGATTCCCGGCGGCTTGTGCCGGCCAATATCCTGACGATAGCCGCGCACTTTCTCGTCGCCGTAATGCTCGGTATAAGCTACTGTCTGGCATCTTAGATTCCTGGAGGCTGGCTAATGGAACTGACTGAAGAGCAAATCATGGTTCGGGATATGGTGCGCGAGTTCGCCGTCAAGGAAGTCGAGCCCATCGCAGCCGAGATTGACGAGACGCAGCGATTCCCGGAAGAGACTGTCAAGCGCATGGCGGAGCTTGGTCTTATGGGCATCCCCATTCCCGAGGAGTACGAAGGCGGGGGGGGCGACTACGTCTCGTACATACTCGCGGTCGAAGAGCTTTCGAGAGTCTGCGGCTCCACCGGCATTACCCTCGCGGCGCACTACTCGCTCGGCCTCTCGCCCATCTGGTATTTCGGCACGGAGGAACAGAAGCGCAAGTACGTGCCGGACCTCGCCTCCGGGCGCAAGATGGGCACGTTCGGCTTGACCGAGCCGAACGCAGGCTCCGATGCCGCAGGGACCCAGACGACCGCCGTGCGCGACGGCGACCACTGGATAATAAACGGCGCCAAACAGTTCATTACCAACGCCAACTACACGGGCACGTGCGTCGTGACCGCCATGATTGACAGGAGCAAGGGCGCGCGCGGCATTGGCTCGTTTATCCTCGAGAAGGGCATGCCCGGCTTTCGCGCTGGCAAGAAAGAGGACAAGCTGGGCCTTCGCGGCTCGGATACGGCGGAGCTGATTATGGAAGACGTCCGCGTCCCGGCGGAGAACCAGCTCGGTGACCTGGAAAGAGGGTTCAAGTACTTCATGAAGACGCTCGATGCCGGCAGGATATCCATCGGCGCGCTCGGCCTCGGAATCGCGCAGGGCGCGCTCGACAAGGCGCTCGCTTACTCACAGGAGCGCAAGCAGTTCGGCAGGTTTCTCCACCAGCACCAGCAGATACAGTTCATGCTATCCGACATGGCGACCGAGATTCAGGCGGCCCGCCACCTCGTCTACCACGCTGCAAGGCTCAAGCAGAGAGGCGAGCCGCACTCGATGGAAGGCGCAATGTGCAAACTCTACGCATCGGAGGCCGCATACAGGGCGACAAAGAATGCAATCCAGATTCTCGGTGCCAACGGGTACTCCAGAGAATACCCCGTTGAGCGCTACATGCGCGACGCGAAGCTCTGTGAAATCGGCGAAGGCACTTCGGAAATCCAGCGCATGGTAATCGCCCGAAGGCTTATCGGGGGTAACATGTAGCGTGAAACCGGGCTCAATGTTTCTCTAACCCGGCCTGGTCTGAAAGCAGTTCGGCCCACTCGAAAACCTCGATGCTTTCTATCGGCACAGGCCCGTCCACCCCAAGGAAATCAAGCATCTGCATGGCCTCCACCCGGCCCGCTATTCGTTCTTTTCCCTTCACCCAGCTCAGTTCGCCCGACTTGACGTAGACTACGGGCCTGCCGTTTTCGAGAGCCACTACGTAAAAACTTTCGCTTCCCGTTATTTCCGCACCCGCAACCTCTATACAGAACTTGCCACAGTTGCACGCGCAGGTCCTCCCGGAAAGAAGCTGGAGTTTCACCTTTGGTACATCCTGTTGCGAGAACCGGACTTCCGTATTCCTGTCCAGGAACAGACGCCCCCCCGAAACCAGATCCACTCGCGCCGAGGCTCCCGAGCTTGTACGGATTGTATCGCCAAGACGCGCCTCGCTTTTCTCCGGAGCACCGACCCAGTCGCCTATGGAAAGCGGCCTTAGCTGCACATCGCCCAGTATCCGGGCCAGCGTGCCGACCGGACGCGGCTCACCTCCGGGAAAATAGAACAGGTACAGCGCAACCGCGACCAGTGCGACCGCAGCCGCGGGAACGAGCGCGTAGCTGCGCGGACCCCAGAACGTCGTAAGCCTCGGCTCCACACTGCCCCATGCCTGTGGGTCTGGCGAAGGGCCGGGCACGAGAGAAGCCAGCCGCGACACCTTTTCGTGGTCGCCGAGCAGCTTTCTGCATTCGGGACAGGAGCTGAGATGCTCTTCGATGGGGCCCGGTTCTTCAATCTCGCCGTCAAGGAACGCCGCCAGCCGCGGCCTGACCTCTTCGCAATCTGACAAGGCTAACTCTCCTTCAAGCTCGCCAGCTTCTTGCCGAGAAGACTGAACGCTTCCGATATACGCCACTCCACCGTGCGAGGCGATATTTCCAGAATTTCGGCTATATCCCGGTACTTGAACCTGTTGTACCTGCTCAGCACGAACGGTACCCTGTATGCTTCGGGGAGCGAGTCAATCGCGGCTTTCACCATTTCCTCAATCTCTTTTTCCTCGACTTCCTTGTCGGGCCCGGGCGCGCTCCCCCAGTCGTCCCGCTTCATCTCCTCCGATTTCGCGTCGAGGAATTCCTTGTAGCGCTTCTTGCGTCGAAGGTGATTTATCCAGTGATTCTTGGCTATCTGGAACAGGTATGTCGAGAACTTTCCGCTGCCCCTGTATGACCGGCGCTTTTTCCAGAGTTTCAGGAAAACATCCTGGGCGAGTTCCTCCGCTTTCGCGTGGTCCCACACGAGCCTCCAGAAGAAGTTCAGTATCCCCGCGTAGTACTTGCCGAACAACTGCGCAAACGCAGATTTGTCGCCCCGGCCCGCCCTGCGCATTAACTCCCTGTCGGAATTTTCTTCCATCGGCGGGACTCTCTACCATTTAGAACAATTCAATCAAGTCAATCCCCGAACGAAAATTTGCGCCGGTTCACTTCTTTCTGTCTTCCTTCTTCCAGCCCGATGGGTCCACTTCCCAGTCGTAGCCCTTCTTGCCGGGCCTGGTGAACCATATATCTTCTTTCACATCGTACACTATTTTTTCTTCACGAATAATCAGGTTCTGCTGGTTCACGACGACAGGCTTGCCAGCGAGCGAAATTTCGCCCTTGCCGATATCGTAAACGGCGCGCTCCGCTTTCGCGGTCGCCTTGCCCTCTTTCTCCGTTTCAGTTTCCATCTGCACGCCTTCCCGGGCGTATACCTCCTTGAGAGTTCCATCAGCCGGGTCGAAGGTCGCCGTCATTCGCCTGCCAGTCACTTTAATTGAGGTGCCGCTGCTATCCTTGAATCCGCCCGTTACTCCTCCTGTAAACGCGATGCGCCCCTGTTCGTGGAATACTTCTATTCTGCCGGCGGTAAGCGAGTGCTTACCCGAAGTCAGCTTCGGGCCTTTTCTGTCCTCGAACGTTATGCCCTTAGTCTTCTCGTAGACGGCCCGTTCGCACGCGAGCTTGAGCCCGCCGCCGCTGCCCGTAAATTTCACCGAGCCTTCGGCCACCGCTTTCCGGGCTTCGTATTTCTCTCCGAACTCGACCGTCAGCTTCTCCGAATTCATCTCGAACGGCGGCCCCACCTCTTCCTTCCCGCCGACGCCGAATCTGCGCGACTTGTCGGATGTCTCCTCGAAGTGCGCAAGCACCGAGCCCTCGAACACCGCCCTCTGCGATTCCGGCTCGAACACCACCCGGCGCGCCTGCATCCAGTCTTTGCCGCTCGTGAACCTCTGCAAGTCCCCGGCCTTCTCCGAGTCGAGCACGGTTTTCTGCGTCACTGCATCCCATGAGACCCGGTGGCTTTCCAGTCTAACCTCCGCGCCTTTCGGGCTCGTGTAATCCACGACGACCTTGCTATCCGGAGCCATCAACACCGCGCTCGTAATCGACGGGTTCCTGTCCGGGGGCGCCTCGAATTTCGCCGTCATTAGCCCCGCCGCGAACTCCCACTTCGCTTCCCGGGCCGACACTCTCGCCTTCACGTTGCGCCTGAATACGAGTTCGCTCTTCTCCAGCCTGAGAATAACTTCGTCCGCGCTCGCCCACTCCGACTTGCCGCGCGAAAGCTCCGGCCCGTGCTGGATACGCAGCAGTCCCGCGCTCTCCTCCCAGGTAACGAGCCCGGCGGTAATTCTGTACGACCCGTCGGCGCTCGTGATGAGCACCTTGCCCCCGGCGGCGGGCTTGAGCGCAACGCTGCTCGCCGTCAGGCTGCCACCTTCGTTCGAGAGGTCTATGCGGGCGCTGTCGCAGAAGACCTGCCAGCTATGGGGCACGTTCGCTTGTTTCTTCTCGTCCGTGCTCTTAACCTCATGCTCGAAATCCGCCTCGACCCCGCCTTCAAGGAGCAGCGTCCGGCGGTCCTCGAGAAGCGTCGCGGTCTTTGCCTTGAGCCTGCTCTTATCGCCGGTGAACTTTACCCCGCCCCGGCCCTTCAGCACTGTCCGGCCCGCCCCGGAATCCCACCTGATTTCATCGCCGAACAGGCGCGGCTGCGTTCCCTGCAGCGCCACCACGTTCCCGGCCGCCCAGGCCTGCTCCGCCTTCCTGCTGCGGCCCATCGTCACGCCGAGCGTGTCGCTCTTGACGCATATCTCGCCATCCGTTACGACCACGCGGCCCGACATGGCCATGAGAAATCCGCCCTGCTCGCTCTGCCTTTCGAGCAGGAGAGGCCCGCCACACTCGACCTTCACGCGCCTGCCGCCTTTGGACTGCTCCGGCTTCTTCCCGAAGAACATGCCCTCGTCCTGCACAATCAGGTGCATAAGTATCGGCGGAGCAAGCGTTATCCTGTTAAGCTCGGTGGACCCGCGCATGCCGCCCATGCCGAATATCTCGAAGCTCTCGCTGACGAGATGCACCACCTTGTCGGTCCACAGCTCGGCGGCGGACACGTCTTCGCCCTTGCGACTGTTTCGTGCGCGTATATTGATAAGCTCGACATCCATGCTGATTTCGCTGGGTCCGTGTTCGGCGTATACGTCGGTGTTGCTCACGACAACTCCACCCGTCAGCTTCGCCGTCACGAACTCCTTGCCGAACTCTATATTACCCGCCCCCGCGTTAAGGGTCGTCAGCGTCTTCTTCCTGAGAGGTGTGGTTGATGTAAACGAGGAGAACAGCACCTCCGGCTCGACGACGTCGTACTTCTGCACCTCGTCGCCTTCCTTGCTCCGCGGTATTGCTTCCGTCCCGCGTGCGAACCAGTCGAAGACCCCCTGCTGCGGGTCGAAATGGCGATATTCCCAGTTGGTCAGCCGCTGCCTTATAGGCGAGTCGCTCCACTCGTCAAGCTCGGGCGGCTCGCTGACCTTTTCGTCGGGAATCTGTTCGAGTTCCACCTCCTCGGGAGAGAACAGGTCCCCGCCGATGGCAAGAAGTGCCAGCGCAGCAGGCACTCCGAATGCGAAAAATACAAGAAGCTGTTTCATGGGCTAAGAGAACTCCGCAATTATCGCTTTCCATTTGCCCTGCGCCTTGAGAATCATCTCCGCCACCTCGCGCACCGCCCCTCGCCCTCCCTTGCGGACCGCCACATAGTCGCACGCCTCGCGCACTTCGTCCACCGCGTCGGCCGGACAGGCCGACAGGCCGGCTGCCTTCAAGACCGCGAGGTCGTTGGCATCATCGCCCATGAAGCAGGCCTCGCCCGTCTCGATTCCGTGCTTTTCCAGCAGTCCCTGCAGCACTTCGGCCTTGTTTTTCACGTTCTGGAACACATCCTTAATACCAAGTTTCTCGCACCTTCGTTTCACCACTTCCGACTCGCGTCCGGTTATCACCGCCACCCTGACTCCGCTCAGAAGCAGCGCGCGAATCCCGAAGCCGTCCCTGACATTGAAGCTCTTGAACTCTTGCCCTTCCGGACCGAGGATAAGGCGCCCGTCGGCAAGTACGCCGTCAACGTCGAGCGCGACAAGCTTAATCATCTTCAGTTTCGTCTGCAGTTCAGATTCGTCGAGCAGCATGTTCCTCTCCTTTCGAAACCGATTGTAGCACCGCCCGCACCGAAGGTCAAGCGGCGCTGTGCGAGGCCGCCGCTGCGTCCAATCATGCGAAAATTTGCATTCATCCCTGTTTTCTGAAACCCTCCTGCAAACCTTCCTGTAAATAAGCGTGGACCAAGCGGAGCCGAATTGACAAAGGAGGTGAGTTATGAAGAAGGCAGCGGTGATTTGCCTGATAGTGCTGGGGTGCGCGGTGGCGATGGGCGCGACATGCGCCGCGGTCAAGCCGTTCGGCGATTTCGACAGGGCCCAGAAAATCGTCAAGGCCGTGGCCGCGTTCTACAAGGGCTGCGAGAGCAGGGAGGCTTCGGTCGTAATGGCAGAACTCGCCATTGTCGAACTCTCCAAGAAGAACGAGAAGGACGCCCTCCCCTACCTCCAGAGAGCCCTCATTGAGGTCAAGGATGAGGAAGGACTGCGCAACTTCACAACGTTCCTCATCGCCAATTGCCACAGGGAAAAAGGCGATATCGATGCGGCGATGGAAACTGCGTTCTCCGTGATTGCCGGCGGTGAGAAAGGCGTCCTGCAGGTCGAGGAAGTAAAGAAGGAAGAAACACCCGAAAAGGAAGACAAGTAAGGCAAAACGCTCAAAACCGAAGATTCAACAGGCAGGACAGGTATCCCCTGTCCTGCCTGTTTCATCACGGTAGCCAAGAAAGGTTGTTCTTGACACTGCTCACGCCCGTGCTACGATTGTGTCGTAGCCTTGTTTTATGCGTATTGGAGGAACGGCTGATGAGAATTAACGGAAAGGCTGTTCTCGCGTTCGCGGCGCTCGCACTCGGCTGCCTGCTTCTCTGCACCTGCAAGAAGAAGGATGACGACTTTCTCTTCTTCCCGAGCGTCGCCCAGTTCAGCGCTACCCCGACCTCCGGGGATGCACCGCTTCTCGTGAGTTTTACCGACGAGACATCCGCGACCGTCACGGCATGGGCGTGGGATTTCGACAACGATTCGGTAATAGACTCGACTATCCAGAATCCGACCCATCTCTACGAAATCCCCGGCAGCTACACCGTCACCCTCACGGTAACAACTCCCGAGAAGGACTACACCAAGAAAAGATACGGCTATATCAAGGTCCGCACCCCGGACGCCAACTGGGCGCTTCTGGACGACATGGGCGCGCCAAACGCACTCGACGAGGCCGACCCCTACGGCGACGACCTGCTCGCTTTCGGTGACGATGCGGACTGGGCGGCGCTAAAGGGAACCTACGACGACTATTACGTTTACCTCCGGGCCGTGCTGTACGGCGGCGTTGACAGGACAAGAGCGGTCCAGTACGTCATTTTCGTTGACCTCAACGACGATGCGACGGTGGATTACGCCTTCCTGTGGTCCGGAAATCGCGCTTACGTTTACGGCCAGCCCATCCCGCCGGGCAAGATTGTCAAAATCGGGGCGCTCGTCGAGCTTACCGCAGCCGAAGATGGCATTCTCGTGGCATTTCCGCGACGCCTGACGGGCAACGTGGATTTCCCCGTGCAGGCGCTCGTAGAAGACCCGGCCCACGAACAGGGCGATGTAATGCCCGATTCAGGCTGGGGCACTTTCGGCTTCTGACGGACAAGAGACAATCTCCGGCAAAGGAGCGAGACTATGAACCGCAGGATATCCGGAAGCGCAGCGAATATTCTGCTGCTCGCCATCGCTGTCATTGCCGCTGCAGCGGTCGCGGTCGGCATATACGCACTGTGGGATACAAACAGGGATATCGAGCGCGAGAAAGCGCACGCCCGGACGCTCGCCGGGATTCGCAGCGAACTGAAGAAAACGCAGGATGAATTGCACAGTGCAAAAGAGGAACTGGCGAAGACCAGGGAAGAAAACAGAAAGCTCGAAGCCGCCGCCAGGCTCCCGCGATTGGAGAAACCTGCCGCCATAGAGCCTCCCCGGATAATAACGAAGCGGAAGTTCACCGAGACCGAATTTGATGAAGCGCTAAAGCGCGCCAAGTTTCTGACACCGGAACTTGAAGCCGAAATGATGAAGGAGAAACCCGTAATCCTGCTGGAAGAAGAGAAGGAAATCGAGAAACCCGTGCCCCCACCTCAGCCCATTGAGAAAGCCGTCGGACTGAACAAAGGCGGCAAATACGAAGTGGATGTACACGAGATGGAGGCCAGTGAGGCGATGGGTCGGGTAGCAATCTACGAAAAAAAGAATCCCGGCGCGGACAAAGCAGCATTAGCTCAGAAATACAAGGAAATCGCTCTTAAATACCCCGGCACAATCGCCGGAGGGGCAGCAGCCAGAAAAGCTAAAGAACTCCTGAAGCGAGACAAGTAGTTATCCTGTCGTGATGCCCATTTCGAGCAATTCCTCTACGAAGACATCATCCTGCGGGAATGTGCTCAGTAGGCAGGGGTTGCGAAGACACATTAAGACATGAAGAATATTACACTATCTGTTGCCGCCATCTCGCCACCACTGAAGCCATTTACTGCGCCTGTAATCTAAGCTTAGATTATTCCAGAAGCCTGACTTTTCTTCATCCTTATATGGACACTTCTCCGGAATAAGATGCTCAATTGTTTCAAGTGCATCGGAGAGATCGATGTTTTGACCTGATGTTGGGTATTCAATAATGCGCATAAGAGATGGAATTGCTTTCTTCATAGTAAGTTCTTTGGCAAGACGGCAAGCATCATATCTCTCTTCTGGAGAAGTTCTATTCAGCACGTTTATGATGGGAGTTTCTAAATCAATCCTCAATGATTCTATCTCTGCCTCAGAAAGCGAATTAGCCATGACAGAAATACTCCTTAGAGCATAGGTGCATAGTAACTTGTGGTCAAGTAACCCTATTAGTCGAGGCATTTGGTCAATCAGCTGACGATGACCTAAAGACAAAATCGCCATACCAATAACAGGTAGTTCGCTTAACGAAGCGTCACTTTCGGCATCAATCATAGATAGCAGCGTGTCGTTGATTAGCTTGTTTTCAACTTGAGTACATTTCTTATGATAAAACTTATCAACCAGTAGTCCTGTTTCCTGCGTGCTAAGAGGCGAATACCGATTCTGGAATAGCCGAGCAAAATAGTCTTTGACCTCTTCACGAGTTGTAAACATTTCAGGAATTCTACTATGTTGTCTTAATGCGCAACCCATACAGGTTAGTACAATGATAATTGTCCATATTAAACATCGTAATGTGACAGGCACTGTTTTCATATTTCACCATAGAGTATTTCGCTCAAAGACATCATATTCACACGCCAAGATAAGTATACTTTACAGCCATACATTTTGGCAACTTCAAGCTTGAATTGTACGTAACCGTTTCAATTTTGCCCATCTTGAGCAGCACGTTGCAAAGTCCAGAAGGCTTATCGCCTTGCGCGGCGGGGCGGGAGCGCGTATAATGGCCGCCCGGTTAGAACCTGGGAGAAAGTCCTGTGAACGAATTCACGAAGCAGATAGCGCAGGCCCTCGCCGCTCACGTTCCGCCCGGCGCGGAGGAAATAGAGGGAATGCTCGAGGTTCCGCCCAGGGCTGACATGGGCGATTACGCGTTCCCTTGCTTCACGCTCGCAAAGAGCATGAAGAAATCGCCCGCGAAGATAGCATCCGAAATAGCCGTCTCGCTCGAAGTGCCCGCACTGGTAAAAGAAGTCAGGGCGACCGGGCCGTATCTCAACTTCTTCGTGGACAGGGCGGAATTCACGAAGCGCACGCTGACGCCCGCAATCGAACGCGGCGCCGACTGCGGCAAATCGGAAAGTGGCAAGGGAAAGACGGTCGTCATCGACTTCTCCTCGCCGAATATAGCCAAGCCGTTCGGGATAGGGCATCTGCGCTCGACAGTCATAGGCGGCGCGCTGTACCGGCTGTTCGAGACGCTGGGCTACCGCGTGGTCGGCGTCAACCATCTCGGCGACTGGGGCACGCAGATAGGCAAGATGATGGCCGCGTTCCGGCGCTGGGAGGATGATGAGAAATTCAAGGCCGACCCGATAGCACACTCCTACGAGCTTTACACGCGATTCCACCGGGAGGCGGAGAACGACCCGGCCCTCGAAAAGGAGGCGCGCGAATACTTCCGCAAGCTCGAAGAGGACGACCCGGAGGCGAAGGAGTTCTGGAACAGGTTCATGGATGTGTCGATGTCCGAGTTCAGGCGCGTCTACGACAAGCTCGGCGTCCGGTTCGACCACTACACCGGCGAATCGTTCTACAACGACAGGACGGAAGCGGCAATAGAACTGCTGCGCTCAAAGGGCCTCGTCGAGGAGAGCGAGGGCGCGCTCGTCGTGGACCTCGGCGACGAGATGCCTCCCTGCATGCTGCGCAAGGCGGACGGCGCTACGCTATACGCGACGCGGGACATTGCCGCCGCCATTTACCGCCACGAGACGTTCGACTTCGACCTTTGTCTCTACGTCGTCGGGTATCCACAGGAGCTGCACTTCAGGCAGCTCTTCGCCGTTCTGAAGATGGCGGGCTTCGATTGGGCCGGAGGCATGCACCACGTGCCGTTCGGGCACATACTCGGGATGTCATCGCGCAAGGGGACGCTCGTACTGCTCGATGAGGTTCTGAACGAGGCGATAAGCCGCGCGCGGGCCATAATCGCCGAGAAGAACCCGGACATCGAAAACCCGGAAGAAGTCGCGCAGGCCGTGGGAATCGGGGCGGTGATTTTCAGCGATTTGAAGAACTCGCGCGCCAAGGATGTCAACTTCGACTGGAACGCGGTGCTGAGTTTCGACGGCGAGACCGGCCCGTACCTGCAATACACCCACGTCCGTTTCGCGGGCATCCTGCGCCATTTCGGCGACGAGCCGCCCGCGCCCGCCTCGGTCGATTTCGACCTGCTCAGGGAGCCGGAGGAGTGGCAGCTTGTGCGCGACGTGCAGGCGTGGGCGTCAGTGCTCAACTCCGCGGCGGATAACTTCGAGCCGTCGGAGATTTCCTCGCACCTGCTGCGCCTCGCCAGCGACTTCAACAGCTTCTACCAGAAGCACCGGGTGATTGGAGACGATGAGCATCTCACGGCGGCGAGGATGTCGCTCGTGCGAGCGCTGAAGAACGTGCTCGCGAGCGGGCTGTCGATACTCGGCCTGAAAGCGCTGGAGAAGATGTAAGCGCACTTCCGGCAAGAGCAATATGCTCGATGTCACCCGAAATAACGCCTACTCGCTTTTTAATATTTCCTTAATATCCTTCTTGTCGAAGGTCATCTCGACGCGGGTGGCGCCCCTTGTGATTTCGAGCGTTATCTTGTCGTCGGTTTCGGTGACAAGGGCGCCTGTAATCCGGGCATCATCCTTGAGTATGATGGTTATCTCGGGCTTCGCCGGTTTCTCCTCCTTCTTCGCCTCCCTGAGATTAATCGCGGCGAAGTGGTTGTACGGCGCCTGTAGAGCCATTATTGCGAGGGCGGTGGGATAGACCTTCCCGCCGCGGAAATCGGAAAACTGGCCCATGTCCCACGCCCCAGCATCCTTGCCCTCGCGGAGCTGGCCGGGCAGCAGGACGGAGTTGAGCGCCCATTTCCACTGGCGGTATGCAAGCTCGTCCGCCTGCCAGAGGAGGTATGTGCCGAACAGGAAGCAGGCGAAATTCGTGCGCGTCCCGTTGGGCGTGGATGCGTTGACGAAGTCGAAACCGCCTTTCATCCTGGTCGTGGTCTTGTCAGCACCCGACAGGAGCTTCAGCAGCAGCGCGGCCGAGGTGGCAGTGAGCGAAGCCTGGTATTCCGGCAGATGCCTGACCGGGCGCGTTTCGTCGGCCGGCTCGGTATAGTTGACGCGGCCCTTGACATCGGTGGCGGCGTTACACTCATTCACCGCGCCGTCGAGCAGCCCGCGGAGGAACTTCAACTCGCCCTTGGCGGCCGAGAGCATCCCGAACTGCATCCACGCGGTCAGCGAAATGTCCGCGGGCGCCTTCTTGTCCGCGAGGCGCCATCCCTGCCCCGGCTCCTGGATTTGTATGGCGTAGTTGACCGCCTTCTGGCAAACCGGCACAAGCTCGTCATCGTCGGTCATGTTTCGCACCTCGCAGAGGGCTAGCAGCCCCAGCGCATGGCTCATGCGGTAGGTCGTGCCGGATTCGTCGCCTATGAGGCCACTCTCCTTCTGGGCCGATTTCAGCTTCGCCACGGCTCTGGCGACCACGGCCCGGTGCTGGCCCGAGAGGTGCGTGTTGCCTTCGGCAAGGAAGCAGAGCATCGCAAGGCCTGTGAGGGCAGTATCGTCCAGGGCGTTCGCGCCCGTGGAGCTTCCTTTCCACCCGCCGTCCGGATGCTGCTGCAGCGCCAGCCACGCAAGCCCGTCCTTTATCGCGCTCGCGGTCTTGGCGTCGATGAGCTTGTCCTTGGACAGGAAACGCTCCTTGTACGCGACCTCTCCCGCCAGCTCCTCGACCTTCGGAAGTGCCTCTGGCGCCTCGGCCGAGTGCGGGTAATTGTCAACGAGCGACCTGAACAGGCTGAAAGCCCTGACTTTCTTGCCTGCCTTCAGGGCGTCCTGCGCTTCCTTGAACAGCGCCGCAGCATCCTTGCGGTACTTGTCGATTTCGCTCGACAGCTCGCGCGCGATGCGCTTCCAGAACGGCTCGTCTATGGAACTTCCCAGCTCGTTGAACTTTTCAAGCGCGCCGTCGAGGTCGCCCAGCTTCTGGAGTGCGCGGCCATCCTCGACGAGTTTCACGGCCCCGAGTTCGGCATCTACGGTTTCGCCCTGCTCCTCCGACGCTTCGGCTGCAATCTTTGCGTACGCGGCTTTCGCATCGTCGAGGCGCAGTTGAAGGACAAGCTCCCGCGCGCACTCGACGGCCGTGTTGAAGTTTATGGTTATGCGCCTCGACTTAATCAGTTCGGCGTTTTCCTTGACCAAGTCGGTATCGGGAAATTCATCGACGAGCTTCTTGTACAGCAAGCGTGCTTCCTCGGTATCGCCCGCCAGGTAAGCCTCGCTCGCCGCAAGCAGGAGCTTGCTCGCTTCCTGCTCTCTTTCCTTCTTTTTCCTTGTCTCCTTGTCCTGCGCGGCGGCCAGCTTGTCGTATTCGGCCTGCTGCGCCGCAATGAGTCCCTCGAACTCCTTCTCCTTCAGGAAATCAACTTCGCCCGACATGCGGATGATGTTGCGCCCTCCCCTGTGAAAGGCTTCGGAATCGGCGACCATTACCGGGTTTTCCACAATCCCTACGGACGCGACTGCGGTGGCCTTGTGATACACGTATTTGCCCTTCTTGCAGGACAGCGGCTCGCCGGCTTCGAGGAAACCCGCCTCCTTGAGGGCCGCGAGGTCGTCGGGGAAGCTCTTATGCTGCTCGTTGTACTTCACGAGCGCCGCGGCAATCTTCTCCATGTTGGCGGCGCATTCTATCTCGGCATCCCTCTCGCCTTCCATTCTCGCCCTGACCGCATCGGCGTTTTTCGCGGGTCCGGTGGTCTCCTGCGGTCTGAACGCCCAGAACACGATGAAGGCGGCCATCATGGCGAGTATGACCAGAATCAGGACCACTTCGAGCGGCGTCAGCAGGCGCCTGGGCTTGTCGATTACTTCAGTCGGCGCCTTGCTGGCCGGGGTTTCGGGTTCGGCAGAGCCGACGGTGGGAACGAAAACCGTGGCGCTGCAGTTCGGGCAGCGGGCGTTTTTACCGGACTGGTCGTCCGGCACCTCGAAGGTGTTCCCGCATGCCGCGCACTTAATTCCTATCATCAGAACCTCCGCGCAGAAGTAGGTTTCGGGGGTAGATAATTCGTGGCGGAGTGTATCAACAGCTACCCAAAATGTCAAGCCAAAACACTCTCCCGGGAATCGCATACAGTCATAAGGAAGCATTGCCGGCAATTGAAAAGCCCCGCCGGTGAACGGCGGGGCTTTTGAAGTCTTGAACGAGATTATCAGAATTCGGCGAGAGTGACGCCGATACCGACGGCGATGTGAGCCTCGCTCTTCATGTCGCTTACGAAGCCGAAAGTCTCTTCAGGCACGGGAGTCCAGTCAACCATCAAGAAGATGAACAGCCCGAATTCGGGCGCGCCCCTGAAGAATCCCTTGGCGCCGGCGGAGGCGAATATGGCCCTCTCGGCCACGCCTGCATCGAAGCATATTACCGGCTGGCCTTCGCCCTGCTCTATCTTCGCCAGCTCAATGCTGACGAAAGGCGTGAACCGCGCGTGGGCCGAGTCGGAGACCTGGAACAGAGCGCCGACCTTTACGGGTAGAAACTTGCGTTCGGCGCTGCCAGAAGCATGCTGTGCTACAGGCGGCGGATTGCCGGCAGTCGCCGCGGTACCACCCTGTCCTGTCGCTCCGACCGGGCCGAACCTCTGACCGCATTTCGGACACATGGTATCAGTCGCTGACACCCTCGTGCCGCAGCGCGGGCACTCGAACGTCCTGCCGCGCTGCATCGAGGCGCAACCTGCGGCAAACAACGCCGCCGCAAGAAGGATGCAAAGGAAGACGCACGTGCGTGGTTTCATGACCTACCCCCCAAACCGCAACGGGAAAGTGGCTGCAAGAAAGCGCGGATTATTGTGGTCAAGCCGATCGGCGATTAGTACCGGTTAGCTGAACATGTTGCCATGCTTACACATCCGGCCTATCAGCCTGGTAGTCTACCAGGAGCCTGATGGGGATACCTAATCTTGGAGGGGGCTTCGCGCTTATATGCCTTCAGCGCTTATCCTTTCCGAACATAGCTACCCAGCAATGCCCCTGACGGGACAACTGGCACACCAGAGGTCCGTCCATTCCAATCCTCTCGTACTAGGAACAGATCTCCTCAAGTATCCTGCGCCCACACCAGATAGGGACCGACCTGTCTCACGACGGTCTAAACCCAGCTCGCGTACCGCTTTAATCGGCGAACAGCCGAACCCTTGGGACCTTCTTCAGCCCCAGGATGCGATGAGCCGACATCGAGGTGCCAAACCTCCCCGTCGATATGGGCTCTTAGGGGAGATCAGCCTGTTATCCCCGGGGTACCTTTTATCTGATGAGCGACGGCCCTTCCACACGGAACCGCCGGATCACTAAGCCCTGCTTTCGCACCTGCTTCTCCCATCGGAGTCGCAGTCAAGCTTCCTTGTACCTTTACGCTCTGCGCACGATTGCCAACCGTGCTGAGAAAACCATTGGGCTCCTCCGTTACCTTTTAGGAGGAGACCGCCCCAGTCAAACTGCCCACCTAACACTGTCCCGAACCCGGATTCACGGTATCCGGTTAGGGTTTTAACATAACAAGGGCGGTATTCCAAGGGTGACTCCACGAGGACTGGCGTCCACGCTTCGAAGTCTCCCGCCTATCCTACACATGTTAGGCCAAAACTCAATATTAGGCTGCAGTAAAGGTCCACGGGGTCTTTCCGTCTTGGTGCGGGTAAGCGGTATCTTCACCGCTACTTCAATTTCACCGAGTCCCTCGTGGAGACAGTGCCCAAGTCGTTACGCGATTCGTGCGCGTCGGAACTTACCCGACAAGGAATTTCGCTACCTTAGGACCGTTATAGTTACGGCCGCCCTTTACCGGGGCTTCGGTTATGAGCTTCACCACCAGGTTACCCCGACGGCTGACCCTTCCCCTTAACCTTCCGGCAGCGAGCACGCGTCAGTCTGTATACGTCCTCTTGCGAGTTAGCACAGACCTGTGTTTTTAGTAAACAGTCGCCCGGGCCGATTATCTGCGACCTCCCGGCGCTCATTGTGCAAGACAAGTCACGCCGCGAGGCACCCCTTCTCCCGAAGTTACGGGGTCATTTTGCCGAGTTCCTTCACGAGGGTTCTCTCGAGCGCCTTGGGATACTCTCCCTACCTACCTGTGTTGGTTTTAGTACGGACACCTGCAAGACTTGCAGCGAGGCTTTTCCAGGAAATCCTTCGAACTGCATCACCTCCAATTGGGTTTAGCCCGGCTCCCGGTCCTTGTTGGTGCGGATTTTCCTACACCGGACCTCAAGCAAGGCAACGAACATTTTCAATCGTCCGCCAGCCTTCCGGATTCCGTCCCCCCTCTGGTCAACATCTTGCGGGTGGGGCAGGAATATTAACCTGCTGTCCATCGCCTACGCCTTTCGGCCTCGGCTTAGGACCGCCTAACCCTGGGCGGATCTGCCTTCCCCAGGAAACCTCAGGTTTTCGGCGAGCAGGATTCTCACCTGCTTTATCGTTACTCATGCCGGCATAATCACTTCCGCACAGTCCAGCAGTCCTCACGGTCCACCTTCGACCCGGTGCGGAACGCTCCCCTACCACTGACGGCCGCCCGCAGGCAACCGCCAATCCGCAGCTTCGGTAGCAAACTTAGGCCCGATCATTATCGGCGCAAAAGAGCTCGACCAGTAAGCTGTTACGCACTTTTTAAATGATGGCTGCTTCTAAGCCAACATCCTGGCTGTCTTAGCCCTCTCACTTCCTTACTCACTTAGTCTGCTTTTGGGACCTTAGCTGGCGGTCTGGGTTGTTTCCCTTTCGACCACGGAGCTTATCCCCCGTAGACTCACTCCCGTGACAGAGGCATATGGTATTCGGAGTTTGGTTGCGCAGGGTAGGCTGGAGGCCCCCACAGACGCATTCAGTATCTCTACCCCCACATGCTGTAACACGAGGCTGACCCTAAAGCCATTTCGGGGAGAACCAGATATTGCCGAGTTTGTTTAGCCTTTTACTCCGATCCACAGCTCATCCCCCCAGTTTTCAACCTAGGTGGGTTCGGCCCTCCACGGGTTTTTACGCCCGCTTCAGCCTGGCCATGGATAGATCACTCGGTTTCGGGTCTGCAGCACGTAACTGTGTCGCCCATTTCAGACTCGCTTTCGCTACGGCTCCGCGCCTGAAGCGCTTAACCTTGCTACATACCGCAACTCGCCGGCTCATTATGCAAAAGGCACGCCGTCACACGTTGACGGGATTGCTCCCGCCCATAGTGCTTCGACCGCTTGTAAGTGTACGGTTTCAGGTACTATTTCACTCCCCTCACGGGGGTACTTTTCATCTTTCAGTCACCCTACTTTTACACTATCGGTCGCCAGGTAGTACTTAGCCTTGGGAGGTGGGCCTCCCAGTTTCAAACCAGGTTCCACGAGCCTGGCCCTACTCGGGAAGATACCAGAGGGGTTCACCTTTTCGCCTACGAGCCTATCACTCTCTATGGTCCGACTTTCCAGACGTGTTCGGCTAAGGATCGCCTTTATAACCTCTCGGGCGGTCAACGACCCACCCAAGTATCCCCCACAACCCCGGATGCACAACGGTCGTCGCCTTACATGCAGCCGGTTTGGGCTTTTTCCGTTTCGCTCGCCGCTACTCGGGAAGTCGAGGTTTCTTTCCTTTCCTGCAGGTACTAAGATGTCTCAATTCCCTGCGTTGTCCTCCGTACCCTATGCATTCAGGCACAGATGGCGGGGTATTGCCCCCGCCGGGTTTCCCCATTCGGAAGCCTTCGGATCACAGCCTGGTTAGCGGCTCCCCGAAGCTTATCGCAGCTACCCGCGTCCTTCATCGACTCCTGGCGCCAAGACATCCGCCATACACTCTTAATAGCTTGACCACAATAATCCGTGCCCTCTCGGACGCAGATTATCGGGTCTTCTGCGAAGTATCCCGCGCTTTTCAGCCTGTCCAAATTGTCAAAGAACACACCTTCTTCCAACAAAAAGCCTAATGATTATATAGTGCTTCCTATCGCTGTCAAGCCAATTTCAAAGACTTATTATTTATATTTCCCCGGCTGTTTTCAGACATCCGCCTTTGGGAAATAAGACGCATTTCTCCGCCGCAACCCGAACATGAACCGCTTCCGGGGCTTGAATCGCGCGCTCGAAGACGTTATTATCTCGTCCGCCCGTTGACTTACCGACCGCGAGGAGGAGAGCAAGTGACAGATTCCGGGAACGATGTTCAGGCCGATTCACAGCCGCAGGATGCCGGCGCACTGCCCGCATGGGGCGTGCAGGACATGCCGGCGCCGCCGCCTTTCAGGCTGCGAAACATCATAGCCGTCGTAGGGCCGGGGGCAATCGCCCTATGCCTGTGCCTCGGCGGCGCCGAGTGGCTGCTCGGCCCGAGCGTAACCCTCAAGTATGGAGTAGGCCTCCTCTGGATAACACTGGTCGCGGTCGTGCTGCAGGCCATTCTCAACCTGGAATTTGCCCGTTATACGCTCTACACCGGCGAGCCGATTTTTTCCGGTTTCATGAGAACGCGCGGCGGCCCGAAGCTCTGGGGCCCCCTTTACATTATCCTCGGCATTCTCAACGTCGGCTGGCCAGCATGGGCGGCGCTTTCGGCGCCCGCACTGTTCGCAGCGCTGGCCGGCCGCCTGCCAACCGAGGTTGACGCCAATATCGTTGGACTCTTGGGAATGGGCACTTTCATCGTGACAGTCTTTATTGTGATGTTTGGCGGCCGAATCGAACGCACACTTGAAATCCTCTCGGCAGTAGTCGTGATATCTATCATCGGGTACTTGCTTGTTATCTGCCTCTGGCTTGCGCCCGCCGGGTTGTGGGGTAAAACGTTTGCAGGCTTCTTTCATATCGGATACTTGCCTAAGGGAGACCAGGGAATCGACTGGCCCATCCTCGCCGCATTCGCCGCGTTCTCGGGCGGCGGCGGACTCGGAAACCTCTGGATATCTAACTGGATACGCGATAAGGGCTTCGGCATGGGAAAAACGGTTGGATTTATACCTGCCGTTGTTTCCGGCAAGCAGCTCACCCTGGCGCACGCAGGAAACGTATTCCCGAACACGCCCGAGAACCGGTCCCGCTGGAAAATCTGGTGGCGCTACCTCTTCATTGACCAGGGTCTCATATTTATCATCGGCTGCCTCGCCGGAATGTTCCTGTGCGTGCTTGCGGCGAACGCGATAATTAAGCCCGGAACGGACCTGACCGCGAAGCTCTCCATTGGGATAGAGGAGGCAAAACACCTCGCCGCTCTCGGCGGTAATGCATTGTGGTTTATTACGCTGTTTATCGGCTTTTGGATTCTCTTCGGCACTCAGCTCGCTATAGTCGATGGATTCACGCGCACCGTGACTGATATCCTCTGGTCGGGCTCACGGCGCGTGCGCAAGTGGCGCGGCGGCAGCGTGCGCTTCATCTACTTCGCTATACTGCTGGTCTTCGCCTCATGGGGGTGCGTGGCAATATGGCTCGCAGGGCCCGCTGTGCTGCTTATAATTGGCGCCAATATCGGGGCGGTGATTTTCGCCATTGCAGCCGTGCACGTACTCGTAGTGAACCGGAGACTTCTGCCCAAGGAAATAAGGCCTCCGCTTTGGAGACAGGTGGCAGTTCTCGGGTGCGCGGCCTTCTACATGTTCTTCCTCGTTATGGTTGTCATCACCAAGCTCCTGTAAGTAGGCGGGCTGGAGCCTCGCTCTTGACACCTACGCCCCGAGACTGTATGCTCGGGGCTTCGCAAAACGTCGTTCTGCTGGTTGGGAGCAAATAACATGGAATACCTGAAGGGAAGAAGCCTCGCCGGGCTGCACGACTACACCGCCGAAGAGATTACAGCCATCCTCGACCTTGCCGACAGGCTCAAGGCCGACCTGAAAGCCGGGAAGGCAGGCAGGCCGCTCGCGGGCAAAGTGCTGGCCATGATTTTCCAGAAGCCCTCGACGCGCACCCGCGTGAGCTTCGAGGCGGGCATCTACCAGCTCGGCGGCATCGGCATGTACCTCGGCGCAGGGGACATGCAGCTCGGCCGCGGCGAGACAATCGCCGACACCGCCCGCGTGCTGTCGCGCTACGTCGATGGAATAATGGCGCGCGTCTTTTCGCACCAGGACATCCTCGACCTCGCCGAGTATGCCACCGTGCCGGTAATAAACGGCCTGAGCGACCTGCTGCACCCGTGCCAGGTGCTCGCCGACCTGCAGACCATCCGCGAGAAGAAAGGCGAGTTGAAAGGTCTCGACTTCGCCTACGTCGGCGACGGAAACAACATGGCCCACTCGCTCATGTTCGGCTGCGCGAAGTTCGGCATGAACTGCGTCGTGGTCCACCCCGAAGGATTCGCGCCCGATTCCGGAATGCTCAAGTTGGCGCAGGAAGACGGTGCTGCAACGGGCTGCGAAATCAGCGCCACGACCGACGTGAACGCCGTCGAAGGGGCCGACATTGTCTACACCGACGTCTGGGCATCGATGGGGCAGGAGGACGAGCATGACAGCCGCCTCGCCCCCTTCAGACCGTACCAGTTGAACGACGAACTCGTATCGAAGGCGAAGCCGGACTGCCTCGTGATGCACTGCCTGCCCGCCCACCGCGGAGAAGAGATTACCGACAGCGTGGTGGACGGCCCCAATTCGGTCGTCTTCAACCAGGCCGAGAACAGGCTCCACGCTCAAAAGGCCGTCATGGTGCTTCTAATGAGTTAGCGAATGGATGAATCCTCCCTCGAACAGGATGCAGCGCTTGTCCGCCGGACGCTGGCGGGAGATGACGAGGCTTTCAAGGAGCTTATGGCCAAGTACGTCAGAATCGCCGGGTCCATAGCCTATTCCGTGGTCGGCGACTTCCACATAGCGGCGGACATGGTGCAGGAGGCTTTCATCAAGGTTTACCGGCTGCTCTCCACGCTCGAGAATCCCAAGACGTTCAGGTCGTATCTCGCGAACGCCGTGCGCTCGACCTCGCTCGACTGGGTACGCAGGCAGAAGTCGCTCAGCCGCGGCAGCCCCATCTCGTTCTCCGACTACGCGGAAGAAGCGCCGGAGATGGAAGATGAAAGCACGCGCGGCACTGCGCCGCTGCAGAGCGTCGAAGACTCCGAAATGTACGAGAAAATCCTCGAGCTTGTAGCCGAGCTTCCCGAAAACTACAGGGAAGTTTTCGTGCTCAAGCATGTCGAGGATGTGACATACACCGAGATTGCCGATATACTCGGCATATCCGTCAGCGCGGTCGAGGCGAGGCTGTTCCGGGCGCGCAAGATGCTCAGGGACAAACTGGCAAAGCTGGAGCAATGAGCGAAGAAAACGAAGAGAACGGCTATTACGAAGAGCAGGACAGCGCCACCATGGAACTCTCGGCGCACCTCGACGAGCTTCGGTCGCGGCTTATCAAGGCCCTTATCGGCGTGGGCGTCGTGCTGATTGCCTGCCTGATGTACCAGGACGAGATAATGTGGATTGTCACCCGCCCGCACCGCATTGCGATGGAAAGGCTCAAGGAGAAAATCGAAAAGGAGGAAACCCCGGAAGACGAGAAGAAGAAGCCGCTGGACGAGCAGATGAAGGAAGCCATCGAGAAGCTGCGCGCGAAAGACCCGGAGATGGCGGCGCTCTTCGAGCTGCAGGAGAAAAGGTTCGAGAAGGTGAAAAAGCACGCCGGCAGGAGCCAGGGCACGCTCCAGGCGCTCAAGTACCAGGAAGCATTCATATCCTACCTCAAGGTCTCGATAGTCGCCGCGCTCATACTCGCCTCGCCGTGGGTGCTGCTGCAGATGTGGCTGTTCGTCGCCTCCGGCCTCTACAGGCACGAGAAGCGCTACGTCCTCATGTACCTGCCCTTCTCGTTCATAGCGTTCGGCGCGGGCGTCACGTTCGGCTACTACATCCTCATTCCCGAGGGCCTCTCCTACCTCGCGGCCTACGCCAACCCGAGCCTCGTCAACGTGAATATCACGCTCGAATTCTACCTCGCGCTGTTCCTGCTTCTGACCCTCATGCTCGGCGTGGTGTTCCAGCTTCCGCTCCTCATGCGGTTCCTGGCCAGCGCGGGCATCTTTACCCCACGGCAGTACTCGAAATACAGGCGCTACGCGCTGCTTCTGGCCGTCATTCTCGGCGCGGCTTTTACGCCGCCCGACCCGGTGACGCAGATTCTGCTCGCCTCGCCCATGTTCTTCCTGTACGAGCTGGGCATCTGGCTCTCGCGCGCGACAGTCGGGAACAGGAAAAAGAAAGAGGCCGAAGAGTGAAAATCGGCATAACCGGCCTGCCCCGGTCCGGCAAGACCACCGTCTTCGACGTCCTCACGGGCCGCCACGAGCAGCCCGGCGCGTTCAAGGCGGAAACCTCCATAGCGGTCGTCCAGGTCCCCGACCCGCGCCTCGACAGAATCTGGGAAGACTACAAGCCCCCGAAGAAAGTCTACCCGTCGCTGGAGTTCTACGACTTCCCTGCGGCCATGAAGGAGACCGAGGTCTTCGCCGCGCTGCGGGAGACGGACCTGCTGCTCGTCGTGCTGCGCGCGTTCGAGAGCGACGCCGTCCCCTACGGCCGCCCCGCTCTCGACCCGGCTGCCGACGCTCGGGATATGCTCGCGAAGTTTGCGCTGGCCGACATGCAGCTTGTCGAAAAGCGGCTCGAACGGCTCGAAAAATCGCTCAGGCGCCACACCCCGGAGTCCGACAGCCAGGCGAAGGAGCAGGAAGTCCTTCAGCGCCTCGCGCCCATGTTCGAGGAGGGCCGCTCGCTCGCCGACTTCAAGATGACGCCCCAGGAAGAGAAGCTCCTGCGTAACTACGGCCTGCTGACGCTCAAGCCCGTCATGTACGTCCTGAACGCGGGCGAGGAGCAGGCGAAGTCCCCGCCATCCTATGATGATGCAGTAGTAGTGTTCGGCGAGCTCGAGATGGAGATTTGCGAACTGCCCGAGGATGAGCAGCAGACTTTCCTCTCCGAATACTGCATCACGAAGTGCGCGCCCGAAGTCATATCATGCTCGTACAGGACGCTCGGGGTGGTCACTTTCTTCACCACGGGCGACAAGGAAGTCCGGGGCTGGACAGTCCCGGAAGGCACGACTGCCCACGAAGCGGCCGGGAAAATCCACAGCGACATGCAGAAAGGCTTCATCAAGGCGGAAGTCGTGTCCTACGAGAAGTTTATCGAGACAGGCTCGCTGAAAGAGGCCCGCGCATCGTCCGGCAGGCTCGAAAACCGCGACTACGTCATCCGCGACGGCGACATCGTCACAATCCGATTCAATCCGTGATATAATACAGCTTCTTCGCTCATTCTCCGCCACCTCCATGCGGGTTCTTTTAGGCCACGTGACTACAGAGTTGACTCGTTTAGTTTTTCAGTGCCAAATAGAGCTTCCGAATTACTTCCTCAATACCCTCATCCATTCTCACGGCATACTTGTCCGCAAGGATTGGGCTGTAATCAAAGACCTCCTCTCGGGTCACACCTGCCCACACAGGCAGGATAACATCCTTCTCCTCGACAATCTCACGAGTAAAAACAGCATTAAATTCTTTCTTAGTCCATCCTTTATTCGAAAGGAAGTTGGGTGTTAGAACTAGAATGCACTTCTTGCACTCTTTTAGTCCCTTCTCGATCTTTTCCCTAAGACTATCACCAACTCTCAGAGAGAATTCATCATACCAAATGGAAACTAACATCTTCCTCAATCCAGATACGAGAGGCCGGGCAATACTTTCTTTATCTCGTGAATCGTGAGCCATAAACGCAAGCGGTTGCGTGAGATTGTTGCGACTAGAGGCATATTCTGGTCCTCTCACAGTCAGAGAAAGCCCCTTCCTCTCGGCAGAGATGGCAAGTTTCTCAAACTCGGAATCAGCAATGTCCCGTTCAGAATAGACGTACACGTGGCCCGAGAAAGGCATTGTTCGTGAGCTTGACCGTGCCTTCTCTCCAAGATATCCGCCCTTGATAACGAGTCCACTATCAGCAGCTAGAACTGTGTCTACTATGTCAGACAAGATCAACTCAACGACCTGGAATACCATCTTGTGGAATGGCACAAAGAACGTCGAGTATTTCGAGTTTGCTTTGAAGTTCGTATACAGTCGTCCTTCAACCGTTATGCCTAACGCAGGCAAATTGAAAATCTTGGTCAGATGAAGGTCTTGCTTGAAGTCGTCATCGAAATATTGTCTAAGTGAAAAGAGTTCGTCAGACATCCAACCTGCTCCTACGGTAATTGCTGAATCTCATACGCAGACTCTGGCCCATTCTATTCATGCCAATTGAGAGCTAGCCAAGTTAGTCTCACCGACTGTTATTCTTATTTGCTTGTTCCTTGTAGAACAATGCGCGTTCACCCATGGATTCTGCCAAGCCACCGATACCGGGAAAGAGAACAGCCGAGTTCACATTCATGCGCCAAAGCATTTCCATGAACTCACGGAGCGCTTCATTTTTCAACACAAGACGCAGTTTAATAACATCTTTTACCTCACCTCTACTCATTAATTTGCGAAGATTACTCTGGCAATTTTCCTTCGCCATTTCACACAGATTCTTCTCAAATGATATTGAAATATCGCCAGCACAAAGGAATAGCCCCTGTTGCTGCACAAGTCTCTCATTCATGAAGTAGGGGTTTGCCGTATATACTAATTGGTGGTCGTTATTCAGAAACAAATCTGAGAAAAATAAGTCATCGGTTGGTGTCTTTCTATCCACAAACATCTTGAAGACGGCCTTCTTTGCTTTTGGAAGTCTCTTTTCAATTCTCTTCTTCAGCCAATCTGTATTGACACACCAAACGGCAGGCCCTCTTACTTCGGAATCAAAGCGACTATGATCAATAGCGAATTTGGCTGCAACGAAGGGCGAATATGTCCAGTCAAGAAGGCGCGTCGGCGCGCCATAATGCTGCATTAGCGAGAGGCAGAAGAGTTTGTCATCGTTTACTAGTTGCTTAAACTCGCCTCTGTATTTCCTGGCGAAATCCCGTAGCATTAGCTGTTCAATACATGTAGCATACTTCTTGTAGTCACCGCCAGTTATGCCCCATTTGTCAAGCTTACGTTCCAGAGTTGTTGTTAAATCCCAATCCTGCCTCTGTCCACGAAATACCCACTTTCCCTTAAGGAGCTTCGGCAGTACAAACCTATGAAACTCCTCCCACAAGAGTATTTCTTCTCCCCACAACTTACCGTTGCCTTTGTTAGCACTCACCGGTCTCCCCTTTCGGAGACAGTACACCTGAAATGTTTCGTGGAAGCTTAACACAAACTTCTGGTGTTGGCAAGAGGGATGCATAGATATCCGGCCCCCTAATCCGAGTTTTTCGCGTGGGGCGACGCGCAGCGTCGAGAGCAGTAGAACAGTTGAGCAGTTGAGCAGGAGACTCAGACGAAGTTCGAAGTCCAAAATCCAAAATTCAAATCGTGTAAAAAGGGGGATTTGGGGATTTCAATGTGATAAGGAGATATTCTTCTATTTGCTTTATCCCCGTATCTTTTTCCATCTCCTTATCCCCTGTTGCTTACACACCTCAAGCCTCAGGTCTCACGCCTCAAGACTGTTATGCGAAGCATATTGAGCGCCGTATTGGCGGCGCGGAGCTTGATGTCGCTGCGGGTGCCGGTGAAGTGGAACTCGCGCGCCCACGTCTCATTTGCCGACGCGACCGCTATGTGGACAAGGCCGACCGGCTTTTCCGGTGTCGCGCCCGCCGGGCCTGCAATGCCTGTTATTCCCACGCCGAGGTCAGCGCCGCTCGTCCGGCGCACGCCCTCTGCCATCTCGCGCGCAACCTGCTCGCTTACAGCGCCGTGTTGCGCAAGCGTTTCCTGCTTGACCCCGAGGCGGTTTACTTTCGATTCGTTCGAGTACGTAACGGCCGATTCGAGCAGAACTTCAGACACACCCGGCACTTCGGTCAGAAGGTGCGAGACAAGCCCGCCCGTACACGATTCGGCGAGCGCAACAGTCATTTTGCGCTCCAGAAGCAGCGATGCGACGGTCTCCTGAAGCGTCAAGCCCCCGTCCGAAAAGAGCTTATCGCCAAGCTCGGAGATGATGGCCTGCCGGGCTGCAATAACCCCGTTTTCGTGCTCCGGCGGTGATGTCATGCTGACGGTGAGCACCATCTGGCTGGCTGTAATGCCATAGGTGATTCCGGGGTGCTCGCGGAAGACGGGGCCGACGATTTCCTGCAGCCTGGACTCTGAGATGCCGAAAACGCGCAGCAGCCTCGTCACGGGCATCTCAAGGCCGGGGAATACCTCGCTGATATACGGGAAAAGATGCTCTTCGGCCATCTGCTCGAGTTCGGACGGCACCCCCGAGAGCGCCGCGAGCACCCTGCCCTCGTGCAGCACGGCGAACCCGTAGGCAGTGCCGTTTCTGTTCGGGACAGTCCTCGCGCCCTCGGGGAAGAAGGTCTGGCGAAGCTCGGCTTCCTTGAAGCGTATACGATACTTTTCGAGAATGGCGCGGACGTGCTTCTCGGCGTCGGCGTCCCTGACGAGCCTGCGGCTGAGCGCTTCGGCACAGACTTCGCGCGTGAGGTCGTCGTCGGTGGGCCCGAGCCCGCCGGTGACAATCACGAGCTTTGCCCGCTCCATCGCTGTCCTGACGGCTTCGAGGTAGCGCTCCCGCTCGTCGCCCACGGTGGTGCGAAAAACAGGCGCGACGCCGATTTCGACCAGCCGGCGCGACAGGTACGCTGCGTTTGTGTCGATAATGCGGCCTGTGAGGACTTCGTTGCCCGTGGTGATAATCTCGGCGTTGACGGCAGGCATGTCCGGCGTACTCCCGCGCAAAATCAGAAGTCTTCGGCCTTGAAAATCGAGACCAGCCTGAGACCGTTTTCAGCGAGGTGTGCTTCCGCGCCTTCCTGGCGGTCAACTATGGTGAGCACGGCGAGCACTTCCGCGCCGAACTCGTCCCGCACGGCGTTCACCGCCTTGAGCGCGGAGCCGCCTGTAGTCGTCACATCCTCGACTATGACGACTTTGTCATCCGCCGAAAGGCCCGGCCCCTCGACGAGCTTCTTCTTGCCGTGTTTCTTGGGCTCCTTGCGCACGTAGAAGAGCTTGAGCGCCACGCCCTGCGCGAGTGCGACGTTCCCTATGGTCGAGACGAGCGGGTCCGCGCCCATGGACATGCCGCCCACAGCGGTTGCGCCAAGCCCGCGAATCTGCTCGAGCATGGCAAGCGACGCGAGGTGCGCGCCCTCCTGGTCGAGCGTGACCCTGCGGCAGTCGAAGTAGAAGTTGCTCTTCCTGCCAGAGGCGAGGACGACCTCGCCCTTCGAGAGCGCGCCGGAGACTTTTTCCTTCAGCCTGCCCATGACGTCCGCATCCATTGCCGTCCCCTAATTCAAAGGTGACACGAGAGGCGTTCCGTCTCCCGTGTCACCCGTATTTCCAGAGTCTGCTCTATCCGGAAAGTCGAGATTCCCGCGTTCACAGGCCGCGCTCTACCTGCGCCTGTCCATGACCTCGGCCGCTTTCTGCGCGGCTTTTCCGCCAGCTATCGTGCCGGAGTACTGGTTGGCCACATCCTGGTACTTTGACGCCACGACTTCCTTGTCATCGTAAGGGTTTGCCTTGTCGTAGGCCGTGGCCCTGCCCAGCGCGTCGCTGGCCGCCATTTCGCGGGCGTCCGTTTCGTACTTGCCGCCCGCTTCCACACCGATAGCTCTTTCTATGACGTCCTGACCGCCGCCCGCCGCGATGAAGATAATCGTGATAATGACTACGGCAACTGCGCCGATTAAAATGAAGACGCCGTACTGCTCGTGGGAGCTGGTCCTGCTCCCCTTGCCGTAATATGCCGGCTCCTCGTCGTAGTAATCGTCATCGTCCCTGCCGCCGCGGGAACTCCTGCCTCCGTATCGGCTGCCGCCGCGGCTGCTGCCGCCGTACCGGCTGCCGCTCCGGCCGCCGCGGCTCCTGTCCGACCTGCCCCCTCTCTTCGGAGCATATTTCGCCATAGCAGACTCCTTTCGCCCTGCAAAGGGCAACCGCCGAGTGCTATCTTCGTCTTTCCATTACCTCGGCTCTCAACCGGGCCGCCTCCTGCGCCGCTTCCGTACCCGGGAACCTTGCGATGACCTCGTCGTACTTCGCGGCTATGACTTCCTTGTCGTCGTAAGGATTGGCCCTGTCGAACGCCTTCGCCTGTCCCAGCGCCTTGCTGGCCGCCAGGTGCTTCTTCTCGACTTCCAGCTTCCCGAAGTCGATTTTCTCAATGATTTTCTCGCCTGTACTAACATAACCCATGAGCATCGCAAATGCAAACATAAAAATGACCACGATGATGAAGACCACGAGCATGACGTTCTCGTGGTGCGCGTGAACGCTGACAGAGCTCATTCTCCCAATCGAAGCGACCCCGCCGCGCCTGCCCCCGTATCTCCCGGAGCCGGAGCGCTCCCGCCTGTCCTCCCTTCGCCCGCGCCTCACGGAGCGCCGTCTCGGCGCCACGGCCACCGGCTCCCTCCGGCTGCTGGGCTTTTTGCGCGACTCGCGCGCCAGCCGCCCGGAGCCCTTCTTCCTGCCCGCAAGCGCAGGCGGCAGCCCTTCCGAAACCCTTTCGAGGTCGCCTATCAGCTCGTCGGGCGTCTGGTAGCGGTCCTCGGCCGCCTTCTCCATCGCCTTGCAGATGACCTTGCTCAGGTTGACGGACACGGCCCGGTTCTTGTCCGAGGGGAACGGCAGCGCGCTCGTCAGGTGCTTGGTCATGACCACCATGGGGCTGGACCCCACGAACGGGACCTCTCCCACCACCATGTGATAGAGCGTGGCGCCCAGCGAGTATATGTCGCTCCTGATATCGACATCGACCGAGCCCTTGGCCTGCTCCGGCGAGATGTAGTGCGGCGTGCCAACCGAGACGCCCAGGCGCGTTATGTGCGCCTCCGAATCCTCCGTCTTGGCCAGCCCGAGGTCGCACAGCTTCGCTATCCCTTTCGGGGTAACAATGATGTTCTGGGGCTTCACATCCCTGTGAACCAAGTTGTTCCTGTGGGCGTGCTCGAGCGCCCGGGCCACCTGCAGGGTTATCTCGACCGCCCTGCCCTCGGGAATGGCCCCCTTGCGCTGAATCATGTCCGCGACCGTCTCGCCCTCGACGAACTCCATGGCGAAGTAGTACAGCCCGTTCGCCTCGCCGACGTCGATTCCGGCCACGATGTTCTCGTGGTTGAGCTTGGCCACGGCCCGCGCCTCGCGCACGAACCGCTCGATGAAGTTCCTGTTGCGCGCGTGCCGCGATGCCAGCACCTTCAGCGCAACCGCCCTGTTCATGCTCTTCTGAATCGCGTGGTAGACCGTGCCCATGCCGCCGCGGCCGAGCACGCTGGTGATTTCGTAGCCGGGTATGCGGCGCTTCTCGTCCTGCGCCCTCTGCGCGGCGAGAATGTCCTCGCTCTGCTGCTGGGTGATGTAGGAGCGTTCGAGAAGGACTTCGCCGAGGCGCTTGGGCCTGACGCCCATCGACCGCAGCTTGGACTGGATTTCCAGCGCTTCCCTTATCTGCTCCTCGGTAACGTAGCCTTTCTCGATTGCCACGTTCCCGAAGGACAGGTCCTCCCTGGGGCTTTCTTGCGCCATACCCACGTCCCCGTCTGCAGTCCCATCTCAGCGGCGGTCGGCGCGTCCGCCGGCAAGCGCCGAGCCCATGACATCGTACCACTGGTGCCAGCGGAGCACGGCCTCGCGGCGCTGTTCTTCGGATATGTTGCGGGACAGGCCGAAACTGTAGCCCGTTATCGCTCGCAGCGCCGCCGCCGACGTGTTCACGACATCCAGGTCCGCGTCGTCCAGCGCCGCTATCAGCGCGGACACGCACCTCGTGTCGCCGAACCGCCAGACAGCCGCCGCGGCGAGCCGGCGCTCCTTCCGGTCGCCCCGACTGAGCACCTGCAGCAGGAATTCCTGCGTCTTGTTTTCCTGAATTCTGTCGAGAACCGCCAGCACAAGGTACCTGAACTCGTTCGTCGCGGGCCTCTCGACCGCGTCGTAATAGGCGTCAATCAGCGGGCCCGCCGCCGGCTGGCCTATTTCCACCAGCCTGTCGATAGTGTCGCCCAGCTTCCCCTTCAGTTCGTCCTTGGACACTATCTCGCTGACAGTCTGCAGCCTGCTTATCAGCCCGTTTGTCTCCGCCTGCATCTCCATCGTGGTGAACACGGGTTCGAGATGGACCCTGACCATCCTCGTGTCGTCAACCTCTTTCCTGACTGCCGACCTGCAGCCCATAGTGGACGCGAGGATTGCGAGAAACAGTATGACGGCTCTTTTCATCCGGGTCCCCTTTCGACGCCGGTCAGTCGCTTCATGGTAGCGGCGGTAGGGCTCGAACCTACGACCTGGGGCTTATGAATCCCCCGCTCTAACCAACTGAGCTACGCCGCCTCCCTTCCATCATCTTACTACCATAAAGACGCCCCAATTTCAATCAGTTTTACATTGTCTACACAATTTTCGGGCCGCCACAGAGGCACAGAGCCGGAACTCGGTGACGAGTTCCGGAGCTTCGCGACCCCAAACCCCGGCGATGTGGCGCTGAACTTGTACTGCGCCACGGAAGTGTGGGGGAGGATGGTATGTTACTATTTTAGGACGGAACGGCATTACTTGCCATAGAATTGTGTGGCTAACAGTCCAGCACGACTTCATCGCGCCACCCGGATATCTTGTAAAAATGCTCCTAAACCCTTGTCGGATATGGGAGTCGATGTACAAGCAGAGTTGAAGGTGGAAGGTTCAAGGTTGAAGCTTTGGAGACCCGTCTTCCGTCTGCCGCCCGCCGGAAACAACGTAGTACAGGAATCCCGCGAGAGTTCCCATGAGAAGCGAGAGGAAAAGCCGCCATGCGAAAAAGTTCAATCCCAGCAGGCCGATTTCGAGAGAAACGCGGGCCGGGCCTATCATCGTCTGGCCCGTTATGTAGGAAACAAGTATGTGGTTCTGAACCCCTTTTCTCTTCAAGGAAAAAACTATCGGGTACATCGCGTAGACCGGACCGGGCGTCATTATCCCCAATACCGTAGCGTAGAAAAGATACCTCAGCTTGTTCTTTTTCAAATGCTTCTGCGCGAAATCCTCCGGCACGAGAAAATATACCGCCGTCGATATGACGACCGCAATCACCGTATAGAGGAGAACCTGCAGGTTGACATCCATGTTGTCCCGCAATTTGGCCGCCACTTTCGAAGGCGAAATGCATATCAAAATCAACGATGCCAGCAGCACGAGGATGCCCATTTTTACCTGCATCGATGCCAGCGGACCGCGTTTTTCTACAGGATCTTCCACCCGATATACCTGTAAACTATGATAGTCAGAACGCCAGCGAAAACCGTCACTGCAAACGAAATTGCCAGCCTTCTGAGCGAGAATCTCCAGCCCAAGAAACCCGTCTCCACGAAGAAGGTCGCCGGCTCGACAAGCACATGTCCCGAAATGAAAGCGACCAGTATCGCCGGTCCCACGCCTCCCCTGCTCAGCTCGACGAAGACCGGGTACAGGACGTACCGCGGACCCGGCAGGATGAACCCCACGAGCGTAGCGCCCGCTACTGCCAGCAGCTCGTTGACGCCATCTCCGAGCATTTTTATCATATCCGGACCGATGAATGCTGAGAGCGAGCTTGCAAAAAGAATTCCCGCGCCTACGAGGAAAAGCGTTTTGCCCAGCGATTTGGAGAAATGCGAAACTACTGTTTTCGTTCCAGCCGACATGTCAGACCATCCAGCCGAGAGCTTTGGCAATCATGCGAAGCGCAAGCAGGAAAAGCGCAACCGCGAGGGCGAGCTGAAGCTTCTTCGGCTTGAACTTCTTGCTCGCCAGCGCGCCGAGCTGCCCGCCGACAATAACCCCGGGAACGATAGCCAGCGCGTGCCCGTACATGATATGCCCCATGAGACCGTGCGAGACCGCGCCCGTTATGGCGTTGAATATTATAAGGAAGCTCGACGTCGCGACCGCGAGGTGAATGGGGAGTCCCGAGAAAGTCAGTACCGGGACGTTGACTATTCCGCCGCCTATACCGAGGAGCCCGGCGGACGCACCCGCCACGCCCGCGAATATCATGGTGAGAACGAGATTCACGTTGTACTCGAAAACGGTTCCCTCTTTATCGACGATTTTTCTCACGAGGACGTGTTTCTTGAAACTGCGGCTCTCGAGCGCCTTCTTGCCGGTGAACATTCTTATCGCCGCCAGCGAAAGCGCGCACCCGAACACAATCTTCAGCGTCTTCTGGTCGAGCGCGCCGCTTATGAGCGCACCGCAGATTACCCCGGGAATCGATGTCACGACAAGGAACCATGCAAGCTTCGTGTCTATCCGTCCCTGGCGCCAGTAGCCGAATGCCGAGGACATCGCCGTGAATATCATTATGCCCAGACTCGTTCCGACCGCTTCCTTCATACCCAGCCCGAAACCCAGGTGAAGTATCGGAACCATTATAAATCCGCCGCCCAGCCCGAGCATCGAGCCTGCAAATCCCGCGAGGAGGCCGGCCCCGATACCGCCGATAATCTCGATTGCGCCCACGCCTGCTCCGTATCACTTGCTGTCGAGGATGGCCGATACAATCTCGTCCTGAGCCGCCTTCATGTATGTATTCGAGACCTTGGCCGCGTTGTTGAAGACAATGGAGAAGGCGAACAGCTTGCCCGAGGCGTTGACGGCGTAGCCGGAGAGGGCGCTGACACCGCGGATGTAGCCGGTTTTGGCGTGGACCTTGCCGGCGTGCCCGCCGGAGTTGAGCCTGTTCTTCATGGTGCCGTCGAGGCCGCTCACGGCAAGGGATTCCTTGAACACCTGGAAGTCGGGCCTGGACTTCATGTGCGCCAGCAGCGCGACAATGGCGCCGGGCGAGAGCTTCGTGTTGCCGTCGAGGCCGCAGCCGTCGGCGGGCGAGACCTGCTTCTTCGGGACGCCGAGCTTTCCGAAGAACTCGACGACGGCCTTGATGCCGCCCTGCCTCGTTCCGCTGCCGGCCTGCCTGCCCACTTCGCGCAGCAGGAGTTCGGCGTGCAGGTTCTGGCTGCGCTTGTTGGTCACGGTTATTGCGGTCGAAAGCAGGGTCGAGTGCCCGGCGACCGGGATGAGCTTATTCGTATCAACGGGCTTCGAGGCTACCTTGAGCGCCCCAGTGACGCTAATGCCCCGGCGCTTGAGGGCTTCCTTGAGCGCGCTTGCGAAGACGAGAGGCGGGTTGTGAAGCGTGACGTTGAAAGTCTGGGGATTGGAACTCTGCCAGAAAGCGCCTCTGACAGTCACCTCGTTGGTGTCGGCTCGACGGAGAATCGAGATAAGGTGCTTGCTCTTCTTGGAGGTGGTGGTGCACTCGTTCTTGAGCTTGACGACGCCGCTTGTGGGCTTGAGCGACACGACTGCGGGCGCGCCCGGCGCGCCGCCGGATGCGACGGTGACGTCGAAGCAATTGTCGTTAATGGACAGTGCCGAGACGGGCGCGCAGTACCAGCGCTCGAGCTGGTTCTGCGGCCAGCCGGGGGGAATCTCCTCCGTGCCGTACGCCGTGCCGTCGGCGATAATGGAGCCCTCGACCCTGCTGACGCCGGTCTCTGCGAGGGTCTGCGCCCAAGAGTCAAGAACGTTATCGACATTGCCTTTGTGGAACCTGCCGGACACGTTCGGGTCGCCGAGGCCGACTATCACGAGGTCGCCCTTGAGGACGCCGGACTTGATTTCGCCCTGCCTGTACAGAGTGGCGGTCAGCTTCTTTTTCGCGCCCAGCTTCGCGAGCGCCGCGGCTGTGGTCGCAAGCTTCATGTTAGACGCGACGGAGAAGAGGGTTCCGGCGTTGAGTTCGTACACGGCCTCCCCGTCGGCAACCGAATACACCTTCACGCCGGCGGTGGCGCCGCGCATGCGCTTGAGCCGCCCGGCGAGTATTCCCTGCACCTTCCGGCCGAGCTTGCCGTTGACGACCTCCTGGCCGCCGGCCTCGCTGCAGCCCACGGCGAAGAGAAGCCCGGCGAAAACGAGAAGGAGAACCGCCCTGCTGCTTTTATTGAGGTCTCTCATGGGAATGACGCAGTATAGCAGAATCAGCCGCCAGGTTCAAGTATCACTGGGACTACCAAAACACAACATGCACAACGTGTAGGCTAAGAAGAAAAGCCTCTCACCAGGCTTTGTCAGGAGAGTTCTTTCTGCTCGCATGCTTCTTTTCGTGCGATTTCTCAATGGACCACTTACGCGATTTGAGTACGAAGCCCAGTGCAATCATGAAAAGACCTGCAGTTTGAGCCAGCCGAAGCCACAACGGCGGCGGAATGTCAAAAGGCAAGAGAATAGTCGGCACGATAATCGCGGTGAAACCGAGAAAGAGAATCAGGCTCGACAAAACTCACCTGCCCGAAAGGAGATGAACTGCTATGGGAAGCGGAGCTTCTTCACCCCGCCGGTGCTGCGGTTGCGGGGCGGCCTGTGCTTCATTCGCTTCCACCTTCTCTGCCGTCTCTTGATTCCCATTCTCGCGCTCCCTATGACCTGGATTTTTACTCTTCCTTCTCGGACATCACTTCTTCCGAGTGTTTCTCCCCGTCATACGTGAGTATGACGTGTTTCTTGCCCACGAACGTATCAATGTTAACCGGGCGCGTCCATATTTCAAAGAGATTCTTTAGGGTGTCCCTTGCATAGTCGGGCTCGAGGCCGATACCCATGTACTCGTGCCTGAGGAGCAGCTCGCCCCGGTTTTTGTAGTTGCCGTCAACCACGGCAATGAATGGTTCGCCAGCGTTGGTAAGGCGGAAGAGCAGCTTTTCCTTTACCTTGCGGTAGTCCCTGTCCACGATAACGAACTGCCCGGAGTTCTTGTCATAACCGTAGATAAAGAACCTCTGGTCGTCGCAGAAGTCCTGGTTGAGGAACTCATCTATGAATGTCACATCGTTGTGAATGCGTCGGACCTCGAAAATCTTCTCCCGTCCCAGGCCGAGTTCTAGGTCCCACGAACGCCGTTTGTCCATGTCCTGGCACTCTTCGTATTCCTTGCCGAACTTGCCCTTGTTCCACCGGTCCTCGATATCCCTGAGAAGCTCCACGCCGATTTTATACGGGTTTATGACGCCGGGCCTCGAGCCGAGAGTGCCGGAGTGGTGGTCGGCGTAGTCAATTATTTCACCATCGGTGCAGAGGTCACGCGTCATCATTGTGGAGTGCCAGTACGTCGCCCAGCCTTCGTTCATAATCTTGGTTTGCCTCTGCGGCGCGAAGTAGTACGCCTCCTCCCGAATCATGGAGAGAATGTTGCGCTTCCAGGGAGGGATGGGCGCGTGCTCAATCAGGAAGAACATCACATCCCGCTCCGGCTCGGAGGGAAAGTGTATCTGCTTATCGACCTTCTCCTGCAGGGCCTTTTCCTGCTCCTCGATGAACTCCTTAGGATTGATGAAGGACTCCATGTAGTCCTTGGCCCGGAACTTGGTCACCCGGTGACGTTCGTGTTCGGGGCCTTCCTCACCGTCTTTTTTATGCCGTTCTATGAAGACCGAGTGCGGGTCTATAAGGTTCTCGATAGAGAGGCAGGAGTCGATGAAGTTCTCGACCCGCTCCACTCCGTAGTGGTCCATGTACTCGGCTATCTTGGTTCCGTGGTTGGCCATCTCGTCAACCATCTTCCGATTCGTCTCGGAGAACCAGTAGTTGTTCTTGAAGAAGTCGCAGTGCCCGTAGACGTGGGCCATGACTATCTTGTGGTCGGTCATGGTGTTCGAGGAGAGCAGGTAGGCGTAGCAGGGGTCGTTGTTTATGACCATCTCGTATATCTTGGACAGGCCGTAGGCATAGGACTTCCTGAGATGCTCGTACTCCATGCCGAACCGCCAGTGCGAATAACGGCTCGGGAAGCCGGAGTACGCGGCCACCATGTTTACCTCGTCATATTCGAGCATTTCGAATATAACTTCGAAGAAGTCCAGGCCGTAACAGACGGCAATATCCCTGACGTGGTACTTGAGCTTTATGAGTTCGGGCGGGAACGGCAGCGGCATCTACTTGCCCTTTCCAAGAAAAGCTTTTATCGAGTCGTAGATGGCATCCCGGTCTGGTATTTCGGACATTACGAGCCGGTCGTCCTTTTCCAATGCCTCTTTCAGGTCCTTGATGAACTGGCCCGAGCCGTAAGCACTCTTGACCTGTCCGTAGCAGAAGATGTTCGAGGCAGGCAGCAGCTTCTCCTTGAGAAGCTGGAGGCATTTCTTGGTGTCCTCTCCGCCCCAGTTGTCGCCGTCGGAGAAATGGAAGGGATATATATTGTATTCTGAGGGGTCGTATTCGCGCTCAATCATCTCGGCGCACACGGAGTAGGCGGAACTGATTTTCGTGCCGCCGCCCTCGCGAAGGTGGAAGAATGTCTCGCGGCTGACTTCCCTGGCAACGGCATCGTGCGCGATATACCGCGTCTCGATATCCTTGTAGTTGTGCTTGAGCCACGTGTCTATCCAGAACGCCTCTATGCGCACTACCTCTTTCTGCTCGCCCCCCATGGAGCCGGAAACGTCCATCATGTATATGATAACGGCCCGCGACTGAGGCAGAAAGTCGGCCTTCCAGGAGCGGTATCGCTTGTCTTCCCTTATAGGGACGATAATCGGGCGGTCCGGATCGTAGAGGCCGGAACATATCTGGCGCTTGAGGGCTTCCTTGTAGGTCCGCTTGAAGTGCCGCAGCGACTCTGGACCACTACGGGAAATGCCGGTGTATTCACTCTTGATGGTAGTAATTTCCTTCTTTCCGCGCGGCTCGATTTTAGGCAGCTCCAGCTCTTCTCCCAGTATCGCCGCAAGCTCATCGACCGTGATGTCCACTTCGAGAACATGCTGCCCGGGCTGGTCCCCGGCCTGTCCCTCGCCGCCTATCGGGTCGCCGGCTTCGCCCTCGCCCTGCCCCACACCGCCGGTCTGCTGCTCGCCGTAGCGGAACCTTGGCAGGTCAATCTGCGGCAGAGGTATCGAGACCAACTTCTTGCCCTTGCGGCCTATGAGTTCCCCGGAACTGATGTACTTGCGCAGGTGCTTCTTGATGCGACCTCGCACAATCCTTCGGAACCGCGCGTGGTCTCTTTCGATTCTCTCGACCATCTGCCCACCAAACGCAGAATACGGCGTTTACTCCCCGGCTGCCCGTCAGCTTCCCGACTTCTTCACATCGCCGCGTGCGAATATCGACGCGACGAAGTTGAGAACGTCATTCGCGCAGACGTCGCAATAGCCGTACTCTTTCTTGAGTCTGCCCTTGACTATGTCTATCTTCTCCTGGGTGTCCTTGTCCACGACCGAGGATACCAGCGAGGAAAGCCTGATGGAGTCTTTCTGGTCCTCGAAGAGCTTAAGCTCGAGCGCCTTGCGCAGCCGCTCGTTGGACTTGTAGTCAAACTGCTTCCCGCTTATCGCAAGCGCGCCGATGTAGTTCATTATCTCGCGCCGGAAATCGTCCTTGCGGCTGTCCGGGATGTCGATTTTATCCTCGATGGACCGCATCAGCCGCTCGTCCGGCTCTTCATCCTGTCCCGTGTACTTGTTTCGGACCCTTTCCTTTTGCGTGTAGGCTTTTACGTTGTCAATGTAGTTCGCGCTGAGCCGGTTCAGGGCATCCTTGTCCGCGCTTATAGCCCGCTGTACTTCGTTCTTAACCAAATCCTCATATTCCTGTTTGACTACCGCTATGAGTTCCTTGTATCTCTTGCGCTGCTCATCGCTGGTTATCAGCGAGTGGTGCACAAGCCCGTCCTCGAGTTCGTTCATAACCATGAACGGGTTGATACACTCGATATCTTCCTGCCGCACGAGGGCGTTGGATATCTTGTCCTGTATGTATCGGGGCGATATCCCTTCCATAGCCTCGTGAAGCGCCTCTTCCCTGAGTTCCCTGATATTGTCTTCTGTGAAGCCCGTAAGCATCTTGCCGTTGTAGAGCTTCAGTTTCTGAAGCAGCGTTAGCTGTGCCTTCTTGGGCTGCTCGAGACGGGTGAGAATTGCCCACATCGCGGCCATCTCGATGGTATGCGGCGCAATGTGCTTGCCGATTATCTTGTTCGGGTTGTAGTCCTTCTCGTATATCTTTATCTCGTCATCCAGTGTCGTCACATAAGGCACGTCTATCTTCAGCGTACGGTCGCGGAAAGCTTCCATAAGCTCGTTGTTCTGAAGCTTCTTGTACTCCGGCTCGTTGGTGTGCCCGATAATCACTTCATCGATATCCGTCTGCGGGAATTTCTTGGGCTTGATGGTATGCTCCTGACTGGCGCCGAGGAGGTCGTAGAGGAACGCCACGTCGAGCTTGAGCACTTCGATGAATTCCACCAGCCCGCGGTTGGCTATATTGAGTTCGCCGTCGAAATTGAAGGCGCGGGGGTCTGAATCGGACCCGTATTCCGCAATCTTTCGGTAGTTGATGTCGCCCGTGAGTTCCGTCGAGTCCTGGTTTTTCTCATCCTTGGGCTGGAAAGTGCCTATGCCGACCCTGTCCTTCTCCGAGAGCATCATGCGCCGCACTTCCACGTGCTCAATCATCCTGGTCCAGTCGCCTTCGTACTTACGCATGAAGTCATTGTAGTACCACCGGCAGTGCGGGCAGACGGGGCCTTCGATACGCAGCTTGTACTTGCAGTCCTTGGACCTGTTGATTTCTTCGAGTATCTTGGGCCTGATATCCTCCGGAATCAGGCGAAGCGGCTCTTCGTTCATCGGACAGATGGCAACCTCGCCGCCTTCGAGCTTCCATCCGAACGTATAGAGCGCGCCCTCCTTGGTCATCGAGTACTGCTCCAGCCCTCTCTTCAGCAGCCGGACAATCGTCGATTTCGACGAACCGACCGGCCCGTGGAGGAGAAGGATGCGCTTTTCCGTACCATAGTAGTTCGCCGCGCTCTTGAAGTGATGCACAAGCCGCATGAGCGCCCGGTCGAGCCCGAATATGGCGTCCTGTCCCTCGGATATCGGGTCGTCGAAAAAGTTGTAGTGGATTACCTTTTCCTTGTGCTCGGTAAATTCGCGCTGACCGTAGGAAAGCACCATATCGTAAAGCCGCTGGAACGAATTGCGCGCAACCTCGGGGTCTTCCCTGACCACTTCGAGATAATCCTTGAACGCCCCCCTCCAATGCAGCTCCTTGAACCAGTTAAGGTCGAGATTCTTGGAAATCATCGAGTATATATCTGCAGTCTTGCCGCTTTTCTTGTCGCTCTTCTTTTCCTTCGGCTCCTGTGGGTCCTTGGATTTGCCTTCCGGCATGATTCGCCCTCCTGTATCAGCAGATTGCCCGTATTTCTCTCGATTAAAGCCCGCCCGTGCCTGTCACGGCAGGCAGAACTGCAGATTCTTCGATAAATCGGATTATCAACATAAGCACCGGGTTGTCAAGTAAAAGGGTTCTCTTAGAGCTTGAAGGTGCGAAGCAATCGATGCCTCGCAAGCTTGCGGGTATGGGCCTGCAGCTCTGGTGCTGCGCCGCGCTGCTTAGTCCCGTTGCATGTCATGAAGCGGTGTATACCCCGTAGTCAATCTCGGGGAATATCGAATCTCGCCTTTCTATCTGCTCAAGTTCTCCTTCGTCGATTCGCCCGGAAGTAACCATTTCATAGATGCGCGTAAACTGGGCGATATGGTCGCGTGTCCTGCGTGTGGCGTATTCCGGGGCAGTCCGTGCTGCAATCAGGAAAGCCCAGTCGGAGGCCTGGGCCAGCATAAGCTCTCGCGCGGCCTGGTTCAAAGCCCGCCGCCGCAGGCCATGCTCCCCGGGAAAGCGCCGGGCGAGTTCCGCCATCCTGTCTTCCGCCTTGTGCAGATGAGGGTATATCCATGAATTTGTGGGATTGACCCAGTGCTCGTAATACCCGTTGACGCCCCACGTCGAAGCGCAGGGCATGACAATCTGCAGCGCCTCTTCCTGCGCCAGTATCTCGGACGGCGTGCTCGCGCGCACCAGCCTTTCCGGTTCATCGAGCCGTTTGAACACCTCGCTCAGGAAATCGATGCCCTCAAACCACCAGTGACCGAAAAGTTCCGTATCGTACATTGCGCAGATGACCGCAGTGTCTTCCCGCCCGCCGATAAGCCCCTGTGCGCGGCTTTCGCATTTCCTGACGAAGTCGTCGGCATGCACGCGGGCACACTCGGCGGCGTGGCTCGGAACGTATGGCTCCCTGCTGTCCAGCGCCACTCTTCCCGTGATTCGGTGATACTTGAGGCCTATATTGCGGCGCCTCCCATCCGGCTCGAGGCATTCCCTCACCGTCTCGAAATCGCCATCGTATCCGAGGTCGCGGTAAAACTCCCTGTACACCGGGTCTCCCGGGTAGCCCCGTTCGGCAGACCACACCTGCACCCCGGTGTAAGGGTCCCGGGGGAACGCGACAATCCCGCCGGGGGTGACGATGGGCCGGTAAGTCAGATGCCGGGGTTGCGGGTCTCCGAAGAGCACCCCGTGGGACTCGAGGAAAATGTAACTCACCCCGCATTCCGCGAGAACGTCATCGAGTTCCGACCTGTAGGCCGATTCCGGCAGCCACATGCCTACCGGACGCATCCCGAAATGCTTCTCGTAATTGCGGCACCCCGTCTCCACCTGAGCGCGAACAGACTCTTTCCTGCTCATAAGGGGAAGCAGGCCGTGCGTGGCGGCACACGTGATAATCTCTATCGTACCTCTGTTCTGAAGGTCGCGCAGTGGATTGAGGGGATTCCTGTCCCACTCGTCATAAAAGTTCCTGATCTGCCGCAGCCGTTCGCAGTACATCTGCGCAGATTCCCGGAAATCCGAATCTTTCATCTTCTCGAAAGCTCTGTCGGCACACTCTATCAGCCTGTCAAGCTGTGCCCGGTACCGGCTTTGCAGCAGCGGGTCCGAAAGCATTTCACAAAGCGGCGGAGACATGCCTATTGCAACGCGCGCCCGAACTCTCTCGCTTTCGAGGTCAAGGAACATCTTCGCCAGCGGGACATAGGTTTCCGTAATCGCCTCGAAAAGCCATTCTTCTTCGAGAAAACGCTCGTGTTCTGGATGCCGAACGTAAGGCAGGTGCGAGTGCAATACGAAGACAAGCTGTCCCGACGTCCCTATCGTTCCCGGCCTCTTGCGCCCGGAACCTTCGCGAATCGTGCGCATCCCGACCATGCGCCCCGCAACTCTCCCGGTTGCGCCCGCAGAACTGTAGCCCGTGGCCCACAACGCCATCAACTCCTCAAGCTCGCGCCTGGAGCGCATGGCGGCAGGCGCCGCTATCTCGCTGGGGCTCCGGGGCGGCGTTTCAATCTCGTTTCCTTTTAAGAGCCTGACATATTTCCCTTCGGGAGTCACGATTCCAAGCTCAACCGCATAGCGGGTTCGCGGGCTAACTCCGATATGCCAGTTCCTCGCCAGCGGGTCGATGCGAGTGTCCTGCACACTCCCGTCGCTCGAAATCATCCGGATAATCCAGCGGCACGAATCCAGGAAATCCTGCCCGTATTCGTCGGCGATTCGCTGACAGAGCCCTCCTTCAAGCTCCCAGTAGCAGTGTGCCCAGTCGGGGTCTCGCACCAGGCAGCCGAGCCTGTCCTCGTCATAGTGAGACGGGATGGGCGCTCCCATTGCAAAGAAGCCGCTCTGCGGCGGTGTCGGCATGCTTGCCAGCGGCCTGTCCTGCAGCCACTGCCGAACGGGCGTCGCCTGTGCCCCGGCCTCGGGCGAAGTAACCGCCGGTTCAGGTGTCGCCTTTGTCCGCCGCTTCCTGACTGTCTTGCGCTCTACAGGTGAGTTCTCTTTCGAAGCAGTACGCGATGCTTTCCTTTTCGGTTTTTTCTCTGTTTCTTCCTTGCTCGTCCTTGTACGAGCGGCTTTCTTGCCTGTAGCAGACTTCTTGGCTCCTGCTTTCGCTTCCGTTTTCTTGCGAGCTGGTTTCTTTTTCTCTTCGGTCTTCTTCGCGGAAGATTTAGCGGCAGACTTCACTGTTTTTCTCTTCGGACGGCCTGATTTCTTTCCGGAAGAAGGTTTGACAGTATCCTTGGATTTACCGGTCGTCCGCTTTCGAGCGGATGATGTACTTTTCTTTGACGCAGACTTCTTCTCTTCATCGTCTTTTTTTCTCGTCGGCATGGCTTTCTCCGTTCAACTGTATAAAACCAGGCACTTAAATATTACTCGGCCCTTCGCAGGAGTGCCAGCGAGCGTGCATCCATGTTGATTTGTCCGCGGGCCGGGTAGAATTCTTCATCGTCAGAGAATCCGCCTGTAACGGTGTCGAACACTTTCACCCAGCGCGCTCCCCAGCCGTCCGAAGGCAGCTTGAAGGTTACAGGCTCATAGTGTGCGTTGAACAGGATGAGAAAGCTGTCATCCGTGATTACCTCGCCGCGCTCGTCCAGGCTCGGTATGGCCTGCCCGTTCAGGAACACCGCCAGCGATTTGGCGAATCCTTCCCGCCAGTTCTTCGGTTTCATTTCCTTTCCATCGGGCGTAAACCAGCCTATATCCGGCTTCTGAGAGCCGCGGACGTGCTTTCCCGCAAACCACCGGCGCCGGCGGAACACTGGATGCCCGCACCTGTAGTGAATGAGCTCCTGCGCAAACTCCAGCAGGTCCCGGTCGGCTGATTCCCAGTCGTACCATGACAGCTCATTGTCCTGGCAGTAGGGGTTGTTGTTGCCGTGCTGGGTGCGGCCGAGTTCATCGCCCCCCAGAATCATCGGCACGCCCTGCGAGAGAAGCAGCGTGGCGAGCATGTTCCTCTTCTGCCTCGTCCTGAGCCCCGTGACGCCCGGGTCGCCGGTGGGACCTTCAGCGCCGCAGTTCCAGGACCGGTTGTCGTTCTCGCCATCCCTGTTATCTTCGCCGTTGGCCTCGTTGTGCTTCTCGTTGTACGAAACAAGGTCGTGCAGCGTGAAGCCGTCGTGCGATGTGATAAAATTCACGCTCGCGTTAGGCCTGCGGCTCGTCTTCTGGTAGAGGTCAGAGCTGCCGGAAACCCTGTGCGCGAAGTCCGCCAGCATCTTGTCCTTGCTGCGCCAGTAGTCGCGTATGCAGTTGCGATACTTGTCGTTCCACTCCGACCACAGCGGCGGGAACTTCCCCACCTGGTATCCGCCCTCGCCCATGTCCCAAGGCTCGGCAATCAGCTTCACTTGGCTGACTACCGGGTCCTGCTGTATCAGGTCGAAGAAGGCTGACAGCCTGTCAACGCTTCGCGGCTCGCGCGCAAGCGTGGCCGCAAGGTCGAACCGGAAGCCGTCCACGTGCATCTCGAGCACCCAATGCCGCAGTGAATCCATGATAAGCTGCAGAACGTGCGGATGGCGCACGTTGAGCGTGTTGCCGGTCCCCGTGAAGTCTATGTAATAGCGCTTGTCCTTCGATGAGAGGCGGTAGTACGCGGCGTTGTCGATGCCTCGCAGCGACAGTGTCGGGCCGAGGTGGCCGCTCTCGCCAGTGTGCGTGTAGACCACGTCGAGAATCACCTCGATTCCCGCCTCGTGCAGGACCTTGACCATCTGCTTGAATTCCTGCACCTGCTGCCCGCGCTGGCCGTTCCGTGCGTACCCGTTATGAGGCGCGAAAAACGCGAGCGAGTTGTAGCCCCAGTAGTTGCGCAGACCCTTCTCGACCAGGAACGAGTCGTGGGCAAACTGGTGCACCGGCAGAAGCTCCACAGCCGTAACGCCCAGGTCAACCAGGTAATCCACCGCCGCCGGATGCGACAGGCCGGAATACGTCCCCCGCAGTTCCTGCGGTATGTCGGGATGACGGGCCGTGAACCCTTTTACGTGCATCTCGTAGATTACTGTTTCATGCAGCGGTGTGCGCGGCTGCCTGTCGCTTCCCCAATCGAAGAACGGAGTGACTACGACCGACTTAGGGACGAACGGCGCGCTGTTCATCTCGTTTCGCGGCCCGTCAGGGTCGCTGAAATGATACCCGAACACAGCCTCGTTCCACTCTACCTGCCCCTCCACCGCCTTGGCATACGGGTCGAGAAGCACCTTCGATGGATTGCACCTCTGCCCCTTCCTGGGCGCGTAAGGGCCGTGGACCCTGTAGCCGTACCTCTGCCCCGGGCCCACTCCCTGCACGTAGCCGTGCCAGCATCTTCCCGTAACCTCGGGCAGGTCTTCGCACGTTTCGTTTCCCTCGTCGTCGAACAGGCACAGCTCGACCCGCTCCGCGACTTCCGAGAAAATCGAGAAGTTCGTGCCTACACCGTCATACGTGGCGCCCAGTGGATAAGGTTGGCCGGGCCAGACTTTCGGTGCCATGCGTCCGATTCTATCCGTCAGAGAGCCTGCGTGTCAATGACGATAGCCGCGATGTGACTTATATTCTCGCAGGGTCAGGCCCGTCCATACTTCTCTGAAAGGCTCCGAATGACCTCTGCGGCCTCGCCGGTGAGAAACTCCGGGAGGATGCGCCAGAGCCAGTTGCCGCTGCACGTCGCCGGTTTGTTCATCCTCGCTTCCTGCCCCAGTCCGAGCATGTCTTGGAGCGGGAAAATAACCGCGTCGGCTCGCGACTCCATTAGCAGCCTGATAAATTCGATGTGAATCTCGTCCGCGCCAACCTCGCGCCCCGCGTACTCGAAGACGCGCTTCCTGTTCGCCTTCGTGGCTTCATTCTCGAACCAGCCCCGAACCGTGTTGTTGTCGTGCGTGCCGGTATAGGCGGCGCAGTTCTCCTCGTACGTATGCGGCAGGTAGGGATGGTCCGGGTCGTCATCTCCGAACGCGAAGAGAAGCACCTTCATTCCGGCAAAGCCGAACCTCCGCATTACTTCCCGCACGTCGGGCGTTATGACCCCGAGGTCCTCGGCTATTACGGGAAGCTCCCCGAACCGCTCCTGCAGCGCGGAAAAGAAGTTCTCCGCCGGCACGGGCGCCCACTTGCCACTCACCGCCGTCTTTGCCTCGGCAGGCACCTCCCAGTACGCGACCAGGCCCCGGAAGTGGTCTATGCGCACGATATCGAAGCTGCCAAGCGCCCGCTCTATCCGGCGTACCCACCAGTCGAATCCCGACCTCTCAAGCGCCTCCCAGTCGTAGACCGGATTGCCCCACAACTGCCCCGTCCTGCTGAAGTAGTCCGGCGGCACGCCCGAGACGAAGGCGGGCCTCCTGTCCTCGTTCAGCTTGAATATCCCCGGATTGGCCCAGACATCGACGCTGTCGTAATCGACGTAAATGGGGACATCGCCCACGAGCGATATGTCCCGCTCATTGCAGTATCGCCGCAGCGCCGCCCACTGCCTGTGCGCGAGGAACTGCAGCACCTTCTCCCTCTCGATGCCCTCAGCGAGCCTGCCCCGCCATTCGTCGAGCGCGCCCTTCTCCCTCCGCTTTAACCCTTCCGGCCACTGGAACCATGCCTTCTGCTCGAAATGCTCCTTCAACGCCGCATACAGCGCGTGATCCTCAAGCCATGACTCGTTCTCCCCGCAGAAAGCCTCGTAACCCTCGACAGGTCTGGACTTGAAGCTCTCGAACGCTGCGTCGTGCACCTTCTTCTTGAACTCCGCTACCGCACGGAAATCAACCCGGTCCTCGGGGAAAGCGGTCTGAACTTCAACATCTCCCTTTGACAGAAGCCCTTCACGCTCAAGCAGTTCGGGGCTCAGGAGGAGCAGGTTCAGCGCGAAGGCCGATATCGTGCTGTAGGGCGAATCGCCGTGGAATGCGTTCGTCGGGTTGAGCGGCAGCACCTGCCACAGCCTCTGTCCCGCCCCGCACAGGTAGTCCGCAAAGGCACAGGCCCCCGGCCCCATGTCGCCTATGCCGTATGGCGACGGAAGCGAGGTGACATGCGCCAGCACGCCGCTTCTTCTTTTCACTTGCAACCCTCCCACTGTTCGGACCTCATTCTACCCCATACAGCCCCGAACTTCAAACCCGCAACCATGAGTAAGTATCCCGTAACCGGTAGCGAGTACGGAGGGCTTCAAAATCGAGACTCGGACTTGTAAATGGAGTTGGTACTGTCAAAGGACTTACGACGAGTTTTTACAAAAAGTTTCCCGAAAAGCTCTCTCTACAGTATGCCACTCTGAACGTACTTATATGTGTAAGATCTGACTGTCAAAGGAGTTGCGGCAACGGACCTCCTCGCCACAGGCAGGTGGGGATTTGTAAAATGATGTAAAAACGCTCTCGGTACGACTTTCGTCGTACCTGGCGCGGGCGCCAAACTTGCAGGCAAGTTTGGGGACAGCACACCGCAGACTGTAGACATAAGGCGCGCAACAAAAAGCGAGATAAGGAGTTAGGACGTTTTCAGGGCTTTTGTAAGTTGGCCTGTGTTCTTTATTGTGCTCTACTCTCAACTTTCTACTTACTACTCTCTCGACGCTTCGCGCTGTGTCGCACGGGTTCGTTATCAAGCCGCGCCGCGCTAACTGCCGCCGAGAACTTTCGTAAAGTTGGTCGTATCGCCTTTGGTATCGTTGTAGTAAATGACACCGTCGCCGGTTATCTTGAAGTTTCTCTCGCGGCCCTTGCCCCAAATGCCCGGATAGGCAAAAGCGCACCAGTCGGTGTTACCGGCACTGACGGAGATATCTATATTGTATCCGGACTTGTCCCGGTGCAGGGGATGGTCCGGGTCCGCCCCGGCCAGAGCCGGGTCAATGTACTTGACACCCTGCAGGTTGAAATAATCACCGTAACAGCCATGTCTGGTTTTATAGAGTTCCTGCACGCTTGAGATTGTGCGCAGAGCGGATATAGCACTTACCGCGCCGTTAACAGGCCTTCTCCGTCTGAATACCGGCAGTCCCTCTGTAGCAAAGACAATGCCCAGCATTATCAGCGCAATTGCGGCCCCTGCGATAATAAGCACACCTATTCCTGAATTGGATTCCTGGTCTTCACTCACTTCATTATGCTCCGCTCCGCGCTAATCTTGTCCGAGAACCTTCGTGAAGTTCGTCGTATCGCCTTTGGTATCGTTGTAGTAAATGACACCGTCGCTTGTCATCTTGAAGTTTCTCTCGCCGTCCGTGCCCCACGTGCCGGGATAAGCGAAAGCACGCCAGCCGCTGTTATCGGAATTCACGGAAATATCAATATTATATCCAATCCTGTCCCGGTGCCGGGGATGGTCAGGATCGGCTCGTGCCAGAACCGGGTCTATGTACTCGTTCTCCATCCCATTATTAAGGTTATAGAAATCGCCATACTTGCCGCACCTGTTCTTGTACAGTTCCTGCGCGCTCTCGACAGTGCGCAGGGCCGCAATGGCGCTCGCCTCATTAAAGGGCACAATGTCCCTGTTACCCGGTGGTGCGCATGCCGCGAGCGCGAGTAATGAGGCCAGAATCGCCGGAATCATCTGTTTCATGGCTTTATCTTCCGTAAGATTCCCTCGAAACGAACGGTTATTTCTTGATTTCGGCGATTTCGCCGCGGGGGACTTCCCAAATTATGCTGCCCTTGATGGTTACCTTGACGAAGTCTTTGGTCTCGGAGATAAACTCCCCCTCGACGGAAGCGCCATCCTTGAGCCTGACTGTCACACGGTCGCCGGGCTGCAGCTTCGGCTCGGGTTCCGGCGCCTTTTTCGCCCAGGACACTCCGCTCCAATCGAACTTGGACAGCCGCTCTTTAATGGCGCGTCTCGCATTCCGGTCCAGGACTTTGTGAAGTTCATGGTCCTGCTGCAGGGCGAGAACGCCCATTACGGTCGAGTAGACCCTGCCCCCGACCATTCCCCACTTGCCCACGGGGTCCCAAGAGCCGTCCGCGCAGCCGCCTCTGCGCTGATTCTCGATCAGCGCAGTCTTCAACGCGGACAGCCACGTCTTGTACTTCGAGCCACCGTACTGGAACATGGCGCAGGAGCCGTAATACCAGTAGTACATGTCAACCTTGTCGTTCCTGGGTTTGTTCCAGTCCGGCAGGTTCATCATCAAAATGTCAACGCCCTTGAAAATCTTGGGGTCGCGCCGCGACTGCCTGCAGAAGATGCGGCTGATAACCGCTACGGCAGTCATGTCGGGCAGCTTGGCGTAGCTGTCATTGACGCCGCGGACGACGGAGCCGCTGTCGCCCGGCCTCATGTAACCTGTCTTGCCTCCGGTGTTGGTGGCGCGGTCGAACCAGTTGATTGCGCCCTGGAACGCGGCTTCGTCCACTTCAAGCCGAGCCGTCTTCGCAGACTTGAGCGCCATGACCATGCAGCCGGTGACGGAGGTGTCGCTGCGGCCATCGTCAGGCTCGTATTTCCACCCGAGGCCGGGGTTCTGGGCCTTGAGTATGAAGTCTACCGCCTTGCGGCATGGTTCCTGGAGGCGGTAGTCGCGCGTGCATGTAAACGCTTCGCACAGCGCCATGGTGCCGATTGCGTGGTTGTAAATCCACGATTCCACATCCGGGTGCTTGAAGCAGCCGTTCTTGTCCTGCTGGCTGAGGAGCCAGTCAACGCCGCGCTTGAGTGTCGAGGAGAAGATGCCGCCCCTGTGACTGAAACGGTGGTTGTAGAAGGCATATACGGCGAGACCCGTCACAGCCACGTCGTACTGACCGGTTCCGGGCCTGTCGCATGCCGGCGGCTGTTTGGGGTCGCAGTTCTTGCCGAATCCGTCCTGGTCCCACCGGCCGTCCGGACTCTGGTGCCTCGCGAGCCAGAGCAGGCCCCTCAGGATATCCTTCTCGATTTCGTCCGCGCCGGCCACGTAGAGATGGGCCTCGGCGAGCGAGAGCAGGTGTTCAATATCGGCCGCCTGAGGGCTGTCCTTGCCCAGTTTGGCCAGAAGCACGCGGCAGGTCCCGATAGCTTCAAGCCATTTACCGTTTTTCAGCGCTTTCTCAGCCTGGGCGAACATCATCTCCGTCTTATCGGCAAGCGTTTCAATATGCTCAGGAGTTTCTTCGGGCTTTTCGGGCTCTTCTTCCACAGGCTGAAGCTCGGGAACAGCCTCTTTCTGCTGCTTTTCTTCGGGCTTTTTCTCGACTTCGCGCTGCTGCGGGACTTCCGGCTTTTCTCCAGGCCCGCGCACTATCGCTGGCTGGCCGGTAAGCTCCGGGGGTGGGGACGCGGGGGCTTTGCGCCTGTCCGTTGTCAGGCTCAGGATAAATGCGATGGCCATGATTGTAGCGAGAACGAAGAAGACGGCGGTCCTGAGCGCAGCGTACCTGAGAGGCTCTTCCTGTGGAACGGGGACGGGCGCGGCGGGCAGAGGCCGGCTGAAACGGAAGCCGCAGTAAGGGCACTCGGTGACCTCGGAAGAACTGACCCTCCCGCACTCATCGCAGGGCCTCAACTCCATGATACTGCCTCCCTGCCAAGCCTTACTGTCAAATATACGGCACAAAATGGGCAGAGTCAAGCGCGGCGCTATCGCGCCGGGAAAGTAGAGCAGTAGAGCAGGAAAGCGGTGTTCAGCGCGTAAGGAGGCCCTGAGTCAGCTCCTCCCAGGACTTGCCTCTTGCGGGCACCCATTCGACCCCGCCGTTGATTCTGACAATGACAATGCCCCTGCCGTCCGGGCCCTCGATGATGCGCTTGGTGGCTGCAAGCAGCCTTATGCCTCTTGAAGATGAGCTTCTCGGTCGATTGGTGTACGCGAAGCTACAGGTATCTGGCGAAAGCATGAGGTTACCACGCTTGTTCTTCTCCGCAGGAGTTTCTTTCGAGCCGGGGCAGATGAATATCTTCGGGTCATCCACTACGCCGGTGTCCACGAGAAGCTGCAGGTGCTCGTAAGCTTCACTCTCTTCTTCCGCGAAGGGGAATATCTTGTTCTCGGGGTCCATTGAGTACGTGATGCACGCTCTGAATATCGTCGCCAGATTTGACTTGCACGCATCTATCTGGGCCTTTGTGAGGATTCCGGGTGTTTTTTTCTCGACTCTGCCGCCGCTTACCAGCATGGGGCATTTGCTTATATCCTTGCAGACCGCGCACTGCAGGATTACTTCAACATCGCGCTTCCCTTTTGCGTCAACTATGGTGAATGTGACGACATCGCCGGGGAGCATCTTGAGCGAGGCGGGACTGGGGCTTATCTGGTTTTTGGCATCGTGCTTTACCGGAGTGCCGTTGAGAGCTACCAGCGCGCAGCCTTTTTTCAGGCCTGCCTTCTCGAGTTCGGGGCTTGTCTTCGTCAGCCGCACGCCCTGCCCTTGCTCAATGTGGTAGCAGTTGCGCACCTCATCGGAGAGAGGGCTTGCCTTGATTTCGAAGCGGACCTTGTGCTTCGCCGCGTCCTGCTGGTAGACCATAAGCTGCCTTATCTGTCTGTCCATCTTCTCGGCAGTCTCGGAGACCTTCGTTGTAACCGCGGTAATTTCCTCCCTGACGGATGCCAGTTTCCTGGTGAGTTCTGTTTGGAATGCCGCGACCTGCCGTTCGAGCGCCTCGACCTTCTCCGGGGTACTCCGACCGACAGCCGGGCGTCGCTGCCCATAGGCAGCGACAGTGACAAAGACTGCCGCGGCAATGCATACGGGCAGAAGCATCGCGTATCTTTTCATGTCAACTCTCCTTACAGTACCTCGGTGTGCAACCCAAAGATAACACGAGCCAGCGCAAGAATCAAGGCAGCGGTGGAACGGTTATGTCAGGATTTCTTCTTCGACTTGGGTTTCTTGTGCAGGAAGCCGATGCGCCGGGTCTTGGTCTGCGGGTCAACCTTCATGACGCGGATGACCAGCTCGACGTTGAACATGTGCTGCAGGACGCAGCACTCGCTCCCCATCGCATCGATGCCGTGAATGACTATCAGCGAGGGGTTCTGAAACCCGATGTTCGTCACAAGAAACGGTTCGCCGGAAGGGTTGTAATGGTAGACGAGGAGCTGTTCGTTCTTGTTGAGATTCTTCTGCAGCGCCTCGATATGCACGCGCAGGTGCTCGTAGAAGGTGTCGGCGAGCTTGTAGTTATCGGGCAGGGAGAGGCTGGGGGCGCTGTACCTGGGGATGCTCACGCCTGCGTACTTGCCGCTGAGGTCGAACGGGTTGAACATGGCGCTCCTCCTTGTCAGTCGGAATGCTTGTACAGGTCCATGCTTAAGTATCGCTCGGCGCGGTCGGGCAGCACGGTGACGACCCTGTCGAACATCTTGGCAACCTTGGTCGCGGCGAGCATGTTGGCGCCGGAGCTGAGTCCCACGAGCAGGCCGTTTTCGCGGGCGAGCCTGCGGGCCATGTGCACGGCCTCCTCGGAGCCGACTACTATGACGCGGTCAACCGTGCCCATGTCGATAAGCTGCGGGATAAAGCCGTCGCCTATGCCGTGAATGTCGTGCTCGGCGACTCGGACGTCGCTGCCGCCGAACATGACGGCCGCTTCTTCCGGCTCGACGGCTATGACCTTGACCTTGGGGTTGACCTCTTTCATGACGGTGGAGATTCCCACGAGCGTGCCGCCCGTACCGACGCCCGCGACGACCGCGTCAACCGGGCCTATCTGTTCGAGGATTTCGCGGCCGGTCTTTTCCTGCGCCTTTATGTTGTTGGGATTGCTGAACTGCCGGGCCTGGAAGGTATCGGGCTGCTGCGCCAGCTCCTCGGCCTTTTCTATCGCCTCCTTGAGGCTGCCGCTGGAGGAGGTGAGCACGAGTTCGGCGCCGAGCGCGCGCACGATGTTCTTTCGCTCCTCGCTCATGTTCTCAGGCATGACGACGATCATGCGGTAGCCCTTTACGGCCGCGACCATGGAGAGAGCGATGCCTGTGTTTCCGCTGCTCGCCTCGACTATGCGATAGCCGGGCTTTAACAGGCCTTCTTGCTCGGCGGCCTCGACGATTTCGAGCGCGACGCGGTCCTTGATGCTTCCCGTGGGGTTTGCGCCCTCGTACTTTGCATAGACGTTGCCGATTCTGACAATCGGCGTGTTGCCTATTGCGTCAAGCAGGCTAACCCTGTCAGCGTTTACGGTTGCTTTTTCTTTCGCCATTGCTTTTCCCGTTCCCCGAAAGCGAAAGGGTGCATTCTGCATTAGGAGTGCGCGCGAGTCAAGGCGAAAACGTCCAGCGGGCGGCGCAAGCGTCAGGACAGCGCTTTCACCGCGTCGTCAAGCGAGTCCGCCGTGATGAACAGGCCTATGAGGCCGAGTGTTTCCAGCACGTTCCTTACAGTAGGCGTGAGGGCCATGAGCACGACGTTGCCGCCGCAGCCCTTCGCTCCGGCCGCGCAGTTGGCGAGCGAGGCTATGGCGGATGAGTTCATGTATTCGACCCGGGACATGTCGAAAATGACTTTCGCGATGTTGCGTTTAAGAAGGGATTCCATCTCCGCGGAGAGTTCCTTCGCCTCCCTGAGATAGAGGCGCCCGGCGAGTTCTACGAGAGCGCCCGCGGGCAGTTCCTTGAGGGCACGGGCCCCTATGCGGGCCTCGTCTTCCTCATCGCCCTGCCCGGGAGAGTATCCATCCGCTTCCTTCGGCGGGAAATCCTCTTGCGCTGCAGCCACTTCCTCTGACCCCCTGAAGATTACTGCAATTTCATTATACCACCCAATCCCTGCTTGTCAATACAGTTATCGCAAGCGCTTAAAAGGCGCAGTAGGCGCACCCTGAACGTGCGCTTGATTTGATGTTGACAGGCATGGAGGCCGTTACTATGATGTCGCTCCCTGCCGGACCGCAGGCGCGCAGAGGATGGGCAGGCTTCACATCTCAGGAGCAAACCCGACTCCCGGCGGGGTTTCAGGACGGAACAAGGGCAATCTACAGGCAGCTTTTACCAACAGGAGGGAGACATGGCGGAAGTGCCGAAAGAGATTCAGACCTGGCAGATGGTGCAGCCCTGGTCGAAGGACAAGGAGACCGGCGAGAAGATAGAGGGCAGGCTCGAAAAAACGACCGTGCCGGTTCCGGAGCTTGCCGAGGGCGACGTTCTGGTGCAAATCTCCGGCTGCGGCGTGTGCCACACCGACCTGAGCTATTTCTACTTCGGCGTGCCGACGGTGACGAAACCGCCGCTCACGCTCGGGCACGAGATAAGCGGCACCGTGATAGCCGGCGACGAGAAATGGGTCGGCAAGGAAGTGATAGTTCCTGCCGTCATGCCTTGCAACAACTGCCCAATCTGCGAGGCGGGCCGCGGCAACCGCTGCCTCGCCCAGAAGATGCCGGGCAACTCGCTCGGGATATACGGCGGTTTTTCGAGCCACATTCCCGTCCCCGGCGGCGACCTCTGCGAGGTGAAGGACAAGAAGGATTTTCCGCTGTCGCACCTCGCGGTAATAGCCGACGCGGCGACCACGCCCTACCAGGCGGCGGTCCGGGCCGACCTGAAGGAAGGCGACAACGTCGTCGTAATCGGCGTTACGGGCGGCGTCGGCATATACATGGCCCAGATGGCCAAAGCGTTCGGGGCCAAGACAGTCGTGGGAATCGCGCGCAACGAGGAGAAGCTCAAAAGGGCACTCGACTTCGGCGCCGACTTCGTCATAAACTCGACCGGCAAGGATGCCAAGGCCATAAAGGACGAATTCAAGGGGCTCTGCAAGGGAAACGGCCTGCCGCACAACTTCGGCTGGAAGGTCTTCGAAGTGACCGGCACCGCGCCGGGCCAGGAGATGGCGCTGGGCCTGCTGTCGTTTGTAGGAAAGCTGATTGTCGTGGGCTTCGGCATGACCAAGAACGAATACATGATATCCAAGCTCATGGCGTTCGACGCGGACATAATCGGCACGTGGGGCTGCCTGCCGAAGTATTACCCGCCCGTGCTGAAGATGGTGCTCGAGGGCAAGATACAGATAGAGCCGTTCGTGGAAACGCGCCCGATGAGCACGATACAGGATGCTTTCGAGGAAGCGCACAGCGGCAGGCTGACGAAGAGAATCGTACTCGAACCAGATTTCTAACAGAGAAGGAGGGAAGGCATGGGAAAGCTGGACTGGCTGCCGAGGGAGTCGGAACTGAAGGACCACCTGTTCGCCGGAGAGATGTACTTCTCGGACGAGGCGCCGAGCGTGAAGTACGAGAAGCGCCCGCTTCTCGACAAGGATGGAAAAGAGATAGAAGGCCTTTGCAGCGCGTGGATAATCCTCAATAACCCCAAGCAGTACAACTCCTACACCACGGAGATGGTCAAGGGCGTGATAACGGGCTTTCGCAACGCATCCGTTGATCGGGAAGTCGTGGCGGCGGTGTTCACCGGCGAGGGCGACAAGGCGTTCTGCACGGGCGGCAACACGAAGGAATACGCCGAATACTATTCCGGCCGCCAGGAGGAGTATGCCTCGTACATGGAACTCTTCAACGGCATGGTCGATTCGATTCTGATGTGCAAGAAGCCGACCATCTGCCGCGTCAACGGCATGCGGGTGGCGGGCGGCCAGGAAATCGGCATGGCCTGCGACCTCGCGATAGCGTCCGACCTGGCCATGTTCGGCCAGGCGGGCCCCAGGCACGGCTCCGCGCCCGTCGGCGGTTCCTCGGACTTCCTGCCGTGGTACCTCTCCATCGAGGATGCCATGTGGCAGTGCGTCTCCTGCGAGATGTGGAGCGCGTACAAGATGGAGCGCCTGCGCCTTATCAGCAAGGCTGTGCCGACGCTCAAGGTTGACGGGAAATTCGTCCGCAATCCGATGGTCGTAACGGACAAGTGGCTCGAAGACGGCGAGATAGTCTACGGCGAATACAAGAAGGGCGACGACTACAAGGCAGGCAAGGATGCGGTCAAGAACGGGGAAACCGACCTCACTGGCCTCGATGCGGCGGTCAACAAGACCGTCATGCACCTGGCGAACCTCTTCCCCGGATGCGTTATTAAGTCGATGGACTCGATACGGGGCAAGAAGCGCTTCTTCTGGGACATGGCCAAGAACGACCACAGGCACTGGCTCGCCGTGAACATGATGAACGAGGCGATGCTGGGCTTCCACGCGTTCAACACCCGCAAGATGACCGGCCAGGACACGATAGACTTCCTCAAGTACCGCCAGGCAATCGCCCAGGGGCGGGACATGACGGAGGATGTGTTCAGCGAAGTCCTCGGCAAACCGCAGGAAGGATAGGTTACCCGAAGCATAATACGAAAGGGGCTGTCGCAAGACGGCCCCTCTTCGTTTTCCGGGGATTCTGCAATGCCGCTTGTTTGACATCAAATGACTTGCATCGTCCTTTGGATTGTGCTAACCTTTCCGCAACCCCTTGAGGGGCGCAGCCGGTATAGGCTTATTGGAGGCCCGTGCGCCAATGGCGGACGAAGTTAGAGAGCATCTCGAGGAATGGCTCGGACTTAACAGGGACTTCCTCTGGAAGGTGATGAGCCAGAAGGAGAAGGTGGACGCGATTTTCCGCGACCGTTCGGTGAGCAACGCCGAGCTGACAAGGGTCTGCGACGAGGTCGAGTCGTACCTCGACGAACTCAAGGACATGCTCAAGAAGCTCTACCTTGTTCTTTACGAATCGCAGGACCTTCTCAAGAAAGCCCATGAAAAGGAAGAAATAGGCCACAAATTCGATGAAGACCAGAAACGCAAGAAAGAAGAAGCCCAGCAGAAGGAAAAAGAAGAGGTTGAGCTTCGCAGAAAGATGGAGCGCGAGCGCATAGAAGCCGCAGCCCGCTCCTCGACGAGCCCCGCCCCGCCCAAGGCCGAACCCGCCGCGGAAACACCCAAAGAAGAGCCGAAGGAATCGGCCGCCGCCAAGGCGGGCAAGAGCTTCGCCACGCTCGAAGTCGCCAAGGAAGTATCCAGGGTCCAGGAAGAAAAAGAAGAAGACGAGAAAGAGTCAGAGAAAGATGAGATTCCGGCATTCGAGCTGAAGATACCCGAGCAGATTGGAGGACTGGTTGCATTCCTCGGACTGAGCGAATGGTTCAAGGGAATCGAGCCGGAAGACCAGAAGAAGGTCGTCGGAATCATGATTTCGGACGGGCACATGTCCCAGTACGACGTGCTGGAGCGCGACATACAGACGCTCCGGACCCAGTTCGCACCTTACTGCTGGAAAACGGCGAACAAGCTCATGCGCAGCGGATACGACGAGCTGGCGACGGGCCTGCTCATCAAGGGCCTGACGGTCGTCACGGCCAAGCGCGACAAGGAAATGCTGCACATCATGTACGCCAAGTACTTTTACCGACAGCGCAAGGTCCTCAAGAACGCCTACGATGCGTGCATCAACCACTGCGAAAAGGCTATAAAGAGTTACCTGCAGGACAAGGAGAACCGCCCAAAGCCCGTCGCACCGTTCAAGCTGCTCACCATGATATACGAAGAGAAGAACTCGCTGAAAAGGATTATCGAGGTCTGCGACCGCGCGATAAAGCTGTACCAGGGCGGCGCGGACGAGTCGAAGGTACTGGGATTCCTGCGCATCAAGGACATCCTGTCCAAGAAGGAAGGCCAGGCAAAGGAAGAAGAAGCCAAGCCGCAGGCGTAAGTTGAAGTGAGGTGCATAATATGAAATCTCGTATAACACTCTTCATTCTGATGGCTCTGTTCCTCGTGTTCGGAACCACCTTGACGGCCCAGGAGGGCCAGATCGTCAAGAGACTGCCGAAGACCAAGAACTTCGAGATTCCCGAGGATTTGGACAAGGAAGCGAAAGAGCTTCTGAAAGAGTGCGATGACGAGATGTACGCCCGCATCGAGGACAGCAAGAACTTCAAGGACCACCAGGACAAGCTGATGAAGGCTGCCAAGAAAGTAACACAGAAAGCAAGCGACTGCGCCCTTGGCTGGTTCTACATGTGTGTGGCTCACCAGGGCGATGACAAGGACAAGCTCGCACTCCAGGACATCCAGAAAGGGCTCAAGCTAAAACCTGATTTCTACGAACTCGAAGTCGAAAAGGCCGATATACTCGTGCGGGAAGAGAAAGAGGACGAGGCGCTGAAGCTGTACGACAAGGTTATCAAGGCGCTGCCCGACTACTACTATACCTACGAGGCCAAGTTCTCGCTCATGGTCAAGCAGAAGAAATGGAAAGAAGCGCTCGACCTGGTAAACAAGATTCTTGCAAATCCCCATCTCGAGGGGACTGATAAAAACCTCAAGGAGTTCAAGCCGCTTCTCGAAAGCGAGGTGAAGGGCCTGAACATGCCCGTCAAGGCGGAAGGGAAGCACTACACGGTTGACACGGACGTGTCGCAAAGCTACGCCGATGACATTCTCAGGCACGCCGAACTCATCTTCAAGGCTTACGACAAGGTGTTCAAGGGCAAGATGAAGCCGGGGGAGAAATTCCCCATAACTATATTCGCAAGCCGCGACGCCTATATCAAGTACGGCGGCCCGCAGCAGAGCGCCGGCTTCTTCCATCCTGCGCTGCAGAGGGTGGTCTTCATACAGAGCGGCAATCCCTCGACGTTCACCACGACGCTGTACCACGAACTGTTTCACCAGTTCCTCGCTTCGCAGAAAGTGGCGATGCCTTACTGGTTCAATGAGGGCCACGCCGACTTCTTCGGCGGCTTTACGTACGACGAGAAGAACAACTGTATGGTGTGCAACGTCAACCAGACCCGCGTAAGGACGATTCAGCAGGCGGTGCAGCGCAACCAAGCGTCACCGCTTGCGACGCTTATCAACATGAACAGGGACGAGTATTACGACCCGCAGAAAATAGGCCTCAATTACGCCCAGGGCTGGTCCTTCGTGTACTTCCTGTGGAGGTACGAGGGCGGCAAGTACTCGAAGTACGTCAAGAGCTACTACAATCTGATGAAGAAGAAGAAATACTCCCTCAAGGAGATGTACAAGAAGGTCTTCGCCAGCAACATAGGAGAGCTGGAAGCGGCATGGCGCAGCTTCGCGGCGCGCGGCTGCAGGTAGATTTCTGCCCGCTTTTCGGACAAACATATAGCAGGAGAAAGTCATGAGCGTCGAGATAATTATCGTAATAGCCGGGGTCGTTGTCCTCGTGATAATAGTCCTGGCCTTCATCGGCATTTATAACGGCCTGATTAGAAGGAAAAACAGGGTCAAGAACGCATGGTCGCAGATCGACGTTCAGCTCAAGCGCCGCTACGACCTGATTCCCAACCTCGTCGAGACCTGCAAGGGATACATGAAACACGAGAAGGAGACGCTCGAGAACGTAATCAAGGCCCGCCAGCAGGCTATAAACGTGCCGGAAGGAGCGATAATCGACCAAGCAAAGGCAGAGAATTTCCTGAGCCAGACACTGCGGTCACTTTTCATGGTGGCGGAGCAATACCCCGACCTGAAAGCGAACCAGAACATGCTCGCGCTCCAGGAAGAGCTTACATCGACGGAAAACAAGATATCCTACGCGCGCCAACACTACAACGACTGTGTGCTCGTGCTCAACAACAAAATAGAGATGTTCCCGTCCAATATAGTCGCGGGCATGTTCAATTTCAAGAGGGCAGAGTTCTTCGAACTCGAAGACGAAGCTCAGAGGGAAGCGCCCAAGGTCAGCTTCTGACGGGCGAGCGCCACCGACGCTGCAATTCCGGCTGCGGGGTATGCATCATGGAGAAGGCATGTTTCGTCCTCCTCGGCCTAGCGATTTTGTTATTTGTTGTCTGCGCTTCTGCAGCACCGGATTCGAACATATCTTTTGAGGACGCCACATCGAAAGCGGGAATCCCACCCGGAAACGGCATGGCGGCGTGGGGAGACCTCAACAACGACGGCAAGGCGGACCTGGTCTGCGGCAACAAGCTGTTTCTCAACCGCGGCGGCAAGTTCCAGGACATCACGGCGCCCAGCGGCCTCAAGCTTAAAGGCCCGTCGAGCGTCTGGGGCGATTTCAACCGGGACGGATACCCCGACATCTATTGCATGGGCGGCAAGGGCTCGCTGTGGCTCAATATGAAAAACGGCAGGTTCAAGCAGGTGTCAGTGCCGGAGAACCCTCACGAACTTTCCCAGGCCACGGCCTGGGCGGACGTAAATGGCGACGGCTACCTCGACCTCTGGGTCGCCAATTACGAGGACAGCACCGATTACGAGCATAAAGGGTTCCGGGCCAAGCCGGACCTGCTCATGGTGAACAAGCGTGGCAGAAGCTTCAAGCTCGAGATGACCGTGTCCGCCGAGGAAACCTGGCACACGAGAGGCGTCGTGTTCTGCGACTTCGACCAGGATGGCGACCCGGACGCCTTCTGCTCCAACTACCGCCTCGCCCCGAACCAGCTATGGATAAACGACAAGGGCAAATTCACAAATAAGGCCGTGGAATACGGCGTGGCGGGCACGCCGAGCGGTCCCATAAACGACCCCTGGAGGAAATACGAGGCCCACGGCCACACTATAGGTGCGTGCTGGGCCGATTTCGACAACGACGGCGACTTCGACCTGCTCGCGGTCAATTTTTCGCACGCCTCTCCGGGACAGGACCACATCCAGCTCTTCGAGAACCTCGGCAAGAGCGGCAAGTACAAATTCAAGGATGTTTCCGAGAAGGCGGACTTCCAGTGGCAGGAATCCTATGCGAAAGGCGCGGTTGGCGATTTCGACAACGACGGCCTGATTGACATCTACTTCAGCACGGTCTACGAGCGCGACACCGGCAGGCTTTACAGGAACAAAGGCGGCTTCCGGTTCGAAAACGTGACCGCCAAGGCGGGAATCGACACGAAGAAGAGCTACCAGGCGGCGGTCGCCGACTACGACAACGACGGCTTCCTCGACCTTCTCGCTGGCGGCACGCTGTATCGCAACAAGGGCAACAAGAACTCATGGCTTAAGGTACGCCTCGAAGCGAAAAAGTCGTGCAAGAAGTGCAACATGAACGCGGTCGGCGCCGTGGTTACAGTAAAGGCCGACTCGCTCGAAGTAACGCGGCAGGTCGAAGCCGGAAACTGCGGCAACCAGAACGAAACGACGCTCCATTTCGGCCTGGGCTCGTTTAACGGCAAGGCGACGGTCGAAATCAGGTGGCCCTGCGGACGCAAGCAGAGCAAGACAACCAGCATCAACAAGATTCTCGAATTGCAGGAAGGCCGCTGAACCGTCAGACTGCCCCGCCATCACCCGCGTACGTGCGCCTTATGAGCCCTTCAATCTGTTCCCGCGATGACAGAACGGGAACGAGCTTCGAGCCGACAAGCCGGCCCAATTCTTCGAGCCTGTTTCCATGCTCGGGGTCGAGAGGCTCGCAGACCGCGATATAGATAATCCCGCCGCCCTCGTCCAGAGCACATACCCTGTCCGGCTCTCCGGCAGGCCCGAATATCGTCAACCGCGCGGGCGAACAGAACCCGGCCATCCCGTATCTCTCTGAAAGCTCCCTCGGAACCGAAGTCATGAATCCCGAAGTGACCGCAACCCGCGTAAGGTCCTCCCAGATGGGATAACTCATGAAATCCGAGAGCTGCGCCAGCGTTACTTTCGGACCCAGGTATTCCTCCGAGGCGAGCACGTCCTGGTAGAGTCTGCCGGACTCATGTGCCGCTTCCAGCGCGCTCTCTGCGATATCCGGCTCGAGGACGCCAGCCGTGGCGAGATACAGGCCGAATCTCTCTTGCGACAGGCCCCTGCGCCTGATTTTCGAGCGCCAGAAGTGAGCAGCACCGTAAACCAGGTAGAAGAAAGTCGGGACCATTATCAGTGTCAGAACGGTCGCGAAGGCCAGGCCGAATATGACGGCCTTCGCCATCGGGCTCCAGAACTGCGCCATCTCGGTTCCCACGTTGAACCTGCCCTGCATGAAATTGAAAGACACCCCGATTCCCATGGGAACGAGGCCGAGAATCGTCGTGATTGCAGTGAGCAGCACCGGACGAAGCCTGGTCATGCCGGCGTTGACGAGCGCATCGACGACCCTCAGGCCCCTGCTGCGCAGCTTCTGTATATAGTCTATGAGGACTATGGCGTTATTTACCACGACGCCCGCAAGGCTGATAACGCCGACTCCCGTCATGATAATGCCGAACGGCGTGCCCGTGATGAGAAGCCCCAGAAGCACCCCCACGAGAGAGAGCAGGACGCTGGCCATTATAATCAGCGGCAGCAGCAGGGAGTTGAACTGCGATATGAGAATCAGCGCAATAAGCATTATCGCAATGACGAAAGTCTTCGAGAGAAAGTCCGACGCTTCCTGCTGCATCTCCTCCTCGCCCGTAAGGCGTATCGCGTAGCCCTCGGGCAGGTTCTGCATGACGGGCTCCAGCGCTTTCGTGACATCGGCCCTGACCGCCGGCGCGAGCCGCCCTTCCACCTCGCCTGAAATCGTTACAACCCGCCTCTGGTCTATCCGCCGTATTACACCCGAGGCTCCCACGATGCTCCAGCTTGCGACCGTCGATGCCGGTATCTGCAGCCCCGACATCGTGGAGACGTAGAGCTTGTCGAGAAGGTGGAATCCCTTGCGGTATTCCCCGCTTGCGATGACGATTACGTCATATTCCTCATCGCCTATCCTGAACACCCCGACCTTCGTGCCGCGGTAGGCCGTCTTTATCACAGTTCCGACTGTAAGGGGGTTCAGGCCAAGAACGGCCGCTTTGTTGCGGTCAACAATGACCCGCAGTTGCGGACGGCCTCTTTCCACATCGTCCTTCAGGCTCACGACGCCCGGTATCTCTTCGACTATATCTTTCGCCTCGCCTGCAATCTTCGCAAGAAGCTCGTAGTCCTCGCCGGATATCTCGACGTTAATCGGCGCACCCGAGGGGGGGCCCATCTCCTCCTTTTTCACTTCAAGCTCGACGCCGGCGAACCGAGAGAGCCTTTCCCTGAGCTGCGCGATAAAGACGCTCGAAGGGGTCTTGCGCATTTCGAGGTCGATAAACTCAAGCGATATCCTCGCCAAGTTCGGAGTCGAGCCGCCGAACGAAAAGCCCATGCCGCTGGAACCCCTCGAACCAATGCTCGATACCATGAACTTCACATCCTTATGGCTGTCCTCCATGTCGAGCTGCTCTATGATTTCCTCAATTTCGAGGGCAACCGCATCGGTCGCATCGAGCGTCGAGCCCTCGGGCAACCGGATATCCACGTAACCGTTCCTCGGCTCCGATTCGGGAAAAAACTGCGTCCCTTCGCCGAATCTCGCGTAAGCCGCCACGGCCAGTATGAGTATTACGAACGCACCCAGGGCGAACTTCTTCCTGTGCGCCACCGCCGTCTTCAGGAAGGTCCGGTAAAAACCCATGAACCTGCCGACCGGTTTCTCGCCCTTCCCGCGAACGCCGCTCTCCTTCACCTTCATGAACGCTCCGCAGAGGGTGGGACTGACAACAAGAGCGACGAACAGCGAACTCAGGAGGGTTATTATGACCGTGCGCGGCAGATACCCCATGAACTCGCCCATTATCCCCGGCCAGAACAGAAGTGGCACGAAAGCGCTGACAGTCGTCAGGGTCGAGGTGATGACCGGCCATGCGACCTCGCCCGAGCCCTTCATGGCGGCTTCCACCTTGCCGTAGCCCTCCTGCCTGTGGCGGTAGATGTTCTCCACAATCACGATGGCGTTGTCCACAAGCATGCCAAGTGACAGAATCAGGCTGAACAGGACCACAAAGTTGAGCTTGATGCCCACGACCGTAAGCACCGTCAGCGAGATGAGCAGGCTGAAAGGCACCGCGAGCGCCACGAATATTGAGTTTCTCAGCCCGAGGGAAATGAATATCACGGCGGCAATCAGAATGAAGCCCGTGAATATGTTGTTGTCCAGGTCATCGACAAGCATCTTGATGAATTCGGACTGGTCGTTCGATATGTCGAAATTGACCTCTTTCGGCACCTCGCCGGAATTCTTGACCTCGTTCAGAATATGCTTCACAATCGCGGCAAGAACAAGCAGGTTCTTGCCAGACTGCTTCTGTATTATGATTGAGACGGTGTCCTTTTTATTGAATCTGGCCGTGCTGGTCTCGTCCTCGAAGCCCGCGACGATATTCGCCATGTCGGCGAGATAGACCCCCCTTGCGCCGAGATTCTGCACCATGATGCCGTATGCGGCCTCGACGTCGCGCTCGAACTCCATCGGAATCCGTATGTCGTACTTCAGCCGCCCCATGTCGGCCGAGCCGCCGGATATGTCCACGTCCTCGCTGAGATACTTCGCCACCAGCGCCGCCGCAGGCACCCGGTACGCGACAAGCTTGTCGGGGTCCAGCTCGATGCGCACTTCGGGCACGAGCCCCCCGACGACGATGGCATCGAGAACCCCGGGAACGCTCTCTATCAGGTCCTCGAGTTCGTCCGCGATGGCTTTGAGCGCGATTAGATTCTTTTCCTTGTCCGGGGCAAGCTGCCCGGAGATGTTGAGTATCATCACGGGAAATTCGCTGATGTTGAGTTCGAGCACTACCGGCTCGTCCGCATCTCCGAGGTCGCCCTTCACCTTGTCAACGCCGTCCTTGACATCCCGGAGCGCATCGTCGATATCCACCTCGGTCTCGAACTCGATGAATATCATGCTCGCGCCCTCGGCGGACATGCTGTTCATCTCCTTGATTCCCGTGATGCTCTTAAGCTCGCGTTCGAGCTTTATTGTCACGGTCTTCTCGATTACATCGGGCGACGCGCCCCGGTAGGAAGTCATTACGATTACGAAAGGTATCTCGACATCCGGCGCCGCCTCCCGCGGAAGGGTGAAGTAGGCATACAGACCCGTGACCAGGAAGATAAACATCAGCACGAAGATTGTCGTCTTCTTGCGAATCGCGTAGTCGCTTATTACCATGGCCAGTTACCCTCGTATGCTTTGACTACATCGACTTCCTCACCGTCCTTGACCCACCTCTGGCCCCTGACTACCAGCAGGTCTCCCGCCTTGATGCCGCTCGTTATCTGGACTGCGTCGGTGTTCTTCAGCCCGACCTGGACTTCACGCATCTGCGCAGTATATTGCAGTTTGCCGCCGGGCCCGGATTTTTTCGCGGCCTGCTCTTCAAGCGTATAAACCAGCAGTCTCGCTCCCTCCAGCACCAGCGCATCGACGGGGATTTTCACTGCATCCGGTATCTCATCGACCTTGATTTTCACCGAGGCGATATATCCGACGCGGTACTTCCTGCCAGCCGGGCCTTTCGCGGGATTGTCCAGCAATATCTCCAGCTTGAAAGTCCGGGTCATGCTGTCAGCGGCGAATCCAATCCGCGATATGGGGGCGGTCACGTTCGATTCGGCCGCCTGCATCGACACTTCCACGTTGTCTCCGGCCCGCACCACCGAGGCAATGCGCTCCGGCGCCCAGATCACGACCTTGACCCGGTCCGCCTCGACAATTCTGAAAAGCTTCTTGCCGGGCGTGGCAAGCTCCCCCTCCTCGATGTATTTCTCTTCAATCACGCCGTTTATGGGCGAGACAACCTCGGCCTTTTCGTATGTCTTTTTCGCAAGTTCGAGGGCCGCTTTCGCTGCGGCAAGTCGCGCCTCGCTGACCTGCAGCGTCTCTTCAGTCGCACCCTTCTTCGCCAGCTTGAGAGCTTCCTGCGCCTGTTCGAGCCTCTTTTCCGCTGCGGTCAGGGCCGTTTCCGTCGATTCATACAGCTCTTTCGCCAATACGCCATCCTCGAACAGTTTCTTCCTGCGTCCCGCCTGGTCCGCGGCCAGGTCGCGTGCGCTGCGCGCGGACTCGACCACAGCCGCAAGCTGCGCAATCTCCTCGTCGCGCGCACCGGACTTGATTACCTTTAGCTGCGCTTCGAGTTCCGCGACCCGCGCCAGAGCCTGCCGCCCCATGATATCGAGTTCTTCCTTGTCCATGACCAGGAGTGCCTGGCCCTTCTTGATTTCATCGCCTTCGTTTACCGGAATCGACTCTACCTTCCCGGAAATCTCGGCCGAAACGGTGACGGCCTTCACAGGCTCGACAATCCCCGGGAGGGCCACCGCATCCACCATGCGCGAAGGAACAATTTTCCAGGTCTCCACTTTCGTTCTTACAGTCCGGGTCTTTTTCTTCTGCTCCTGTTTCGCGCATCCGTACATGCATAGGAACACGCACCAGACAACAACTGCAGCAAATCCAGGCTTCTTGAAACCAATCATCCGGCAACCCTTTCCAGTAGTTCGTTTAATAATTTCTCATGCAGGCTGCTTCGCAAACCGGAACAGCCGGACACCGCATCCCAACGGATAGAGAGAACTGCAAAATACCGAAAGGAAGCCAAAGCCGGTCCAATACCGGCGTCTCGTTATCCTACAGCAGAAGCAGGATGAAACTCAAGTTCCGGATGCCCTTTTCAGGTAATTATCATCCCGGCGTGCAGTGCAATTTTACCCTGCTGCACGAACCCTGCAAGCTTAGTCGTCCCCTCCCAGAAGACCTGCACGAAGCAGAAAATACAGGAGCTGCAAGATAGCCGCGGCGGCTGCGGCGACGTAGGTCATCGCAGCCGCGTTGAGAACCGACCTTACCCCCGCCTCCTCATCGGCAGTGGCGACAATTCCAGTCTCGACAAGCGCCCGCTTGGCCCTTGTCGAAGCGTTGAATTCCACGGGAAGAGTTATCAACTGAAACAGGACCACGGCTGAAAATACGATTATGCCGACCTCGACCATAGCAAGAGACTGCAGGATAAATCCGAGAAAGATAAGCGGCCATGCAAGCCAGGAACCGAGCCCCGCCACGGGCACGAACGCCGACCTGAGATGCATGGGTGCATAGCCATGCGCATGCTGCAGCGCGTGGCCGGCTTCGTGCGCGGCCACGCCGACGGACGACACGCTGCGCCCGGCGAAGACGGCCGGCGAGAGGCCGAGCGTTTTCGTGCGCGGGTTGTAGTGGTCCGACAGGAAGCCGCTGGTGGGCTGTATCTGCACGTCGTCCAGCCCGTTCGCCGCCAGTATGCGGGCGGCGGCCTCCGCACCGGAGATTCCGCTCCTCAGAGCCACTTTGCCGTATTTGGAAAACGCAACCTTTACCCTTATCTGGGCGTAGAGAGCAAGCAGAATGGCTGGTCCCACCAACATCAAGTACAGGGGGTCAATCATGTAGAACAGGCCCATCTTCCAGCTCCCGTTAAACCAATTATCTCAGGTACGAATATTACTATTATATTGGACAATCTACAAACATGCAAAAACAAAGGAATAGTGTGTTTATACCTCGAATGTTGGAGTTGCTATTTGTCGAATCCCTCGCTGTTTCCGCATTCCCCTTCCTGATATTCAGCTTTGTACAGGCGGAATTTTTTGCCCTGTCAGTGGATTTCATTCGCCCGATTTGTTACTCTTGGAGACAAGCAACGCACAACGTTTCGACCGGATATGAGGTAAACGGGTGACAAATCCACTTGCTTTGATTGCCAGGTTAGCTAACAGCGTTGCCAGGAAGCCGAAGCGCCTTCGGAGGTACTTCAAAACCCGTACCCGCATGGGCTTATATAAGTACTACCTGCGAAAATTTCTATGGCATTATCGGCTTAGACTTCCAACGGTAACTGTGGAAGGGTGTCAACTCAGACTCCCCGTCACTCTCAAGGGTATTGCCGAAGAACTCCAGCTCTTCGGTGTTCACGAGCCGCTGTCAACTTCGATATACTCCCGACTGCTTGCTCCAGGTGACACGCTCCTCGAAGTAGGGTGTAATATCGGATACTACATGGCCGTCGCCAGCAGGCGCATTGGCCCGACAGGACACATCTGGGCATTCGAGCCCGACCCGAATCTCTTCCTTCATGCCAGTCAAAACGCACGGGGAATGTCCCCAAGGATATCAATGCACAATATGGCTGTCGCCGAGCGCGATGGGTCTGCGACGTTCCATATATCCGGCGTGGCGAACTGGGGGTCGCTGCGCCGTTCTCAGATGCTCCATCACACTGAAGCGGTAAAAGTTCAGACTGTCAGCCTGGATGGATTCTGTCTGAAACATCAGGTCGCTCCAACCGTGCTGAGGATGGACATTGAAGGCGGTGAAGTGGATGCCCTGCACGGCGCCAGGACTGTTCTTGGCACATACAGGCCGAAGTTGTTCATCGAAGTCCATCCGGTTATTCTAAATGATACCGAAGTGCGGTCCTTGCTCGCGCTGCTTGCCGACTGCGGGTACGATAAGCTGCTGATTGTCAACAGGGGTCTGGACTGGCCGTGGACACCATCGCGGAAGCGGCGCGAAGGCATGCAGGTGGTCACAATTGACCGGTTAGTCGCCAGGGCCGACAAGGGGGAACTGCCCTCCGTATTCGGCATCTTCTCGTGTCACGGGTAGAAGTGCTGAAAGGCGAAGCCAAACACCCCGCACATCGCCAGCACAAAACTGAAATACATCCTGCAATCCCGAGCAGCACAAGCAGGACCGCGACTGCAAATTGCTTGTTCTGCCCGATCACAGCATGAAGGCGGTCGGCCCTTACGACGACCATTCCGAGTACGGATTCTGGAGCAGCGACTTCGAAGACCTCGGCACCCCCGCTTTACCGACATCGGCATCACCATAACCTTCTGGACAGGTTAAAGCGCATAATAACTGACAGCACCTGCTTGACTCTGTCTTGTTTGTTATAGCGAATAGTTCAACATGCATTCGAGCTCTTTGTCTTGGCCAGCGACTGCGCTATCGACGCCCTGACTATCCTGTCTTGAGTAGAAGGAAAATTTTTTAAGAATAATTGGATATTCTGCTTAACAAATCGTTAGGTATGCCTAATAATAGTAGTAGAGGCTAATAATGGGAGAAAGCGGCATGGAAGTAACGCGCTCGCAGGAGGAGTATCTCGAAGCCCTGCTGCTGCTGCAGAAAGAAGAGCCTGTCGTCAGGGTGCGCGACCTCGCGAAGTTTCTCGACGTCACGATGCCATCGGTAACAGGCATGATGCGCACGCTCGCCGGGAAGGGGCTTGTCGAGTATCGCCCTTACGGTTACGTGCTCCTGAGTGAGGAAGGCAGCAAGATTGCAGAGAAGACCTTCGCCAAGCACAACCACCTCAAGGAATTCCTGACCTACGTTCTGGGCCTGCCGGAGAAGCAGGCCGACAGCAGCGCGTGCAGCATAGAGCACTCTCTGAGCGCCGAGGTCAGCCGCCGACTGGCCGTGTTCGTGCGCTTCATGAAGCAGTGCCCCCGCTGCGGCGACGACCTGCTCCAGCGATTCAGGGATTTCCTGTCGGGTCGCAAGACAAAGCGAAGAGAATGCGAGAACTGCGTCTCTTCCTGCGCGGTTCCTTCCGGGGAGGCGCGCAATGACTGAGAATCTCAGACCTCTCGACCTTCTCGGATGCGTGCAGTCCGGGATAGTCCGGGAGATAGCGGGCGGCAGGGGAATCGGCAGGAGACTGAGCTCCATGGGCCTGCACCCCGGAGCCACCGTGAGACTGGTCTGCGCACAGCCTGCGCGCGGACCCGTGGTCGTCGAAGTCAACGGCACGACCCGGCTCGCGCTCGGGCGCGGAATCGCCCGCAAGGTCATGGTCGAGGTAAAGGGAAATTGAACGTCAGGAAAGTCCTCCTCTTCGGCAACCCCAACGTCGGCAAGAGCGCGATGTTCAACCGGCTCACCGGCGCAAACGTCATTATCAGCAACTACCCCGGCACAACGGTCGAGTTCACCCGCGGCAGCATGAAGCTCGGCGAGGAGCGCGTCATAATCGAGGATGCGCCCGGCATCTACTCGCTGGAGCCCACCAGCCGCGCCGAGGAGGTTGCAGTCAAAATGCTCGACGAACTCGGCGATGATGGCGTCGTGGTCGTCGTGCTTGACGCGACAAATCTCGAACGCAGCCTCTTCCTCGCGCTGCAGGTCCTCAAGCGCCGCCGCCCCACTGTCATTGCGCTCAACCTGTGGGACGAGGCGAAGCACATTGGCGTCGGGATCGACGTGCAGAAGCTGCAGGAACTGCTCGGCGTGCCCTGCATCCCGACCGTCGCGATTACCGGCGTGGGTGCAAAAGCCCTCGTCAAAGCGTTTCCCGAGGCGAAAGTCCCCACGCTCGACTTCGAGGATGCCGAAATCTGGCACAAAGTCGGCGACATTGTCAGCGAGGCCCAGACGCTCACCCACCGGCACCACACCCTGCTCGAAAGGCTCGGCGACGCCTCGGTCAGGCCACTTACGGGAATCCCCTTCGCGATAGTCGTCGTGCTGCTGTCGTTTTTCGCTATCCGATACGTCGGCGAGGGGCTTATCACGCTCATCGAGCCTGTCTTCGAGAAATACTGGTCGTCAGTCATGCTCTCCCTCTCCGATGGCCTGGGGAATGAAGGTTTTTTCCACAACATCATAGTCGGCGAACTCGCCGACGAGGAAATCGGGGCAATCACCGTAAACGACGCGGGCGAGAAGCTCGTCACCGTCGGCAAACGCGAAATGACCATCGCACAGGCGCATGCATTCGCCACGGAGGAAAGCGCGGCGAGATTCGTGGAGAAAAACGGCGTGCTTGTCGCGCGCCGGATTGACTACGGCGAGTCGTTCGGCCTGCTGACGACCGGGCTTTTCGTGCCTATCGGCGCGGTTCTACCATACATTTTTGCATTCTTCCTTGTGCTTTCACTTCTGGAGGATTCCGGCTACCTGCCGCGTTTGGCAGTCCTTTCGGACACTGTAATGCACCGCATGGGGCTGCACGGCATGTCAATCATTCCGATGCTGCTGGGCCTCGGTTGCGCCGTTCCGGGAGCACTTTCCGCCCGCATTCTCGAAAGCAAGCGCGAGCGCTTCATAGCAATCACCCTCATGGCGATTTGCGTGCCGTGCATGGCGCAGATAGCGATGATTGTCGGCCTCGCCGGCAAGTTCGGTCCATTCGCCCTCGTGCCGATATTTGCCACGCTCTTCGTGGTCTGGGTCATTCTCGGCACTGTCATGAAGCGGCTGGTGCGCGGCGAGAGTCCGGAGCTTATTATCGATGTCCCGCCCTACCGCCTGCCCTACTGGAAGGGGCTTCTGAAGAAGGTCTGGATGCGCTTCGTGTGGTTCATTCGCGGTGCCGTGCCGTGGGTGCTCGCCGGGGTGTTCATAATCAACATCCTTCACACGCTGGGCGTAATTGGATTTATCGGCGGCATAGTCAAGCCAGTCATTACCGGCCTTCTGGACCTGCCGCCCGACGCGGTCGGTGCGTTAATCATGGGCTTCCTGCGCAAGGATATTGCGGTCGGGCTGCTCGAGCCGCTCCATCTGTCGATGAGACAGGTAATAGTCGCGTGCGTGGTGCTGACCATGTATTTCCCGTGCGTGGGCGCGTTCGCGGTAATGTTCAAGGAACTCGGCCCGAAAGACATGCTGAAGAGCGCCGTGGTCATGCTCTGCTCTGCGCTCGCGGTCGGCACTATCCTCAACCTGCTCCTGGGCCTGTTCCTGTAGTCCGCCGGCTTACTTGCCCCTGCCCTTCTCGTACCACTCTTTCCATTTCTCGTAGTCGGTGCCGAAGTCTTGTTTCGTGAGGGCCTGAAGCGCATGGGCTGCTTCCTCTTTGATTGGGCGCACACCTATTTTCTTTTCGGACTTGAGCGCTTCAATCAAGGGTTCGACAGCCCGCCTGTCGCCCATCTTCGCCAGGGCAAGCCCAGCACTGACCCGGACCCTCTCATCCTTGTCCTTAAGAAGCGATGCAAGAGGCTCGAAAGCTCGCTTGTCCGCGAGCTTTCGCAGCGCCCACGCGGCTGACATGCGCACCTCTGCATCCTCATCACCGAGAGCTGCAATGAACGAGTCATATGCCTTCTTCTCGCGCAGCATGCCGAGAACTCCGATGGCGTGCGAGCGGATGCTCGCATCCTTATCTTTTAGCATGGCCATCATGTGCTCAGAGGCTCCCTGGCCGATGTTCCCGAGCGCCAGAGCGGCATATCTGCGGACTTCCGGCCCCTGTTCCCTGAAAGCCTTGACAAGCGGCTCCACCGCTTCCTTCCTGAATCTCACAAGGGCCATTGCGACGGAAAAGCAGAGGTCGGGATTCTTGTTCTTGAGCAACATAATGAGAGGCTTGATTGCCCTCTTGTCGCCAATCATGCCGAGCGCTGCCGCTGCAACCGAGATAGTGGCAGGGTCCGTCTCCTTGAGAGCCTTTATCAGCGGCTCGACCGCCGCACTGCCAATCGCCTTGAACATCTCCGCCGCGTAGCCGGCGAAATACAGCTCTTTGTCCTTGACGGCTCCTATCAGAAATTTTATCGCTTCCGGGTCTTTTGCGACAATAGCGAGTCCTTTGGCGGCGCCAAACCTGACTCTCTTGCGCTTGTCTTTCTCCCAGAGCTCTCTCAGCGGTTTCTCCGCTTTCCCGCCATCCAGATTCGCGAGAACCCATGCAGCTTCGGAAAGAACAAGTTCCTCTTTCTCCACAGTAAACAGTTTCAGCAGCGGCTCAATGGCCTTGTCGCCGATTTTGCGAATCGCCACCACGGATGCGTAACCGGAGCCACTGTGAATAAGCAGAAGAGACCTGACGGCAAGAGGGCCAATCTCTATAAGCGTCTGCTCGGCTTTTGCTCGTCCCTTCTTATCGGAATCCAGAAAATTATTTGCTGTGAGCACGGCAATGTCACTCAGAACCGCTTCGGAGAGCTGGCGGACAAACTTATTCTCGTGCTTCATGGCTTTCTTCAGAGACTTAACAGCAAGCCTGCCGAGTTTCTTAAGTGCTTTACATGAACATCGGAGGATTGTCTTGTCTTCCTCTTCGAGACTCTTCACCAGATACTCAATTGCTTGCGCGTCGGCGGCAATTGCCCCAAGAGCGTACGCCGCATTCAGCCGAACCAGCGTATTTTTATCTTCTTCCCACAATTTTCTGAGAGCTTCGACAGCTTTCTTGTCACCCATATCCCCCAGGACTTCAGCGACACAATGACGGACCTGCCAGACTTTGTCTTTCAGTGTTTCGATAAGCGGGTCAATTGCCTTCTTGTCGCCTATCGCCAGCAATGCTTCGGCGGCACAGTAGCGAACCCACCAGCTTTCGTTTTTCAGTCCTGTCTCTATCAGAGGGTCAAGCGCGCTCTTGTCCTTTATCTCACCCAGCGCTATTGCTGCACTTATGCGCACCTCTTCTTCTTCGTGCTTCAACGCAGCGGCAAGTGGCTTGATAGCGGGCTTGCCTGTCGCAATCAGCGCCAGCAGGGCTGCTTTCCGAACCGCCGGATACTCATCCTGAAGCGCCTTTATCAGAGGCTCGACCGCCTTCTCATCACGCAGCTTGCCGAGCGCGTCCGCGGCACTGTACCTTACTGATTCGTCTCTGTCCTTGAGCGCCTTGAGCAGGAACTGCACTGCCCTCTTGTCGCCAATCGTGCCGAGAATGTCCGCAGCATAAGACCGGATGCCGTAGTCAGTGTGCCCAAGTGCTTCAATCAACGGTTCGACGGCAGGTTTGCCGATCTTCGCCAACTCCTCAACTGCGGACTTTACCGCGTCAAGCTTCCGCTCGGAATGCAATTGCTCAATGAGCTTCTTGACCTTCTCCTCAATCTCCTGCTCGCCTTCCTGCGCGAAGGAGGCATGTCCCGCCAGCAGGGCCAGTGCGAGAATAAGCAGCTTTTTCATGGCTTGTTCCTTACTGTCTAGACTGTCGTGAGCATCGTACAAGAGCGGCGCCCGGATTGCCAGTGTATTTAATGCTGTACCGAGTCGGGCAGCTACTTCTGAACGGTTATCGTGATGCTCTTCTTTGTCGCGAGGAAGTGTTCGTTGACGGCGTAGACGGTGACGGTGTATGTGCCGGGCTTTTCAGCCTTGAAGTATCTCTTGCCATCCTTCTCGTAGACCATGCCGCCGCCCTCTTCCATGTGAAGCTCCACCTTCTCGCCCTTCGGGTCCTTGACCGTGAGCTTCAGCTCGACAGGCTTGTCCGGCTCCACCGTATCGCTTGCAGGCGAGAACTCCGTGACCTGCGGCTTGTTCAGCTCGGCAGTCGTCTTGACTTCAGCCTCGTTCTTTATGGCTGCATCTATCTTTTTCGCCACGTCTGAGATGTCCGGCAGGATTTCGCCCTCGCCCCCGGGCCTGGCCATGAGCGTGATGCGGACGAATACGTTGTTCCTGACGAACGCTATCGCCTGGAAAGCGCCGCCGGACTTTACCGCGAACGAGATGTCTCCCACTGCAAGACCGAGCGTGCTGCCATTCGGCACCGTCATGGTGCAGGTGCTCAGGTACTTGAGGAGGTGCTCCTGGGCCGCCGCGACTGTGTCAAGTACGCGCAACGAGACCTCAAAGACGTGTTTCGTAGCACCCTTTATCCGGTATCGAAATATCATCTCGCCCGAAGTGCGCAGCCTGTTGCGAACGGAAGCTATTTCGTAAGGCGAGAGGTCCAGGCTCTTGAGGGCGAAGCCCTGCTTGAGCGCGCCATCCTTGCCCGGCCATTTGTCGAAGTCGTATGTCTGTTTCGCCTTGTCCAAGAGTTCATCCGCAAGCGCGACAGAGGCGAGAAGAACCAGCAGGGAGACTGCGACCAATCGGAACACGGCGCATGAACCTCCATCAATCCTGGCCGCAGCGAACGGCCGAGCCGTAGGTGCCCCAGCTTCCGGGGCTCCATGAAAGCTTCTGCTTGTAAGTATTGTAATTCATGTTCACGGGCAGTATCGGCGTAAACGGTGAACTCGATGGGTTGGAATCGTTGTCGAGCGTGCAGCAGGCATCGCTTATCGTATCCGCTTCATCTTTTGTCGGTACTGCGTGATACGAGAATGCACCCGAGAATGGTATGACCCAAGCGGCATGGCCGATGGGAATCATGTAGTTAAGCGGAATCGAACCCGTAGAATAGCCGAGAATCTGGTACTTGTGGTCAACGCCGATTGTATTGGCAAACGTGCTCACGAGGCATGCGCAGTCGGAGCAGTTCACGGTCGTGAATGTGCTTGCATCGTAATCATCGATGAAGTCGGACATCTCCATCGTGTGGCTGGTAAGACCACCGGTGGTGTAGTGGCAAGCACCTACATTGGTGTCGTACTGGATTCCGAAAAACGTGTTGACCTGCTCCACGATGGTGCCACATACGCCGTTTTCTGTAGCAGGGCCGTCAATCCACGCGACAGCGATGTCCACGACCTTCACCCACGGCAGGTACGGCGCAACGGGCGTGGCGCTGTCGGTCAGCATTGGCTTGTCAAAGATTGTGTAAACGGTGTGGGTAGTCGAAATCGAGCCGGGGATGTCAACCCACGCCAACCCATCTTGGTATTCGAATGAAAACGTGTAGCCGAGGGTGTTTTTCTGCACAGCGTTCGACAGCGCCGTCTTGGCAACGAAGTTGACAGTTCCACCGGGCGAGATGCCTTCGTTCGCGCCCGCAGTCTCGGGATTGGCCTCGCTGATGACAATGCGTATCGGGTAACCCGTGACCGGGTAATTGCATCCGAGGGGAGTGTTCGGCGTGACGTCTGAGGCTGCGTTCGAGCCGAGAGAAACCTGGAGCTTCGGCCTCGCCCCGCGCTCGTAGCACGAAGGCAGGTTGTAGTTGTCATCCTCCACGCCGGCCGTGTCGGTTCCGTCCTGCGGCGGACTGTTAAGGGCGGTCCACAGCACGGGCAGTGAACGCGGCTGCCCGTTGTCGGTGTCGAGGTCTGCGACGTCGCCGCTGTCGGGCCCAATCGCCCACTGCGCCCTCGCGTCGGGAATCGCATAGTAAGTGCCTGGCGTGCTGTTTCTCACGTGGTACATAAGCTGGTATTCGGCGCTGCCCGCGCCGTTGCTCACGAACTCTATACCCGCCACGCCGAGCCGCACGATGTGAACCGTTTCCTGCGACGAGAAAGCCGGCAGGGTCTGATAGACCGCCTCGATTAACACGTCGTAGTCGCCCGGGTCAACGTAGTTTCCGCTGTTGTCCTTGCCGTCCCATGTGACTGTGTATCCTTTCCCGCCGGGCGTTGACTGGCCGTCCACCAGCCGCCTGACCTCGGTCGCTGTTCCGTCCAGAATCCTCACCGTAACGTCGTAGCTGTGATGCCCGGGGTCCACGCGATATTCAACATCCATCGAAACGCCTGCGGCGAGCTTCGGGTCGTAGACTTTTAATTCCGGGCTGACCTGCGGCACGATGCTGACCACCTGGAACGAGCCACTCTTGCCGGGCGTTCCCTGGTCCGAGGTGCCGGTGTCATAAGGCACTATCTTGATGACGACGTTGAAGATGCCGGGGCCGAGGTCCGCGGCCGAGTCCCAGACGTAGGTATGGGCTGCGCCGGGTGCGGGAGCAGTCGTGAGGTTGGTGGTGCCATCTCCGCCGACGCCCTGTGTCGCGAGTTTGTAGAATAAGCCGTTCGTCGAGTAGTATACCAGGATATCCGCGTTCACCGCGGGAACGCGGTCGTCTATCAGGGCATAGTCAATGGTTACATCGTCCGTCTGCGGCGATGCGGGCGTCGTCACATCGACCGTAATGGGCGATGTAATGCGCACAAACGGGATTACAAAGTCGTCGTCCTTCTTCTTGCAGCCTGCGAAAAGAACCACGAGGATTGCGAGTCCGGCAAGCATTTGTCTCATTGAACCGCCTCCTGCCGCATGATGATTTGCCTGTTTATATTACACCCGCCGTGCGGCTTGTCCAACAAAAAAGCACCTCGACGCGCCGGAGCGGGCATTGATTCTATGGCAAAGGATGGATATTCTCTGAATGAGCGCTCGACTACATTGGAGAGAAAAACTCATGGACAAGCATGCCTGCAGGAAACTGCTCGACGGGTGCGTGGAAGCCGTCGAGAAACGGCGCGCCTCGATGCCGGACTTCGAGACTGACCCGACCCTGACAGTGCCGCAGGATACTCTCGATTCCGTTTTCGGCGAGTATTTCGACCGGCTCGCGCAGTGTTACCCGTTTTTCAGCCCGTTCTACGCCGGGCAGATGCTAAAACCGCCGCACCCGGCGGCCGCAATGGCGTACTTAGCCGCGATGCTCGTGAATCCGAACAACCACGCGCTCGACGGCGGGCCAGCTACATCGGCAATGGAAGTGGAGGCTGTCGAGCAGCTTGCCGCGATGTTCGGTCTGCCGCATCATCTGGGGCACCTCACGGGAGGCGGCACCGTCGCCAACCTCGAAGCACTCTGGGTCGCCCGTAATCTGCACCCGGGCAAGGCGATAGCGTTCAGTCGGCAGTGCCACTACACCCACCCACGGCTCTGCAGCGTGCTCGGGGTGGAAGGTGTGAAAATAGAAAGCGATGAGCACGGCAGGCTCGACCTGAACGACCTCGAGGCGAAGCTGAAGCAACATGACATTGGAACTGTCGTCGCCACGGTCGGCACGACCGGGCTCGGGGCGCTCGACCCGGCGAATGAACTGGTGGAGATGGGCAGGAACAAGGACTTTCGCGTTCATGCCGACGCCGCCTACGGGGGATTCTTCATGCTTCTGGCCGGAGCCGAGGAACCTCTCGTCGAGCCGGGGCCGTTCAAAGCTCTCGGCGAATGCGACAGCATAGTCATCGACCCTCACAAGCACGGCCTGCAGCCGTACTGCTGCGGCAGCGTTATATTCAAAGACCCCGGCGTAGGCAGGTTCTACAAACACGATTCGCCCTATACCTATTTCACATCGAAGGAGCTTCACCTCGGCGAGATAAGCCTTGAGTGCTCGCGGGCGGGTGCATCAGCCGCGGCGTTGTGGGTTACGCTCAGATGCCTCCCCCTTGAAACAGACAGAGGTTTCGGACCCATACTGTCGAAGTGCAGGCAAGCCGCCCTTAAACTGGCTGACCTGCTTGAAGCTGACGAAAGGTTCGAGCTTGTTGTCAGGCCGGAACTCGACATAGTTGCCTATTTCCCGCGCCCATCGGAAATGAAAGCTACCGCAGTAACCGCGCTCTCGGACAGGCTGTTCGAGACTGCGATGAACGACAAGGACAATCCGCTCTACCTAGCGCGCATGAAGATATCGCCGCCGCTTCTCGGCAACCGGTTCGGAGAGGTTTTCTGGGATGCGCCGGAAACGACCGTGATTCGCAGCGTGCTCATGAAGCCCGAGCACCTGGCGCACATCGAGCAGATTTACGAGCTTCTTTGCACGCATCTGGACGCAGCAGTCAGGCGGGGATAGTCAGTTTCCCTGAATGACGGTTACTTGCCTTCGGCAGGCGTCTTTTCGGTTGATTCCTGCTTCGCGTCGCGCAAGAGCAGTCTGGCATGCGGGATGTCGCGCTTTACAATTCGTATGACGACGGTGATGACCTCCGCTGCTTTCGTCTTCGGTCCGGCTTCGTCATCGGGTATTTCTTCCTTCGCGCCGGCCTCGGGTTTCGCCTCGGCTTTCCCGCCGCCGAATCCCTTCTCTTGTTCTTTCCGGGTTTGCTGCGGTTCGCCATTCCCCTCGGACTCCTCGGGTTCAGCCTCTTCCTCTGAGAAACCTAGACGAGGCTGGCTCTTCCTGGCTGCGCGGCGGCTCATTCCGTTATCCGCCCCCGGCGCTGCCTTTCCCGCACCGCCGCCGCGCCTCGGCGCGACGCTCTTGTCTTTTGCACGACCTTCGCTGAGCTTGGCTTTTTCTCTCGCGCCGGTTTCGGGAGCAGCCTTGACTTCGAGCGCTTTCAGTTTCTCTATAAGCTTCTTATACTCTTCAGTGCTAACCTCGACGAGATATACCTCCGCTTCGGAGTCCGCTTTCCCGAGCTTCAACGACTCGCCTGTAGATTTATTCTCGCTTTTCTTCCGGTCCGATTTCTCGCCTGAATAAGCGGAAAGTATCTCTTTGAGTTCGCCCGCAGCTTTGCCGACGTCGGGAGTCTCAATTATAAGCTGCTCGACCCGTTTTCCGGGCTTCTTTGCGCCGGCCAGTTTCTTTCCTTCCACCGGCGCTTCCGCATCCGGTAAAGCATCTTCCGTAACGGGCTTCTTTGCAGCAGCAAGAGCATCCGGTGCTCTTGCAGGTTCCGCCGGAGGTTCGGCTGCAGGAGCTTCCGCCCGGGCGAGTTCCGATTTGAGTTGCCCTTTTTCCAGCAGTTCTTCCGTTTCCTTCAGCTTTTTATTAATCTCTGCAAGTTTCGGCTTGGAGGGAGCGCGCCAATCTTTTTTGAGTTCCCGTTCCAGGTAGTCTCTTCTCTTATCTTCCAGAGCGCCCGTTTTATCTTCCATCCTGCCGGCCTGCGCCCGGGCGATGACGGGTTCGTCGAGTTTTTCCGCTGCTTTGGCCGAATATTTGTCAACGGTTTCTTCAGTCTTTTCAATATGCACGATTTCTGCCTCTGACTTTAACCCGGCATCCTTTTCTCCCTTAATCTCCCTTGATGCGATTGTTTCCGTAGGAGAGATCTCCGGTTCCGTAAACATGAATACGGCTACTACCACGACAAGAAAAACAGCCGCTGCGGCGGCAAGGCTGAGAATTCTCGGGAATATTGAGGACGGTTTCCGGACGGATGCGGCAGCGAGGCGCTGCTTCAGAACGGCAGGCGCCTGCGCCCTCGGCAACGAGCGCACAA
>CAZXNM010000014.1:0-135403 GCA_964641955.1 uncultured Planctomycetota bacterium
TGCGTCCCCTGGAATATGGCGTACCACGGGCCCGCGCCGAACGGCCCGCACGAGCACAGCGACAGAAACAACGCAAGCAGGAATGCTGCGCAGAGACCCCTGCGAATCCGTACCATCCTTCCCTCTGAACCACGTCTTTGCATACGATGAATACCCGTCTCCGGTCTCTATCACGGAACGGAACTTCTCTCGGGAGCCACTGGCAAGAACAGCATGCTCACAGCAGGCTGTTACGTGCCATGCTCTGCGTACAACTCTTTTTTTTTACAAAGCTGACTGGCGGAAATGCACGTTGGGTAATTCAAGGATGTTGTTCCACCTTTCAGATTCTAATGGTATATGCCGCATTTGTCAAATCATATGCGCGCGTGAATTCGGCTTTGCCGGGCGGACTGCTACCTGTTCAGCCTGTTCAGAACATTGGCCGCTTGATGGCATGGGTAATTGAATGAGTACTTGCAAAGTACAAGGTCAGGAGCCTGAAATGCCGAGGGGGGGATTCGAACCCCCACTCCCTGTTCGAGAACTAGCACCTGAAGCTAGCGCGTCTGCCAGTTCCGCCACCTCGGCTGCCTGCAAGGCCCGTATGTTACATCAATTAGACGCGCTGTCAACAACAATCCTGCTCCTTTCCCGCCTGCAGGCGGCATCTGACTTTTAATTTGACCGGGCCGCCGCGCGCTGGTATCATGTCCATATGTCTGGCATGCCCGGCACGGCCGGGCCGGAGGTACCAATGCAGGACAGCGAAGGCCACGGCAAGGGGCTCGACTCCCTCTTCGGCAGAATCGCCATGGGCATGGGCCACGTCACGCCCGAGCAGGTGCGAGAATGCATCCACGAACAGGAACGCGCCCGCAAAGGCCCCGGCGGCAAGGAGGCCAAACCGCCCAAACTCGGCGAAATCATGTACGCCAGGGGCATGATAACAGACGGACAGCGCAATGAAATCCTACTCCTGCAGGAAGCCATGCTCGCCAAAAAGACGCAGGCCGGCAAGGGCCCGTCCGTGGGCGAAACCCTCCTGGGCCAGGTCGCCGTGCGCGAAGGCTTCGTGGCCCGGCGACAGCTCGAGCGCTGCCTTGCCATACAGGCCAGGGAAGCGGAGCAGGGCAGGCACCCCCGCCTCGGCAAAATCATGCTCAAGCTTGGCTACCTCCGACCCGAAGACCTGCGGCTGCTGCTCATGATGCAGAACCGCACCCTCATGCAGTGCGTCTCCTGCAAGACCAAATACAACGTCGAAGGCCACCAACCGGACAAGCCGTTCCTCTGCAAGCACTGCGGCAGCGACCTGCGCATATGTACCGACCAGGAACACGTCGCGGCAGACGACACCGTCGTCTTCGAACTCCTGCGCGAAATCGAAGACCAGGCGGAATAAGCAGCCAGCAACCAGTAGCGAGTAACCAGGGCCAATACCCGGAAACACCACGTCGGAGACGTGGTGGAAATGAGATATCCTTTCTTCCCCTCCCACTCTTCTCTGCGTTCTCTGCGGTGAAATTACGGCTTGTAGTAACAGTTGTTGATATCAAAGGGTTTAGGACGAGTTTTTACAAAAAATTTCCCCAAAATACCCCTCTGCAGTACACAACTCTGAACGTTATTATGGTCGCAACATCAAGCCATCAAAGCAGATGCGGCAACAGGCATCTTCACCGGAAGCGGGCCGGGTCTTGTAAAATCAGTAGACCGTAGACAGTAGGCAGAAGACAGGAAGCGCGCAACACCTTGCAGGCAAAGAGGTTAAAGCTAAAACGGGAGATTTGTGAAATCAGGCTCGGATATACAAATGAGAAACCCATCTGGAATTATGTAAAAAGACAATACGACGTGTTGTTCAAGATTACCAAAGTGGCGATTCTGCTGGCGTCAGTCTGTTTCGTCCTGCCGCTGTCCGACGCCGAGGACTTTCAGGAACATGTAGAGAACGAATACGCAGAACGTCACGACTCCCGTCCGGAAAGCCATTAGCAGGTAGAACAGGAACCTCGGGTGACAGTAGACCCAGTTATCCATGAAACCCGGGCCATTTGCGTCACCTTTGCCTGTTTTAAGGGAACAGCTTCCGGAATCGGCAGGCTCGTACCATTTCATCCTCAAATCGCCATCGAGCGATGTAACGTAGAACCATCTCCTGCCTGTGACTCCGGGCGTTGCAGGTGCAGCCGTCACTTCCCATGCGTCTTGTGATACAGGCTTCACTGTGAAGACGTAGCCGGTGTGCTCACGGTCCAGCGTGGTTTTGCTCAGATAGTTGGCGTCAACGAGAGCCTGAACTGACGGCAAAATCCTGCCGTGGCGTTCATGATACAGTTCCTGAGCAGACATCATCGTCCGCATCTGAGAGATTGCCATTGCCTCGTTTGCCGACTGCTTGTGGTCCCAGGGCAAGTTGGAGCTCGTTAGGCCGAGAATCAGGAACAAGCCTGTCAGGCACAGCAGCGCAATCAGAGTGATTTTCAGGATTCTCATTAGAGTAATCAATCTTTTCCCCGGAACATGAGTTCCTATCGGGGATACTTCCCTTTGCAGCGGATAATGCGTTCGTTTTTTCGTTCGGGGAGTTTGCGGATTTCGGTCCAGTACTCCTCTGCAGCGTCGTCGTCGATTTCGATAACGCCTGGATAGAGCCGGTCGCCGCCTTTCTTCTTGCACCCGGAAATCCAGTATTCCTCCCGGGTTTCTTCATCGAAGTAGTTTGCCTTGAACCCGCTGCCTTTGAGGGAGCCGAATGTTCGTCCTTTGTAGTAGAGCGATTTGCCGGACTTGGAGAAGGTCACGCGCCCTATGCGTGCCGGGCCGCTGATTCCGTCGAGACCGGGGCCCGTCTTCTGCTCGATATACATAATCCTCGTTCTGCGGGCCATCCTGCTTGTTACCTCTTAGTGTCTTTCCGTGCTTTATTTGAGCTTTTATACTTGTCATCTTGGTTGCGGAGTATTCTGTTGATGGTAATCCGGCTGAGGTTGAATTTCTTCGCCAACTCATCCTGCGAAGTACCATTCGAGAACAGCATGACTATTTGTCTATTTCGAGATGCAGTCTTCGGGTTCCATGCTGAGGGCCGGTCAACTTGGACACCTTTCTTCTTCAGAATGTTGTAGATTGTCTGACGACACACGGTGAACTTATCTATGAGCTTCTTTATCGGCGTTCCCTTTTTGTACAGCCCTATCAACTCATTCTCTTGCACAGGCTTCAACTTGGGTTCAGCCTTGCCCCCTCGTCCTACGCCCTGCCAGTCAAAGAATGCGGTTGCATCCTTCAGCTTGCGTGACAATGCAACTGAGCAGTCCTTGTAGAGCAGTTTAAGGGTTCTGGCCGCTGAATTGCCCGATATATCCACACGGAAGATGCACCCATCTGGCTTAATGAGGAAGTCTTGAGTGAGCACATTGTTCTCTTTGAGGAACCGAAGGAACATTTCCAGATGTTCCAGCCTATCTGATGCCAGATTCACGAGTGGGCGTGTGTAGCCGCGCCTAGGCTTTGCGAGATGACCATCTGCATCAACAAGACCACGCCAGAAATGACGGCTTTTTGTGAAAACCTCCTTCACAGCTATGCCCTTTGGGTTGCCTAACCAAGAACTCATTCGCGATGCCAACTGCGGAGAGGGAATCTGAAGAACACACGAAGGATGATACTTGCCGCGCCGCTTGCGCAGGCATTTTCTAATCCTATGAGATGAGCCGAAGAAGGCGCGAAGCTTGCAAATATGAGAGATATCTTTACCTGCCAATTGCACCTCGATACCTGTGAGAGTATTCTTCGTCTTCTTGTACCAGCCATCGCCGAGCAGGAACCCAAGCCAGTAGAGACTTTGCTCGTTCAGGACATCAAACACGTATTCATCGAGTGAGTGCTGCCTATGCCGACGCTTAACACCCGCTTCATCGAGTACGTTGTATATGGTTGAGCTGCAGACATCAAATTGCTTGGCGAGGACGGTCCCCAAAGCCCCTTCCTTGTATTTTGAAACGATTTGCCGTTTCTGGTCTGAGGTTAGTTTCGCCATCTGGTGGAATCCGTTGTGAATCGAAGACAGTTAGTTCCCCAGCACTTATCTGAAGTATACATCCGTCTGCGGTGAATGCAAACAGTTCCGAGGGGCGGTGCTACCGGTTATCCGGAGGGACGGTGAATTTGCGGGAGGCGGGGTCCCAGGTGAATTTGTCCCTTTTCTGGAGCCAGAACTTCCTGATTGCGTTGTACTGCTTCTCGCGTTCCGTCCAGAAAGCATTGTAGTCATACTCCGGCGCGCCCTGAAAGTACTTCACCAAGGCTGAGCAGGCGCTTGACCATCCCTCATCATACAAGGTGCGCCTGTGAGGGCCGGTAAGTTCCTTGTCAAGAATGGCGAACGACTCTTTTCGGCCCTTTTCCAGCAGAATCCCGACAATTTCCCATCGAAGCCAGTATTCCTTGGAGGCTTTCATAAGGGCAATAACTTCACCCTCATACTTCTCAGGAGCAAGTTTGGCCAGCTCGATAACAAGATACGGTGCTTCGTTCTTGAGTCTTTCATGTGCCTTTTCAATCGAAGGTACGGCATCCTTGCCCCTTAGTTGTACGAGTGCCTCCACTATACTACACAGCCCATAAGTTGTTGCATTGTCGAGTACCTTTGCCACCAGGGGAATGCAGTCAGCGTAATTGTTTTTCGCGGCAATTTCGACGGCAGTTATGGCAGCATATCCGGGGCTGTCACAGTGGAGTTCGAGCACCTTTTTTGTGCTCTCGTGCAGTCTTTCCGGGCAGAGTCTCTCGATTCCCTCGAGAGCACAGGCCAGAACTTCACCGCGTTCTGCGTCAATCGTGCGAAGAAGCAGGGCCTTTACTCCTGCACCACCCATCTCCACGGCAAGATTCAGCGCTATCTTCCTGACATACTCTTCCTTGTCGGATTTGGCAACATTGATAAGAATATCTGCGATAGCGGGGTCCTTGATTTGCGCAAGCGCCTCAACAGCATATTCCCTGGTATTCATGTGCTCGGCCTTGAGTGTTTTCTGAAGAACGGGTATGGCGCGTTTATCCCCAAGCTCGCCCAGGGCTGAGAAGAGCAGCGACCATGGAGCAATTGTGCCAAGCTGGTTTTCAAGCGCACTGACGAGGTGCGGTACTGCCGAGATGTCGCCTATGCGGCCCAGCGCATGTGCTGCAGCCCAACCAACCGAATCATCCCGTGGAATGAGTTTCACAAGATACGGGACCGCCCGCTTATCGCCAAGTACGCCCAGTGTGCTTGCGGCATTGGCAGCGATACGCTCGGAGTCTTCCGTTTCATCCTGCAGGCATTCAATCAGGAAGTCGAAATCCTCCGGTTCGGTCAGATAGCCGAGGAAGATTGCAGCGCGGCTCCTGTCGTTGTTGGACGGGTCGCCCTGTATAAGCCTGCGGGTTGCATGGGCGATTGCGCGCTTGTGTTTCTTGTCAAGGTCGTCGAATCTCGAGAGCAGAGACATCGCCTCAATGGCGTTGAGGCCGCCCACCATTCCAGCAAGGAAATCCTTGTCTTCTTCGCTGAAGAACGACTTGTCGAAGTAGTATGAACCGGCAAGCATCGTGGCCCAGCGTGCAATGTACCAGTCCTCGGAACGTATGAGGTCAACTATGACACTCATTGGTCGGAACAAACCGAGGTCGAAGTAAAGCGTCTGAGCGGCCAGCAGCCTTGTCAATTCGTCCTGGGATTGCAGACCCTTCTCACCAACAGCAACAAGCTCCGAAATGTCTGCAACCCCGTTGAGCCATCCTGCGGCGAGGATTTGCAGGAGGAGGTTATTACTTGTGAACAGTGCTCTGAAGTTCTCTCGCGCCTTCTTTGCCGTGTCTTCCATGGAGAAGTCTGTGAACTCGGGGTCGGAGGGGTCTGTGAGGATAGCCCTTATCGTAATCAGCGCGGCAGCCCTTCCCGTAGTGTCGTTTCCCGAAAGGGCTTCAATCAGGTAAGGCAGAGCCCTGCGGCGGTACCTCTCCACGAACGAATTGCCGTACCATGAAAGAAGCCAGGAATTCTCGCCGAAAGTCTCTTGAAACATCAGGGGAAGGTCACAGCGGGAGAGAGAGTATACCTGATATCGCACCACATTCTCGCCTTGGAGTATTGGCTGGCGGTTTTCGTTGACAGGGAGGACCCAGTCAACGAAATCCTCTATCTCCACCTGTCCCTCAATCTTCCTTTCATAGCGCTTCTTCAAGGCATAGAAGATCCGCTCGCGCCGGGGCTGGGGAGCGGCGGCGATTGTCCGGTTGAGGATGGCGAGGCTGTCAGGCTCTTTTTCGACGAGTTGGACTACGGCAGCCTCGACCGTGGCCGGGTCGGTGCTCGCGAGCTTCCCGGCGAGCGATATGCACGAGCAGAGCAGGGGCATAAGAATCAGGACAAGTACTTTTTTCAGTATGTTCATCGAATCACTCCGCATAAGACCTGTACATGAGCATATCGCCGCAGCGCACGCAGGTCAACTGCGCGGCGCTGTGCTTTAGACGACGGACAGCCCGGTTCTATGCGGTTTCTCGCTGCTATTCATTGGGTATGGTGAATTCCCAGGAGCACCAGCAGGTGTCGTCGGTCCGTTCCGGGGGGCAGGTGATGCAACGGGTTTCGATGCGCGGGTCGATGGTTTTGGCGAAGTTGCCGTACTCGACGATGCCGACCGGCTTGCACGGGAAATCGGGGAGGCCCTTGCGCTTGCGCGCATCCTGCACGCGGCAGGTCCTCATGGTGAAGGTGAGCGTGTTCTCGGTGACGTTGGTGATTTCCTGCTCGTTCATGTAGGCGTAGAGGCGGTACTGGAGCGCTTTCTCCAGCGCGGGAATGCCTCCGCCGGGCTTGATGCCCTGGCGCTTCATGATGCGGCCCGCCTCGACTACGGTGAACATCTCCCAGGCTTCCCGATCGAGTTCGATTGCGTGTTCGATGCCGTGGTGTCTTTCGGCCGCGAGGAACCAGAGCCCGTCGTGCGCGAGCCAGTTGCGGGCGGCGTCCTTGAGCATTTCGATGAGCGTGTCCCTGTCGAGTCCTTCAAGCTGCTTCACTGATGCACCTCCTTGTCGGGGAAGGGGCAATTGTAATGCAGGAGGCCTGCAATGCAAGCCTTTGTCCGGGCGGCGCGGTCATAAATCTATTGACACACGGGTGCAGTGCTGCTACAGTTTTCAGTCTGCGCGCCGGCGCTGCTGTGGAGTAGGGGGATTCGGAGAACATGTCACATCTTTCGACCGGGAAAAGGCTTCTGACGACGTGCGTATGCCTCGGGGCGTGCGTGCTGGCGGCGCTGGCTTACTCGCAGGATGCAGTTGAGGACCTCGCCGATAAGCTCCAGGAGCTTACGGCGCAGCTTCGCAGGCAGCGCGAGGAGCACAGCCGCGCACGCCAGCTTGCGCAGAACGAGAAGGCGCTGCTGCTGGAGGAAATCGACTCGCTCAAGTCGCAGGAGGAAGAGTTAAAGGGCAAGCGCGACGTGCTGGAGGACGATTCTGCCGGGCTGCGCGCGAAGCTCGAGAAGCTTACGGCGGAGTTCGAGAGGCTTGACGGGCAGAAGGGCGAAATCGAGGCAATAGCGACCGGGAAGACCGCAGAGCTGCTCGACCACATCAAGGCGGGCCTGCCGCTGGGAAGCGGCGCGCGGGCGGAAGCGGCGTCCAGGCTGCTTGAGGGCTGCGAGACGCCGGCGGAGAGCTGCAAGCTGCTCTGGCAGTTGTGGGTGCAGGAGTTCCGGCGCGCGGGCGAGATAGAAATCACCTCTCCGGTTGTCAGGGAGCCTTCGGCTGAGAGGCCCGAGGGCGTAACGGAGCAGCCGCCCGAGGTGGCCTACACGGTCAGGCTCGAAGGCGGGGCGAGGCTGCAGGGCAGGGTGCTGCGGGTCGGTTCGGTAGGGGCGGTGTTCCTCTCGGACGACGGGAAGACAGCCGCGATTCTGCTGAAGGCAGCCGGCGGGTATGGGTGGCGCGAGGTTGCGACGCGCGAGGAACTTTCGGAAATCCGGCACGCGTTCGAAATTGCCGAAGGCAGGCGCGCGCCGCAGATTGTGAGGGTTCCGCTGCAGCTTGTTCACCCGCCCGCGCCGAAACCCGCCGGGGAAGAAAAACCGAAAGAGCCCGAGGGCGAGAAGAAAAACTCGCAGGAGGGCGGCGAATGAGACGGAGAATATGCACGGCCTGTCTCGTCATCGCAATCCTCGCGTGCGCCGTTGCCGCGGCGCAGGAAAAGGCGATGCCGCTGAAGGAGCCTACCGACAGCGAGCGCCTCGAAAAGGCGATAAGCGACCTTCGGGCGCAGATTGAGCAGGAAGGCAAGCAGTTCGAGGCTGAGAGGGACGCACTCTCGGACGGGCTGGAGCGGCTTCGCGCGCAGCGCGACGGGCTGCTGCTGTCTCTCGAATCGCTGGACGGGAATATAAAGCGCGTGGCCGGGTCGAACACCGCCGAGCGGGCGAATATCGAGGTGGTCGCGGCGCAGATAGAGACGGACGGGAAGCTGCTCGGGGATGTGGGCGAATTCCTTGCGGCGGCGGTGCTGGAGCTTGGGGACCTGGCGGATGAGTTGCTGCAGGGCCCGGACTCTCAGGCGCTCGTGAAGGAAGCGGCGGACCTGGCCGAGGCGCTTGGCGAAGAGGATGCCGAGCCGGTCGAGCTGACGAGACGCTTTTTCGAAACAGCGAGGAAGCTGCTTGCGCGCTCGGGCCGGGTCGAGATGTATGACTCCAAAATTCTGACCTCGGGCGGCGTGGTGGCCGATGCGCAGTTTTTGCGGGTCGGCGAGGTCACGAGCCTGTACCTCACTTCCGACGGCGTGGAGGCAGGCGTGCTGTTTCGCTCGCCGGTTGACGAGAGCGTTCGCAGGCACGAGCGTTTCCGCGGAGGCGAGGTGCTGCGCGCTGTGAAGGAGGCGCTGGCCGCCGCGAAGGCCGGGACGTCCGGGCCGGTCTACGTGCCGGTGGACATCTCGCAGGACATGGAAGTCGGCGTGAGCTACGGCGAGGGCGGGCTTGTGGCGTACCTCTCGCGCGGCGGTCCGGTGATGATACCGCTGCTTATCGTGGCGCTGCTCGCTGCCGTGCTGATTCTCGAGCGGCTGTTCGCGCTGCAGCGCGAGGGGACGGGGACGCTGAAGTACGCGCGCGAGATAGTCGAGGCGTACCGGACGAAGGGCCTGCAGTCGGCGCTCGTGCTTGCGAAGGGCGGGCGCGGCTCGGTCGGGAGGGTGCTGAGGGCCGGGCTGGAGAAGGCGTCGGAGCCGGCGGACGTGTTCGAGGAGACGCTGCACGAGGCGTCGCTTGCCGAAATGCCGAAGCTGGAGCGGTTCCTCTCGACCATCGCGGTGCTTGCGACGGTCGCGCCGCTTCTGGGGCTGCTCGGTACTGTGACGGGCATGATTTCGGCCTTCGACACGATAGCGGCATACGGGACGAGCGACCCGCGGCTCCTTTCAGGCGGCATATCCGAGGCGCTGATAACCACGGAAATCGGCCTTATAATCGCCATACCTGTTCTGCTGATGCACGGGTTCCTCAGCGCGAAGGTTGACAGGATAACCGCGAACCTTGAGCAGGCTTCGTCGGAGTTCATGGCGGCTGCCGCAGCGGGCATGCCGGCGCCTGAACCGCAGGCCGAAGGCGCGCAGGAGGCGCCGGGCGGTGGCGATGCTTGAGGAGGTCGCGGAAATCCTGGCAAGCGGCGGGCCTGTCATGGCCCCGATTATCGCAGTCTCGATAGCGGCGTGGATGATAGTGTTTCTGCGCCTGTTTTCCGTGCGGCGCGAGGGGCGCGAATTGGGGGAGTTCCTCTGGCGCCTCGAAGGTCGCCTGCACGGCGGGGGCCGGGGCAGTGCGCTTGACCTGTGCTGGCAGGCCGGGATGCCGATGGCGCGGCTTGTTTCGCCGCTTTTCGCCAAATCTTCCCTGACGAGGATGGAGCGCAGGCGGCTCGTGCAGCGGGCGGTCGAGTCGGCGCGGGGCTGGCTGGGGCGGCACCTGCCGCTGCTTGCGGTGCTGGCGGGCGCGGCGACGCTTTTCGGGCTGCTCGGTACGGTCGCGGGCATGATAAGGAGCTTCGGCGTCGTCGAGCTTCACGGAACGGGCGAGCCGGCGCTTCTTTCGGTCGGGATATCGCAGGCACTTATAACCACCGAAGCGGGGCTGGTGGTGGCGCTGCCGCTTCTTCTCATGCACAGCTACCTTTCTTCGCGCGTGGATGCAGTCTCGATAGAGGCGGAGCGCAAGCTCCTGGAGATATCGGCCGGCCTGCGCAGGGAGGACGGCAGGTGAGGAGGCTGGGAGGACTGCATCTCAGGTCGCGCCGCGAGCCGCAGATAGGCATCGCGCCTCTTATCGACATGGTGTTTATCCTGCTCATATTCTTCCTGGTGACGACGAGTTTCGTGCGGGAAACGGGGATTTCGGTCAACAAGCCGGCGGCGGTGACGGCGCGGATGCTCGAGAAGGAGTCGATTCTGGTCGCGATATCGGAGACCGGGAGCGTTCATATAAACAACAGACAGGTGGACCTCGCGGGCCTTCGGGGCGCGATGAAGAAGGAACTCAGACGGGGCACGGGCAGACCGGTCGTGATAATTGCCGACCGCAGGGCAGCCGCGGGCCGGGTGGTGGATGTCATGGATTCGTGCAAGCTTGCAGGCGCGAAGAAAGTTTCCGTAGCTGCCACGAGGAAGCGCTGACATGGGGAAGACGGTGGCAACGGCAATCGTGCTTGCGGCGGTGGTGAACGCCGGGATGCTTCTTGCGCTGCCGCTTCTCGGTGGTGCGCTCGAGACGGCGATGCCTTCGCAGGCGGTCTTCGACATTCACGAAGTGGAGGTAGTGAAGCGCACGGAGCAGAGGGAGATTCCGCTGCCGCGCAGGGCGCCCGAGAGGCACGAGACGAAGGTCGAGCAGGTTCGCGAGGAGCCGGTACCCGAGCAGCGGCAGGCTGCGGAATCGCCCGCACCTTTGCCTGCAGAGTCGCCGCCCGACTGGCTCAAGGGCGCCGACATAGACATAGACCCGCAGGAGTTCGCGCCCGACGTGGAGCTTTCGCTTCCCGGAGTTGCCGGAGCGCACGGCCCGGGCGGGCGGGACGCGGGAGCATCCGCGCCCGTGGAAAAGGTGCGTTCGCTCGACGAGGTTGACCGACTGCCCGTCAGGTTGTACCACATGGAGCCGGTTTATCCGGCGTGGGCGCTGGAGGAGGAGATTGAGGGGTCGGTTACGCTGGCGCTTGTGATAGGCGCTGACGGCGCGGTCAGCGGCGTGGTGATCGAGGAGAGCAGCGGCTGCGCCGACCTCGACCGTTCGGCGGTCGAGGCGGTCCGGCTCTGGCGGTTCGCGCCGGCTCTGTCGGGAGGCGCGGCTGTGGCGGTTCGCGCGACGCAGAAAATCAGATTCAGCCTGAGGTAGCATGCTTTACTTGAGGGGAGGCTTGGATGGAGCTTGAGAACGTCCTGTACGAGGTGGAAGAGGGCATCGCGCTTATTACGGTGAACAGGCCGAAGGTCATGAACGCGCTGAACGCGCAGACGCTCGCGGACCTCCGGGCGGCTTTCGAGGCCGCGAAGGCGGATGGTTCGGTCGGTGCGGTGATACTGACCGGCGCGGGCGAGAAGTCGTTCGTCGCGGGCGCGGACATAAACGAGATAAAGGCGCTCGACAGCTTCGGCGCGGCGAGGGCGTTTGCGGACCGGGGACAGGGCCTTCTCAACTTCATCGAGCGGCTGGGCAAGCCGGTCATCGCCGCGGTCAACGGCTTCGCGCTCGGCGGCGGCTGCGAGATTTCCATGGCGTGCCACATCCGGCTCGCAAGCGAGAACGCGAAGTTCGGGCAGCCGGAGGTCGGGCTGGGCGTCATTCCCGGCTACGGCGGCACGCAGCGCCTTGCGAGGCTTGCGGGAAAGGGTCTGGCGGCGCAGCTCTGCCTCACGGGCGAGATGATTGACGCGGCCGAGGCCAAGAGAATCGGGCTCGTGAACCAGGTCTACCCGCAGGGCGAGCTTCTTGGCGCGGCCAGGAAGATGGCCGGGACGATTCTGTCGAAGGGCCCGCTTGCGGTCAGGTATGCGCTGTCGGCGGTCCTGCGCGGTTCGGAGATGCCCCTTGCCGACGGGCTCGAGGTAGAGGCCGACATGTTCGCCGCATCGTGCAACACGGAAGACAAGATGGAAGGCACGAGCGCGTTCCTTGAGAAGCGCAAGCCCGGATTCAAAGGGTGTTAAGCGCGCGTTTTGGGCTTGATGGCGGGGGCGGCTGGCAATAGAATGCACCGGCGGGGGGCTTTCGAAGCGGCTGCGCGGCAGTCGGAATTTATCGCTTACCTGTAAGAGATGCCATGAGAATATGCGTCGTCGGGACGGGTTACGTCGGTCTCGTCGCGGGCACGTGCCTGGCCGAGGGCGGCAACGATGTCATCTGCGTTGACACCGACCAGACGAAAGTCGAGATGCTTTCGGCGGGAAATCCGACGATTCACGAGTACGGCCTGCCGTATTATCTCTCGCGCAACATCGAAGAGGAGCGCCTCAGCTTCGCGACGGACCTCGCCGGGGCGGTCGGGAAGTCGGATGTCGTGTTCATAGCCGTCGGCACTCCGGCCGGGCCGGACGGTCACATCGACACGTCGAGCGTGTGGAAGGTGGCTGAGGAAATCGGGCGTTCGATGGCGCACTACACGGTTATGGTGATAAAAAGCACAGTGCCGGTCGGGACGGCCGCGAGGATGAGGGAGATTCTGTTGGGCCTGACGAAACAGGAGTTCTCGGTCGTCAGCAACCCGGAATTCTTGAAGGAGGGCACGGCTGTCGAGGATTTCCTGAGACCGGAGCGCGTCGTAATCGGGCTCGAAGCAGGGGACGACCGGGCCAGGGACGTCATGCGCGAACTCTACGCTCCGTTCCTGCGCACGGGCAAGCCGCTTATCGAGCTGTCGAACGCGAGCGCGGAGCTGTGCAAGTACGCGTGCAACAGCTTCCTTGCGACCAAGGTCTCTTTCATGAACCAGATGGCTAACCTGAGCGAGGCGGTCGGCGCGGATATAAACGAGGTCAGAATCGGAATGGGGGCCGACCCGCGCATCGGCCCGAGATTCCTGTTCCCGGGCGTGGGATACGGGGGATCGTGTTTCCCCAAGGATGTCACCGGGATAATATTGACCGCCCGGGAAGCAGGCGCCGACATCGGCATCCTCGAAGCTGTCAGCGAGGCCAATGAAAGGCAGAAAAGGCTTCTCGTGGACAGGATAAAGAGCCACTTCGGCGGGAAGCTCGAGGGCATGAACGGTGCCGTGTGGGGCCTTTCCTTCAAGCCGAGGACGGACGACATGCGCGAGGCCCCGTCGATACCGATTGTCGGGGGGCTCTGCGAGGCGGGGGCGAGATTGAGCGTTTTCGACCCGGCGGCCATGGACAACGCGCGGGCGCTGTTCGGCGAGAAAGTCAGATACGTCAGGACCAACTACGAGGCGCTCGAGGAGGCGGATTTCCTCGCCGTCGTCACAGAGTGGAACGAGTTCAGAAGACCGGATTTCGCACGGGTGAAGAAGCTCATGCGCAAGCCCGTCATATTCGACGGGAGAAACATCTACTCGCGCAAGCGCCTCGAAAGCATGGGATTCACCTATTTCGGGATTGGATGCTGACATGCCTGAGGGGCGAACGGCGGTTGTGACCGGGGGTGCCGGCTTTCTCGGCTATCACACAGTCAGGGGCCTGCTCGGGCGCGGGCTGCGCGTCATCTGCATGGATACGCTCCTGACCGGCCGCAGGGAACACGTAGACGAATTCGCCTCCGAGGACCGTTACGTGTTTGTGCAGCAGGATGTCACTAATTTCATAGAGGTCGAGGGGGACGTGGACTACGTCCTTCATCTCGCGTCGCCGGCGAGCCCGCTGGACTATCTCGAATATCCGATTAAAACCCTGAAGGTCGGCGCGCTCGGTACGCACAACGCGCTCGGGCTTGCAAAGGCAAAGGGTGCCGTCTTTTTTCTCGCCTCTTCGTCCGAGGTGTACGGCGACCCCGCGGTGAATCCGCAGCCGGAGGAATACTGGGGCAACGTGAACCCGGTGGGTCCGAGAGGAGTCTACGACGAGGCGAAGAGATTCGCCGAAGCTATGACGCTGGCATATCACAGGGTTCACGGGATTCCGGTGAGGATTGCGAGGATATTCAACACCTACGGCCCCGGCATGCGCCTGAGCGACGGTAGGGCCATTCCGAACTTCATGACGCAGGCGCTTCGGGGCGAGGATATCACGGTATTCGGCAGCGGCGAGCAGACGAGGTCCTTCTGCTACATCGACGACATGGTGGAAGGGATTCTGAAGCTCGCATTCTCGGAGTTTGCCGGGCCGGTCAATCTCGGGAATCCGGCGGAGATAAGCGTCATGCAGCTTGCCCGGGAGATAATCGAGATTACGGGCTCGAAGAGCGCGATAAGGCACGAGCAGCTTCCGACGAACGACCCGAAGGTCAGGCGCCCGGACATCGCAAAGGCGAGGGAGATGCTCGGCTGGGAGCCGAAAGTCGAGAGACGCGAGGGGCTGGAAAAGACGGCGGAATATTTCAGGAACAGGCTGGGGCTGAAAGCCGAGGGATAAGATGACGGCAGATTTCTCGGACAGGATAAACTCGCTTTCGACTTATCCTTTTGCCATTCTCGAACGCAAGGTTACGGAGCTGCGGAGCCGCGGCATCCGTGTGATTGACCTCGGCGTGGGCAGCCCCACGGCGGAGACGCCCGCCCTTGTGCGTGAGGCGGTCAAGAAGTCAGTAGATGCCCGGAAGAACGAGGGATATCCCACATACGAGGGGATGCCCGAATTCAGGCGGGCGTGCGCGGGCTGGCTCGAGAGGCGTTACGGCGTCGAGCTTGACCCGGAGTCCGAGGTGACTTCCTGCGCCGGCACGAAGGAAGCACTGTTCCACATGCCGGAAGCATTTCTCAATCCCGGGGATCTGGCAATCGTGCCCTCGCCTGGATATTCTCCCTACGTGCGCGGGACGCTGTTTGCAGAGGGCAGGGTGCATCTCATGCCGCTTCTGCCAGGGCGCGGGTTCCTTCCCGACTTGTCGGCCGTGCCCGCATCCGTGGCACAGAAGGCTAGGCTTATATGGATTAACTACCCGAACAATCCAACCGCCGCGACTGCCTCGCGCGAGTTCTTTGAAGAAGTTGTTGAGTTCGGGCGTAAATACGGCATAATCGTATGTTCGGACGAAGCTTACGGCGACATTTATTTCGAGGAGAAGCCCGGGTCCATCCTGGAGGTGACGAAGGAGGGCGTCATAGCGACGTTCAGCCTTTCCAAGCGCTCCGCGATGGCCAACTACCGGGTCGGCTTCGTGGCTGGTGACAGGGAAGTGATTGCCGGGTTCCGCAAGGTGAAGACCAACGTGGACTCCGGCATGCCGACCTTCATCCAGGATGCTGCGATTGCGGCGTACTCCGACGAGGAGCACGTCGAGGCGATGCGCGAGGAGTACCGCAGGAAGCGCGACATCCTGCTCGAAGGCTTGGCCGGCGCGGGGCTGCCCGAATGCAGCCCGGCGGCGACGTTCTATATATGGCAGAAGATACCCGAAGGCTACAGCTCGGTGGATTTCGCGCAGAAGCTGCTTTCGGAAGACGTCGGCGTGGTCGTAATGCCCGGCGAGTGGCTCGGCGACCGGCTGGAAGGAGGTGAGAACACCGGTCAGGGGTACGTGAGGCTCGCGCTGGTGGCTCCCGAGGAGGATATAAGCGAGGCGGCCGGGCGCATTGGAAAGCTGAGTTTTTGATAATGTGGCACTTCAGCGTAAAAAAAGTTCAAAAAGTCCGTGATTATGAGGCTGCTGGAACGACTGTCATGTCGGAGCATGGCCAGCAGTCGGAAGACTTGCGGGGTTAGTTAATGGCCGTGCAGGAAGAGAAGCTGGTCCAAGGCGCCCTCGAGGGCGACAAGGTGGCTTTCGGTATTCTTGTAGAACGGTACAAACGACAGGTGCTGGGAATGTCCTATTCGTTCACGAAGGACTTTCACGAGAGCGAAGACATCGCACAGGTCGTCTTCGTCAAGGCATTCAAGTCTCTCGACAGGCTTGACGAGCCGGCGAAGTTTCCCGCGTGGCTCTCCAAGATTACGTATTCCACCTGCAAGGACTGGCTGCGCAAGCAGAAGCGCGAGACAATGACCCTGCAGAAGCTGGTGGACAGCGGGCTCCTGCAGCAGTCGGTGAGCGAGTCCGCCGCCTCGGGCAAGGACCTCGACAAGGTCATCGGGGCGGCGCTGTCGGAGCTGCCGGAGAACCTGCAGATGGTCGTGTCGCTGCGCTTTTACGAACGACTGTCGTATCGCGACATCGCGGATTTTTTGGATGTGCCGGTGAGCACGGTTCGGGGAATGATTTACCGGGGAACGCAGGTGCTGCGCAAGGTGCTCGACCGGTATCTGAAGCCTTAGTTCAAGTTACGCGCGAGCGGAGGTGCCGCAATGGACTGCAGAGATTTCGCCGAGAACCTGCAGGCTTACATCGACGACGAGCTGACCGAGGCCGAACGCACGGCCATCGACGCACACCTGGAGAGCTGTGAAGCCTGCAGCAGGCAGCTTCGCGAACTCTGGAAGCTCAACGACATACTCCACGGCGCCTTCAGCAAGAAGCCATCCACCGGCGGTCTTACTGCCCGCGTGGTGGGCGCCATTTCGGACGGGACGAAGAGCCGCGAGAAAGATGCACAGGCCCGCGAGCCCGTCGAGGATGACGCGAGCAAGAACCTGGTGGGCAGGACGCTGGCGGGATACAAGATTGTCGAAAAAATCGGCAGCGGCGGCATGGGAACCGTCTACCGCGCCGAGCAGCTCTCGATGAGCCGCGACGTGGCGCTGAAGGTGCTCTATCACCGCTACTCGCAGGACGAGGTCTTCGTCAAGCGGTTCATAAGGGAGGCGCGGAGCGCCGGCGGGCTGAACCACTCGAATATCGTGCGCGTATACGACGTCGGCCAGGAGAACGGCTTCTACTTCATGTCGATGGAGTTCATCAAGGGCCGCTCGATACACGAGATTCTCCTGGATGAGGGACGAATGGAGCCCGAGCGAGCGCTCGACGTGGTCACCCAGACGGCCAGGGCGCTCGAACACGCCCAGAAAAACGGCATAATCCACAGGGATGTCAAGCCCGAGAACATCATTATCGACGAGGAGGGGCACGTCAAGCTCGCAGACCTCGGGCTTGCGAAGAACATAGGGATGGCCCAGGAAGCCTCCATGACGGTCGAGGGGCAGGTAATGGGCACGCCCCAGTACATGTCGCCGGAGCAGGTCACGGACTCATCTTCCGTGGACCACCGCACGGACATTTACTCGCTCGGCGCCTCGCTCTATTACATGGTCACGGGCGACAGGCCTTTCGAGGGGAATACCGCGGTCGAAATCATGGTCGCGGTGATTCACGACGAGGTCAGGTTCAAAAAAGAGCATTACGAGTACGTGCCGCGACAGGTCATGAAGGTCATCGAGAAGGCGATGGCCAAGGACGCGAACAGGCGCCACCAGACCGCCACGGAACTGGTCAAGGAACTCGAATACATCAGGAGCCGTCCGCTGACTCTCGCCGCGCAGGCGGCCGCTCCGAAGCCGCGCGCGGTCAGGTCGGCCGTCGCGAGGCGCGAGCGCGAGCCGGTTTCCGTGCAGGAAAAGAAGGCGGCGAGCTACATGTGGGTCGCTGCGGTGGCCGCGGGCCTGCTGCTTGTTATCGGCCTGTTGATCGCGTTCAGCGGGGGCAAGCCAGAGAAGCCGCGCGAGGAAATAACGTACGACGATTCCAATCGCGATAACAACCGCAAGAAAAACGATGAGAAGAAACAGGTACAAACGCCACCGCCTCCTCCTCCGATAGAGATGGTGAAAAAGCCCGAGTTCGATGGCAAGGCCAAGAAAGAGTGGGAGGCCGTTCTCAGCCTGTACACGCAGCACCCGGATGACTACGCGGAGATTCTCAGGCGGCTGTCGGACATTTACAACGGGTATCCCTCCTCGAGTTACGCCGAGAAGGCGGAGAAGCTGCACAGCCAGGTCACGAAGCAGCTTGACGAGGCTTTCGCGAAAGCAAGGACGCAGAGCGACGAACTCAAGAGGACGCGCGACTTCAACGGCGCGATTGCCCTCTGGGCGGAGTTCGAGAAGAAGCACGCCGGCACCGAGGTGGCGGAAGCCGCCGCGGGATACAGGAGAGAACTCAAGCGGGAGTTTTACGCAAGATTCGACCGCGACATGAGGGTCGCCGACGCCAAGTACAAGAAGGGCAACATTGACGGGGCGATGTACGACTACGAAAAGATACAGAAGTATGGCGACGAGGACATGAAGAAGAAGGCCGCAGACCAGATGGCGGCGATAGAAGCCGGGCAAAAGGCCCTGGCCCATGCGAAGGAGGAGGAGAAGCGCACCGGCCTCCTGGACGACTTCTACCGGCAGACGGTCGTGCCCATGATTGACAAGCAGTTCGGGAAGGTGGCGTCTTTGGTGGATTCGGCGGCGATTGACCCTAAGTACGCGGCAATAAAGAAGCACGTGGACCTCGAGCGGGCCGACATGGCTCACCTCATGGAACTCAAGGAAGTGCTGAACAACGCGTTCAGGAAGATGATGGACTCGCCTCTCGACGTCTCCATTAACCTACGCGATCGCAGCAAGCGCGTCATCGGCAAAATCAAGGAAATGTCGCCTGACATGTTTGTCCTAAAACCGCCGGGGAGGGACAGCGTGCCCATCACGCTGAGGATGACGAGCCTTGAGCCCGGAGAGGTGGTCCGGCTCACGAAAGGCATGTTCAAGGACGAAACCGACTCCTTGATGAAGCTTTACCTTTTCTATCTCTACGAGGCCGACTTCTCGGAGGCGCTGGCGTATCTCGACAAGCTGAGCGGACGCAAGAGGGCCTTCATCGATAAGGAGAATAAAACCGGCCAGGCCCCGGAAAAGGAAAGTCCCGGCGAAAGCGGACAGAGCAGCAGCGAGAAGATAGAGAAGATGATAGAGAAAATCCGCAAGGGCGAGGCCTCTGCCGAAGATGCCGCCGAGAAAATCAGGAAGGATGCGGAGAAGTTCGCTCAGGAGCAGATAGAGAAGCTGCGGCGCGGGGAGAAGCCCGATGCGGGCGGAGGCCCCGTGGCAAAGCCGCCGAAGGAAGTGCCCGGAGTGGAGGTCGAGAGAACCGAGCAGATTATAGACCCCGGCGACCCGAAGTACGCAATATGCTACGACAAGTTCGATGTGGTGAAGCCGCTGATTAAGGACGTAATGGCCGACCGAATCGCCAAGAAGCTCTATGACGGCGCCAAGCGGGCATACCGCAAGAAAGACTACGAGGACGCGCAGGAAATATGCGAGCGGCTTCTCAGCGGCGAATTCGCCAGGACGAGCCTGCTCGCGCAGGAAGGGATGCGCGACGAGATAGCGAAGCTGCTCAAGAACATCGAAGCGAAGATGTCGCAGACCCTTGCGAAGAAGGAAGTCGAGGAGGATGAAATTGCCTCGCTCTTCAACGCATCGAAGGTCGAGAAGCTCAAGGGGGGCAAGTACCGCTTCACTTACGACTTTTCCTCGGAGAAGCAGCTTACGGACTTCATGGCGGGCGATAACCCGCTCAAGGAGGACCGAGCGAAGGAACTCTTCGCGTGGGCAAGCAAGAAAGTGACCAAGTACGAGGAGGCTCCCGCCTGGGCGGTAGTATCATACCAGAAACATCACATGGTCGCCGGCAAGGGTGACCGCGCTTTCAGGTGGAAGGGCATCGTGGACGGCGATGTCACGCTCGAGTTCAGCGCTATTCCGCTCAGGCTCAAAAATGTCATGGGAATGATCTGCCACGGCGGCGAGGGCGCTTACATCATGGCAATAAGCTATGACACCGGCGATGTTGACCGGCACCACAGGATTTTCGGGCGCACGCGCACCGTGCTCTTCAGGGACTACTGGGAAGACGAGCCTCATATCAGGCTGCTCAACGGCAACTGGAAGACGATAGGCAGCGCCGCGGTCAGCGTCGTAAAGCTCTATAATCCTTACATGCTCAAGCTTGTTCGCAAGGATGATGCGCTTGCCCTTTACGTCAACGGCGAGCGCTACGCCGAGGGCAAGGACAACACCTGGCATAAGGGCCGCGTCGGGCTCTGGGCGAGGGAGACCAACGTCCTCTTCACCAACGTCAGGATTACCGGCAAGCTCGACCAGAAATGGGTCGAGGAGGAGATAAAGAGGCTCGGGCGCGACAAGAAGGAAGACAGGGAAAAGAAGCCGGAAGTCGCCAAGAAGGAAGACCCTTACAAGGGCGCCAGCCCGACTACGACGCGCCTGCTCGATGAGGCCAAGAAGCTCGAGGGCATAACCAATGAGGACCTCCTGCGGCTGAGGAAGCTCGCCGATATGGCGGACGGAATGGGCGACTGGGCCGACCGCATATTCGACAGGCTGGCCGGCGAAATCAGGCGAATGAAAAATGCCGAGGAGCTGCGGCGCAGGCTTGACGAGATTGAGCGCTGGCTGAACGGCCCGCCGGGAGGCAACCCTCCGGGCGGCTGGCCGGGACCCGGCGGAGGCAACTGGCCCGGCGGAGGCAGGCCAGGCGGCGGCGGTGGTCGTGGCGGCGGCGGCCGCGGAGGCGGTCGTTGAGATTTTGACGGATTCGGAGTTTTAAACAGAAAAAAGAGAGGCGCGATAATTGCGCCTCTTCACACTTGAGAGCACCTTTTCCGGCTTGTGTTTTTCCTGTTGATGTTGTATAATTAAGATGCTTTGATTTTCGGAGGAAGCAGTTGGCTGTTGTAGTTCATTATTGCGACAAGTGCGGCATTCGCATAGAGCCGGAGGACATCGAGGAGAAAAGGGCCCTGATTCTCGGCGACAAGGCCTATTGTCCCTCCTGCGCCGAAAAGGTCAAGGCTGCCGAAGAGGCCAAGCCTGTCGAAATCCTGCACGTCGAAGAGAAGAAAAAACCCGTCAGCAAGCGCAAGACGCCCAGCCGCGTCGTACCCCCGAGAAAGAAGACTACGGCCTCGATAGCGCGCCGTCAGAAGCGCGTTGACGAGTACGAACAGACGGAAGAGAAGCCTGAAGGGCGCCCGCTGCCGAAGAAAAAGAGTCCTCTGCCCATTATCCTCGGCGTCTGCGGCGTGATTATAGTCATCATTATCATAGCCATCGCGGCAGGTGGGGGCGGCGACAAAGGGAAGCCTGAAAAGCCCGACATCTCGGAGAAGCCCGACAGCGGGCCTGCCAAAGGTCCGGGTCCGGGTGTGGTGGTCGAAGGCCCCACCGGTCCCGTAGGTCCCGTGGAAGGGCCGGTCGAAGAATCGAAAGCCCTCAAGAGGCTCCAGGAGGCGATGGACTACGGGATAAGGCATCCCGAGGACTACGCGAAAATTACCGACATGCTCGATGCCATCATGCGCGAGGAGACTATCGGTTCCGGGGAATTCGCAAGGATTCAAAGGGTTTACGATGACTGGAAGGTCCGCTGGGAAACCGCCGCAGAGAAGCAGTGGGAGCATACATCCGAAGCCGCCGGGGAGCTTGCGGCAAAAGGCGAACACGAGGAAGGCGCCAAACTCTGGGACAACTTCCCCGAGAAATTCAGGAAGCTTGGAACGTACGCCGAAGATGCCGCGGCGGAAGCCAAAAAACTGCGAGACCAGAAAGTCGCCCTCGATGTGCTCAAGGAAATCGAGCCCGACATCGCCGCTGCACAGAAGCAATATACCCTCGAAACCCTGGCCGAGGCCGAAGAGGTTCTAAAACGACTGGGCGAGTTCGGCAGGAAGCACGAGGACAACCAGCCTCTCGTGGACAAGATTCTCCCCGTTTACAAGACCCTCAAGGAGCAGGTGGAAAAACTCTGGGAAGAGAAGATGACCGGGGAACTGGAGGAGCAGCGCAAGGAGCAGGCCAAGAAGGACGAGGAAGAGAAAAGACAGCGGGAGCAGCAGGAGCAGCAGCGCTGGGCCGCCCTCAAGGCTCTATGGCAGAAGACCTACGCCAACTACGACCAGAGCGCGGCGCAGGCGCTCCCGCTCGGTAACTACACGATTTTCGACGGCAGCAGTAACAGGGGCTGGCTACTCATGACGGGCCAGGACCCGAACGTCACATGGAGCTTCACAGGCACCATCTCCGGTACGAATAACGGCACCAAGGGCAGCGTTCTGGCGACGCACTACAAGCAGGCGTATCTCTGGGAGAACTACACGTTCACGGCCAAGGTCAGGATAATAAAGGGCACGTGCTTCGTCGGCGTGAGGGCTAACATAAACGAGCAGAACCAGATTTCGGGGACCCAATTCCTGCCCGGCACGGGCACGGACTGGGTTGACATGAAAATCGAGGTGAACGGGAACACCGCCACTTCCTTCATCAACGGCAAGCAGACCGGGTCGCTGGCGACCGGCTATCCCGCGGGCTATCCGGCGATTTTCCTACAGAAGGGTTCCCAGGTTGAAATCAAGGATGTCACAATCAACCTGAAATCCACCAAAAACTGAGAAACGCGACACGACAAGAAAGGCGCAGGCCCGAAAGAGCTTGCGCCTTGTTTCTTTTATGTCGCGGGGTCGCGCCTACTGCAGTACGTTGATGCGCTTTTCGGCGCAGATATCCCTCAGAACCTTGGGCCATACCGTCACGCTGCACTCGCCGAGATGCGCCTTGCGAAGCAGCAGCATGTAGGTCCTTGACTGCCCGATGCCGCCGCCTATGCTCAGCGGAATCTCGTCGCTGAGAATCATCTTGTGGTAAGGCAGCTCCAGGAAATGCTGCTGGCCCGAAATCTCGAGCTGCTGCTTGAGCGTTTCCTTGGTCACGCGGATGCCCATCGAGGTCAGCTCGTGGCGGCGCTTCGTGACCGGGTTCCAGACGAGGATGTCACCGTTGAGACCGTGCATCATCTCGCCGTCCTTTTCTATGGTCGGCGTGCACCAGTCGTCGTAGTCGGCCGCCCTCATCTCGTGCGGGTAGCCGTCCTTGAGCACCCAGCCGACGCCGATAATGAATATGGCGGGATACTCCTGTATCACCTTCGTCTCGCGCTGCTTGCGCGGCAGGTCGGGATACATCTCGAGTATCTCTTCGGCATGGAGGAACTTCAGCTCTTCGGGCAGCTCGGGATACTTGTCGCTGCGCAGGGCGGGGAAGTGCTCGAACGCGAGCTGCTCCGCGCCTTTCAGGACTTTCCAGAGCTTCCTGACCACTTCCTTCAGGAAGTCGAGGTTGCGCTGGTCGGCGGTGATTACCTGCTCCCAGTCCCACTGGTCAACATAGGAACTGTGGTCGTGGTCTAGGAAATAGTCCTTGCGCACGGCGCGCATGTCAGTGTAAAGCCCTTCGCCCACGTCACACTGGTACTGCTTGAGCGCCCACCTCTTCCACTTGGTTGCGGCCTGCACCACCTGCGCGTCTATCTTCGCCGGCAGTCCGAGCCCGCACTGGAAGTCAATCGGCGTTCTCGAGCCGTCCCGGTCGAGGTAGTCGTTCATGCCGCTCGCCGTCTCGAGTATCAGCGGGCACTCCACGCGGAACAGGTTGAGTTCCTCGCACAGCCCCTTCTCGATGTAGTCCTTGACCATCTGGATGGCCTTCTGCGTGTCCTTGGGGCTCAGCAGCGGCTCGTAATCGGCCGGGAGTATCTTCTCGACCTCTTCGTAGGTGCTTATGCCCGGACCTGCGAGGTCTGCCTTCTTGTCTTTCTGCGCCATTTCCTAATACCTCCTCTGCTAATCTCTGGTTACCTTCTTGACCAAGCGCGATAAGCTACAGAAACATCTCGTGAAATGCAATGGGAATTCTCGGAAACCGGGTTTCCGACCGGTCTGCGACGGGTCAGCGTTTCCACCTGGCGCGTATCTTGCGCTGTATGAAGCTGCGGGGCTTGATTTTCGCAATACGGGCTTTGTTATTCGACATAATCCCTGTTTGATACTCCTCGAACAACCGTCGGGCGCAACTTATATCATCTCGCGGCCGCCGTGTAAAGCCCCTGTGATAAAAAATGCAGCTTCATTGGTGGGTTTTCAGCAGGAATAAAGTCTGTTTGCCGGTTTCCCGGTTCATCTCGAACCAGTGCTCGATACCGTGCTTTTCCTGAAGGTAATCAAGAAGCTCCTTAGCTGTGGGATTCTCATTAGGAAAACTTACCTTAATACTCGCTTTCCATGTGCTCTCATCTGTTTGAATGACAACACCCAGGGGCTGTTCAAGCCGTTTAATCAGCTTGTGAAAAGGCTCACCCTCTATCCCGCCCTCAATCTTAATGTAGTTGAATCTCTCGCATTTTCTCTGGTAGTGTTGCTCCATAGTCTCGTCACCTTCATACTTCTGCCAGAGGCGCACTGAAAGGGATTTCTCATAGGCAACAACTGCACAGTTGAAAGGTGTATTCTCCAGCAGCGTTTCCAGAGCTTCAAAGGCAGTAACCTTCCATGATACTCTTGGAGCTTTATCCTGCAATTCAGACCAGTGAGTTATATATGAATCATCAATTTTCAGATTGTAAGCGGCTCTTATCTCATCAAGCGCTTGTGAGACGGTTTTTTCGACCCAGTCGAATCGGTGTACAGGAGTTTGCCTAAGCTGGCAAAGGTACTTCTGCTCCTGTTCACGCAACCAGATGTTCTGTCGCGCTGTATCAATGCGAAAAAAGACGATGTCACTCTTGGACCATTTCTCATTCGAACCCAATGTTATGAAGATGCGTCCCTTCTGTAGCTTAAAACCTATTTCCTCGTCTGGGTCCATAGCCATCAGCCAGTGCAGGACGTTGAGGCCATTACTTTTGTCATTTTTCAGGTAAGCTTTAAGCTTTTTCCCAAGAACGAGGGAGTCTATTTCTATCTTTACGCCAAGCTTGTTGGCAAGTTCGTCAACAGCATTCTCAAACGGCACATCAAAACATTCAATGCTGACAGGTTTGAATATAGCCTTCAACAACTCTACGCGCCACTGGGGGAGCTTGTAAGGATATTCCGGAACGCTCTTCTGCGGCGCCGGAGCCTGCTCGCCAACTACGGGAATTTCACTCTTACGTGCTTCCGACAGGTAAATTTCAGGCTCTTGCAACGTGTCTACATTATTTTTTGTAGAGGGAGCGGCGATCTGCGTTTGGCGCGCTGAGGGAGCACCGCCGCTTGTGACGATAAGGAGTATGCATCCCAGAACGGCAAGGATGACGGATATCGTGACAACCAGCGTTGATGCCGTAGTGCGTCTCATCATCACGATTATACGACACAACTGCCTCCTTGTTCCATGATTTCTACAGAGCAGGCTACTCGCTACTTGTGTCTATCTCGGCTGTCCTGACCCAGATGCCGAGCATCCCGCCTATGCCTGTGCAGGCGCCCCAGCCGCCAAGCTGGCGCAGGAAAGGCACGACCGAGTCCACGACAATAAGACCCGTCGCAAGACCGATGGATGAAATGAGGACGGATGCGCCCGAAAAGAACACCATGCAGACAATGTGGCCGAGCTCCTTCTTCGCAATGAGGTAAGCCGTGCCCGTCCCTGCGGCCCACATGAGGAGCACGAGCACGATTGACGGCCACCCCATGAGAAAGCCCAGGACCAGCCCGGCGACGCTGCCTGTGATAACGACCTTCCTGTGCAGCCTGCGCACTGCCGTCGCGTACCGGGCGTCTCTCGCCTTTTCCTCGCGTTCTTTTTGGAGAAACTCCTCCCGTACTTCGGGCGGGAGGCGGTCATAATCCTGGTTACCGTTGGAAAGCCGGGGCATCTTGCCTCCTGAGACCGGGCTGCCAGAGGATAACAAAAACGGCGCAGAAGCTCAATCCGGCAGTTCCGGCAATCCCTGGTTGAATATTGGGCGGGTATGTGTTATAATAAGAAAAAGCGCAAACCGGCTCGAGAGCGGAGGGGGAGCTGCCGTGGCAACTTTCATCATGTTCGGGAAATACACGCCTGACGCGATAAGGGAGATAAGCTCCGAGCGCACCGACGAGGCGGTCAAGCTCATCGAAAACGCCGGGGGAAAGATTATCTCCATGTACGCCACGCTGGGCATGTACGACCTGGTTGTCATAGCGGATTTCCCCGGGATGAAGGAGGCGATGAAGGCGTCGGTCGGGCTGAACATGGTGACCGGCATATCGTTTTCCACGACCCCCGCGATGCCCGCGGCCGACTTCGACAAGATGGTCAGCGAAATCTGAGCGCGCACTCTTTCCAAACCCGCGGAAGAATCGGCGCCTCCCGCGTGTCTGTATCATAGGCGGCGCCTGCTCTTGCATAAATCGCTGGCGGGGGCCGTGCGACCGCAGTATAATTCCTGCGGGTGGATACAACCGGAGGTCAAGTCATGAGAATCACTTTCACCGCAATCACCGCCGCCGTTCTTGTCCTGCTGTGCGCGAGCCTGCACGCGCAGGGCCAGTCCGTAAGCGACCTGATAAAGACTTACGAGAAGGGCGATTTTGCCTCTCAGACCAACGCCGTCAAAGGCCTCGCCGTGCACAGGGACCCGCGCGGGCCCCTCTACCTCGGAAGCGTTTTCAGCAAGCAGAAGGATGTGGTGATACGGGTCTACATCGTCGAGCAGCTCGTCGAGGCCGGCACCGACGCCGCGGGCGAGGCGCTGCTCGATTGCGCCAACGACAAGAGCGAGCAGGTCATCGCCGCCTACCGCAAGGGGCTCGTGGCTTTCAGCAAGAAGCCCGGCTTCACCCACATGGTCAAGGTGGCAATCACGAAGAAAAAGGGCGAGCAGTACGCCGAGGTGCGCAAGTTCATCGCACAGCTTCTGGGGAACATCGAGCACAAGTCGGCGCTGGACGTGCTCAAGAAGGCGCTCAAGGACAAGGACTGGGAGGTCCGGCTCATGGCGGCCGAGTCGCTCTGCGAAATCGGCACGGATGCCGCCGTGCGCGAGGCCTGCCGCGCCGTTGAGGACAAGCGCCCGGAGGTGGCCATCGCGGTGCTCGACATGCTCGCCGGGTTCGAGGTCTCGAAGTTCGTCAACTACCTTATGAAGGGCCTGAGTTCCAAGCACGCGACCGTTCGGGCCAAGACGCTCGAAGTGCTCGCCGGGCAGACTGACAGGCGGCTGCTGGGCAAGTTCGTCGAGCTTGTCGCGGATTCGGACGCCGTGGTGCGCGGGGCGGCCATAATCGCCCTGAAGTGGGTCCAGAGCAGGCAGGTAATCGAAGACCTCATCAAGGACCTGCGCACACCGGTGGATGCGGACAAGGGGCACATCGCGGCGGCGCTCAAGGCTCTGACCAACCAGGACTTCGGCACCGACCAGAAGAAATGGGAAGAATGGTGGGAAAAGAACAGCGCGACCGCCGCGCTCGCCCAGCCGCCGCAGCACGGCACGGCCTACGGCAAGGCGACCTACTTCGGCACGACGGTCGAGAGCAAGAACGTGATATTCATAATCGACATATCGGGCAGCATGAGCGAGAAGTACGAGAAGAAGAAGGGCGGCAAGACGAAGTTCGGCGGCACTACGGTCGATGACCCGAAGGAGAAGAAGGACGATTCCGCGCACACGGTGACGAAAATAGAAGTGGCCAAGAAGGAGCTGATTAACTGCATAAAAAAGCTTCAGCGGGAGGTCAAGTTCAACATCATCTTCTACAACCAGGCTTACTCGGCCTGGCAGCGCAAGGACGATGGCTCCGGCTCGAAGATTATCCCCGCCACGCCCCGCAACAAGCGCGCGGCGAGGGAATTCATCATGACCTTCGCGCCGTCGGGCCGCACCAACATTTTCGACTCGCTCGAATGCGCCATGAACGACAAGGATGCGGACACCATCTATCTGCTCACCGACGGCATGCCAAACGAGGGCAAAATCAGGACGACAGAAGGGATTATCGCGGAAATTGAGCGAATCAACTCGACGCGCAAGCCCAAGGCGACGATAAACACGATCGGCTTCGGCCTCCGGACCGAAGGCCAGTCGTTCCTCAAGCGCCTCGCGGAGAAGAACGGCGGCGTGTTTATTGACATGTAATTGAGGCCGATTTCCCTAAAGTCCCGCCCGCAATCGTGCCGAAACTACAGCATGAGACCACTCAACTCGGCACACGCTCCAGGAGCATGCTTTTGAAATTTCACCTGTTTGAGATTCCGCTGAGAGAGGCGGAGAACGGGCGCGGGGAGCCCCGCCTTGTCCTCTATCTCGTGCGGGGCGGCAAGCGCATGTCGAGCCTGCCGGTCTCGGAGTTCTGCACGAAGCTCAACGACGTCCTCGACCTGCACGGGCTCGGCTACGTCAAGGTGAGTTCTCCCGACATAATTTTCGCCATACGCTCCAGCAACTGGCGAAACCTCGAACGCAAGCGCCGCACCGACAGATAGCCCGGTTATCCCGGCTGATTACTTGTTCTGCCAGGGGATTATGTCCCCCAGGCCTATCTTGGGTGCGGGGAAGTTGGGCGGGCGGTAGACAATCTCGTGTATCGAGTAGACTACCAGGTACTGGCCCGAGTATGACCAGTCCTCCTTCGTGCCGATATAGAGCACGTCGTACTTCACGCCGTAGACAAGCTCGTCCGAAACCTCGAGCATGAGCGCAATCACGCTCTTGAGTTTGATGTCGCGCAGCCGCAGGTTCACCGTGACTCCCTCGACTATCTCCCTCGCCGTCGGCGAGACCACGATGTTCAGGCCCGTTATGTCGCGCAGGAAGTCGAGGCACTCGTTGAAGCTCGTGTCCTGGAAGTGGACCGTCACCTTCTGCAGCTCGAGCTTGCGCAGTATGTACTCGGCGACCGTCGGGTTGCTCGCCGAATCGACGTTCGGGCCCTCAGACTTGTACTGGTCGATTATATGCTGGATGATTTCGAGAATGTACTCCCTGAACTCCTCGTCGCTCATGCCGTCTTCCTCGTCATCGCCAAGGTCGATGCCCTGGCCCATGACGTGTGTGGTGAAAGGCGATAGGACCAGCATGAGAGCCGCAAGTACAGCCAGCAATCGCTTCATTGAACCGCCTCCGGTAAAACAGACTCGTTCCAGCTCATTCAATTATACGACACAGGCGCCGGTTTGGCATCCCGTTTGTAACTTTTTTTGCCCGCGCAGTCGTGGAACCGGGTGTAAATGCGACCGCTTATGCGACGAGTGCTGTCAGCCTCTAAGGCACACCGGGCACATGGTGCCCCTGGTGCTCACGGTGTACTTACTGATTCTGTTGCAGGATTCCTTCTTGTGGGTGTCGTCAGGACCGCGTCCGCAGACGGGGCAGACCAGCGGCACGGCTATGAGCCGCCTTCTGCCGTTCCTGAGCATGGCTATCAGGGAGGCATCTCTGAGGCAAGAGTGGTCCCGGGTGCATTCTCCGTTGGCGTACATTTTCGACCTCCCAGCAGAGACGGGTATCATCGCGTCCCTCTTTCCCCATTCTCTATATATTAAGACGCGGAAAAACGGGGTTCGTCATGCGCGAAAATATCACTTTTGCGTAAAAAGCACATGTGGCGAACATATACTTTTATTTAAGCCCGAAACACCTTCCCTCGGTTTGCATCTTAGCTGGTGCATGCAGTACGCTTAAGCAGGAGGTTAAACATGAAAACGTTAGCTTTACAGCATTCGTCGAGACTCATGGTTTGCGCGTGTCTTATGATTCTTCTGGCGGTGAATCTGGTCATCATCTCTTCGACTACTCAGAACCTCCCGGTGCATCTGCAGTCAACGGAAGCAAAGGAGCGCCGGGCGGTCAAGGAGACAATCTGCGGGTGGGAATATCACGTAGGCGCGGTTTGGGGATTCGCCGCTATTCAGATACCATTGTGGCTGAGCATGACGCTCTTTTTCATCGCAGCGGATGTTGCCGAAAGAAGAGGTATCAAGAAAGAAGCCAATAGCTTTCTATGGATATGCTGCCTCATGCTGGTCATCACAGGTTGTCTAATGTTTCCCATGACCCGGGGGGAGAAATTCGGTGTGCTCGGGCCGTCGCTCTGGCGTTATGCACCGCTGATTTTGAGTGCCCTTCCGGCAGGCATCCTCTCTTCAGGAGTTTCCCGTGAAGAACGCTGGGTTACGCCCCTACCAACACTATTGGGCTTTTTCATTATAACCCTGTGCATTGCTGGAAGCAGCGAGTTTCACGTTTAGGTGCCTGCGCCTCCGGCCGGTTTGCATTAGGCGAGTGCTGCGGGGTATCATTTATGCAGGAGGCGCGATGTGTGGCGCAGGATAACATCCGCAATTTCGAAATTCGCGTTTGAAGTGAGCCTGATGCTGGTATGCCTCCACATGGCGGTCATGGTGATATTCTGCCCGCCCCGCCCGGGCAGCGCCGTCAGGGCTCTCGTAGGCGAGGGAGCGGGGCGCCGGGCCGTTTCGGAGCTTCAATTGGACGAGGAATGCATAGGGCTTTTATGGTCAGCAGCGGTTGTCCTGCTTCCCGCGTGGCTTGCCGTGTGGTTCTTCATGTTCGGCTCGCAGTGCGCCGCCGAGCGGGCGCTGCGTCCGCGTGCCAGGGCATGGCTGTGGACCGCGCTGCTCGTGATGACTCTCGGAGGGGTCGCGTTCTTCGTTGCCGCGCAGCAGGAGAACCCGCAGGAAGTCTGGGGCCTGTCGCCGGTGCGTTTCGTCCCACTCGTATTTTCCGGGTTCCCCGCGGGCATGCTGGCGAATACACCTCGCTGCGGGACACGCTGGGCGGCCGTACTGCCTTCTACGCTTGCATTCTTCCTCATCTTCGTCTATATCGCGGGCAGCACTCCCGGCCTGGTGTGAAACTGATTCTGCCGGGCAGCTTGACAGCGATGGTATAATGTATGTAAATGGATGAGCGGAAGATTGTGATACAGTCGGAGTGCGCTGTGAGAGTCGGATTGTTTCTGTTTGCGGTTTCGGTTTTTTACGTTGCAGGATGTTCGCAGGTGCAGGACGAATACGAGCAGACTGTGCGCGAGGCCGTGCTGTCCGTCGTCAAGTGCGAGAATCCGGAGATACTCATTCCAGAGGATAACGAGGAAGTCGATTCGCTGGAGTATTTCAGTGAGCGCGGGACGCTGCCGTATTCGTTATCGGAGGTGGACCTCGGCGAGGATATTGTCGGCTACAGGTCCGATTTGGAGACCGGGGCTCGTAATGGCAACCACACGCGACTGTTCGAGCTAAAAGGCGACCGGCTTGAGCAGGTTTTCGAACTCAAAGGCCCATATCTGTCGATAGATATAGATGAAGATGTGGAGCGCGTGTCCGGTCGCTACAGGCTGTCGTATAATGTAGGCTGGCCTGAATATTTGGAACGGCATTTCTACGAGTATCGCGACGGGAAGTACATCAAGCTGCCTCTGACGGAATTTGCTGGAGAGTAGAGATGAACCTGCCGGAATTCAAGTATCACCCCGACCCCGTCGCGACAGGCAGCGTGAAGCAGTCCGACAAGGTTTGCGAGTGCTGCCGGCAGGCGCGGGGATACATCTACGAAGGCCCTGTCTACTGCCGCGCCGAGGTCAAGGCAGTCTGCCCGTGGTGCATAGCCGACGGCTCGACGCATGAGAAGTTCGATGCCGACTTCACCGACCTTGCCAGCGTGGGAGGCTGTAAGAGGGGCTGGGATGATGTGCCGCGGGAAGTGGCCGAGGAAGTAGCGTACAGGACGCCGGGATTTGTCACGTGGCAGGAGGCCGAGTGGTGGTCACACTGCGGCGATGCGGCCGAGTTTCTCGGGCCTGCCGGGAAGGATGAAGTCGAAGCGTTGGGGCCGGAGCTGGTCGAGTACCTGCGGGTCCAGGCGCTCTCGTGGGGCTGGAGCGAGGAGTACTGGGAAGAGACTTTCGACTGCTTCCATAAGGATGGCTCGCCGGTAGCGTATATCTTCCGGTGCAGGCACTGTGGCATGTACGGCGGCTTTTTCGACTTCGATTGACCTGCCGGAAAACTGAGCCGATTCCTTTGTCAAATCAATCCTTGAGGCCCGTGCCCTTATTCTGCTATGATAGATAATGACGAAGGGGGGAAGATATGTCGAAGGCGAGTTATACGATAGAGTTCGACGGGTACTGGCGGGAGGGAAACGAGCGCGACGTACCCGCCGCTTCGGGAATCTACTGTGTCTACGAGGCGAGGATGGTGCTCGCGACAGGGCAACTCAAGCCGCAGAAACTGCTCTACGTCGGCGAGTCAGACAACGCGAGGAAGGACATCATCGCCAATCAAAAGAGGGCGGATTGGAAAAAGCTCGTCGGGCGGGGCAACCACCTGTGCTACGCTTTCGCGCCCGTGCCGTCCGCTGACCGCAAGCGGGCCGCGGCCACGCTGATTCACGTGCACAAGCCTCCCACCAACGACCAGTACATCAAGGTGTTCACCTGGGACAGGACCAACGTGATGGTCGCGGGCATGGTGGGCACGCTGAGTTCGCTGACGACTGCTCACAAGACGAAAGACATCATATAAGCGCGACATTATTATCCCGCCGTGCAAGTTTGCTTGACCCTGCCGCAAGGTCGTACTATATTAAGAGTACACATGAACTCCATAAGGCGAAAGGAGACCGACATGACATTATGCGGAAGCGGGCGGAAAGGCTCTGCACTCGGCGTCTTCGCAGCGATTATCGCGGCGTTTGCACTCGGAATGCTGCCGCTGCATGCCGCGCCGTTTCAGGCGGAAGAAGAGCCCGGGAAAGTCCCGGAGAAGGCCGGCGGCAAGGTGACTCTGGGCCTGAAAGCCAAAGGCGAAGTCACGTTCGACAATGCCAAGGCTGACTGGAGTGAAGTGTCGCGGAAGCTGCGTGAGAAGGTCGCGGCGGCACCAAAAGAGAAAGCAGGACAGAGTGAGGTTTCGAAGCTCGAAGTTGTTATCAGGGGCGAATCCGGGGTGCGCTGGGAGGATGCCCAGAAAGCCATGTTCGCCTGCCTGCGGCAGACCATCCGGCGGATATACCTTGCGCACAGCGAAGTCAACAAGGGCGCCGAGATGAAGACCTGGCTGCCGGTTGCGGGCGCAAGGCCAATTCCGGCCGTCACGCTGCAGGAAGTGCGCGTGAAACTGCTCTGGACCGAGAAGTCTTCCAGGAAGGAGACGAAGGACCGCGAGCAGGGGCATACGATGCTGAAAATAAAGGACAAGTACTTCCCGTTCGTGACGGACAAGTTCGGGAATACCGCGCCCAGCTACGAGAAGTTGGGCGAGTTCATAACTGAGGCGAAGAAGAATTTCGTTCCGACGAAATCCTACAAGACCCTGCCCGTGATTATTGACGCGAGGGGGCTTGTGCCTTTTGAGCAGGTAATGCTCGCCCTGAAAGCCTGCCGCAAGGCGGGAATCGAGGACGTGATGTTCGCCGCCCCGGTACAGGAAGGATTTACGCCGGGAGATGACGGGGAACTCGAAAAAGAGCTTATGCCGAAAAAGCCGGGAATTGACGAGGAGAAACAGGTCGAGAAGCCGATTGAGAAGCTTGAAGAAGACCATATTGAAAAGGAAGCACCAAGTCCTTCGCCCGATGAACAATCAGAGAAGCCGATTACCGGTCAGGGCGTCACCGGTGCATTCGGCATCGGCGGCGGGGACAAGGGCGCTTACGGCCAGCGCTGGGGCAAGGGCGCGCTTGCGCGCGAGGGCGGCTCGCCCGGTACGGAATCTGCCGTGACCGCCGCGCTGCGCTGGCTGAAGAACCACCAGGACCAGGACGGCAAGTGGGACCAGGACGGCTTCGGCAAGAACTGCGACCCGAAGCAGCCTCCGGCTTGCGACAAACCCGGAACCGGCCAGTACGATGTCGCGGTGACCGGCCTTGCGCTGCTTGCGTTTCTCGGCAATGGCCATACTCATCGTATCAGTCCGTACAAAGCTACCGTGAGAGCGGGTCTAAACTGGCTTAAGAACCAGCAGAAGGAAGACGGCTCGCTTGGAAAGGGCGCCGTGGAGTCGTGGGTCTACAACCACGCTATCGGCACCGCCGCGCTCTGCGAGGCCTACGCCATGACGAAGGATGTAATCCTGAGGAAGGCGGCCCAGAAGGCGGTGGATTTCATCGTGAAGGGGCAGAACCCCGGCCTCGGGTGGAAGTACAAGCCGAAGAGTGGCCGGAGCGACACATCGGTCACGGGCTGGATGGTCGTAGCGCTGAAAGCGGCAAAAGACGCCAAGCTCACGGTTCCGCAGTCCGCGTTCGACGGCGCGCTCAAGTGGTTCGACAGGGCGACGAACACGGCCGGCAAGTGCGGGTACATGAGGCCCGGCGACAACGGCTCCGTCATCCGGGGGGTCAACGACGGATTCGCCAAGCTTCCGACGATGACGGCGGTCTCGGTCTATGCGCGCATACTCTGCGGCAAGTCGAGAGACGACGACAAGGTCAAGAAAGGCATCGAAATTCTCAAGCAGAGCCTGCCCGAGTGGAACAAGCCGAAAAACGACAAGGTTGACATGTACTACTGGTACTGCGCGACGTGTGCCATGTTCCAGTACGGCGGCAGGGACTGGCACACCTGGAACGAGAAGATGAAAACAGCCCTGCTAAGCACTCAGCGCATGGGTGGCTGCGCGGACGGCTCCTGGGACCCGGTGGGCAAGTGGGGCATGGTCGGCGGCAGGGTCTACTCGACAGCCCTGAACGCCCTGACCCTCGAAGTTTACTACAGGTACGAGAGGAAAAACCCGGCCAAGCGCACGAGCCGCGATGAGTGGGGTAAGTTGGGCAAGAAAGGCGCCAAGGAAGAGGAGGAAGATAAATAAACAGGCCCCGGATACTTCTGGCAGCTCTGACAGCAGCCGCTGCATTTGCCGCTGTCGCCGCAGGATGTGCATCCGCGACGAATGAGAACGGCAAGACGGCAGGCCCGATGCGCGATGAGTTCTACGTCGGGATAGAACAGGCTTTCGAGAGAAAAGCCGCCATGCCGCCTGTCATACCAGAAGAAAAGCAGTATGCATACCTCCAACTGCTGCCCATGTTTAACAAAGCGCCGGAAAAATATCGTTCCACAGAGCATGCGGCCGCACTGGAAGAACTAAAGAAGCGAATCCAGCACGCGGCGGATGCGTGCGCGGCATACGAGGAAGTACGGGTCAAAGCGAAAAAACTGGCATTCAGCAAGAAGCACAAGGAAGCAATAACGGAGCTCGAGAAGTTTCCCGAGGAATTCAGGGATTCCGAATGGGAGCCTGTGCGCCGGGAACTGCTTGCGCAGTTCAAGGCTGAGGTCAAGAAAGAAGAAGCCGAAAGAAAGGCACAGGAATCACTGAGGTTCTATTCGCTTTACAGCGGGGGAGCACTGGCTGAAAGTGATTGGGCTCCAGATGGCGACTGGAAGGTGAAAGAGAAGGTGCTTATCGGGAAGTGCGGACCGGATGACATAGGCAATCTGGGCTACACCGACGGCGCTGACTGGGAAGACATAATACTTCGCATCCGCCTCAAGCTTGTACGAGGACGCCTTACTATAGGGGTGCGCGGCACGGAAATGAGACAAGGTTTCTTCACATACGATCCTATCAGGCTGTCTGCGGGCGGGGAACTCGAAGCAGGCAAGTGGTATACGCTGACTCTGAGGCTCATAGGCAAGGAATACACAGTGTCTTCGGACCCTGCGTTGAAGGCGCCTCTGGAGGTCTTTGCCAATAAGGAACGTGGACCGGTCGCATTATTCCTGGAACGTAACAGCGAAGTTCGCATCGAGTGGATTAAAGCGGGCTTTCCGAGTGGCATTCCGAAAAGCTTCGCTGAAGAGGCGAAGAAACAGGACAAAGCGAGGAAGAAATTAAAAGTACCGAAGAAAGAGGTTCCCCGGCAGAAGTAGCGTCAGTCCGATTCATCTTTTGCAGTGAGGCGCTTGAACTCGGCATCGTTGCGCAACCACTCGAGTTCCTTGTGTTTCCTGAGCCAGTCCTTGAGCTTGGGGTCGAGCTTCACGAGGGTGCGAAGGGCCTCCATGCAGCGCATCTTCTCCCGCTTCACAGAATGGGCAACCGTAATCGCAATCCAGGCGCGAACTGATTTCGGCTCGAGGTCGAGCGCCTTCTCGGCATCCTTCACCGCCCCGTCCAGGTCTCCCTTGTCGCGCTTCGCGTTGGCGCGGTTGACGTACGCGCCGGCGTAGTTGGCATTCAGCCTCACGGCCTCGTTGAACGCCTCTATCGCGCCGGCGAAGTCGCCGTTCTGGGCTTTCGCATTGCCCAGGTTATTGAAAGCCACGGGATTGTTGGGGTCCATTCTGGTTGTCGCGGTGAAGTCCTCGATTGCGCCTTTGGCGTCGCCCTTGTAAGCCTTTGCGAGCGCCCGGTCGAAGTAGTTGTCCGGGTCGTTCGGGTTCAGCCGGATGGCGGCGGTGAAGTCCTTAATCGCTCCCGCGAAGTCGCGCGCATCGCGGCGCGCGCTTCCGCGGTTGGTATAGGCAGGCTCGAAATTCGGCTTCAGCTTTATGGCCATGGTGAGGTCCGCGATTGCCCCCGTCAGGTCGCCGAGCGTGTGCCTGGCGGCACCACGGTTGTTGTAGGCGCCGAAGTCGTTGGGGTTGAGCTTGATGGCTTCGGAGTAGTCGCTCACGGCGCCTTCGTAGTCTTCGAGGGTGTCTCTAGCGTAGCCCCTGTCGAAATACGCACGCTGGAATCTCGGGTTCAGCCGGATAGCCTCGGTATATTCGACGATGGCCGCCTTGAAATCGCGCGTGTCCCCGAGCACAAGCCCGCGCTGGTGGTAAGCCGCGGCGCAGTTCGGGTTGGATTTGATCGCACGGGTAAAGTCTTCGAGCGCGCCCTTGAAATCCCCTTTGCGGCGTTTAGCCTTGCCGCGGTTTATGAATGCGGGAACGTAGCCCGGCTTGAGCCTGAGGACATGGCTGTAATCCGCCATTGCACCGTCGTAGTCCTTCTGGTCAAGCTTCGAGTTGCCTCTGTTCAGGTACGCGCCGGAAAATTCGGGATTCAGCTCGATGGCCCTGCCGTAATCCGCGAGCGCTTCGGCGAAATCGCCCTTTTCGGACCTGGCGTTGCCCCGGTTGTTGAAGGCGGGTGCGTTGTCCGGGTCGAGTTCTATTGACCTCGTGAAGTCGGCAATCGCGGCGTCCTTGTCGCCCTTGAGGGCGTTCGCCTCGCCGCGATTGTTGTGGCACCACGACAGCCACGCCTGATTACGGTTTTTTTCGAACTCCCAGATGCACTGCGAATACGCCTGCGCCGCCTCGGCGTACCTTTGCAGCCCGGACAGGGCAGATCCCTTGTAGAAGAGAGCCACAATGTTGGACTTGTCCATCTGGAACGCATCATCGGCGAGCTGCAGAGCCTTCTCGTACTCCGAGGCGCCGGCTGCGTGCATTGCTGCGAGCGTAAGAGTGGCGGCGTTCCTGACCGACCCGGCGGCTTCCTTGACTTCGGCGGCTACTTTCTCAGCCTCCTCGAAATCCTGGAGGTTCCACAGGAGGAGAGCGACCCGGTAGAGGGAATCAATCCTCCCCTGTTTGTTGTCCTGTTCCCCTGCGAGCCGAGCTGCCCCGCGGAAAGCATCGAGCGCCTTCTTCGTCTTCCCGGCTCGTTCGAGGGCGAGCCCGTACTGGTGGCGCGCGTACCAGTCACTCTCCAGCATGGCGACGGCGCTTTCGATTAGCCCGAGTGCTTTCCCGGGGTCGAGTTCGCCTGCGCCGCGGGCGAGTGATTCACGCGCCCTCTTGACCTCGTCGAGCCTGCGGGTGCATGCAATCCGGAACTCCTGAGCGGAAGTGTTTTTCGGGTCTATTGTCACGGACCTGGAGGCGAGTTCGAGCGCTTTCTCGTATTGGCTGTCCTTGAACGCCTCTCTGGCTCGTTCGAGCACCTGCGCCGCCATTGCGCGCTTCGAATCGAGTTCTTCCTGCTCCCGCTTGAGCTTCTCGGCCTGTTCCTGCGCCTTTTGTCTGCGAAGCTGCGCGCTGCGCTCGGCTTCCCTTGCGGCGGCTCGAAGCCATAGGCCTACGCTGACTATGATTACCGCGACCACGGCTGCGGCAGAGCCGAGCAGGAGAGACTTATTGTTCCTGACTCTTCTCCAGAGCCTTTCGAGGCTGCCCACCGGCTTGGCGAGGATTGGCTCGCCCCGGCGATACTTTTCGATGTCTGCCTTCGCGTGTTCGGCGGAGGCGTATCTGCGGGCGAGGCTCTTTTCGAGGCACTTCATGATTACCGTTGCGGCGTCCCTGTCGAGGCCCGTGTTCCATTTCCTCGGGGGCAGCGGCTCGGTGAACCATATCTTCTTGAACACCTCGGCGGTCGTCTGGCCGTCGAACGGCGGCACGCCGCAGACCATCTCGTAGAGGATGACGCCGAGCGACCAGACATCGCTCCTGCCGTCGAGCATTTCGCCGTTGGCCTGTTCCGGGCTCATGTAGAACGGCGTGCCCGCAACCATGCTGACGGCCGCCTTGCCGCTGCTGAATTCGAGCTGGCGCGCAAGCCCGAAGTCACCGACGTAGACTCTACCTTCGTCATCAACGAAGACGTTTTCCGGTTTCATGTCGCGGTGGATTATGCCGTGGGAATGGGCATAGGCGAGCGCGTCAGAGATTGCCGCGGCTATGCGGAAGGCTTCCTCCGTGGGCAGGCTGCCCCTCTTGTTGAGAACGTCGCGCAGGGTGCGCCCCTCGATGAAGTCCATGGTGAAATAGGGCTGGTCCTCGAGAATGCCGAGTTCGTGTATGGCGATTATATTGGGGTGGCGCAGCCCGGCGACGAGCCTCGCCTCGCGCTCGAAGTCGTCCCTTTCGAACTCGGTGCGCAGCTTGAGGAACTTGAGTGCCACCGACCTGTCGAGCTGCGGGTCGTACGCCTCGTAGACCGCGCCGAACCCGCCCTCGGCTATCTTGCGCTTGATTTCGTACCTGCCGAAGGTTTTTTGCTCCGGCCCGGGCTCGACGATTTCCACCTCGCCGAACTCGGTCGTCCGCCTGACCCGCTCCCTGTTGGCCTGGAGGACTCCCATTACGGCTTCCCTGTCATCGGGTGACTCGCCCGTGAGCATTCGGATTGCACTTTCCGTTGAGCTGGGCTGGCCGCCCTCCGTCTCTTCGAGCAGCGTCATGAACCGCCCGAGCCAGGGGGCGATGCTTTCGTCCGATACCAGGTCAGAGAGAAAGCCGGGATGCTTCGCGGCGAAGTCGCGCAGGTCCTGCGACTGGCACCATTCGATGAAGTCTTCCAGTCTGCCGAATCCCGGTATGGAAAATTTCACTTGAACATCTCCGGTGAAGTTTCGCCGCTCATTCTACCGCGTGGCATTGCGCGAATCAAGCTTCCGGTGGCAATCTGCGCCTGCGAAGCGTGCTGGGCGGGGCTATCTCGATATTATCTCTTTGTAGCCGGGGTCGTCCCTGAGCCAGTCGAACGCGCCCTCGGCTTCGGCGAAGTGCTTCACTCGCGGGTCGAGCTGGACCGCTTTCTGGAGCGCGGCGAGCGAGTTATGCTTCTTGCGCAGGAGCGACTGGGCGACCGCAATTCCCAGCCAGCCCTGGTATGACTGCGGGTCGAGCCTGGCGACGTGCGTGAAATCTTCGAGAGCCTCGTCTGCCTTGCCGAGTTCGAGGAGGGAGGCGCCCCTTCTGACGTACCTGTCGGCTATGGACGGGTCGAGGTCGATTGCGGTGTTGAGGCACTCAACCGCTTCCTCGTGCCGGCCGAGTCGGCTGAGGCAGAAGCCGCAGTTGTACCAGGCGGCGTGGCGCGACGGCTCGGCGCTGGCGGCCGCCTTGAAGTGCGCCAGCGCTTCCTCCCAGCGCTCCTCCCGTCCGAGTTCCTGTCCGCGGACGAAGTACGCCTCGTAGGACATATCCGGCGCCGTCGGGGAGGCCGGCGCCGCCTCGCCTTCGGGAACGGGCCGCAGGAGCAGCCCCACCACGACCGCGAAAAGGGCGGCCAGTGCAAGGAGCAGAGTGACTTTGCGCGAGGGGGCTTCGAGCAGGGCCGCGGCCGGTCCGGGCACCGCGCCGGGAGCGGGTGGGGCGTAAGGCTTCATGAGTGGCAGCCTGCGGGAGCGGTGCGGTGCGAAGATTTTCTGCTTGATGTACAGAAGCTCGTCAACCAGCTCGTCCATGTCCTGGTACCTGCGGGCCGGGTCCTTGGCCATCATCTTTTTGATGACGCGAAGGACGGTGACTGGTATTTCTCCGCGCGGCCACGCGGGGTCTTCGCCTACTACCTTGAGCATAGTCTGGGCGGAGTTCTCGCCGGTAAAGGGCCTGCGCCCTGTGACCATGTGGTAGAACGTGGCGCCGAGCGAGTAGATGTCGGAGCGCTCGTCCACGAATTTCGGGCTGGTAATCTGCTCCGGTGACATAAAGCAGGGCGTTCCGATGACCTGTCCCGTCACGGTAATGTCGTGGTCGGCGGTGTCCATCTTCTTGGCGAGGCCCATGTCGGTGACCTTCACCGAGCCGTCGGTGGCAATCATAATGTTCTCGGGCTTGATGTCGCGGTGGACGATGGAGTGAGAATGGGCATGGCGCAGGCCGCGGGCGGCCTGGAGGACGATATCGGTCGCGGTTTCGGCGTCGAGCCCGTTCTCCGACTGTATCAGGTCGAGCAGGGTGGCGCCCTCGACGAACTCCATGGAGAAGTAGAAGACGCCCCGGTACGAGCCGACGTCGTAGACCCGGGTGAGGTTTGTATGGTTCATCTGGGCCGCGCTTCGCGCCTCGCGCAGGAAGCGGCGGATGTAGCTTCTGTCCTTGGCGAGCGTTACGGGCAGGATTTTGAGCGCCACGAGGCGGTTCATGGAGAGCTGGATGGCCTTGAAGACTGCGCCCATGCCGCCCCGGCCTATTCGGGCAAGTATGCTGTAACCGGGGATTACGCTGCCAGCGCCGGTCTGCGTCGAGGTCCTGGGTTTCGGCTCCTTGATTTTTTGAGGGGACACTTCCTCTACCAATCATCCGGGAAACTGAGGTGCTCGCACGAAAAACACGCCCGCCGCGTAAAAAACAACCTTATCGGCACCCCTGCGAGATGCCTCTGGCATGCACGCCCGCGCACCGGCGGTGCCGGTGCCACGCCGGTCCCGTTCCCGTCAGTCGTTTGACTGCGCGGTTTCTTCGCCCGCGTCCACCGCGTCATGGAACAGGCCGTTGATGGTCTCCCCGGAAGCTGCCGCGTGCCTGAGCTTGTCCAATTCTTCGATTGTGGTGTGGACCCTGCGGGTCTTGAGCTGCTGGATGCGTATGCCGAAAGCCTCGGCCTGCTTCTTAATGCCCTCGTAGATGATGGGGAAGCGCTTTTTCTGGTCGCGCCACTTCTTTTCGAGTCCGTTGACGTACTCGACGTCTTTCTTCATCGCCTCGACGCGGCGCAGCGCTTCTTCAACAGTCATCGTCTTTTCTTCAGCCATCCGAATGCTCCGGGCGCGTGACTAACGCATCAGAAATAAGCTTCGTAGCGGTTTCCTTCGTACGTGCCGCCGAAATACAGCACGATAACCGTCAGGACAATCATGACGAACAGGAAGCCATAGTGCATTGCCTGTTCTTCCTTGTATTCCGGGTTGACCATGAGGAACATCCACGTCAGCCCGAGAATAATTATGGCGCTGAAGGCGATGACGGCGATAATCAGCTTCTTGCTTTCCTGTGCCTTGTAGTGGGTCCACTTGCGCAGGAATTCCTCGCTCGGGGCCTTGGCGCCGTGGTCGCACTCGGGACACACGATGGTCTCGAGGTCCGGCCTCGGGGTAATCACGAACTCCTCGTAGCATTCGCTGCATATCGCCTTGAAGGGCGCCCACTTGGCTTGTACGCCGGTGGGGACGTGGTCTCTGCGACGGCGCACTTTCGGCGATTTTCCGGACTTCTTGGCCATAGTGTGCTCCTTGTATCAACAATCCAAGGCCGTATTGTATAAATCAAACTCCCCGCGAAGTCAAGAACAATTTCTCCCGCGCGGCGGAAGCTCGCGCCGTTCGCCCGTCGCCCATTTCGCTTGACAACCTCCGCCGCCCTCCTTAACATAGCCGCTCGACCGGCTCTGTCGCACTCTGAGAAAAGCCATGGAAGAAGTATATTTTTACGCCGCGTTCATACCCATAGTGGCCTATTCCATCATTCTGCACGAGATGGCCCATGCGGTCGCGGCGCTCTGGTCCGGAGACGACACGGCTAGGCACGCGGGCCGCATCACGCTCAATCCCATTCCCCACATCGACCTCTTCGGGACGATAATCCTGCCGGGCACGCTGATAGTTTTCAGCATTGTGGCGGGTGCGCCCTCCCCGGTCGTTTTCGGGTGGGCGAAGCCGGTTCCCGTAAATCCGTACCGCTTCCGCAACCCGGTCCGCGACGATATATTCGTCTCGCTTGCGGGTGTGCTGACCAATCTTATTCTCGCCTTCGTGTTCATCCTGCTTCTGCACGTTGCAAGCGGGATGAACGTGATGCTGTTCGTCATGGGTGCGGGCGTGAACATCGCCCTTGCCATATTCAATCTCGTCCCGATACCCCCCCTTGACGGCAGCCACGTATTCAAGTACCTTCTGCCTCCCGAGACCAGACCGAAGTACGAGGCGCTGGGCTTCCACGGTATGTTTCTCGTTTTCATATTCCTGATTGTCGGCAGGGACCTTCTGCACTACGTAATTGACAAGGTATTTAAGCTGTTCCTGTTCCTCGGCGGGCACGGCTGGCTCCCGTACTGAGAGACGGAGACGAAAAGATGGCGAAAGAGAGAATTTACAGCGCGATGCGGCCCACCGGCCTGCTGCACCTGGGCCATCTCGTGGGCGCTCTCACCAACTGGGCGCAACTTCAGGACGAGTACGAATGCTTCTATGGAATTGCGGATTACCATGCTCTCATGAGTGAATCCAAAGACCCGCAGGTTATCCATGAAGCCGTACCGGAGATTATCGCTGACTGGATTGCCGCGGGCCTGGACCCGAAGCGCTCCACCTTCGCCAGGCAGTCCGACGTCCCGGAGCACGTCGAACTTTTCACGATATTGTCGTGCGTAACGCCGGTGAGCTGGCTGGAGCGCTGCCCCACGTACAAGGAGCAGCTCCAGGAGCTTGGCGATTCCAAGGATGTCAGAAACTACGCGTTTCTCGGCTACCCCGTGCTGCAGGCAGCCGACATCATAGTGTACAAGGCGACCGCAGTGCCCGTGGGCGAGGACCAGCTTCCGCATCTCGAGCTCACGAGAGAGATTGTAAGAAAGTTCAACTCGACATTCGGCAAGGCCGTGTTCCCCGAGCCGAAGGCGAAGCTGACGCGCGCGGCCAGGCTTCCCGGCCTCGATGGACGCAAGATGTCCAAATCATATGGCAACGCGATTTACATGGGTGATGAGCCCGATGAAGTACGCAAGAAGATTATGTCGATGCTCACCGACCCCAAGCGTCCGAGGCGCTCCGACCCGGGCCATCCCGACGAGTGCAACCTGTTCCCGTACTACGTGATATTCGATTCCGGGACGATGGAGACCGTCAGGCGCGAGTGCGTGGGCGCGGAGCGCGGCTGCGTGGACTGCAAGAAGCAGCTCGCCGAGGCGCTTGTGGCCTACACCGAGCCGCTGAGGGAGAAGCGCAGCAAGGTGCTCGAAGACCCGGACACCATCCGGGACATCCTGTCCGACGGCGCAAAGAGGGCAAGGGAAGTCGCGGGCGAGACAATGGCTGAAGTGAGAGAGGTTATCAGGCTTTGACGGACGAAGACGGCCAGGACTACCGAATCCAGCTCGACATATACAACGGCCCGCTCGACCTGCTCCTGTATCTCGTGTACAAGAACGAAGTCGATATTTTCAACATCCCGATTGCAGGTGTCCTCGAGCAGTACCTTTCCTACGTGGAGGTGATCAAGGAACTCGACATAGAACTCGCGGGCGATTTCCTGGTGCTGGCGAGCCGGCTCATGAATATCAAATCCAAGCTGCTTATGCCGCGTCCGGAGACCGAGCCTGAAGAGGAAGAGGTAATTGACCCGCGAGCGGAGCTTGTCAGGGAGCTGCTCGAATTCAAGGATGCGAAGGAACGGGCGTACGCCCTCGAACAGAAGCGGCTCGAGCGCGAGAGCATGTACGAACGCATGCCGCCGCCGGGCGGGGATGATGCCGGGCAGGAGCCGGCCGAGGAGACCGAAGAGGAAGCAAGCGTGTGGGACTTGCTGCTTGCGTTCCACAGGATTACGAAAGACTTCATGCCCGAGATGCCGCGCAGGATAGTCTACGACGACACGCCCGTCGCAGTCTACGTGGAGAGGCTTGTCGGGCGGCTTGCAGCCGCCGAAGGGTGCAAGCTGCTGTTTTCGAGCCTGTTCGAAGGCCTCGGCGAACGCATACACGTCATAGGCGTTTTCCTCGCCGTGCTGGATGCAGCCAAGCAGGGCTTGCTTCAGGCTCGACAGGTGCAGGACTCGGGAGAAATCTACCTCGAACTGGTGCCGGAGGAAGAGCGGCAGGCGCGCGCATCTCAGGAAAGCGGGCAGGAAAGCAAACCGGCAGTGGAAAGCGACGGCGGAGGACAGGAGAATTCGGAGTGAGGCTTGTCTTTCTGGGCACACCGGACTTCGCGCTTCCTTCTCTTGAAGCGCTTGCCGGGAGCGGCCACGAGGTTGCGCTGGTGATTACCCAGCCCGACCGCCCGAAGGGGCGCGGCAAGAAGCTTGTGGCGCCTCCCGTAAAAGTCCTCGCGCAAAGGCTCGGCCTGAAAGTCGCCCAGCCGCCCAGAGTTTCTTCCCCTGCGGGCATGGAGCTGATAAGGTCGGTCGGCCCGGAGGCGGGCGTAGTCTGCGCCTACGGCGAGATTGTCTCGGGCGAGATTCTGGCGCTCGCGCCGCAGGGTTTCTTCAATATCCATGCCTCGCTTCTGCCTAAGTTCCGGGGGGCCGCGCCCGTCCAGCACGCACTGCTCGCGGGCGAGGCCGAGACGGGCGTGACGATAATCAGACTCGTCGAGGAAATGGATGCGGGCGACATTCTGGATGTCGCGAAGACGGAAATCAGGCAGGACGACACTTCCGGCACGCTGACGGACCGGCTTGCGCGCCTCGGGGCGCGTGCGTTGGTCGAAACACTCGAAAAGGTGGAGGCGGGAGCCGCGGTTTTCACGCCGCAGGACGAGGCGGAGGCGACGTACGCGCCGAAAATCACCGGTGTGGACGCAGGGATTGACTGGGCCAAGGATGCCGGTTTTCTCGACAGGTTCGTACGCGCCATGTTTCCAAAGCCGGGTGCATTCACTTATTTCGAGCGCGCAGGAGGTTCGACCCGGCTTATTGTCGGCTCGGCCCGAATTACCGGGGGCGCGGGCGGGCCCGGCGAAGTGCTTGATGCCGGGGCGGGGCGGCTGGTCGTCGCGGCCGGAGGTCCGGAAAAAGAACATCCGGAGGCGGGAGCGCTCGAATTACTGCATGTGCAGCCGCAGGGCAAACGCATGATGACGGCCGCGGAATTCCTCAGAGGCTGTCATATCGAACCGGGAACCATCCTCAGACATGAGCGTAATTAGGAAGATAGCTGCCGAGATTGCACACGACGCCTTATTCGGGGACATTGACGCGGAGGCGACGGTTGAAGCTGTCCTGAGGCGCATCCGGCCCGGCGGGCAGGAGCTTATGTTCTTCCGGGAGCTTGCGGTCGGAACGGTCAGGAGGGCCATAACGCTCGACGCGATTATCGCGGCCTGTTCACCGGTCGGCCTTTCCGAAATCGAGCCGAGGGTTCTGAGCGCGTTGCGCGTCGGTGCCTACGAGTTGACATTCATGGAAAAGGAGAGCCCCTGCGCCGCAATAGACGTAATGGCTCGGACAGCCCGGTACTGGAGCACCCGCAGTTACGATTATGTCAGGGAAACGCTCAACGCGATTGCCGCGAGCGCCGGGCCTTTCCTCAGGGAAAAGCCGAGGAAAGCGGACCGCCGTTGCGTTCTGCAGGTTGGGCCTTCGCTGTGGCGCGTGTTCAAGCGCCGCATTTTCCCCGACCCTCGAAGCAGTCGCGGCGATTACCTTTCAGCCATTCATTCTCTGCCTTCGTGGCTTGTCCGCAGGCTGGCAGGGCAGCACGGGAATTCAGTCGAGAGAATCGCAGCGGCCCTGAACAGCGCACCGCGGAACGTGCTTTTCGCCAATACGCTGCGCAATGATACCTCGCAGCTCGCCGATGCCCTTGCGAAACAGGGGCTGGCAACCGAACCCGGAAGAAGCAGGGATACACTGCTGTCCCGGGAGGATGTGAATATCGAAAGCATGCCGGCATACATTCACGGGCGTTTCGGCATTGCGGACGAGTTCGACATAGGCGCCGCCGACTTCCTCCGCGCGCGTCTCGGCGAAAGAGTCTGTATCCTGCGGGCCAGGGCATGCACGATGGCCCGCATTGCGCTGGCGGCCGGACCGGAAAGCGAGGTGACGGTGTGCGCCGCAGATGAAAACGAAGCCGGACTGCTTGCAATGGAGGCAGCGAGACTCGGCCTGCGGAACACGGGCATCGTGGTGCTTGACGCTTATAATGCCGCCTCAGTTCTTGATGCTTCTTACGACAGGGTGTTTGTCGAGCCGCCCGGCTCGGAGACGGGACGCATGAGACGCAGCGCTGCTGCAAGGTGGCGCATGAAAGAAAAGATGCTCGCCCGGCTCTCGCAGGGCCAGAAAAGCCTTCTTGCCGCCGCCATCGAGCTTTGCGCGGCGGGAGGAGTCACAGTCTATGTAACGGGCAGCCTGCTCCGCGAGGAAAACAGAGACATCGTGGAATCGGTCGCAGAACCCCTGCCGCACCTGAAAATAGCCGACAGGAGCGTGCTGCTGCCCGCAGTCGGAGGTCCGGAGGGCGGATTCCGGGCGAAAATCATCAAGTTCAGCACGCTGTGAATAACGGGGATTGACTTGCGGCTGACGGCGTCAAAATCATTGACGTTGCCGCTGCATGGTGATATATTTTCTGCAAGCGCTGCCAGCTTGGCGCGTAATTTTGCGCGGAGGACTGAACGTGAAGAAAGTTCTGTCTGCATTACTCTTGATAATTGCGGTGTTTCTGGCTTATGCCTTTTCCGCTGTGTGCATGAGCGCCGATGAGAAGGCGCCGCTCGGCGAGAAGCTTGGCGCCCCTTTCAAGAATATCGGGGGCACCGGGGCGGTCTTTCTGGGCCTTGCGGTCGTTGCCCTGGTGGGGGGGCTGTATTTCCTGTTTGCGAAATCCCGCGCCGAGAAGGCGGCGGCGATGCCCTCCTCGAAGCTTGCATCGAGGTACGCGCTCGCAAGCGGAAAGAGCAAGGGACTCGAGGTCGGGTTCTTATTCAGCGGGCTGCTTGCGCTTGGAGTGCTTGCGGCGATGGTGTTCGGTTCGCTGAACAACTGGTTCGACGAGGCGATTCTCGGTGCGCTCGGCTTCGTTTTCGCGCTCCAGATTCTCATGGGCGTGCTGTTCTTGATTCTTTTCCTTAAGAAGAAAGAAAAGGCCGTTCTCCCCTTCATCCCGGCGATTGTACTTTTCCTGCTCGAGATAGCAGTCGGGGTATTCGGGTTCCTCAAGGGCCCGAAGTAACAGGAGGTTGCAATGACTCAGCGATACTGCGAATCGTGCGGAAATCTCTTCGATGCAAAATCGACGGCCGGAGTCACGCCACCCGGCAGGTACCTCTGCCCGAGCTGCGCTACCAAGGAAGCGGGCAAGGAAAGCAGCTCGGATGAAGCAGCCGGCGACTCGGTCATGGAAAAGGGCGCCGGGCTCAAGAAGTCCGTTGGGGCAGGCGATAAGAGCAAGGAGGGCGTCAAGCTGACGTTCCGGTGCCCCGGCTGCAACGCGCTCCTCTCTTCCCGCAAGATAGACAAGCGCAGCAGGCTCACATGCCCGAAGTGCAATGAGAAGGTGATACTCAACCCGGACGGGACATCGGAGCTGCTGAGCAAGCCCGCTCCTCACATGAAAAAGATGGACATCCCGGAAAAGAAGTCCTTTTCGGACCAGGACCTCGAGCGCCTGCTGGACTTCGGCGAGACCCAGCCTATCGGGAAGGACACCGGACAGGCCGCGCCCACGCCACGGCCACCTTCCGGACGAAAAACGCCCGCACCGACCCCTCCGCAGCCCTCCGTGCCCGAAAGCCCGGCGGGTCCCCAGTACGTGTCTGACGAAGAAGAGGAGAAGATGAAATTCCTCGACCAGATCCAGGGACCCGGCGGGAAAGCGCCCCCGCCCCCAGGCCCGAAGACGCTTGATGCAGAGATTCCCTCCCGGGCGAAGTTGAAGGCACCGCCTCCTCCGCGCAAGAAATTGACCAGGTTCGGCACTGACAGGCAGAAGTCCGATTCCGTGGAGGACCGGCTGGATACCGCCAGGCGCAAGCGAGCCGCAACCAGAAACAACATACTGGCCGTCATCTTCATCATCCTGCCCGTGCTCGTGGGAGTCCTGGCCTATTACGCCGCGTCGAAGAAAGTTGAAGAAGGAAAAGAGCAGTCGGGCTTCGGCAAGATTATCAAGGATGTCGGCATCAGGGTTAAGCCGGGCCTGATTGCCATCGGAAAAGATATTCTGAAGCAGGAACCCGCCAAGCCTGAAGAAAAACCTGCCGAGTCCGAGGAGAAACCCGGGGAAGAGCAGGGCAAGGAAGCCGGTACTCCGAGCGGAGACAAAGAGTTCCTGCCGAAGGACGAAGAAAAAGTCCCGGAGCAACCCAAGGAAACCCCGGCGGAACAGCCCGCAGAGACGCCCGAGAAGCCCACCGAAACGCCTGAGAAGCCGGCGGAAACTCCTGAGGAACCGGTAGAAACGCCCGAAAAGCCCGCAGAGACACCGGAAAAACCAGCCGAAACACCCGAGAAACCGGCGGAAACACCCGAAGAACCAGTTGAAACGCCAGAGAAGCCGGCAGAAACACCGGAGAAACCGGCTGAGACACCCGAGAAACCTGCGGAGACGCCGGAAAAACCAGCCGAAACACCCGAGAAGCCGGCAGAGACGCCGGAAAAGCCGGCGGCGACACCTGAGAAACCATCAGAAACAACTGAAAAACCTGCGGAAACACCGGAGAAACCTGAGGAGAAGCCAAAGAAAACCGGAGTAAAAATCTGTCCGAAATGCGGCAAGCCTGCTCCTATGGATGCGACGAGGTGTCCCTGGTGTCCGTACGAGTATCCTCCGCCCAAGAAAGAAGATGAACCAAAGAAGGAAGAGGGCGCAAAGACTCAATAGATTCTTGAGCAGGTTATGCAGCCTGCTTCACGTCAAATATTGCGGGAGCATCATCCGGCGGGGTGTGGCGCAGCTTGGTTTAGCGCGCGTGCCTTGGGTGCACGAGGTCGCCGGTTCAAATCCGGCCACCCCGACCATTCTTTCATAGAAGTGGTCAGTTTGAACCGCGAGTCCGAAATGTGGCTGAAAGTCGGTGAATACATGCAAGAGTCGTTGGGTCCAGGTTCGCAAAGTGCCGATTCTGGTTTAAATCCAGTCAGGTGTTCTTGCCTCGATTAGGACGAGAAGGTCAAGATGAAGCCGGAGTTTGATGTCTCAATAATACCTGAGAGACAGATTACACCCGATTTGGAACGGAAGATTATTTCCCTGCAAAGTGTAGCTTTCCCAAAGGCGCGACAATTCGCTCACCAACGCTGGATTTCTTGCCGTCCAGGGGCGGCGGATATATGGTTTCTTGTCACCTGCAAGGAGGATCTGGTCGCGAGCGCGTGGCTGCATCGGCGCACGATAGAAACGCCAGTCGGATCTCTACACGTCGGCGGAATCGGCAATGTCTGCTCGCATCCAGGTGTCAGGGGGAAGGGAGCGGCGAGGCGCTGCATGCTCGATATTCAGCAATATCTGCTGAACTCCGACGGCATCGACTACGGTTTGTTGTTCTGCGGAGACAAGGTTGCCGGATTCTACAGGGCACTCGGATGGCAGACGGTGCACAACTCTTGGCGGCTGACTGATTCATCTGGCCAGCCTATCGAAGACGACGGCTGTATCAGAATGATCTATCCTGGAAAACAGGATGTGGAATCTTGGCCCGGAGGTGAAATCAATTTGTGTGGACCGGAGTGGTGACCAGCGCATGGGCAGCGGCATTCAGGAGATGAGGTTCAGGAGGTTGCAGAAAGAGATTGACGAAAGACACGATCAATTCAGGCGACGGTTCAAAGTTCCGCCAGTTACCCCGAGTCTTCTTTCATAAAAAGGGTAAGTTTGAACCGCTGGAAACAATTGTGGATGAAACTCGGTCAAAGTGGATGGATGTCGTCGATTCTTTTTTCGCAATAGGGGTGTTTTGGTTCAAATCCAGTCAGGTGTTTGCTGAGTGGGCAGGATGAGATTTTCGATGAAAGACGACAGATTGCAGCAAACAGGTTGGAGCAGTTTATCTCCTGAACGGTTCCTATATGAGCCGGGAAGACAGAAGAGGGATCTTTCGGGGTTTTTTGTTCCTCTTCTGAAGGATTTCTGCAAGGGGAAGAGCGTATTGGAGCTTTGCAGCGGGTCAGGCAGGCTCGTGATACAGTTGGCCACTGCAGGCTATCAGGTCACGGGAATCGATCTTGACGAGAGAATGCTGGATCATGCGAGGCGCCAACTGGAAGCCGAGGCGGATGCGGTGAAAGACAATGTGCGTTTTCTGAAGGGTGACATGTGCACATTCAAACTCGGTCAGACCTTTGATTTCATCATCCTGGAGGATGACGGATTCCTTTATCTACTTGACCAGGATGACCAGATGGCCTGTCTTCAGCGTGTGGGTGAACATCTTGCAGATGATGGTTGTTTTCTTTTGGCATTTAACACCCCGCATCGGGAATTGGCTTCCGGTGATGGGTACAGCTATGACCCTGTAAAGCAAATCAAGACCGTACAGGAACACGAATGGACATTACCTTCAGGGGAAAGGGTTAAGGAAGGGTTTGAAAGACGCAGGCTGACCTATCCGTGTGAATTTGAACTACTACTGAAGAACTCAGGCCTGGAGCCGATTCATCGATGGGGAGATTTACACAGAAACGATTTCAGCGATCCTGTCAAGCAAGAGTACATCTACCTTATCCAACGAGCAAACGAAACGAGGTGTGGCGCCGGATCCAGAAATGATGACGTAAACGGATAGGTCCACTCGGGCGCCGGTTCAAAGTTTCGCCAGTCGCCTCGAATTTTTCGCGCTTCGGGATTGACAAAACCCATCAATCTGTTTCACTGAGGTCTCCCGCTCTACAATTCAAATGCTCAGAGGATACCCCCGTTTGCACTGCCCGCAGCCAATTTCTGGAATACGTTTCGCATCATCCGGGAAGATTTGCTTGACGTGTGGTTTGAAAGGGATACACTTCCAGCGATGAGACAGGAACTCTGACGGAAATCCAGCAGCCGGGAGATACTTGTTTGAGGCGGCGGATTCTGATAGTTGACGCGGACGGGGAAAGCGCTGCCCGGCTGAAAGCCGTCCTTGCGGACAAGGGCACTTCGGTCCAGGTCTGCCCTGAAGGAAAGAAGGCAGTCGAACGCCTGGCCCGGGGGCGCTTTGACGTCGTAATCTGCAGCGACAAGCTGCCGGATATGGACGGGCTGTCGCTGGTGGAGATAGAGAAGCAGAAGTACCCGGCCATGGGGTTTATACTTCTGGCGGAGACCGGCAGCATCGAGGGCGCCGTGGAGGCGATAGCCCGTGGGGCCGGCAACTACCTTCCCAAGCCTGTGGCTCCCGAAGTCGTGTTGAAAGTCGTGCAGGAGCTCTCCGAGCGCCGTGACCTGAGGGAAGAAGTGCAGTACCTCAAGGGGCGGCTGCACGAGCGCTACGGGATAGACACGATAATAGCCAGAAGCCCCGCGATGGAGGAAGTATTCAAGAAAATCAGGGCGGTCGCCAAGACGAACTCGACCGTTCTCATTCAGGGCGAGACGGGCGTAGGGAAAGAGCTTGTCGCCAACGTCATACACCTGCAGAGCGAGAGGGTCAAGGGCAGGTTCCTTGCGATAAACTGCGGCGCGCTGCCCGATACGCTTCTCGAAAGCGAGTTGTTCGGGCACGAGAAAGGCGCCTTTACGGGAGCCGACCGGCTAAAGCTCGGAAAATTCGAGATTGCCTCCGGCGGCACGCTGTTCCTCGACGAGATAAGCGCCGTATCCCAGGCGATGCAGGTGAAGCTGCTCAGGGTGCTTCAGGAACACAAGATTACCCGTCTCGGCAATCACGACGAGATACCGGTGGATGTGCGCGTGATATGCGCCACCAACAAGGACCTCAAGGCGATGGTTGCGGAGGGCAGCTTTCGGGAGGACCTGTTCTACCGGGTCAACGTGTTCCCCATACTCGTACCCGCGCTGAGGGAGCGCAGGGAAGATATCCCGCTTCTTGCCGCGTATTTCCTGAAAGGCTTCAGGAGCGCAATGAAGAAGAACATTACCGAGATATCGGATGAAGTAATGCGCGCCCTGAAGATGTACGACTGGCCGGGGAACGTGCGCGAGCTTGAGAACCTTATAGAACGCGCTGTCATAATGGAAGAGTCGAGAACGCTGACGGCCGAATGCTTCCCGCCGGAAGTCATGGAACTCGAGCCGCTCGTGGCCGAGTACGACGAGGACCTGCCGCTTGACGCCGCCAGGCAGCAGATTATGGAGCGGTTCGAGAAGGAATACCTTACATTGCTTCTGGAGAGATACAACGGCAAGATTGCCGAATGCGCCGGGCATGCCGGGATTTCGCCGCGCGCCCTTCACGAAAAAATGAAAAAACACAGCCTTTTCAAGGAAGACTTCAAGCAGAAACTCTGAATCGGAACTGCTGGTTCATGTCTTTGCCATTACGGCCTGCCTGATGCCCCGAAAACCGGAAGCCCCGATTCCGAATTCGCCACTTACTTGACGCATGTCATTATCGCCCCAACATAACCCCTGTACAGTTAACGAGTTGCGTCATCGGTGGGTATGTGGCACAGATATTGCTCTAACCGTGCGCAACGCATTGGAAAGGAGCTTCAGTTGGCCTGGTGTCCGTTCTATCTTGGAAAGAGCATGTGCGGGGCCAGCGACTCGGGGCTTTACGTGCCGCCGAAGGATATTGAATTCAAGTACTGCACGGGAAAGTTCAGCAAGTGCAAGAGATACCGGGAGGTCGAGGGGCACTCAGCTGCGGATAAGGCGGACGGCCGGCAGAGCACTGCAAAGCAAGGTAAGGACCGGGGGCGCCCGGCTTAGGAGGGGCATCCTCGCGTCTTGCGCGGGAAACGGTCTTTTTTCGGGAGGAACGTGAATGAGGAAGTGGGTTGTTGTAGTCGTGGTGGCGGCCGTGGTGGCTGCGTTGGCGGCGGTTACGACAGCGCAGGAAGGGGAGAAGAAGATTCTGGATGAGTGCGACGGGCTTTCTCTGAAGGGAGAACTCACCAAGCAGGGAGAGAGGCCTGCTTTCAAGGTTGCCGATGGCGAACACAAGGGCAAGACGTTCGTTCTGCTCGAGAACGCCAAGCTCGAAGACCTTGAAAAGTACATAAAGGAAAGCAAGCCCGAGTCTGTCGAAGTGTCTTGCACCGTAACGAAATACAACGGCAAGAACTTCCTTGTCGTGACCTCCTTCACAAAACCGGGCGAGGAGGAAAAAGAGGAAGAAGAGGGTGACGACGACGAGGAAGAAGGGGAAGAAGGGGAAGAAGACGACGGGTAAAAAAACAGGTTTGCGACGTATGCGCAGTCCCCGGGGGGAATGATTTGAGAAAGTCCGAATGGAGAAAGCGAGAAATTTCCATTCCCCCCAGGGGCAGGGCCCTTGCCGCAACCTGAAGGGAGGTATCGATGAAACTGCGCAGTTTCCTGATAGTGCTGCTGGCCGCCGGCGTTGCGCTGGCGCTCTGCTTTGATGAGTGCACCGGCCAGGGTGGAAGGCCGGGACAGCCCAAGCCGGCCCAGCCGAAAGGCCCGGAAAGGAGCATACCGGGCTGGACGGAAGTCAGCGGCAGCATACCCGATGACAAGACAGAGGCCAGCAAGGCTACTGTCTTCGAGCATTTCTCCGGCACGGCCGAGTGCAAAATGGAAAAGCCTTTCGTGATTTATTTCTACTGGCCGGATGAGGGCAAGATGGAAAAGAACGCGGTAGCTTGCTCGAAATTCGAGAAGGGCCTCGCGGAGGCGTCCAACCTGCAGTCAGCCCTCGGCAGTTTCGGGTGCTACAAGTGCAGCGTGAAGGACCTGAACAAGAAACTAATATCCAAATACGGCGCGAAGCCCCCGGTGATAGTCGTATTCGACGCCACAGGCAAGAAGGTCTACAATTTTAACAAGGTATCCAAGAGCGACAAGACGGTGGCGAAGAAGATGGAGTCGATAAAGAAGGCCTCCGACAAGGCGGTCGAGAAGGCCAAGGAAAAGGAAGAGAAAGACGGCAAATAGAAGACTCCTGATATCGGGACAGGAGGCAGTGATGTCCGAGCACGACCATGGCGACCTGGTAGGCCGCGCGGTGAGGCTGTTGAGAGAAACCTACATGGGAGTGGATGAGCCCTGGTGCTGGCCCCGCCAGGAGCTTAAGGTCAGAAACGGACCCGTGCCCGACGCTATTGTCGTTCATGCCGAAGAGCCGGTTTACGGGGGCGTAGAGCCGGAAGATGTCGTGCTGCACGCGCTCTGTGTGTGTTCCGAGAACAGCACTCTCTGCATAGTTGATGAAGACGAGAGTGCGAGCTTCCCGGTACTCGACGAGATGCCGAAACTGCGGGCCAACTACCGCTGGCTGGTTGTTCCGGAAGAAGCATGTCCAGACGAGGACACGATGGAGATGCTCGCTGATGAGTGCAGCGTTCGCGGCATTGGGCTCATAACCTGCTACGCGGACGAGGATTACGACGAGGTCTTCATCGACCCGCAGATGTCAGACGGGCAGTTCCTGACGGCTTACTCGGACTGGGACTCGATTCTCAAGTCGCTGTCGGAGCAGGCGGCGGTTATACCTGACGAGAATGATATCGACGATGTAGAAGAGGAACGCGACTACCAGTTGTCGGATTGGGACAGTTCTGGAGACTATGAGTGAGAATCACTGCGGGGACATCGGCATCGGGATACAGGTCGAGCGGCCCGGGGATAGTGCGGTTAGTTGCCGTGTTTCTGGCGACGATATGCCTGCTGACGCCGGTCCTGGCACAAGAATCCGCTGCGGAAGAGGATACTCGGGCAACGGCCCTTTTATCCGATACTACGGGACAGCTCGAGCAGGTCGTGCTGCAGTATTCATCTTCACTTGCGGACGAAGTTCTGCCGACGTACAAGAGCTTTCTGCAGCAGTTGTGCAGGAAGACGGTCGTGCACGTCGTGTGCGAGACCGACTCCCAGGTCGAGGTGTTCAGGCAGATGCTCGATAACTGGCAGATCGAAAACCCGGGGCGCTTCAAGCTGCTGAACGCCGGCAAGCAGATAACGGTTTGGGCCAGGGACAGGTTCGTTGTCAAGGCCACCAAGGACAACCAGCGCAGGAAAATAGTCGTGCTTCCCACACTGCCCCAGTCCGATGCCACGGACAGGCTCAACGACAAGGAAATTCCGGCGCTGATAGCAAGGTGCACTGGCGAAACGATAGAAACGAGACAGTCGAGCCTGTTCTTCGAAGGCGGCAACATGGTGACGAGCGACAAGTTCCTGTTTACGGGGCATTCCACGCTCACGGACTCCAGGCTGGCATCTGAGGAAGAGGTGGTTCGATATCTGGAAAAGGAGTTCGGCAAGAAGGTCGTGGTCGTGGGGTCTGACGACGTGCGGGAACCGGAAGAGCACATCGACATGTACCTGACTCCCATAGATGACAAGACCGTTCTTCTCGGCGACCCCGCTCTGGGAAGAAGCATATTGGCGGCGAAGAATGCCGAACCGCGGGAAAACGATAAGGCTTCGGAAGAAACCCCGGAAGACGATTCGCAGGAGCAGCCTTCCCGCACCCCGACTGACAAGGTGGGACTCGATTCGCTGTACGAGCACGCCGGAAAGCAGTTGGCAAAGAGGGGATTCAAGGTCGAGCGAATACCCATTCTCATCGACGATTATGGATATACCGTTACGTACAATAACGTTCTTATGGAAGTCCGCAATGGCAAGCGAATCGTGTATATGCCGGTGTACGGCCTGGAGGAGCTGGACTCTGCGGCGAAGAAGAAATACGAGTCCCTGGGATTCAAGGTAAAGCCCGTGGATGTGTCGAAAATCTACAGGTTCGGCGGAACTCTCCGATGCGTTACGAACGTGCTGGCCCGCGGCACAAAGGAAACGCCGGACCAAGAGGACGAGGATGAATATCGCGATAACCTGCAATCGCAAGGGCAATTGCAAAAACTACCTTAAGGCCGAGTACGACAGCGACCATACGGTTGCGGCCATCTCCGGGGCCTTGGCGCATCTCGGACAGGAGCCGGTGGTCGTTGATGCCGACGAATCGGCCCTGCGGTTCTTCTCATCGTGCAACGGGAACCTCGACCTGGTCTTCAACATAGCCGAGGGCGTTCGCGGGGAGTCGAGGGAATCGCAGATACCGGCCATGCTGGACATGCTCGGAATACCATACACGGGGCCGGGCGTGCGCGCCACGGCAATTTGCCAGAACAAGCACGTGACGAAAACCGTGCTGAAGGCGAACGGCATTCCGACGGCGCCGTGGATGCTCTACCCCGAGTCGGCTGACGGAATCGCCTCCCTCAGATTCCCCGTCGTCCTGAAGCCGGTGCAGGAAGGTTCGAGCATAGGAATAACCGGCAGGGATTCCGTTGCGCATTCGCCCTCGGAAGCGCTTCGAAAGGCCCGAACGCTCGAAGACAGGTACTCCCAGTCGGTCATCGTCGAGGAATTCCTGACGGGTGCGGAAATTACGGTTGGAATATTCGGGAACAGGGAGCTGGAAGTGCTGCCGTTTCTCGAAATATATACCGAGATGTACCCAGGCGACTGCCTGAACATGACGACGGCGGATGCAAAAACTATTTATGAATCCGATTCTTTCTCCGGCCCGCCGAGGACCCTGAGCGAACTGCAGGTGGAAAGAATCGCCGCGCTTGCACGCAGGACGTACAGGGTGGTCGGATGCAGGGATTTCGGCAGGATAGACTTCCGGCTCGATGCTGACGGGGTTCCGAACGTCATCGAGGTCAACCCGATTCCCGGCATCAATCCGAAAATTGAGGAAGTCTCATATTTCACGAAGATATGCAGGATGGCCGGCATGAGCTACGAGGAAATGATTAGAAAAATACTCGACGAGACGATGGAAAGGTTGCAGTTCCGTTAGCTGAGAGGAGGTAGTTGATGAACGTCGCCCTCGTGTTTAATCTGATTCATTACGAAGACGTTCCCGCCGACAAGCTGGACGCTATCGCCGAGCTTGACTCCGAAGAAACCATCCAGTCCCTCAAGAATGCCCTCGAATCCGCCGGGCACAGTGTATTGCCGCTGGAGGCGGATAAGTCGTTTCTTCAGAAAATCCAGAAGTTCAGGAACGAAATCGACATCGTCTTCAACATTGCCGAAGGACTGCAGGGCGAGTGCAGGGAATCGCAGGTGCCCGTCATCCTGGAGATGCTCGGCATTCCCTACACGGGTAGCGGGCCTCTGACGCTTGCGCTCTGCCTTGACAAGGTGCACACGAAGGAAATACTCGTCGCCAACGGCATTCCGACCGGGGCATACCAGGCGTTTGACACTCCCGATGTACCTGTGGACCCGGAGATGGTCTTTCCCGCAGTTGTCAAGCTGAGAAGCCAGGGCTCGAGCATGGGCCTCTCGCCGGCATCTGTCGTGCATGACGGGACGCAGTTGAAGATGCAGCTCGAAAGACTCTATAAGCAATATCATTATCCCATGTTCGCCGAGGAATACCTTCCGGGCAGGGAATTCACCATACCAATACTCGGGAATTCGCCGCCACGTACGCTGCCGGTGCTCGAGATTGTGTACCCCGAAGACGACGAAATCAAGATGACCTTCTTCGAGCCGGACGACTGGGTCGCGCAGAAGCTGGATGTGGAGTGCATCCACCAGCAGAAGTCCTGGTCGTGTCCGGCCAACGTTGACGGGAAGCTCGAAAAGAAGCTCAACGAGCTGGCCGTCGCCGCATACGGAGCTCTAGGCTGCAGGGACTGGTGCCGGATGGAGATAAGGCTGGACCGGAAGGGCGGCCTCAGGGTGCTTGAGTTGAATCCCATTGCCGGCATTGACCCCTCGTACTGGCTGCCCAAGTCGGCGAGGGCCGCCGGCATGAGTTACGAGCAGTTTGTAAATGCAATTCTTGATTCCGCCGTGGAAAGGTATCCCGGACTGGTGGAAAGGAGTGTAACGCATGCTTCAGCGAGTGACTAAGCACCTGGAGGCTCTCTGCGGAAAGAGCCCCGCAATTGCAAGGCAGTTTCTCGAAGAGGAAGAAACCCTCAAGGAAGAGGACGAACCTCCGGGTACGGCGGACCCTCTCCTTGAGGAGCACCATACGGCCTGCCGCGGTCTGGTGCACAAGTATTCGAACCGCGTTCTCGCCCTGCTCACCCTCGACTGCGCAGCATACTGCCGCTTCTGCACCCGTCAGCGAAAGGTCGGCGACCCGCTCCAGGCTTCCGTAACGAGACAGGACGTAAACAATATGGTCGCCTATGCGAGACTTCATCCGGAAATAAGCGAAATCATCTTCAGCGGCGGCGACCCTCTCATTGTGCCTCATATGCTCGAGTACGCGATGGACTCCTTCTCCGCCCTGGAGCAGGTCAAGGTCCTTCGAGTAGGCACGCGTCTCCCCGTTTCCGACCCTCGCAGGATAAACGGCCGAAAACTGCTCTTCCTGCGCCGGCCCAGGCAGCCGGTCTATGTAGGCATACATTTCGAGCATCCGGATGAACTCACTCTCGATACGATAGCTGCCTGTACGGCCCTGCGCAAGCTCGGCTGCATCCTCTACAGCCAGAGTGTCTTCCTGAAAGGCGTGAACGACGACTTCGACACGCTGTATGCGCTGTTTTCGAGGCTTATTGAAATCGGCGTAAAGCCTTACTACATATACAGGTGCGACCCGGTCCGCGGCGCCGAGCGATTCATTGTCGAGTTCGAGAAGGAAGTTGAAATAATGACGCGCCTGCGCGCCAGTCTGAGCGGCATGGCTTTCCCGACATACGTAATTGACACGCCGAACGGCTCCGGCAAGGTGCCTGTACCGCTCAACTTCTGGCAGTTCGATAGGAGTGCCTTCTCCGATTTCGATAGCCTCCCGATACAGGTCGATGGCGTGGGAGTAAGCCTTTTCAAAGCCCCTTAGCGAAGAGAACGCATTACGGGAGTGTACGTTTGACAGGCGGGCATCGCAGAGCGCGGGAAATTTCCCGCTGCAGGCTCAGGGATCTGGGCCTCTCTCTGGGACATTATCCCCCGGGACCAGACAACGCAATTACGGACGTACGCGGCGTCCTGGTCGGGCACTCGACGATAATTGCCGGTTCTGGCAGGCTCAAGCGCGGCAAGGGACCCGTTCGCACCGGTGTAACGGCCATCCTCCCGAACAAGGGGAATATCTTCAATGAGCGCGTTATCGGCGGCGGCTTCGTACTGAGCGGCGCAGGCGAAGTCTCCGGCCTCACCCAGGTGATGGAGTGGGGCCTCATAGAAACACCTATCCTGCTTACAAATACGCTCTCCGTCGGCATGTGTTCCGAGGCCGTGGTCAAGTACATGGTCGAGAAATATCCTGAAATCGGCAGGGAAAGCGACGTGGTCATCCCGCTTGTCGGCGAGTGCGACGACTCATGGCTGAACGATATAGCCGGTCGCCACATCAAGACCGGAAACGTCTACGAGGCAATCGAATCCGCCAACTCGGGTCTGGTCGAGGAAGGGAATGTCGGCGGCGGGACAGGGATGATAACGTGCGATTTCAAGGCCGGTATCGGCACATCCTCCCGGAAACTGCCGGCCGGAAATGGAGGCTTCACGCTCGGCGTCCTCGTCATGAGCAACTTTGGACACATGCTCGACCTGCGCATGGATGGCATCCCGGTTGGCGAAATCCTCGCACCGAGGTACCAGGAATTCAGGCAGCGCTCCAGGTCGTTCGGCAGTATAATAGCCGTCCTGGCAACCAATGCTCCGTTGTCTTCGCATCAATTGAACAGGCTCTGCAGGAGAGTTGCAATCGGCATTGGCCGCGTCGGCTCGTATGCGGCCCACGGCTCCGGCGAGATAATCATAGGCTTCTCAACCGCCAACAAGGTTGCCAGGAAGTCGAAGAAACTGACTTACTCCCTGACTCTGCTTTCCGACCAGCACATCAACCTGCTGTATCACGCGGCGGTCGAGGCGACCGAGGAAGCTATACTTAACTCCCTCTGCATGGCGAGTGATATGCGCGGAATAAACGACCACTTCTGCCCGGCTCTGCCACTGGATGAAATCAGGAAGATTATTTCACGCTACCGGGCACCCAGAAAGTACGGAGAAGTTCCTCCTCCCATACGCTCCAAGCGCCACTATGCGGGCCCTTCTCACCAGGTGGGTCCAGCACCGGAAGAAAAACCGTGAGTTGAGGCTATCTGAGGAGGCGCAGCTTGACCTCCCTGCTCCAGAAGTCGCCGGATTTCTCGAAAAGCCAGTATGCGCCCGCAACCATGTGAAATCCCGACAGGGATGTTCCGTTTCTGTCGGGAGTCCGCAGTGTCAGTCCAAGCTTGCTCTCGAACTTTCTTGAACTCCATCCAGGTTCCTTGGGCTGCGAATAGTCAATCCTCGTAATACTGACCACAATCTCCAGCCATCTCTCGACTGCCACGCCCAGCTCGCGGAACCTTTCCATCTCCTGCTGTATGTGCAGGACATCGTCATCGGACAATTCCGCGTCGGAGTCGGGATGGCTGTGAAAACCGCCTATGAGGTTTCTCCCGTCGAGCAGGGATATTGCGCCGCTCATCCGCTTGATGGCCGATATGTTTCCGTGCTTGACGCTCGTCCATTTCCTCTCCGCCGTCTGAATGGAATAGACGCCGTCGATAATCGCCTTGGGGCCCGAACGCGGCTGGCAGAGAAGAATGCCGTTGGTTTCTCTTGGATAAACCTCCATCGCGGCTGCGACGAGAGATGTTCTCGCGCGCTTCGTCAGATGCACGTTGCCGAACCCCATTCTGCTCCTCGCAGGCTGCCTGTGTTTCAGGTGAGCAGTTTAGTATTGCGTATAATGCCCGAAGCGCAAGCCCATTTCCCGTTATCTCCGCAAAGTACTGAAGTTTTTCGTGGCCCGTGTGACTGTCTGTCGGGATTGACGGCGCGTTCCCGTTCTATAAGCGGTGCCGGGAGGAACACCTCTTCCATATTAGAAGCATGACAGTCCTATGACATAATAAGCCCTGAATATAGAACAATTACTTATAGGTATTACAGATTATCAGGGGGTGCTTTCATGCAAAGGTCAATACGTGGTTTGCGTGTCGGTTCGTCGTTCTCGTTTGCCGGATTCGCCGTTCTGCTCCTGCTGGCGGTTGTGTCAACAACAGGCTGCAGCAAGAAGGACAGCGACCCCAAGCTGCCGCCAGGCGTCGATTTCTTCGGGGACCCACAGTCTGGCGATTTTCCGCTCGTCGTGCAGTTCACAAACCTGTCTAAAGGCGAGATAACCTCCTACGAGTGGGATTTCAACAATGACGGCAATGTGGACTCTACCGCGCGTCATACGCAGTGCACGTACAATGCTGCAGGAACATACACGGTAAGCCTTACCGCGACGGGACCGGGCGGCTCGCGAACCGAAACAAAAGTGGATTACATCACCGTAACCACGCCCCCGCCGCCCGTTGCGGAGTTTTCGGCGAATCCGACGAGCGGAGACGCTTTCCTTGCGGTTTCGTTCACCGACCTGTCGGTGAACGCCGTAACCTCGTGGTCATGGAATTTCGGCGACGGCGGCACGAGCACGAGCCGGAATCCGCAGCACACCTACCTCGTGCCCGGTACGTACTCCGTGAGTCTCCATGTCACCGGGCCCGGCGGCTCCGATACGGAGACGAAGAACAACTATATTACTGTCAATGTTCCCCCGCCGCCCGTGGCAGGATTCAGCGCAAGCCCGACGAGCGGCGATGCCTTTCTGACTGTCAGCTTCAACGATACATCAACAGGCGCCGTCTCGTCGTGGTCCTGGGCGTTCGACGATGGCTCGACAAGCACCAGCAGGAATCCCGTCTACATCTACGAAGTGCCCGGAACCTACACTGTCTCTTTGACCGTCACCGGGCCGGGCGGGTCGGACACGGAGACGAAGGTGGACTACATCACCGTGACCACGCCACCGCCGCCGGTCGCGGATTTCTCGGCGAGCAAGACAATCGGGGAGCTGCCGCTCTACGTTCAGTTTACCGACCTGTCGACCGGCGCATCCATCACATCGTGGTCGTGGGACCTCGACGGCGACGGAACCCCTGACAGCACTGCCCAGACCCCGTCCTGGACCTACGAGTCGGGCGGTTCCTACACGGTCAGCCTGACGGTATCCGGTCTCTGGGGAAGCAGCTCCGAGACCAAGGTCGATTACATAACGATTGCCGTGCCACCCGAGGCTGATTTCTCGGCGGCGCCGACGTCCGGTGAAGCCCCGCTTGCAGTTCAGTTCACCGACCTCTCCACCGGCGACGTCGCCTCGTGGTACTGGGAATTCGGCGACGGCCAGACAAGCATTCTTCAGAACCCGGAACACACTTACAATTCCGTGGGATGGTACACCGTGAAGCTGACGGTCACGGGCTACCCGAGCGTGGATTCCTGCACGAAGGAGAAGTATATCCAGGTCTTCGATGACATCTGGTACGTGGACTGTGCCGTATCCTCGTCAGGCTCGGGTGAAGACTGGGCCACGGCATTCAAAACCATAAAGGAAGCGCTTTACGCCGCCGGGGACGGTGACCTGATACTCGTGGCCGACGGCACGTACACAGGCACGGGCAACCGAGATATGGACTTCAATGGCGACGAGCTGTTCCTCAAGTCGCTCAACGGGCCCGCAAGCTGCATCATAGACTGTGTCGGCTCCGGGCGCGCGTTCCTCTTCGACAGCGGCGAGACCGCCGATTCCGTGCTCGACGGCTTCACCGTGCAGAACGGGCTTTCCACCGAGGGAGGGGGCGCGATATACGTGAGCAGCGCCGACCCATCGATTGTGAACTGCGTTTTTAAGGACAACTCGACCTCCGGGACAGGCACTGACGGCGGAGCGCTGCTGGTGCGCTACGCGAGCCCGGTAATCGCAGGCTGCGTTTTTCAGGGAAACCATGCCAGTGGCGACGGCGGCGCAATCATGTGCCTTTACTCCGGTGTCGCGAATATCTCCGACAGCACGTTTACAGGTAACACGAGCGACAGCGGGGGCGCGATATACTGCGAGAGCGCCGACCCCGTCATTACCGGCTGCGATATGGACGGCAACTCCGCAGGCAACGCGGGGGGAGCGATTTATTGCAGAAACAGTGCGAATCCCGTAATGACGGACTGCAGCTTCTCGGGCAACTCGGCCGGCAGCGGCGGAGTCCTTTACGGCAGCGGCTCGAGCCCGGAGTTCCATGACTGCCTCATGGACTCCAACACCGCCGGCAGCGGTGGCTGCGCCCGCTTCTATCAGGGTGGGGCGCCGAAGTTCGTCGGCTGTACAATCACCAACAACGAAGCGACATCAGGCGACGGCGGCGCGATAGTCTTCTTTGCCCTTCAGAGCACTTCTACGCTTATCAAAGATTGCGTAATCGCAAATAATACGGCCGCGGTCGACGCGGGCGGCGTCTCGTGCGACGACCAATCGCGGCCGACTATCACAAACTCCCTGATAACAGGCAACACAGCAGGCGACGAGGGCGGTGGAATCTATGGCATGTTCAACGCCTATCCCACCATAACCAACTGCACCATAGTCGGCAATCACGCCAACGATGGGGGGGGAGTGAACCTGCATCTGACCCCGCAGGGGATGACCCTGAACAACTGCATAGTGTGGGGCAACACCGCTTCCTCCGAAGGCAACCAGCTTTGGATATGCTACAGCTCGAAGATAGTGCTCAACAACTGCGACTGCGCGGATAACACGCTCGATGCGGACAACATCGAGCGAAACTCGACCGGGACCCTGACCCAGAGCGGCAGCTTCAGCGCCGACCCGCTGTTTGCGACCGGCCCCGGGGGCGATTACTACCTTGGATGCGTGTCCGCCGGTCAGGCGGCGAACAGCCCGTGCATCGACGCGGGTACGGGTACGGCCGCCTCGGTCGGTCTTGGCGACAGGACGACCAGCACGGAAGGCACTGCCGATACGGGCACCGTGGACATGGGTTATCACTACAAGCCGTAGGTTCTCGGCGCATAGCATTGCGCGAAGCGGATTATCCTCGGCAAGCCTTCAGAGTTCGGACTGAACTACCGTAAATCCGCCAATGAATCGCTCGAAACAGCATTTGACCGTCATTCCGAAGCAGTTGACCAGGTGTGGGAACGGATGTAAAATGTGTGCCGGTGCTCCTAAGATGTTGCCGCGCCGGGCAATGTAGAGTATAGTCTATACAGGAGAGTACCAATCGGCCCGTTGAAATATCCCGGATAACCTTGATTCGATGAGAACAGGCATGGAGAAGTTCGAGGAAACCATCGGGACGGTCCGCAGAAGGCTGAAGATACGCCGTGGTCTGCGGATGGGGCTGAAAGCGGCTTTCTGGTGCGCCTGCGGCTGCGTCCCGGCGGCGCTTGTTCTGCGAAGATACTTCGATATTGACCGGGCACTGCTGGCCACATTTCTCGGTGGTGCGGTGGTCGTAGTTTTCGCGTGCAGCTTTCTGCTTCGGTTTCTGGCGGACATCCCCGTGGCTGCGGCTGCGGCTGCTGTTGACAGGATGCTTAAACTGCCCGAGGTGATGCTGACAGCAATTGCCTGCATAAGAAAGAAAAGCGTCTTCGGGCAGGCGGTCGTGCAGGATGCCCGAACGCACTCTTCGGACACAGACCCCGCGCGCGTGGTGCCGTTCCGGCTGAAGGGGAGAGCCGTGCCTCTTCTCTGCGCCGCGGCTTTAATGATTACGCTTGTTTTTCTGGTTGAGCCGGTCGAGACGGCGCTTCAGAAAGTGTCCAGAAAAGCTGGCCGCAAAATTGAGGATGCAGCGGAGGCGGTAGAAGCCGCCCAGCGCAAGCCGCGTCCGGACCTGCAGGAGCTGAAACGCAAGCTAAAAGAGCTGTCCCGGAAGCTCAAGGACGGCGAAATAGGCCGGCGCGAGGCTGTTGCGAAGATGGATGATGCGCGAAAAATGATGAAGGGGCTTGAAAGCAGGAAGGACGCGGAGCAGAAAGCGCTCGAATCACTCGGGCGATATAAGCGGCTGCAGGACCTCGCCAGGTCCGCCGGGAGCCGCGATATCGAAGAAATGATGAAGCAGGCCGAGCAGCTTGTGAAAAGCCTTGAAAAAGATGACGGGAAGTCCATGAAGGAAATCGAGCAGGCGCTCCGGGAGGCGGCGGAACTCGCGGAGGCTGCGGGCGATATGCAGGATGTCCTCAAGGAGCTCGAACAGGCAGCCCGGCTGGCGGACCTCGAAGCGCTTCGCGAAGCGCTGGGCAAGCTGGCGAGTTCGGTTCGCGACGCCCCCTGGCAGGACCTCGATGCGCAGAGCCTCAGGGAGGCTCTTGAGCAACTGGCTATGGCCCGGGAACTTCTCGAACAGCCGACGCCGGGCTGAAAGGGAGAAGGTGGCGAACAGGGCATGTTCGCCGAGGGGGAAGGCAAAAAACCGGGCGCCGGCAAGGAAGGCGCAGAAGGCGCTGAGGGTGCCGAAGCTCTGGCGCTCGGCAAGGGCGGCGGGAAAAAGGGACTTGTTGTTGGAAAAACTGGAAACGTCGGTTTAAGCAACGACATGAAAAGCGGCGGCGGCACCGGCCAGAAGCAGGAAACGGCAGGTAAGCACACGCCGGGCATCCCTCACAAGGAAGGCGGCCCGAATGCTAGGCCCGAGCGTGATTTCATGAAGGTTTACGCGCCGCAGAGCATCAAGGCGGGCGTTCGCAACGTCAAGGACGCGACGGGCAAGGGGCAGGGCACGGGAGTCGAGTTTACCGGAGCGCCGGGCGAGGCGGAGACGAAAATGCCTCTGACGGAGGTCCTGCCGGCGGCCCGGCAGCAGGCCGAAGAAGCCGTATCGCGGCAGCTTATCCCGGCGGACTACCGGCGACTGGTACGGGAGTATTTCGACAAACTAAACCGCTGACGGGGAGGAACCCCTGTGACAGAGGAAGCTGACAGGAAGCTTGAACAGTTCCGGGGCATCTGGGAGGGGCTGACCGGGCAGATAGGGCGCGTGATTGTAGGACACCGTGAAGTCGTCGAGCAGGTGCTCATCTGCCTGTTCGGCGGCGGGCACGCGCTCCTCGAAGGGGTTCCCGGAATAGGCAAGACGCTTCTCGTCAGGACGCTGGCGCGGTGTCTCGGCCTTGAATTCACTCGCATTCAGTTCACGCCCGATTTGATGCCGGCCGATATCACCGGGACCAACGTATTGATGGAAGACGAGAAAGGCCGCAGGAGCTTCAGTTTCCAGAAGGGTCCCGTCTTCGGCAATCTCGTGCTGGCCGACGAAATAAACCGGGCGACTCCGAAAACGCAGGCCGCGTTGCTCGAAGCCATGCAGGAGCACTTCGTTACAGTGGCGGGCACGAGGCACGAGCTGCCCGAGCCGTTTTTCGTCCTTGCCACGCAGAACCCCATCGAGATGGAAGGAACCTACCCGCTGCCGGAGGCCCAGCTTGACCGTTTCATGTTCAAGATTGAACTGGGTGCGCCCGACGTGAAGGAAATTTCCGAGATTCTCGAGCGCACGACGGGTTCGGCCGAGCCGCAGGTCGAGCGGGTCGCGGAACGCGAGGAAGTCCTTGCGATGATGACGCTCGTCCGGGATGTGGAAGTTGCCGGGGAAGTGCGCGATTACGCGGCCCGTCTTGCGGTTGCTACAAGGGCGGATTCGACCGAGGCTTCGGAAGCCGTGTCAAAATACGTGCGCTACGGTTCGAGCCCACGCGGAGCGCAGGCACTTCTAATGGGGGCAAAGGTGAGGGCGCTGTCCGAAGGTCGGGGACACGCGGCCTTCGAGGATGTGCGCGCAATAGCTCTGTCCTCGCTTCGGCACCGCATGATACTCAACTTCGAGGCGGAGGCCGAGGAGGTGAAGCAGGACAACCTCGTCGAATCGATACTGGAATCCGTGAGCCAGCTCCCGCCCGAGGTCGAAAGCGTGCTGCCGCAGGGAGGTTCGTAGTTGAAAATCCCGGTCATCCTGTTGGTTTTACTGTTTGCCTGCGTCGCTCTTGCGCAGCCGGAGAGGACGCAGGCGAGCCGGCACGAGCCTCTTGAGATTTCGATTTCCGGAGTCTTCGGCGAGCGCAGCGCACGGTGGCCCAGCGTGTGCGTGCTGGTAACCAACAAGAAGCGGGAGCGGTTTGAGGGCGAACTCAGGCTGCGCATAGAGAGTTACGGGCTGAAGACGCAAGCGTACCGGCAGGTGGTGGTCGAAGCGGGCGGGAAGAAGCGTTTCTTTTTCTACTTGTTCCACGAGGCTTACTGGGACAGCGATGTCGCCGTGGAGGCCGTGCTGACGGGCAAGACGGGCGTTTCGACGAGCGCATGGGGGCACTGCAGCAGCGGAACGGGCGAGTACGCGGTCTATCCCGTGATTTCGCGGACCGAGGGAAGAACGCACCACGTGGACGTCGAGGCGGTTCAGGAAGGCTTCAATCTTTCCGGCTACAGGGAGGGTTCCGTCGAGCGCGCGGATGTATCGACACTGCCGGACCACTGGCTGGGCTACGTGGGCGCGGGAGCGGTGATACTCGACGACGCCCCGGTGGAGAAAATGACGCCCCGGCAGCAGGAAGCGCTCCTCACGTACGCCGAGCAGGGCGGGGCGGTCGTCGTCGTGCCCGGCTCCGACCCTAACTGGTTCCGCACTCCCTTTGCGAAGCGGCTCCTGGGCGTGACTGCCGTGGAATCGCAGGAAATGGATGCCGGGCGGTACCCCGAGCTCCAGGGATATTTGCAGATGACATCCACCACGCGTTTCTACGTCATGGATTTTAAGACCGAGCCGGTCGTACATGGGCTGCCGGAAGGGGGGACGCCGCTTATGGTCAGCCCCTCGGAATCCAGGCAAAACATTCTCGTCATGTGCTTCGAGGAGCCGCGGCTCAACCTCAGCAGGGAGGCGCGCGCGCTGCTATGGCGCGAACTCGTGCGAGTCCGCCTGCGACAGGACCTTATGTCGGTGGAATCGCTTGTTGACAAGGAAACGCTCGTTCAGAACATGACTTCCCTGCCTTCGGCCGGCGTGATTGTATTGCTGCTCATTGCTTACATAATCGCGGTCGGACCAGCCAACTACTTCACCCTGCGGCGGATGAGGCGCGAGCCGCTGCTGCCTGTAACTATTCTTGCGATATCCATCTTTTTCGTGGGGCTGTTCTTCGTGGTCGGCTTCATCCTGAGGGGAGTGGGAACGAACGCGCGGCTCGTGACCGTGCTCCGGGTGAATCCAGGCTCGACCTCGTACATTCAGTACGACCATCTCTGCGTGATTCCCTCTTTTCCCACGAGCGTCAGCGTCGAGGCGCCGGAGGAGTCGGCCCTCATGTCCCTGACCGAGGGAGAGCAGCGGCCCATCCGCCAGGACGGGAGATTCTCTTTCGAGAACTACGGGCTGGGCATGTGGGAGCCGGGCGCCTTCGTCAGCGTTACGCCCTCGAAGATGGACGGCGGGTTCAAGATAGAGTGGCGCGGCACGGAGATGTACGTAAAAAACAGCACCCGGTTCCATCTGGAACACGTGGTTTTCAGGGATGTTGATAATTATTCATACAGGCTGCTCGGGGACTTGCCGCCCGGCAAGACGGTGAAGGCATCGGAAAAAGTGGACTGGCAAAGGGTCATCGAAGCGACGGAGGCGGGGATGAAAGCGCGATGCAAAGGCATCCGGGATGTCTACTTACGCAGCGTGGACCTCGGGGGCCGGCGTACAGCTTCCGTCATGGGTATGCTGAAGGAGCCGGTGCCGGCGCAGTTGCAGTCCGATGTCAGCGTGCTGGAGGAGCAGCACATGGCCGTTATAGTCGCGCCGGTGGAGTGATTCGGAGATGGAAGATACTGCGGCTGTCGAAATCATGCACCTGACCAGGAAGTTCGGGCAGCTCTACGCGCTCGAGAACATTTCCTTCAGGGTCGAGCGCGGCTCCGTGTTCGGATTCATCGGGCCGAACGGCGCCGGCAAGACGACGACGCTGCGCATACTGGGAACGCTTCTGGAGCCGAGCCGCGGCGAGGCGAAGGTCGAGGGATACTCGGTCGATATGCATCCGGAGGATGTGCGCCGGGTTATCGGCTTCATGCCGGACAACTATGGCATTTACGAAGGCGTCACCGTGTGGGAGTTTCTCGAGTTCTTCGCCGGCTCGCACCGGATGAGGGGCGCCGCGGCGAGGCGCGCCATCGAGGATGTCATGGAACTGACCGACCTCACATCGCTGTCGGACAGGCTTGCGGGGACGCTGTCGAAAGGCATGCGCCAGAGGCTGTGCATTGCCCGGACGCTCCTGCACGACCCGAAGGTGCTTCTCCTGGACGAGCCGGCGGCGGGGCTCGACCCGAGGGCGCGTATCGAGTTCCGGGAACTCGTGCGCGAGCTGTCTCGCATGGGAAAGACGATAGTGATTTCGAGCCACATCCTGACCGAGCTGTCGGACGTGTGCAACTCGGTCGGGATTATCGAGAAGGGCAGGATGGTCGCCTCGGGGCCGATAGAAGAAGTGATGACGCTGGCTTCGGGCGGAATGCTCCTTTTCGTTGAAGTCCTCGACAGAGCGCAGGAGGCCGCCGACACGCTCAAGGATATCGAAGGGATCGTCGATGTACGGCTCGAAGGCAAGCGGATAGAGGCGCAGTTCGACGGTGATTTGCAGCGTGTACCTGAAATAATGAAACAGCTTCTGGGCACCGGGGTGCCGGTGGTGGCGTTCTCCCGCAGGGAGCTTGACCTCGAGGAACTGTTCATGCGCCTGACCAAGGGCGAGGTGATGTGATGGCGGCGCGGTTCGAACGCACGAGAACCTGGTTCATGGAGCGCGTTTTCACGCCCATCCTCCTGAAGGAGGTGCGTGGAATGATGCGCAGCCGCCGCTTCTTCGCCGCCTTCGTGGTGTTTCTCTCGCTTCTCTCGACGTCGGTTATTATCGGCCTGATGTCGGTCTGGGCGTCGGGCTCGATGGAAGCCCGCGCCGCCGTTGTCGGGTTTACGCTCTTCGCGGTGCTGTTCTTCTCGCAGTTCTATCTTCTTGCGGTCATCTGCCCGGCGTTCACCGCCACCGCCATTACGCACGAGCGCGACACGAAGACAATCGACCTGCTTTTCACGACGACGCTCACTCCCTGGCAGATTGCGTGGGGCAAGTTCACGGCGGGGCTCCTGTACTCGGGGCTGCTGCTTGCGCTTTCGCTGCCCGTCGCCGCGCTGATATTCCTCTTCGGCGGCGTGTCGCCGGGGCAGATTTTCGCAGCTTACGGAATACTCGCGCTCTTGGCCGCGTGCTTCCTTGCGTTCGGCCTGATGTGCTCGGCCCTTTCGCAAACTTCGCGGGGCGCTATCGGACGCACCTACGCGATAATCGTCCTGGCCTTCGTGATGGGGGGCGGTTACGTATTCCCCTTCCTTCTCTTCTTCTCGCTCGTATTCCCGCAGCGGAATTTTTACTTCCCCGGTGCGGAACCCGAGTTGTGGCCGATTTCCGTCAGCATTATATTCGGCATGGTCTGGGCGGTCGCAGCAGGGCTCGTCGTGGCCTCAAGCCGGCTGAAGCCCTTCGGCAGCAATCGCTCCACGGCCCAGCGCATCATGACGCTCTGTTTCATCTCGTCGAGCACTCTGCTGGTCTGGCTTATGTCGTCTTACCTGGGGCCGTGGGCCATGCTGGCAGCTCTCGTGATATTCTCGGGGGGACTGCTTATCGTGGGCTCGGGTACCGCCATTGTATTTTCCACCGAGCCCGTGCATCCTCCCAGGCGCGTCGCAAGACGCATAAGCAAAATACGATTCCCGTTACTGCGACTGCTATTTCCGGGCAGCACTTCAGGCGCCATCTTCGTTTCGCTCTCTTTCGCCGCGGTATGGCTGGTGGGGACAGTGCTCCTGACCGGCAAAGCCGCGTTGATGTTCGGCGCATGGGGGGCAGGAGATGTGGATAAAGTGAGGATAGCGGCATTCAGCTCGTTGGCGGCCGGACTGCCATTCATCGTCTTCTGTGCCGCGCTGGGGCATCTTCTCGTCAGGCTGCCGACGAGGAAGATGGCGCGCCTGCTGGCTTTCATCGTTATTGTAATCCTGACTGTGTTCCCGCTGATTCACGCGGTTTTTACTCTGTATTCCTTCCGCGGCGAGGGGCCGAGCTTCCTACACGCTTTGAGTCCCGTGGTGGCCCAGATTTCGGCCTGGGATTACGACAGCTATGCACCGCGCCATGATATCACTCCTTCCCTGTCGATAGATGCCGTGAGCGCGATTTTCTATATGGTGGCGGCTGGTTCTCTTTTCATTGCCTCTGTAATCTGGGGCGCACGTGCCACATCTCGAACTCGAACACGACCTGATAAGAAAGCTTGAGCGCCTCTCGATAGCCGCCCGCCGGCTGTTGAGCGGGCTTCTGCGGGGAGAGCGCCGTTCGAAGCGCCGCGGCGCATCCGTGGAATTCGCCGATTTCAGGGATTATTGCCTCGGCGACGACCCCCGTTACATCGATTGGAACGCTTACGGCCGCCTCGATTCGCTGTTCCTGAAGCTCTTCGTCGAGGAGGAGGAGCTGCTCGTCTGGATTCTGCTGGATTGCTCTGCATCGATGGGATTCGGCGAGCCGGGGAAGCTCGAATACGCCGCGAAAGTGGCCGCGGCTCTGGCTCATATTGCGCTGTCGAGCCACGACAGGGCGAGCATTTGCCTGCTGGGCGGCTCGGGAGAAACGCTGCCAATGCAGCGGGGACGGGGCGCAATCTTCAAGGTTATCGAGTTTCTATCGAGGGCCGAGGCCGGCGGCGAGGCAGACCTCGAGGCCGCCGTTCGGAAAATCGTTTCGCGCAGCCGCCGGCGCGGCGTTGTGTTCCTGATTTCGGACCTTTTCCTTCAGGAGGGATTTCTGCGCCCGCTTGAGATGCTGGCGTGGTCGGGTTTCGACCCGGTCGTGCTTCACGTGCTCTCGCGCGAGGATGTCGAGCCCGAACTCAGCGGCGATATCATGCTCGTGGACAGCGAAACTGACGATGCCGTCGCCGTCAGCCCCGATGCGAGGACTCTCAGGGCTTACGACAGGAGACTGGAAAGTTTCCTTGAAGCGGCGAGGACGGGCTGCAGGAAGTGGCGGATGCCCTACATGCGCGCGACGACCGACGTGCCGTTCGACGAGTTCGTGCTGAGATGGCTCAGGCGGGCGTCCGTGCTGCGCCAGTGACGGGAGAGGAGCTATATGCGACTGCTTGTACCACAGGCGCTCTGGGCGCTTTCGCTGGCGGGCGTCGTTCTGCTCTTCTACATACTGAAAAAGCGAAGACAGAAAGTAACGGTCGCCAGCACGCTTATCTGGCGGCAGGTGCTTTCCGACACGACGGCTGACACGCCCTGGCAGCGGCTTCGCCGCAACCTGTTCCTCATCCTGCAGTTGGCGGCCGTCGTTCTGGGGGCGTTAGCCCTGAGCCGGCCCATAATGCGCGGCACGATGCAGCCGGCGCGTTCGTTGTGCCTGGTCGTTGACACTTCGGCGTCGATGCAGGCGCGTACGCCCGACGGGAGAACCCGGTTCGAGGTCGCCATGGCGGCGGCGCGCAAACTCGCCGACTCGCTTCGACCCGGCGACCGCATGATGCTTATCGAGGCAGGGCCGAGCTGCAGGCTGGTCTCATCGCTTAGCGGCAGCCGGGCCGCCATTCTCTCCGCTCTGAAAACTCTCCAGCCGCACGATTCGGACGGAACCCTGGCTGAAGCCGTGACCCTCGCTTCCGGCGCTCTCAAGGACAGACCGTGCCCTCAAATCGTACTCCTGTCGGACGGGGCGTCGCCCGATGCGCAGGCGGTGAGAAACAGGTCTTCGTTGATTCCCGTTCGTCACATTATGCCCGAGCGTGAAGGCGGGGCCAATTGCGCGATAGTGGCACTGCAGGTGAGGCCGGACCCGAAGAAGCAGGATGGGTATTTCGTCTTCGTCCTGCTGCGAAATTACGGTGAGAGGACCGCGCGAGTTACGGCTACCATCGAGCGCGCGGGCTCGATTGTACGGGCGCGACAGGTCTCGGTGCCACCCGGTGCCCGGCAGACGCTCCTGTTCGAGGCGAGCCTTTCGGAAGGCCCCTACGTTCTGCGGCTCGACCCACCGGACGGTTTCGCGCTGGATGACCGCGCGTGGTTCGTAATCCGCCGTCCGAAGCAGCTCAGGGTCGCGCTGGTCACATCCGGCAATCCCTTTCTCGAAGCGGCCATTTCCTCCGACCGGGATGTAAATTTTTTCGCCACGTCCGCCGATTCCGAAAGCGGTTTCGAAGGGGTTGACCTTGCCATTTTCGACAGGTCAGTTCCGAAGGTTGCGCTTCCGTGCGACCTGCTTGTGCTTGACCCTCCGGGCGATTTCGGCGGCTTCCGCGTTGGCGACGAAATAAACCACCCTGAGATTGTTGATGCCCGCGCCGACCACAGCCTGACGAGATTCGTGGATTTCTCCGACTTACACGTCCTGCGTGCAAGGAAAATCAAGCCTCCCGAAGGCGCGCAGAACCTGGCTTCAGCCCGCGAGGCGCCGCTTATCTCCACCCGGCTGGAGGGAGGGATTCGCACGACCGCCGTGGCCTTCGACCTCGGCAATTCCGACTGGGTTCTCTCGCCGTCGTTCCCCATCTTCCTTGGCAACGTCTTGCAGGACATGCGCCTTCGCGGCGGGCTGGCGACGTGTGTCGGCAATACGGGGACGCCCATCAGGCTGCGCGCGTCAACGGAGCCGGTTATCGTGCGTTCGCCCGACGGCGAAAAGACAACAGTCAAATCAGGGGAGGGGGCGGTTTTTTCCAATACGCTTCGGGCTGGAGTTTACGCTGTCGAAAGGGGACAGGAGCGCCAGCTCGTGGCTCTCAATCTCTTGAACGAGTCCGAAAGCGACATCCGTCCGAGGGCGCTGACCGGCTCGGAGAACTTGCAGGCTGCCGAAAGCATCCTGCCTACGGATGTCGGGATATGGTGGGTCTTCGCGATGATTCTGTTTGGTGTGCTCGTCTTCGAGTTTGCAGCCTATCACAGGAGGTTCGTGTAGCATGCCTTTTGGGTTTCAACACCCGGAGGCGCTGCTGCTTTCGGGAGCGGTGGTTTTCCTGTTGTGGGCCTGGCGCGGGAGCCGTGCCGGGCTTACGATCTTGAGGAGCCGTGCATCGCTCGTGCTGAGAGTGGTTGCGGTCATGGCGGTTGTCCTGGCGCTTGCGGGGACAGCCATCATCAGGCCCTGCAGGGACCTTGCCGTCGTTTTCTGCCTCGATATCTCCGACAGCGTAGGCGCGGGGCAGCGGGCGAAGGCATTCGAATACATCCGCGGCGCATGCTCGGAGCTGTCCCCGGAAAAGCACGCGGGCCTCGTGGCCTTCGCCAGGGAGGCCGCGATAGAGGCTCTGCCTGCGCCGTGCCGTCCGCCGGGCGCCATTTCGAGCATCGTCGATGCAACCGGGACGGATATCGCCTCCGGGCTGCGGCTGGCAGCCTCGACGTTTACCGGCGAGACCCAGAAGCGGATTGTGCTGCTTACGGATGGCGGCCAGAACGCGGGGGATGCGCTTACGCAGGCCCGGACGCTGGCATCGGACGGCGTGGCGATAGACGCGGTGCCGTTTTCGCGGCAGGCTGCGGCGGAAGTCACCCTTGAGCGGCTCGTCTCTCCCGTATCGCTGCAGCTCGGTCAGCCCTTCCGGGTCAGCGCGGTCGCTTCAGCGAATATTGAAACGCCGGCGCAGCTTACCCTCTATTGCAACGGAGTGCCCGCAGGCGTGCAGGACACCGTGTTGAAGCCCGGTCTCAATCGCATCGATTTCCGGCAATGCATCGAAGAGGCGGGATTCTACACCTACACCGCGGTAATTGTACCGCAGAGTGACACCCAGCCGCTGAACAACCGCGGCATATCTTTCGTGGAAGTGCGCGGCGAGATGAGCGTGCTCTGCGTTCAGGAGGATAACGTGGCTGCGGGCCCCCTTGTGTCAAAGCTGCGCAAGGGCGGGCTCAGGGTGGACATCTGCGCGCCCAAAAAGCTTCCCGGGACCCTGCCTGAACTCGCGCGCTACGATGTCGTCATGTTTCATGACGTGAACGTGTTCGGGTTCTCCGAGGAATCGCTGGAGGTGCTTCAGAAGTATGTGCACGACATGGGCGGCGGCTTCATGATGGTCGGGGGACCGGACAGCTTCGGCGCGGGGGGCTGGTACGGCACGCCCGTAGAGCGCATCCTGCCCGTTTCGCTTGACGTGCGCAAGCGCGCCGAGAGCCCGAACCTGGCGGTCGTGATTCTGATAGACAAGTCGGGCAGCATGCAGGAGACGGTGGTCGGCGGGCTTACCAAGCTCTCGCTCGCGCAGGAAGCGGCCGTAAGGGCCCTTCAACTGCTCACTCCCGGCGACGTTCTCGGCGTTGCAATGGTTGATGAAGCCCCGCAGTGGATAATCAGGCCCACGCCCGTCGGTGGCAATCGGGGACACCTCGCCAACACAGTGAGAGCGGCGCGCGGCGGAGGTGGCGGCATTTACGTCTATTCCGGGCTCGCCGCCGCGTACGGTTCGTTGGAGCAGTTCAAGGACAAGGTACGCCACGTGCTGCTGTTCGCCGACGGTTCCGATTCGGAGCAGCAGGAAGGCTGCGAAGATGCGGTGAAGAAAGCGGCCGGGGAGAAGATTACGCTGACCTCGGTGGCGATTGGCAAGGGCTGCGATGTTCCGTTTCTCATGCAGATTTCAAGGCTGGGGAACGGGCGGTTCTTTCTCACCGAGGATGCCCGCGAACTTCCGAAGATATTCATGAAGGACATTGCGGTCGCCTCGCGGCGGACGATAGTCGAGGAGCGCTTCTCGCCCGTTACCGTGGCGGCGGTTGACATACTCCGGGGAATAGCAGGCAAGCTGCCGGCTCTGGACGGCTACGTGGCGACGAGCCCCCGGCCCGCCGCGGAAGTGATTCTCGTCAGCCACAAGCGGGACCCGGTCCTCGCCCGCTGGCATCACGGGCTCGGGCGCTCGGTCGCGTTCACGTCGGATGCGACCGGCAGGTGGTCTTCCGACTGGCTTGCCTGGGAAGGTTACGACGCTTTCTGGAAGCAGCTCGTCCGGTGGACCGCGAGGAGCAGGAGCAGCACGCCGGTCAGGGTGACTCATCGCGTAGCCGACGGGCGCATACGGGTTATGGTGGATGCACTCGACGAGAAGGGCGAGTACAAGAATTTCTGCGATTTCGCAGTCCATGCGACTCTGCCCGGCGGGGGGAGCGCGGCGGCGGATTTTCACCAGAGTGGCCCCGGCCGTTACATGGCGGAAATACCGCTTGGCGAGTACGGCGGCTACGTGCTGACTGTGGGAGAAAAAACGGAAGTCGGACCGGTACCCGTCTCGACTTTCGGGGTTAGCGTGCCGTATTCACCCGAACACGGGTCCGCCGGCACAAACACGGCGCTGATAAGAAGCATTGCCGAGGCGACCGGAGGCCGGGTCGAGCCGAAACAGGAGGATGTCTTCGCGCCCACTTCGTCGGGGGCGTCCCGCAGCACGCCGCTTGGCGGCTTCCTTATCGTGCTGGCGCTCCTGCTGCTGGTTGTCGAAGTGGCTGTAAGGCGGCTCAGCGTTCCGTGGACTGCGGTGAAGAAACTTTTCGCGCGGTCAGGTTCTGTGGCGGAATCGCAGGAAGTGCTGGCGAGCCTGAAAGCGGTAAAGAAAAGAGCTGACCGGTCGTTGACGAGAGAGCCGACCGAAAACGTCCCTGTGACAACAGATAGAAGAGACGATAAAAAGTCAGTGCCCGAAGCCCCGCTGGAGAAGGAGAAGCCGGAAAAAGAGGAGCCGCAGGAAAGTCACCTCCGCAGGCTTCTCGATGTAAAACGTAAAACCCGCCGCGGAAAATAAAAGCAGTTCCCGGGCTTCCGGGGAAGTTACTTATCCCGCCTTATATTCCGGTGCATACTGCCCGCGTCTGCGAAGCGCGAGATAAGCGCAGGCAAGCAACAGGACCGGAACGAAATAACCGAGTATGTCGCCCGGCTGGTCCGGTCCGGTATCCACGGTGCACGAGCACCCGCCTTTTGAGTCTTTCGGGAGCAGAACGGGGCGGTGGGTACCCCCGAAGGTGAAATCGTTTCCCGCGCTTGGTGTTTCGATGTTGCCGACCGCATCCGTGGCGCGGCTTCGCACAGTGTAACTCGTCTCGTCCTGCCAGGGCACGGCGCTCGTGTTAAGCGACCACGATGTTGTTCCCGCTGCGGCGAGCCAAACCTCGGCGGCTGATGTGAAATCGCCGCTGCCCGTGGTGTAGTAGCTCGAGCCGTCGTACAGCGACACCTCGACGCTAGCGACCGTGCTTCCGCCCGTGTCGGTAGCGGTACCGGTGACGGAGTCGAGCGAGTCGGGCGACGAGCTGTCGGCGGGCTGCGTTATGTCCGAGGCGGGCGGCGTGTGGTCGTCGCGAATCTGCGTCGAATTATTGCCGATAGTGCCCGAATCATCGACTATTACCCATATTGTGGCTATTGTGTTGTCCAGTATGTCGGAGGCAAGGACGGGAGTGTCAACCGGGACGGAGGACGTGCACGAGCCGGTGGCTATCTGGGTGCCGGACCCGATATCGCCCGTTCCTCCCACTTCGACGTAGTACGTGCCCCCGGTGTTCGATACCCAGTTAATGGTGGAATCCTGCGCCGGTCCGACCACGGAAGGTGTGACCGAGTTGATTGTTACAGACGAAAGAGTAAATGTGAAGTCGTTTCCTGCGCCCGGGATTTCGACGTTGCCGACCGCGTCCGTGGCGCGGCTTCGGACGGTGTAGCTCGCCCCATCCTGCCAGGGCACCGTGCCCGTATCGAGCGACCAGGAATCGGTACCCGAAGCTGCGAGCCAGACTTCGGCGGCGGAGGTGAAATCGCCGCTGCCGGTTGTGTAGTAGTTAGAGCCGTCGTACAGCGATACCTCGACGGTTGCGACCGTGCTGCCGCCCGTGTCGGTGGCGGCGCCGGTTATGGAGTCGAGCGAGCCGGGCGACGAGCCGTCGGCGGGCTGCGTCACGTCCGAGGCGGGCGGCGTGTGGTCATCGGTAATTTGCGTCGATTTCTTGCCAACCGTGCCTGCGTCATCCACCATTACCCATACGGTGGCGGTCGTATCGTCGGGTATATCGGAGGCGAGAACCGTCGTGTTCACGGGGACGGAAGCCGTGCACGAGCCGGTGGCGATTTGAGTGCCGGTGCCGATATTGCCCGTTCCTCCCACTTCGACGTAGTAGGTGCCGCTGGCGTTCGACACCCAGTTCACGTTGGAATCCTGCGTCGGCCCGACCACGGAGGGGTTGACCGAGTTGATTGTCACAGCCGGTAGAAACGCCGCCGCGACTGCGTTGTAAGCGTTGAGCCTTCCGCCTGTGACCATCTTGCCGGCAAAGGCGGGGATGGGGTCGACGTTGTTCAGAATATAGGCTTTCAGCTGGTTTACGGTCAGGCCTGGATTGACTGAGAGAAGAAGCGCGGCGACGCCCGCGACGTGAGGCGTGGCCATTGAGGTGCCGCTTTTGGTCGCGTAGGAGCCCTGCGAAATGGGCATGGTAGAGTAGATATCCTGGCCCGGCGCGGCGAGGTCAACGGTGACCGCCCCCCAGTCCGAGTTGGCCCACAATTGGTCCCAGGCGTTGGAGGCGGCGACGGAAATGATATTGGTGAAATCGTAGCATGCAGGATAGAAGGGCGAAGAGTCGCAGTCCAGGGCGGCGTTTCCCGATGCCGCGACGAAGAGCGCCCCGTCATCCCGCGCCGCTATTACGGCATCCATGAGTTCCCACGAGTCCATCACGGACCAGCTGTTGCTGAGAATTCTCGCGTTCACATCGAGGGCGTAATAGATGGATTGGATGGCTTCGCTTGCGTTGCCATAGCCATCGTCGTCAAACCACTTTACGGCAACAATCTTCGCGTTCCAGCAGACGCCGCATATCCCGTTGCTGTCGTTCCCGACCGCCGCGATGATTCCGCTGCAGTGCGTGCCGTGGCCGTAGCCGTCCATGGGGTCGCCATCGTCGTACGCGAAATCCCAGCCGTGAATGTCGTCGATGTAGGTATTGCCATCGTCGTCTATGCCATTACCGGCGATTTCCCCGGGATTCGTCCAGATGTTGGCGGCGAGGTCCGGGTGGTTGTAGTCCACTCCCGAGTCAATCATGGCTATCAGGACGCTGTCCGAGCCGGTGGTTATATCCCATGCCTCGGGGGCGTCAATGTCGCAGTCGGCGACGCCGCCGGTCTGGCCTGTGTTGTGCAACCCCCAGCAGCTCGAAAAACTCGGGTCGTTGGGAGTGCTGTGGAGAGTTGCCCTGTAGTTCGGCTCGGCGTGCTTGACGAGACTGCTGGCGTTAAGCTCATCTATGAGCTTGTAGAGATTGCATTCGACTTCCGGTTCGAGCACGAACAGCCTGGTCAGGTCGAACTTCCTGCTCTTGAATCTCTTTTTGATGCAAAGCTTCTCGGCGCTACAAAAATCCCTGATATCTTCCTGGGATGCGCAGTCGTTGAACCTGACGATTAGATTAGTGAACGGTTCGGGCAATTCCTCCATGCAGGTCTGGTCACCGGGGTTTGCCTCGACGGACTGGTCTGCCGTATTTCCCGGAGTTGCTCTCGCGCAACCATAAAGCATTAAAAGAATTACGGCGGAAATGAGGAATGCTGATTGAGAGCCGGCTCGCTGCATTAGGAAATCCACCCGCGTCCTTTTGTATCAGAACTGTATCTTATTATTATACACCATTCTGGCGGTATTTCAAGGAACTCTAGTCGGATGAACAGCGGAAATTCCGGCTAAAAGATACAATAATATTACATTATTGCTTGCCCACGGCGTTGTCAGGACTATAATTGCGTCAGGTTTGCGCACGCGTACATGGAGGTGGTTTTATGAAAGGCGGTAGAGCTGTGCTGGAGTCTTGTATTGCCCGAACCAAAGGAGTTCGGATTCCGAGGGCGGTTGGCTTCCCGATTCTGGTCGTTCTTGCCGCATTGGCGTTCATGTTCGCACCGGACGCGGCCGGAGCGGGAACTATCAATGTGCCCGAGGACCACGCCACCATACAGGGGGCCATTGATGCTTCCAACAGCGGCGATGTGATAATCGTCGCGGACGGGACCTACACCGGTTCGGGAAACAAGAACCTCGACTTCAACGGAAAAGCCGTGCGTATAAAATCGTCAGGCGGACCGACCGTCTGCATTATAGACTGCCAGGGCTCAAGCCGCGGCTTCAGTTTCATGGATGCCGAGGGCAGCGACTCAATCGTCGAGGGATTCACCATTACGGGAGGCAGCGCAATAGGCGGTGGCATTTACTGCGTTGACTCCAGCCCGACCGTCATAAACTGCATAATAACCCAGAACGTAGGCACCGGATCGGGAGGCGGCGTCTACTGTGCCGTCTCTAATCCCACGCTTACCAACTGCATCATATCGAGTAATTCGACAAACATGTTTGGAGGCGGAATTTACTGTGACAGGTCCAGTCCCACGCTGATTAACTGTCTCATTACAGGTAACACGGCGAGTTCGGGAGGCGGCTTCTTCTGCGTTGACGGGGCCGACGCAGTGCTGAAAAACTGCACCATAGCCGACAACTCGTCGAATACTTACGGTGGCGGGATTTGGTGCGAGAACGATTCGGACCCGACTGTCCACAACTGCATTATCTGGAGCAACGACGCCGTGACCGGCGCGGATCAGATTTACACCGCCGACAGCGGCTCGTGCGTGGCGCTGCTCTACTCGTGCTGCCCCACAGGTGCCGCGGACATGGGTGGGAACATCCCCATTGCGACGATAGGCGCGGGATGCATAACCGACGACCCGCTGTTCGTGGATGCCGCCGGCGGCAACTACCGCCTGCAGAGTACCTCGCCGTGCATAGACACGGGCGACAACTCGCTGGTCCCGGCCAGCGTGACGGAGGACCTCGACGGGAACGACAGGATAATAGACGGAGATGACAACGCCACAGCCATTGTGGACATGGGCGCGTACGAGTTCCTGCACGTGATTTACGTGAAGACCGACGGCAGCGACGCCGATTCGGGCCTTACCTGGGAGACGGCGGTCCAGACGATTCAGAAGGGCATAGACCGCGCGATAGAGAACGGCGGCGACGGCTGGACCGTGGTTGTGGCCAACGGGACCTACGCCGGGGTCGGCAACAGAGACCTTAACTTCAAGGGGTACGACATTAAGCTGAAGTCACGCAACGGGGCGCGCAACTGCATTATCGACTGCGAAAGCCTCGGGCGCGGATTCTACTTCTTTAACGCGGAGACGAGCGATGCAATAGTCGATGGATTCACCATCACCAACGGCCTGAACGACGCGGGCATGATTAACTGCAGCAGCGCCAGCCCGACAATAAGGAACTGCATCATAAGGAGCAACTCCTGCACGGCCATGACGGGCGGAGGCATGAAGCTTCTGAACTCGAATTCGACCATCGTAAACTGCGTCATAGCCAACAACTACGGCGAAAACACGACTCCCGCTCCGTACGGCGGAGGACTTCACATAGGAGGCGGCAGTCCCACCATAATTAACTGCACCATTGTCAATAACAGGGCGCACCAGGGCACGGGCGGCGGCATTTACTGCACGGGCAGCGCCACGGTCACGGTCAATAACAGCATCCTCTGGGGCAACATGAGCGGGTCTGGCGCCGGGGTGCAGGACCAGGTGTACGTCAACACCGGGTCGGTGACGCTCAACTACTGCTGCCTTGGCAGCGGCAGGACAGGTAACGTGACGGAAAACGCCTGCATCACCTCCGACCCCGAGTTCGTGGATGCGGGAAGCACGGGGACGGCCAATTACGGAGACTATCACCTGCTGGGGTCATCCCTGTGCATAGACGCGGGCAGCGATACGCTCGTGCCGGCGGACATTACCAGGGACCTCGACCGGAACGACCGCATACTGGGCGCTGCCGTGGACATGGGTGCTTACGAAATCGAGGCGACCGGCGTTGCGCCTGTCGTAAGCGTTACGACGCCCGCAAGCCCGTCCGGCAGCCCTGTGACGATAGTCTATGACCTCGAGGATGGCAACGGCGACGACTGCACGGTCTCGTTCGATTACAGCATAGACAGCGGTGCGAACTGGACTTCATGCATGGCCGCCGGAGGCGACACCAATCCCCAGCTCAACGTTTCGCCGGGAACGGGCCATACCTTCCTGTGGGATGCTGAAACCGACCTCGGCACCGTTGTGATAGATGTGATGATACGCGTAACTGCCGATGACGGCGGTAACGGGGGCAGCGACAACGACATTACCGGTGAGTTTGCGGTGGATACTTCGGTATCGTCAAACACGCCGCCCGTGGTCGCAGTTACGACACCTTCGAGCCCGGCGAGCAGCCCCGTGACAATCATCTACGACCTTACCGATGATGACGGCGACAGCTGCACTGTCACCTTCGACTACAGCACGAACGGCGGGGCAATCTGGTCCGCCTGCACCGCCGCATCGGGGGATACCAATCCGCAGACCGGCGTACCGCCGGGCAACGGCCTGACTTTCAGTTGGGATGCGGCCGTGGACCTGCCCAATCAGTACGTCAACGTGCTGGTCCGGGTGACCGCGGACGACGGCAACGGGGGCAGCGGCGATGACACCACGGCCGAGTTTGCGGTCGATACCATTACGCCCAACACGCCGCCCGTGGCAAGCGTCACCACGCCAGCCAGCCCCTCGAGCGGCGACATTACAATCACATACACCCTCGCAGACGCGGAGAGCGACACCTGCAGCGTAACCGTGGAATACAGCACGGACAGCGGCGCAAACTGGTATTCCTGCAGCCAGGGCGTGGGCGGCGACGGCGTAACCGGGCTCGACTCGAGCGTTTCGGGCGCGACTCACACCTTCGTCTGGGCTTCGGCCAACGATGACGTGGGCACCAGCACGCTCGAGGATGCGATGATTCGGATAACGCCCCACGACGGCCGGGCCGCAGGTGCGCCCGACGTGTCCGGCGCGTTTACCGTGGACAACACGTCTATTACCACCCCGCTTGCCCGCTTCATCGGTACGCCCACCAGCGGATCCGCAGCCCTGACTGTTACTTTCTTGAACCAGTCCATTGGCGTTTATAGTTCGTGGCTGTGGAATTTCGGCGACGGTGAAACAAGCACCGAGGAAAACCCGATGCACGTGTACAGGCTTGTCGGCACCTACGACGTGACGCTGACAATCGACGGGCCTTTCGGAGGCAACCAGTTGACCAAGGTGGGCTATATCACGGTCACCGACCCCGGCTCGATTACGGCCGAGTTCAGCGCTTTACCCACCAGCGGCAAAGCTGTCCTCACCGTCCAGTTTACCGACCTTTCGGTCGGCGACGTGGAGTCCTGGTCCTGGGATTTCGGCGACGGCAATACATCCATCCAGCGCAGCCCCTCTCATGTCTACACGGAACCCGGAACCTACACCGTAACGCTGACCGTGACCGGGCCGCAGGGCGAAGATACCGAGATAAAAGTGGGCTACATTGTCGTGTCGGAATCCACGCCGGTTGTTCTGCCTAAGAAAAAGAGCGGAGGCTGTTCCTGCGCCGTGGACTGCGGGCCGTCATCGCATGTAGACCTTCTGGGTTATTTCCTGCCTGTGGCCGCGTTCATGTTGGTGCTGCTGGCGCTTCGCAGGAAAGAGGGCAGGGCGAAGATATAATACTGCCGGCATGCCGGGCGTGTCAGCCGCGTCCGGTCAATCTGCCTGCGACGACGCTTGCGGGCCGCCTTATACGCTTCGCCTGCGAAGCGCGAGGAAGGCGCACCCAAGCAACAGGGCCGGAACGAAATAGCCAAGAACATCGCCCGGCTGGACCGGGGCGGTATCCACTGTGCACGAGCACCCGCTCTTCTTGTCGGAAGACGCAAGCGGCAGGCCCGTCACGTGAATGTAGTCGGTCTTCGTCTCCGAGTCGCTGGCCGAAGGGCCGCTGGCTGAGAGCGTAACCGTATAAGTGCCCGGCTCGGTGTACCGGTGAACGGGATTGTGTTCGGTACTTGTCCCGCCGTCGCCAAAATCCCATAACCACGCGTCAACCGCGCCGACTGACTGGTCGGTGAACTGGACGTCGAGGGCAGCCCTGCCGTCTGTGGGGTCGGCCGTGAAGTCAGCCGTGACGGTGCCCGGGTCTATGACCACGATGTAGTTGGTTTTCGTCTCGGAGTCGCTCCCTATGGGGCCGTCGATTCTGAGGGTCACGGTGTACTCGCCGACGAGATTGTACGTATGCACCGGGTCGTGGTCATAGCTGTCCGTCCCGTCGCCGAAGTCCCAGAGCCAGGAGTCGAACGTGCCGGTAGACTCGTTGGTGAAGTTGACCGTCAGGGCGGCCGGGCCGTTCGTCGGCGCGGCGCTGAACTCCGCGTTAATCAGGCTCGGGTCGTTCACGATTATGTAGTCCGTCTTGCTCTCGAAGTCGCTTCCGCCGGGCCCCGAAACTGTAAGCGTTACGGTGTAGGTGCCCGGGTCTGTGTATTCGTGCGTCGGGTGCTGGTCGGAACTTGCCCCGCTGTCTCCGAAATCCCAGGTCCATTCCGTTACATCTCCCGTGGAGAGGTCGGTGAAGCTTACCAGAAGAGGCGCCGACCCGTTCGTCGGGTCTGCGCTGAACTCCGCTTCGGGCGGCGTAGGCGTCGTGACCTCGATGTAGTCCACCTTTGTCTCCGTATCGCTTCCACCCGGCCCGGTGACGGTGAGACTCACGGTGTAAAATCCGGCGCCTGGATAGATATGAGTGGGGTTCTGGGCCGTACTGTCAATCACCGTGTCGTTGTCGAAGTCCCATTCCCAGGATGTTATGCTGCCCGAGGACTCGTCGAAAAAGTCAACAGCCAGCGGCATCAGCCCGCTCGTGGGACTGGCCGAGAAGTTTGCGATGGGTGCCGGGGGAGTTGTAACCTCGATGTAGTCTGTCTTTGTCTCGAAATCGCTTCCACCCGGTCCGGTAACAGTCAGTTTCACGGTATACAAGCCCGCACTCGGGTAGATATGAGTCGGGTTCTGTGCCGTGCTGTCGATTACCGTGTCGTTGTCGAAGTCCCATTGCCAGGAGTTGACCGTGCCGGAGGATTCATCGAAGAAATCCACCGCCAGAGGCATCAGCCCGCTCGTGGGATTTGCGGAGAAATCGGCTATGGGAGCGCCGGGGGGCACCACTTCGATGAAGTCTGTCTTGGTTTCCGAATCCGACCCGTCGAGTCCGGTAACTGTCAGCTTCACGGTGTAGAGGCCCGCGCCAGGGTAGATATGAGTCGGGTTCTGTGCCGTGCTGTCGATTACGGTGTCGTTGTCGAAGTCCCATTCCCAGGACGTGACCGTGCCCGTGGAGGCGTCGTAGAACTGCACGAGAAGCGGCTCTTCGCCGCTCTGCGGTTCCGCCGTGAAGTCGGCGTAGATTGCCGGCGGCTCCGATACGGTAATATAATCGGTCGCTGTCATCGTGTCCGAGCCGAGCGGGCCGGTGACGGTCAGGCTCACTGTATAGGTGCCGGTGGAAGTGTATTCGTAAGTCGGGCTCTTCTGGGTGCTTGTGCCAGTGCCGTCGCCGAAGTCCCACGACCACGTCGTTATTGTACCCGACGATTCGTCCGTGAAGTCCACGGTTAGCGGCGTGTAGCCGCTGGTAGGCGTGGCCGAAAACGACGCGATCGGAGGCACCGCGGTTCCCGTAACGTCTACCCAGCTTGAGGGCGAGGTGCCGGATTCCTGCATGCCGCCGTTGCGGTATGTAATTCTATACCAGTATCTGCCAGTTGCGGACACGGTGTCTGTAAGACTGTATACGGGGGCGAATTCCTGGACGGTCACTACGCCCGCTGTGAAAAATTCATCATCGGCTCTCTCGACTTTCACGCCGGTGGAACCCGCCGTGGGATTGGGCGGCTGCTGGATTAAAATATTCACTCCGAGCGAGCCGGTGTCGATGAGCGTGAAGTCGCCCATCGTGGCGTCGTGAATCAGCGAGTAGGCGGTCACCGGCCCGGCAGGCTCGCTCTGGCTCGTCACCTGCTCCATCTCGAATTTCATGAACAGCTTCCTGGCGTAGGGCGTTCCGACTGTTCCGCCGGGATACCCGTAAAGAAGCGTATCGGATGCCGCATTATCTCGCGCCCACCCGATGCTGTCGGTGCCCGACTGCACGTTGAAGTCCACGATGAGGTTATTCACTCCGTCGTAGTAGAAACCGTTGTCGAGAGTGATTTCATACCACTGAGCATCGGCAGTCGTGGCGTTGACAATGTGCGAAGCCGCGAACCAGACCTGAGAAGCATCGTCTTCGGTGTAGTTCCCGGCGAAGCTGCTGCCGAGGCTCGAGAGGGTCGTGTGCCCCATCTTGATTGTCACATTGCTGAACGTCACATCGGTGGCTCCGGCGAGGTTTCTCTTCCAGTATATCTTCGTGATGAGCCCCTTGGCGCCGGAAAGCTCATCCTTTGTATAAAGGAGCTGCACGCGCGCTCCATCCACGTACCAAGGTATCATGGAGCCTTGGACCGGGATTCCATCCACGGAAAGCTGCGTGGTGGAGACGACGGCTGACCTGAGCTGCCTCGTCGAGGGTGCGTTTTCGCCGCCGACCGTTTCCTGGCAGTAAGTAGCGGGCTTGTCAATGATGTCGAGCGTGTTGCCGCTGCCATCCTGGAACAGGTAGGAATCGGCTTCGGTAACTTCGGTCCATGACCAGTCGATGGTGGTTGTTGAGGAGCCTGCTCCGGTGAAGCTGCCCGGCGTGGGAAGCGGACCGGGGATGTCTTCCGACCTCGGCGAGCTTTCACCCGTCAGGAGCCCTTCGGCGTTGCAGAAGGTGATGGCGTAGTACCATATGCCTCCACTTGGCACCGTGTCTGTATAGTCATATCCGGTAACATCGAAGTCCTTGACGACCACGGCGCCTGACATGTCGGCGTTCGGGCTGCGCCTGATTCTAACGCCCGTATCGCCCACGTCGCTGTTATTCGGAGGCGTCACGACGATGTCGGCCTCTCCGAAGGCGCCGGGGGTCACGGTGAAATCTGCGGTCGTGGGTTCGTGCACAGGAGTGTATATGCTGATTTCCTCCGAGATGCCGCTGTAGCTCTTTGTGTACGTGCGATAGACGAAGTTGACCACGCCATACATTGTCCCGGTGTTCTGGCTCGTTGGGAAGTTATCACCAGAGCTGTAACGGCACTCCAAAACAGTGATATCCGGTGACGAAGTTACATTTGACATGCTTGTGGAGTGGTATGGATTCGTGAATGCAGCAATCCGGTAGGTCTGCCCGCTTGTAAGCGCAAGAGGGGAAGACAAACTGTGAGCCGTCCAGCCTGAGGCGCTTGTTGCAGGGTCAACTGTTGCCAGGATAACACCACTGTCGTCCCATATTGTCACTTTCATGGTGTCCTGGTAGGCTTTCACTTTTGTTATCGTTATGTCCGCGTTTGCCGTGAACCGGAATCCCATGGTGTAATCGTAAGAACTCCCATTGCTGGGAGTAGTCGCGTATGTAACGGCGTCAATCTCGGAACCCGGAATCAGGCTGTATGCCCTGATATGCCGCGTATACTGGGTGTTCTCCGTGAGGCCGGACTCGGTGTATGAGGTCGCGCCCGCCGCTGCGTCCGCAATCCACGTATCCGAGCCATCCTGAAGCTCGAACCCTTCTTCGTTCGTCGACTTGTCGTTCCATTTCCATGTAATCGAGGTGGATGTCATCGTCGCGCCATCCGCCTGGAAGCCGTCCGGCACATCCGGCGGGAAACTGCCCATGTCGAATATCTTGATGTACTCGTTGGTCTCGACTCCCACCTGGTTGCGGAACTTGATGCGGTAGTGCCATGCGCCGTTTGCGGACAGCGTGTCTGTATGCGTATAAGTCTGGGTCCAATCGTCATCCACCACGCCGTAAGTAGGCCCGCCCCAGTCGCCGTCGAGAGCGCGCTCGATATACACTGCCGTATCAGGCAGCGTCGAGTTGAACGGAGGGGTGACCTTGACCTCAACCTGGCCGCCGGTGTAGAGGTCGGTAATCTCGATGTCGGTATCTACCGGGTCGTGAACCAGTGTGCAGACGGTTGCATTCGTGGTCTCGGTGCTGAGGAGCCGCACCTGCCGTTCCTGGAGGTCTATCTTCACGTAGTCGAATACCCACATCGCATCGCTGTTGCTGCTGCCACTTGGAAAAGCCCCACTTATGAAAACCCTTATCTTCACTGTGTCGGAATCAATGTAATCATCCGTCCAGCCGGAATCTTTCGAGCGCACTATCGGGTTGTTCGGGTTCGTATCGCTCGTGTTGTCCCATAACGCGGCCTCGGTTCCGTTCGTCCAGATGGAGCTTCGACCCAGTGCGGTCAGAAAATCGGTTCCCAGGGTTTCCCACGTGCCGGAAATGTTGTTGTATATCTGCACCCTGGCTTCGTCTATGTAGTTAATCTCCATTGGGTCGGTTATGGGCGCCGTGCTTGTTGAACCCGTGAAGTAGACTTTGGATGTAAACGTCAGGCTCTCTATTTCACTTCCGCTGAGACCCGTGCTCGATATGTCGAATTCGAACTCGGTCCATATCTCCTGAGGGTCATTGAATACGAGGTAGAAATCCTGCCTGTCGCACGACCAGTACAGGCTGTCTCCTTCGGTCTGCAGGTTGCCTATTGCTTCGCCGTTGCCGACGAAGTTCGCGGAAGGATTTGACCCGCCTGCCGCGGTATCAGGGAAAATGTCCAGGAATATCGCACCCGCACCGGCCTCGACGTAGGAGTGGCAGTGCCTGTCATATATCGTGTTTTCCGTGAGGCCCGGCTCAACAATGGAAGTCGCATCGGCCGCCGCGTCGATTACGTGCGAATCGTCGCCGTCCTGGATCTCGAACCCGTGCTCATCGCTTGAGTTGTCGTTCCAGTTCCACGTGATGGAGTCCGGCGTCACGCCGTCGCCGTAGAAGCCGTCGGGAGCGATTGGCGGGAATCCGACCACGTCGATGGAGTCGACGTACTGTTCCGTCTCGACGCCGTCGCCGTTGCGGAACGTGATGCGATAGTAAAATATCCCGTTCGCGGGCACCGTGTCGGTGTGCGTGTAAGTCTTCGTCCAGTCGCTGTCTATTACTACGGGGCTGCTGAATTCGGGGTCGCTGTCGCGCTCGATATAGACAGCGGTCTGGTCAGCCGCCGGATTCGGCGGCGGCGTGACCACGACCTCGATCTGTCCTCCGGAGTGCAGGTCGTTCAGCGCGAGGTCCGCATCGCCCGGGTCGTGGACGAGCGTATAGCACGCGTCGCTTGTTGTAACGCCACTGTAGTTCCTCGTGTAATGTATCATGTGGGTCCTGAACATGAAGTCGTACGTCGCCGTCGACGTCCAGTTGACGCCGTCGTAGTAGAAGTACTGGCCACCGGCGTAAGAGTCTGAATTCTCGTAGTAAACGTAATTCCTGTAGTACGCACTCGAGCTGGTGGTAATCGTACGAAAGACGATGGCGTACAGCGTGCCCTGCGTCAGAAAGGGCGGGGAAGAAAAGTTCACCGTCTGCCACGCCGCTGTCGTGCCCATGGCCGCGTCATCCACCACGACGACGGCGAGGGCGCCTGCCCCGAGGTCCGGTTCGCCGCCCGTCGTCGGATATATCGAGACCTCGAGGTCGTAGTCGTAGCTCGTCGAGTAGGTCTCCGCATACAGCTCGATTTTTGTGAGAGTGCCGGTAACTCCGGGCGTGAAAGTCTGCGCGTACTTGCGGTCGCCATACATGTCAGAACGATAGGTATAGATAACCTCCTGGCTCTGGTCCATTGCCTCCGTGCCGGGTATGAGGTTGTAGGCGACGACGTCTCGTGTGTACTGCGTGTTTTCGCTCAGTCCGTTTTCCTTATATGACTCGGCATCCTCTGCGGCGTCGGCTACCCAACCGCCCGAGCCGTCCTGAAGTTCGAAGCCCGCCTCGTAATCCGCGTTGTCGGTCCACCGCCACGTAATCGACGTGGTCGTGACGCTGCCGCTGTCGGCGGCGAACCCGGATGGGTCGGCGGGCGGATAGCTCAGGATGTAAATCGAGTCATCAAGCCAACCCGTCTCCGTGCTTACCTGGTTGCGGTACTTCATTCGGTAATACCACATTCCGTTACTCGGCACCGTGTCCGTGCGTGTGAACGGGTCGCTGTCACCATCAGTCCCATCGAGCCAGCCGTTGTCAACCACGGTGACGGTACCGAAATCCGGGTCGTCACTGCGCTCGATATAGACGCTCGTGTCGCCGACGTCGTGATTTGCCGGCTTAGTGATGTTGATGAGGACCTGCGCGCCCCCGCCGTCGGTGAGCTGGAGGTCGCCTACGACAGGCTCGTGTACGGGCGTGTAGACCGTGTGGAATCCGGAGCCGGAACTGGAGTTGCGCTCTGTCACGTACATGAAATTAACCAGGCCGTAAACGAAACTGGTGTTAGTGGTTATGGGCCACTGCCCGCTTGAACTGTTTCCGTAGCAGCCGCTGTTAATGGTCAGTGTGGTCCCGTTCCTGACGTTTGAAAGGTATTCATATGTATAGGTAAAGCTCGTGCCATCGTTCCATGTGGAAATCCGGTACGTCTTTCCCGCTTCGAGCGTCAGGGGAACCGCCACATCCTCTTCGGTCCACTCGTTGTCCGGAGCCGAGGAGAACACGTGCTCCAGCAGGACCGCCTGCGTGGCGTCATCGTGAATCGTTACCCTAGTGCCTCTCAGGCGCGAAAGCCTGGTTACCCAGATATCCTGCGAAGTGGTGAATCGGAATCCCCTTGGGTATGCGCTGGTACTCGAACTGTAATAAGCTCCATCGTACCCGGCCGCGGCATGGAAATTCACCCTGTACTTGAAATTCACGAGCCCGTAGACGGTGGTGTAGCTTCCCGATGGGTAAGTGCTTCCGTAGCAGCCGCCCAGGATGTCTATATCCGACACTTCAGTTACGCTCGAGAGCGAATCGTAGTAATATGTAAAGGACGAGCCGCCGCTGTAAACGGATATGCGATACGGCACTCCGCCGATGAGCGTCCAGGGCGTGCTCAGGTCCTCCTCGACCCACTCGGCGTCAGGCGAGGAGCTGAAAGTGTGCTCCTGCAGGAGGGTGCCGCTGTAGTCGTGCAGTCTCACCACGCTTCCTGCGTACCGAGACAGCCTCGTTATGTCCATGTCCGCCTGCGGTATGAACAGGAAGCCCCGGTGGTATGAAGAGCTGCTGGTCGAGTAGGTGCCGTCATAAGTGCATGCTTCGCCTTCCGGGTAGAACTTCCATCGAAAAGCCTTGCACTGCCGGGTATATTCGGTGTTTTCCACGAGATTATCATCGAGCACTGAAGTTGCGCCGGGGTCTGTGTAGATGAAGGCGTTGGCGGGCATAGAGTCGTCCTCTATGACGAAACCCTCTTCGTCGCTGGATTCATCCGTCCACTGCCACGTTATCGAAGTCGGAGACGTGAGTGTTCCGGAAAAGCCGGAGGGCGCGGTCGGCGGGTAGGACATGATTGTTATCGACTTCCCCTGGGACCAGGCGGTGGGCACCTCGTCACCGTTGCAGTACCGGATGCGATACAGGTACGTTCCGTTGGCGGGCGGCGTGTCGCCGACGCTGTAGGTATGGTCGTAACTGGTGGTGATATCCACGGCGTCCGAAGCCCAGTCCTGGCCGTCGAGTATCCGCTGCACCCAGAAGCCGGTCTGTTCCACGGCACCGTTCGGCGGCGCGACGGCCGTTATGGTAACGTTGCCGCTGCCATCGTCGGTGAGCGAGAAGTCGGTCGAAAGCGGGTCATGCACGGCCGTATATATCGGCGTGTCACCGGCCGCGGTGCTGGGGTCTATGGTAATTGCACGGTATACGAAGTTGACGAGTCCATACATGTAAGAGGGATTCTCCGTCAGCGGATAAGTGGCATCACCCGAACTGTAGCAGGAACAGTCGATTCCCAGGTCGCCCGTGGGTGTTGCGTTGCCCATACTCGTGTATCTGTACCCGGTGGCATAGACTGCAATCACGTACGTCTCACCGGTGTATACATCCAGGGGCGGGGTCACGTCATAAGAGGGCCAGCTCGCATCCCCCGCGGCCGGGTCTATTATCCTGACCGGTGTTTCGTTGTCCACTTCCCAGATTTTCACCTTGACGCCGTTGATGTAGGTCTTCACCTTGGTGATTCTCATGTCGGCGTTCGCGGTGAATTTGAAGCCTCCCGTTTGCGAAGATGTATTGGAGTAGATGGTGCCCGAGTATGTCAGCGCATCCTGCTCGGCCCCCAGGGATTCGGTGAATCCGACGACCCGACGGGTATACTGGGTGTTCTCGGAAAGACCGGTCTCATCGCAGGTCGTAATGCCGGCGCCGACCCGGACCTTTCTGTTGTCCGAGGTGTCGCGCAGCTCGAACCCGTCCTCGTCCGAGGAGTCGTCCGTCCACGTCCAGCGGATTGTGGTCGCGTCAATTGCCTGTCCCTGAAGGTTCGAGGGCGGGAAATCAGGCGCCGCATAGGTAGTTGCGGCGATAAGGATAAAGAAAGCCATCAGACCGCCGTGGCCCAGCTTCCTTGCAATCATTATCTCCCTCCGGATAAAAAGGCGGTTAATTTTAGCCATTAAGGCTCAGGTATTTATGACGTAATTTGCTCCCGGATTTTCACGCTCAAATATAACAAATTTCTCATAATTATCTAATCCGTAATCCCGTATGATTCCGGACTGTCATTGCAGACCCGAATTGCGGTCTTGTCGTCTGCAGCCGCATCGCTTGGTTGCTGCTACCGCCCGGCGCGTTCGAGTTCGAGCCGGAGCTGCTTTGCCTGCGAGTGCACGCTGCCGAACCGGGAAGGCCATCCGCGCCGGAGAACCAGCGATATGACTTCGTCGGCCTCTTTGAATTTCTCCGTCTTTATCAGCGCGCGAGCCAGCCCCATGTAGCCGCCCGGCTCGTTGGTGCGCACGCGAATGACCTGCCGCCAGTGAAGCGCGGCTTCTGGCCAGCGCTTCTGGTTCTGGCGGACCTCGGCGAGCGCCTGATGGCTCTCGGACTCGTTGGGCATCATCTCGACGATATTGGTGAAGGCGCGCTCGGACTCCTCGTACCGGCCCAGGCTGGCAAGGCGATTTCCGAGGTCCCTGTAGAGGTCGATGTCGTGGCCGGAAAGTTTTGCGGACTCCATGAGCTGGGCCGTCGCGTCGTTGGGTCGATGCAGCCGGTCGTACGTATTGACGAGCAGGCGATGCGTCTCGACATCGTTCGGCTGTGTCTCGACGGCGATGCGAAGGTGCAGCGCCGCCCTGTCGAAGTCGTTCTTGTTGAAGTAAGCCTTGCCGAGCGCCTTGCGTATAATGGGGTTCTCCAGGCCCGTCTTCTTGACCTCGGCGTCGAGCCTCAAGGCATAACCATCCAGGTCCTGCGCGTTTCTGAGGACGTTTTCGAGTATCCAGAGCTTGTCTGAGCGCCTGTCGTATCGCATTCCCCACGAGACGATTGCGCCCGCGGCCGCATCGACAGCCTCGTCGGTCTTGCCGAGCCCGCTGTACGCGCCTGCCGTATTTTCATAGTACGAAGATAGCGTTCCATCGCCGACGCCGCGGTTCGGAGCCGTCTTGGTGTGCAATGCGATTGCTTCCTTGTAGTACTCTACACATTTCTCGTAAAGCTTGGTCTGCAGGCAAGCATATCCGAGGCTCGCCATGACGCCCTCGTTCCAGCGTTCGCCTTCATGGAAGTATTTATCCGCCTCTTCGAGCGTTTTTGTCAGAAGCTTCTTGTCGCCCGTGTGGAAGGCGGCAACCATGAGCATTGTACGGAAGTCGAGCCTGTCAGGCCTGAGCTTTATCATTTTGGACAGAATGGGAATGGACTCGGCGTGGCGATTGCGCCTGTGCAGGTAATCGCAGAGCCGCAACTGCCCATCGATGCCGAGAATGCCCTTGCTGTAGGCATCCTTCAGTGCCTTGATTCCCTCGTCGAACAGCTCGAGCCCGTGGAACATGTAGTTGGCGGCCTGCAAGATGACGTACTCCGAGCCGCTGTTCCCGGCGAGCACTTCGCGGGCCGTCGTTGCGAAATGCCCGGCTTTCTCGCTCCAGAAGTAGGAGCTGTGCTTCCAGTAAATGCTCGTGTTGCTGCTGCGTCCTGTCGTGAGTTGGTGCCTGATGGCCTTTAGCACGATTGCCAGCAGGCGCTCGTCGAGCGTGCTGCCGACGTGCCCGATTTCCTTGCGCAGTCTCGCAACGCGGTATCCGTGGCGGTACCAGAAATCCTCGTAGCGCATGCGCAGCCATTTCGGCTCGTTTTCCGCCCGCTCGACGAGGAACTCGAGCGCCGTGCGCGCGCCGGAGATTTTGTGGACGGTCTCGGCCACGTTCTCGACCATGCTCTGCCCGTTGCGGTAGTTGTACAAGTTGAGGACTTCAGGAAGTTTGCCGAATGCGAAATTCCGGAGGTCCTTGCCGACGCTCTCGAAGTGCAGCTTGTCGTTGCAGGTTCGCCAGATGCGGCAGAGAATATTGACGAGTTCGCGGGCGTGGCTCTCGTCGGCCCGTTCTCGAAGCTCGGCCAGAATAAGCCCGTGAACGGCAGAGTAGAGTTCCTCGTCCCTGCCGAGCGAGACTTCGGCCCCGTTGTCGAGAGCGTTATGGTAATGACTGTACAGGTTTCGCTTGAGCCAGAGAATCTGCTTCCTGTTGTGTTCGAGCTTCAGCTCATCCAGCCAGACTTTCTCGGCGGCGGCGAACCTGCCGGCCTGTTCGAGGTAGGAGCAGTAGGTTGCGAGAAGGTGATTCGCGCTCTGCGGCAGCAGGCTGCCGTTGGCCTGGCGGAATTCTTCGACCGCCCCGCCGAGCACTCGGATTGCATGGTCCTGCTTCTTGTGCGCCCAGAGTGCCGAGGCATAGTGACCACCTATGACGAAACGGGGATAGGTACCCAGCTTCGCGTTTGCGTGCAGCGCACTTAGCTGGCGAAGCTGCTCGCCTGCAAGCTCGGCAGGCTGCAGCGCTCCCTGCGAGGACAGGTACTCGGCCATCAGCTCCGGCTCTCCCGCGGCCCATTCGCCCTTCGACGCTTCGCGAAGAGCCTTGAGCGCGGCCTCGAAGTGCGGCTTGGCGCCCTGGGCCTGCTTGGCGGCGCGAAGCTCGACCATGAATTCCAGAAGCCTCAATGCTCGCCTGTCCACGTCGGTTTTAGCCCTGCCGTGCAGGGAAACGAGATGTTTGCACAGCCGGTCGAGCGTCGCTTCTTCCCAGATAAGGTCGGTCATTGGTCTGACCTGGGCGAGGAAGGGGTAGATTCGCTGGGCTGACTGGCCGATTACAGCCTCGGGCAGGCCTTCGAGCAGGCGGAAGTCCTTGGTCATCTCGTAATAGCTGCGCAGGTACCAGAAGTGATTTACAGGGCTGGAAGCCTTGCGCATCAATGCGATGAACATCACCGGAATCTCCGGGTCGAGTTCGGACGGAACTTCATCGCCCCGGCGCTGGTACTTGTAGCGCCGGTTGCTCAGGAGGTTCGACAGCCGCCACTCGTCGAGCGTCTGCCAGGATTTGATTCTCGCCTCGCCGTGTTTGTCTTTCCTGTCCTGCACCATGTACCAGTCGGCGAGGGTTCTGTAGTCGGAGTAGGTCAGCTCGTCGAAATTCTCGATTTCCTCGAAGACCTTGACGGCTCCATCGATACTTCCGCGTTCGGCGAGAATGTAGGCGTAGTCGCGGCCCCAGCGCACCTTGGCAAATTCCTGTTTGTCACCGTACCATTCCTGCAGCACCTTCTCCAATTCGTCGGCCCTGTCGAGCGCGACGAGCAGCATGTACTTAGCGCCCTGCCAGTCGAGAAGCTTGTTATTGTGCTTGATTGCCTCGTCGAAGGTTTTGAGCAGCTTCTTGCGAGCTTCATCGGCCTCCGGCTCGTCGAGCGCAAGGTGAGTCAGCGTGGCGACGCAGCGGGCAGCAAGGATACGCTCTGTAAACTCGATTTCTTCTTCTTTTTTCGCCGAAGCGGCATCGACTATCGGCGCGAGCAGTGTCTCGGCATCCTTTCGAAGCTTCTTGCGGTTCTCGCCGAGTCTGACCTGAAGGTAAATGCGCTCGATGCCGGCCCACGGGCGCAACTCCTTCGGCTCAAGCTCTTTCTCGAAGCCGGCCAGAAGCTCCGCGGCGGCCCTGCGGGCGTCCTTGAGTGCCTTGAGCCATGCCTCGCGCAGCTTGCGCCGCGGAATCTCATTGACTCCCTGTATGGCGTTCACGGCAGCCTGCGCCCTCGCGCGCGGCAGCCAGGAAGCGAAGCTGTAGAGTGCGCCGATTCCGTAATAAATGTCTCCTTCGACCGGCTGGCGGTCCGCGAGCATGTCGGCGACCTCCGGAAGCAGTTTGACCAGCTCTTCCTGCAGCTCTTTCGTCCATTTCTCATCGAGCAGCATATTGAATAATTGCCTTGCAAGAGCGATTTTCTGGTTGAGGTCTTTCTCAGCAGCGTGCACGGTGCGGTAATATTTCAAATGCAGCTCCCGCGTGCCGTGAGACAGGATTGCCCTGCCGAAGGCATCCTTCGAGGCGCCCGGCTGTTCCTTTTCCCAGCGCGAGCAGATTTTTTCGAGAATCTCCTGCCATTCCGATTCGCCCCTGTCGCTGGCGTAGCAGTGTCTGAGCCATTGCACCAGCCGCTCGACTATCTCGCCGGGCAGTGTCGCGACCTCGGATTTCAGCTTCTCGTATAGCTCTTTCTGGAGCGCGCGGCCCGGGTCGGTAGTGTAGAACGTGCTGGCGGTGAGAATCCACTGGGCGAGGTTATAGTGATTCTTATGGTTCAGGAAATACCTGACGGTCTCGACCAGCAGGTCAACGTGCCTGGCAGTTCTTTCGTAGTAGTAGTACCCGTAGTTCTGGCCGATTGAGTACCGGATTGCCGCACTGAGCCTGGCTACCTCGGAAGTCTCCAGTTTCTCTTTCCTGAACGAGACGAGCCATTCCTTTGCGAGCCTGTCGGCCTGCGCCACCCTGTCGAGCATAATGTGGGCCGTGAAGTACCTGTCTAACTCGTGATAGGGAACGCTATCGGGCTGCTCCTTCAGCCAGGCCTCCATGTATTTAACGAAGTCTTCGAGGCGGTATGATTCGTAGAGAATGCTGCTGCCTGTTTGACGCAGAGTTTGTATTTCCTGCGTATTCCACGGCGCGTGCTTCTTCTCGACATCCGCGAGATAGCTGATGGCCCTGTCTACTTCTCCGAGGGCGGCGAGGCCCTGCGCACAGTCTCTGTGCAGGTATGCGTAATACGGATATTTCGCGGCAATTTCCGCCTGCTTCGCGAAAACCTTGTCGGGCTGGTTCATTCCCTGGAGACACCAGAGCACCTGCCTGTCCCACTGGAGCACGGGGTCGAGAATGTGTTTCTGGCGCTCGTAGACCGGCTTGATGACTTCGAGAAGCTCCATCTTCTCGCTCTCGCCGAGGGCGCTGCGCGCGTGATTCGCCAGGAGCGTGGCGCAGTCGAACTCGGCCTCGCGCGGGGTTTCCACAAGCTCCCCTGCCAGCTTCTTAAGAAGCTCTTTCAGCTCCTCGTTGCGCCTCTTCGCGGAGAGGTAGGCAATCCGTATGCGGTTCAGTCCCCATTTCCCGGAGACGAGCTTCGCGAATGAATCGAAATGCTTCTCCGCCTCGTCCCACTGCTGCGAGCCCGCGAAGTGCAGGAGAAGCAGCCAGCAATCCTCGAGCGAGGCTTTGCCGTCTTTTGCAGCCTGCTTGGACTTCGCGAGGTCCGCCGGCTCGCTGCCCAGGATAATTGCCTTCTTCTCGTAGTCGTCGATAAGCTTTGTAACCGTTTTCTCGAAATCCTCTTTCTTAAGCAGAGTGACGGCGACCTTCGTGGTACTTGTGACCCTGCCGTCCTTGTCCTTGCTTGTAATAAGCTTCGGCCACCACGCATCGCCGACTTCCACAAAGTCACCGTAGACTGTCGTGGCGATGACCTCGCCCTTGTTTATGCTGCGCACTTCGACGACTGCGGACTTCTCCGGGTCAACGAGCAGGACAAGCTTGTAGTCGGGGCTTTCGGGCCGGGAGAGCGCAAGCTCTATTCTGCCGTCATCGAGCTTCTTCATCTGCGGGGTATAGCCGGCGTATGCCTGGAACGTCTTGCCGAAGTAGTAGCTGAACGGGCTGTGCCAGCCGTCGGCGTCTTCTTCCAGAGCCTCGCGCACCCGCCCGAGCAGCCAGTCTGCGACGAGAACACAGCGTTTCTTGTCCATGCACCAGTTGACGGTGCAGCTCCTGCCCGGCGTTCGAGGGCCTATAGTCAGCCATGAATTCTTGCTCAGGAACCAGTGGCCGACCGAGTAGTAACTCACGCGGTCGCGCGCGTCCTTGTGCTCCGCAGTGACATCGAACCTGAAGCCGCCCTCCGTCCCGGCGATTGTCGTTCTCCTGTTGAGAGGCGTTACGACATTCATTATATCCTGTGGCCAATCAAGCGGCTTGTACTGAGGAGGCTGCGGGGCAGGCTGCGGAAAGAGCCATCTGAAATAGTCCTGATAGCGCGTCCAGCCATATCGTGATTGGCCCAGTTCTTCACCCGAAGAGAGTCTTCCTTTGCCCCAGCGCTTACCATAAGCGCCCGCGCGCCCGGCGCCGATACCGTAGGCATCAACAGCGCTTGCCGAGTCCAGTTTCTTGTTCGAAAGATTGTCGAAGGAAGTACCGCGAGGCGCATACTCTCTTCTGCTCAGACTCTTTTCTTTCTCAAGAGCTGTGACAGGCTTGTCTTCATCAACGAGTTCACCGGTTTTTTCCGTAACGGCTTCTTCCGGTTCGGCGAGCGGTTCGACTTCTTCTTCAAGCTCTATGATGGGTTTTTCGCCTATATCCTTCGTTATCGTTATCTTCCCGGCGGATTCCTTCATTTCATTTTTGCTGCGCAGCTCGCCCATCGGCTCGGCTAAGTAAGCGCCGGATATATCCCTGTCAATCGTGTAACCTTGGTCTTGGCTGAGAAGGCGCGCAGTGAGCGTGCGGTTCATTCCCGACAGGATATCGAGCACGCTTGACCGAAGCTGCATGCGCCAGCGCTTCGCCTTGAGCATCTGCTTGCGCGTGAGTTCGTAGTCGGCCTGCTCGCGCCCTTCGGCGAAGAACTCCTCCGCATCGCGCATTCTCATGCGGCGCTTGACCTTGAAGCGCTCGCGGTCCTCGTCGCTTTCGAGAACGAGGAACGAGGTGTAGGGCGTGATAATGTTGTAGTCTTCCGAAAGGGTGATAATACGGTTCTTGATTTCGGGCGAACGTCCCTGGTCGAGCAGGTGGTCGAGGTGCTTTCTTGCCCACAGGCGCGGGATGAACGAGTTGCCTTTTTCCGCACCGGCGAGGGTCACTTCCCGCGAATACTTGACTTCTTTCCCATCGAGTGTGCCCGAGACGGTAACGGTGCATTTCTGGTCGCCGTCGGTCGGGTCGAAGCGTCCGATGACAATCTGCTGCATCCCGGCTGGCAGGTTGGGCAGGACTTCCGGGTAGACGGCCGCGACCGAGACGCCCTTGAACATGACCCGGAGGTCCTTGACGACGGGCGAGGAAATCTCCTTGAGCAGGCCGAACGCCGCCTGTGCAGGGTCGGTTCCGCCGCCTATGGTGCGGGTCGAGCCGCCGCCGAGCGAGGCTATGCCCTTGAGAACGACCGACTCGTAGGCGCTGCCGGTGGCGACTGCGTGGAACGTGCCTCTCTGCCTGTAGATGCGCGAGAGCTTCTTGGCGAACGCGACAGGGTCGGCGTCGCAGGTGGTGATAATGCCGTCGCCCGCATAGATGACCTGCGTATTTTCGCCCGTTCGCTCGAGGACGGCCTCGAACGCCTTTTCGAGATTGGACCAGCCCAGCGGATAGCGCTTGTCGAGGAACTTGAGCGCGGAATCGATGTACTCGCGCGTCGCCGGAACGAAAGTGTCCGACGCCCACTGAGGCTCGACGTCGCAGGTCATGAGGCAGAAAGTGTCTTTCTCGCCCAGCGAGGTCAGCAGCGCTTCGATGAAGCCTGTCTGCGTTTCTCGCTGCGGGCCCGACATGGAGCCGGAAGTGTCGGCCATGACGATAACTTTCATCGGGCTGGTGTCGGGCAGGGCGGGGCGGGTGGCTTTCTGTTTCTGCTCGGGCGCGTTTACGAGAAGCATGAAGTAGCCGTCGTCGGCCCGACGGTGGGGAATCAGGACAATGTTGTCCTTGAGAGTCTTCGTGGAGATGTGAAGCTCGAAATCGCTCTTCGGCGTATATTCCTGCGCCTCGAATTCTATGCTTGCGGAATGCTCCGTCGCTTCGATGCGGCACGGGTGCGAGGGGCACTCGACCGACGCGAGCGGCTCGGCTGAATAGAGCTTGACAATTATTTGAAGGGTTTTGAGCGGGTGCAGGCGCAGCATCTCGCTCTGCAGCGAATAGTCGTACCGGTAGCATCCGTCGGCCTTCGGCAGCACCTGGGTGTACGTGATGCGAATGCGCTTCTCGTGCGCTATCGGGTAGACGCGGGCCTTGAAGATGTTGCCGCCGGTCCATTCGAGCAGGCCCGGGTCGCGCTTCTCGCGCAGGATGGTCTCGTAGATTTCGCGCGCGCGCTGCTTCTCGACGATGTCTGCCTCGACAAGCTCATCGCCTATCCACATGGCGAATCCGGAGATGGAAGCATCCTGGGGCAGGGGGAAGTAGAAGATGCCTTCGAGCACGTGGCTGGTGTGGTTGATGAAAGATTCCTCGACGACGGTGCGGGCTATCTGGTCGCGGATATCGACGGTGACCTTGTGGTAGCCGAGCGTGAGCGGGACGTTGCGGCCTTCGACGTTCGCAAGCAGAGAGCCCATCGCCTCGGTTGACATGTTGTTCTTGTAGCCTGCCAGCCATCGCGGCTCAGCCGCCAGAGCCTTAACTTCCTTGTCCTTCGCGCGGAAGACCTTCACACCCGTGATATTAAGGGCCGTCTTTGTGTCCGGTCCCAGGAGCGTCACGGCGGTCTTCTCGGGCGCGGCAATCTCCATCTCGCCGCGTATCAGCCTGACCTTCGCGCCGTCGATGACTTCCGCGAGCGCGCCGGGGCCGAGAATGAGCCGTGCGCCGCCTTTCAGCCGCACGACGAGGGCGTTTGCGCCGCGCTTTCCGGTCTGGAGCCAGTCGCCCGGCTCGAGCGGCACGTTCTCATCCGCGACGGCCCACCTCTGGTGCATGACGGGCTTTATGGAGGCCGTCCCCTCGCGGTCAACCACTCTGCCTATGAAAGCGCTGTCTGATAGAGGAGTTTTACGCGCCGGCTGGCTGACCTGCCCGGGTTTTTTCTCCTGCGCATGACCGGGCAGCGCAATGATTATTGCGACTGCCAGCAGGACAATGGCTGTTCTCGTTTTCTCGCGGATAATGGCTTGCAGCATCTCTTCCTCCCTGGAAGCTTGCGTTCGGGCCCCGCCCGTATTGATGACAGAGAAATCATGCCTGTTTATTGCAGGCATTCGGCCTAAAAAACATACCGTCGGCAGGGAATGCCGTCTATGTGCTTAGACTGTTCCCGAGTTGCGGAGGTTCACGAAATCCCTGCAGCCGCCTCGCCTAATTCGCCTTTAGCGTTTCAAGTATCGACTGGATTTGCGACTCGGCGCTTTCCGGCGCGAGCTGGGCGGTGCCTGCGCCCCGGTGCCCGCCGCCGCCGTATTTCTGCAGCAGCTCGCCGACGTTCACATTGCAGGTGCGGTTGAATATGCTGTGCCCGACCGCGACGACCACTTGGCTCTTGTGCCCGTCGAACAGCCTCATCTCGACGTTCGCCTCCGGGAACATCGTGTAGACGAGGAACCGGTTGCCGACCGGCTTTTCCGACATTCCCCGGAAGTCGGTGATAATGACGTTGCCGTCGGTACGCGTGTGCTTGGAGAGGATGTCCTTGAAAAGTTTCTGCTCGGTGAGCACGCGGTCTGTGCGCTTCTTGACCTCGGGGTGCTGGAGGACTTTCGTAATCGGAACCTCCTTTACGTACTCGACCAGCCAGCGGAAATACTGCCTGAACTCGGGCCCCAGGCCGGAGCGCGGGTCGATGGTGAGGCCCAGCAGAATCCAGCCGGAAGGATTGGTGACATCCTCCATCTCGAGCTGCGCGCTGTCGAGCTTGTCGGCCGCTTCGAGCGGTATGCTGAACTGGTCGAGCTTCTCCTTGTGCTCGGGCGCGTAGTAGTTGTAGATGACGCGGGCGGCGCTGGGCGCCATTTCGAACCTGCCCTTGAACTCGCCTATGTCGGGGACGCCGGCCTCCTCCGAGATGTGATGGTCGAACCAGAGTGCGCAGCCGGGAATATAGGGCACGTTCACGACGATGTCGTTCTCATCCGCCTCTACGACGCCGTCCTGAACGTCCTTGGGATGGACGAAGCGTATCTTCCTGATATCCTCGACTTCGGTCAGCAGCACGCTGCTCACCATACCGTCGAAATCGCCGCGGGTGACTATATTCATGTTCTGTCCTCCAAACTGTTTTTAGCGAGAGCCGAACTCTACCACGGCGGGCGGCGATTTTCAACACTAAATGGCGTCAATTCCGGTTGGGGGACTTGCGGGATTCACGCTGATGTTTGCCTGCGCCGGTGCAGCAGCAGGGCGGACAGGAGCGCTGCAATGACCGCGACGATGCAGATTCCCAGCCACAGCAGCATGTATGATGTATGCGTGACCTCGGTCACTTCGACTGATGCTTCCTGATTCTCGCCGGTTTCTTCCGGAATTGTCGGTTCCGGAGGAGTTTCTCTGTTGACCTTGCTTGCGGCCGCTTCGTCGGCTGGCTTCTCAACGGGCTTGTGTTCGCCGATGTCGAGCTTTTTAAGGGGCAGGGCACCTTCCTTGCCCTGCGGGGATATCCTGAGCTTGTCCGCGCTCTCGGGCAGCGGCACTCTCAGCAGGCGAGCCCTGTCAATTACCGCGGCGGCGCTGTCGTAAACCAGAGCTGCCAGAGGTTTACCGGGCCGGCCTCGCTTGAAGAATTCCAGGAGCCGGTTTACGGCTATCTCTTTGAGCTTGAGCAGCTCTCCGGCGGAAAGACCGGGCACGTTTTCCGCGAGCACAATTCGAGCGACGAAATGCTCCTGCGCGAACCTGATGGCGTTTCTAAGGTCGGTTTTTGGATTTTCACTGGCACCTTCGAGCGCGCCTGTGACCATTTGGTCGAACTTCATTGGCACTTCAAGCAGGTCGGCGGGATTCGAGCCCAGCGCCAGCTTGTCGGCATCGCCCGACTCGACCGCCTGCGCAAATTCCTTCAGCAGCGCACGGGCGCTTTCGCCCCCCACGACGACTACCGCGCCCATAAGAGATGACTTGATTTCGAGACGCGGCGGGGCCAGGCCGCGATACCTCTCACTTTCGAGCAGCTTAGGTTCGTCGAGCACAATCTCCCGCGCAAGCACGATAAGCCCTTCCGGGTCCGAATCGGCGAGATGGGCGATGTGTTTCTTGCAGGGATCAATCAGTTTCCTGCATTCATCATAGTCCTTGACCTCCTCGCCGGCGATTCGGTGGTAGGCGTCTCTCACGAAGCCTATGGGGTCTTCGGCCGGTGTTTTATCCTGAGCAAAGGCGGATGAAAGAATGAGGAAGAACGATAAGCCGACCGCAGATAACTCTGCCTTTGTACGCAAACTCAGTCCTCTCTGAGCCAGTAGAGTCGCAGTTCGTCAGCGTCAAAGAGGCTTGTCCGGATATCGAGGGTCGCCACGGAGATTGACGAGCCCGTATCGTAGTAGACGTTGCCCTGGTGATAGTCTATCGCCTTGTCGTAGTAGATGGACTTGAAGGCGGAGAGTGCGGAGCCCTGCATGTAGCCGTCCGGCGGCAGGGAGCTGAACGTGCCCCACATGGGGTTCGGACCAAGAGTATTGCGAAAAGTCGGGTCGTAGAGATAAATCCCGCCGGCCCTCTCAAGGAAGTTGATGCAGTGACCATCCATTTGAGCAGGAGAGCTGAACTTGTACCATCGCATGTTCTGGTAATTGTCTACGTCATCCGAAGGATTGCCATCACCGTAGTAGCGCGGCACGGGGTAGGCGGTCTCGACGCACCTGTAGTCGTTCGTGTTAATGAACACCGGTTCCGTACGGTTCATTCCGGGTGACTTTATGACGATGGAGGCCCACTTCTGTTCGGGAGAACTGCCCGCGTTGGCGCTGAGGCCATAGAAGTACTTGGCAGTCTCGAATCCTTGTACCGCGAGAAGGTGGTCGAACAGGTCGTTCCAGCCATCGCACATCCCACCGCCGTCATCGAGCATGTCCGCGGTGTACCACGAGAGAATCATGTACTGCAGGCCGCATTCCTCGAGGTGCAGGTAGCACCCATCGGCGACCTGCTTGGCGTTCGTGCCGCCGGAAGCCCACGTGCAGGACCACTTCACGAGCGGGGCATAGAGAAAGCCGTCCGGGCTGCCACCGCCGTCGTAGTCAACAGCTCTCGGTGCCCCGGCTGTGCGATAAAGTTCGTGCGTGGTGGCGTACCAGCCGGGGATGGCAACCCACTTCGAGCCGTCGTGATATGAGAACGTGAAATTAATCGGAACAGTCTGCGCGTCGCAGCCGCTGCCGAGCGCCTTGTCCGCCTCGAAGGTGAACGTGCCTCCCGGGGATATGTCGTCGGCGCCCGCGTCCTGCGTGGAGAAGCCGTCAGCCTCGATGCGAATAGGGCAGCCCGAGATGGGATAGTTCGTGCCAACCGCGGCATGAGTGACATTTGAAACGGCCTGGGAACCCATTCTGGCATCGAACTGGGGCTTTGCACCGGCGGCATAACAGAAAGGGTAGTTGTAACTTGTTGCGCCGACATCGTCGGGATACATCGCATTCTGGTTCGGGACCGGCTCGGGACGCGGTGTGCCGGTGGCGGTATCCAGGCTCTCGATGACCCACTGCGGCGTGCTTATCGCAAAGTCAGTCGTGCTCCCCGAGCTTCGTTTCGGATAGACCATGGCGTAACCGCCGAAAGACATCCGGTCTATCCCCAGCCTGACAACGTCTATCTGCGCCTGGTGGGTCACCGGGGAGGTTGTGGCATGCTGGGCATCGATAACCACATCATATGTTCCCGGGTCCACGTACTGCCCGGCGTCGTTCTTCCCGTCCCAGTCGGCGCTGAGTTTTCGCCCTCCCGGCTGGGAGGCATCATCGACCAGAAGGCGGACCTGCGCAGGGCCATCCATTATCTTCACATCCACGGTGTAGGTGCGCCCGGAAGGCTCTATGGCATAGCTTATCGCCGCTGTGGGGCTGCCATCCAGCTTGGGGTCGAAGACCGCCGTGCATTCCGTGAACGCCCGAACCGGGACGACCATGAAACCGCCGTCGTCACTCTTCTTGCAGGATATAAGCGAGAGGACAATGCATGCCAGCAGAATGGCCGCCATGGTTGATTTCATGGGGTTCCCCTCCACGCGGTACGTTGCGGGCTTTCTGCAATATTAACCCCGCAGCCGGCAGAAGCTTCCGGGAAAGCGTGGTAAAAAGAAGACGCCCCGTGCATATTGCGCGGAGCGCCCTCGAACAGGTTGGACGAACGTCCTACCTCGTGTACATCACGGTGTAAGTGATGGTCACTTCCCCGTCGGGAGCGATTTCAGGGAGATACTTGATAGTCGTGGAGTCCACTTTCTCGTGCTTCATGCTTTCCTGGCGGATTTCCCAGTTGGTCGAGCGGTAAAGCTTCTCGTAAACCTCGACAGTAATCTTCTCTTTCTTGTGGTTGCGCACCTTGATTTCGATGCTCTCCTCGAACACGTTGCCGGCGAGCCTGCGGAAGTCGGTCTGCTTGCGCTCGCCGACGATATCGAAGGCCTGGCCCATCTTCAGCTCGACCTTCTCGTCCTTGGGCGTGTGTTCAACCTTGTCCTCGCCAATCATCTCGAGCGAGCCGTCGTCCGGATCCTTCTTGAAGACCCGCACCCTGCCGCCGGGGAGCGGCATGCCGAGGTGGCTGTCCTTGTCGTTTTTGAACGAGAGGAATACGTCGACCTTCTTGTTGCACTCGGTTCCATAGCGGGCGTCCAGCTGGTTGCCCCAGCGCGGGATGACGGCGCCGTTGTAGCGGTACATCTTCACGCAGGCGATTTCCGCAGCGTTGAGGAGTTCGAGCTGCTTGGTGGATTTATCCTCGACGGTGCCCCTGCGCGGCATGGTGTAGAGGTAGTACTCGAAGAACTCCTTGCCTTCGACCCCGCTGCCTACTCCGCCCTTGCCGCGCGTGAGTTCCTGTCTCGGAGAAGGTGTCGGGGCCCGATGGACGCCGCCGGCCACGAGTTTCATCCTCGCATCCTCGTAGCGCTTGCCGGAGTTGTTCTTGATTGTCACCCAGCCGCCGAGGTCGAGCTGCTTTTCGTCCTTCGAGATGACGGCGGTGTAGTCTGCCTCCCAGGTAATGCCGCTTGTCAGGTAGGTCACCTTGACGTCGTGCTTGCCCGCCTTGGCCGCCTGCAGCTTCCACTTGAGCGTGGGCTTGGTGAGCAGGCCTTCGGGCATTTCGGAGCAGACTATCGCGGTGACGTTGTCCGTGCGCGCGACAATCTCGATGGGCCCTTTCTTGGGGTCCTTGGAGAGGATTATCTGCCCGCCGTCGAAGCCGAGCAGCGTTCCCTCGTACATCTTGCCGTCCTTGGTGAGTACGCGCACGTTCCGGTCTATGTACTTCTGGAGCAGCTTGTTCGCGTTCACGAGGTCGTACTCGTAGTTCTGCTCGAGGACGACCGTCCCGTCCGGGTCGGTAAGGGACTTGAAGTGGAGCGACGCCCCGTCGATCCCGGCAGCCACGTCGCCGAAGAGGACGTCGTTATCGCCTTTCTTGAGGTCAATCTGGCGCACGTCCCGCACGACGCCGAAGTTCTGGTTGTATATCGTCAGACACAACCCCGGCTTGTCGCCTTCCTTCTTCTCCTGCGCAAGCGCCAGCACCGGCAGGAGAATCACTATCGCGGCCAACATCAAACGCCTTCCCATGGCAAAACCCTCCATAAAACTAAACCTATCTCTTGGCTTCCCACGAATATTTCAGGTTCACTTCTTCGCCTGCCTCGATATTCAGGTTGAAGAGCGCCGTGCGCGCGTCTTCCTTCTCGTACTGGTGGCTCGATTCGGTGATTGACCAGTCGCCGAAAAGCTGCGCCCTGAAACGGACGACCGCGTCGTGGCCCGAGATGTTCCTGACGAGCAGGTGCTGCTTTCCCGTGTAGAACTGGTCGGTCCTGTCCAGTTCTCCCGCAGCCACGCGCCAGACCACGCTCTGGGACTGGCCGAAGGGCAGCTTCACGTCCTCGTCCTTGGGCGTGTGGTCGAGCTGCGAATGCTTCGCGAAAAGGTTCTCGCCCTCAATGGGCACGAACAGGCGCACGCGCCCCGCCGGCAGCGGCAGGCCGAGCCCGTTTTCCTTCGAGTTCCTGAAGAGGAGCACGACCTCCGACGGGCGCCTCAGGTGGCTTGCATCCATGCCCATGTGGCAGGGGGCCGTCACCTTGTATTCCTTCTTGATGTCCTTTATGCCGCGCTCGAACATCTTTATCTGTTTCGTCTCGCCGTTGGCGACTGTCACGGGTTGGGTGACTTCGTACATGTGATACTCGAAAAACTTCTTTTCCCTGACAGGCGGCGCGCCGGGAGCGCCGCCCTTATCGGCCCCGAAGCCCTCGGCCTGGTTCATTTCCTCGTGAACCGGCGCGCGGTGGACTTCGCCGGCGACGAGCTTGAGCTTCGCATCCTCGAAGCGGGTGCCGCAGTTGTTGTCGAGCGTGAGCCAGCAGAGAAGTTCCGTCCCGTCGCTGCCGAGAACGAGGTCGTAGTCGGACTGCCACTTGACGCCCTGGGTGAGATATGTCAGCTCGAGGTCGTGGTTCCCTCCGGCGTCTTTGGCGATGCCAAGATGCCACCGGAGAGTCGGGCGCGTGACGAACCCCGCGGCCAGCTCGCCCTCGAAGCCGATGTGGCGTATCTGCTGCATGGGAATGGCGCGCATCTCGCCATTCTCAGCTTTGAGTATGACTTGTGAGGCCTTATTGTCGGGAAGGCGCCGAACCGGACGACGGCGCATCTGCTGTTTCATATATCCCTGGTCGAAGTCGTTCCGGATTTCATTACCGGTTGACTGTGGTGCGCTCTGGAGGATGCCCTTCAGCGTACCGCCGTCTCGCAGCAGCAGCGTCACCTGCTGGCCGATTCGCTTCTCGAGCATGCGCTCCACGCCCACCAAATCACAAAGGAAGTCCTGCTCGAGCACGGTCACGCCGTGGGGTTTGGTGAGCGAGCGCAGCTTGACGGTGTGCGGCTCGATTAGCGCCGCGACATCCTTGAACCGAAGGTCGCATTCGCCCTCGGGCAGGTTGGTAACAATGCGCCCGTCGCGCACGACGCCGAACCCGCCGTTGTAGACGGTGAGCGCGACGTGCTTGCGCTTGACTTCCGGTGCGGCGAATGCTTCGGGTATTAGAGTACCTGTCCTGATTTTCGGGCCAACCGCGGTCGGCTCGGGCCAAAGCACAACGAGCATCATTGCCGCGACCGCGCCTGCGACCAGATAGGCGAAGATGCGCCCGATGTTAGGCTTCGGACGCGGCTGTGCTTTCGCTTCCCTGAGAGGCGGCGCCTGCGAGCCCAGAAGGGCAAGCGCGTCCCGGGTCTTGCGAAGGTGTCCAAGTTCACCGCTGCATGCGTTACATGTCTGGAGGTGCACTTCAATCTCCCTGCGTTCGCTTTCGGTTACGTCGCCGTAAACGTAGTCAACCAGCAGCTCTCTCACTTCGTCGCACTGCATTTCAGAGTTGCTCCAGTATTCCGGCCGTCTGCAGCCTGGATTTCAGCGCGTGCAGGCCCCGCCGGAGCCTTGTCTTGACTGTTCCTTCAGGGATTGACAGGCGGTCTGCGATTTCGCGGACTTTGAGGTCCTCGTACTCGCGAAGGACCAGCACTTCGCGCTGCTCCTGCGGCAGGCCATGGACGCAAGCTGCGACGGTGTTTCGCAGGCTTTCGCGCTCTGCCGTCACTGCCGGGTCTCCGTTCGTAGAGACAATCTCGAGCATTTCCTCGCCGCCCGTCTTCTTCCTCTTGAACCAGTCTCGAAGGATGTTTCTGGCAGTCTGGAACAGGTAGTTCTTCTCGCTTCCCGCGCCGGTGTACGACCCGCCGTACTTTTGCAATCGCAGGAAACTTTCCTGGAAGATGTCCTCTGCTGCCGCATAGTTCCCCGTCTGCGCCCTGAGATACCCGAAGAGCGCTTTCCCGTGTTCTGTATAGAGGCTCTTGACGTCCAACCTGTTCTTCCTTCTGTGTGAACGTAGACAGGGGACAGGCAAAAAGGGATTTAGAATTCTTGGATTCTAACGAAATATCCCCGTCAAGTCGATAGCACGGGGGTAGGTTTTTTCTGCATTGCGTGAACCAGGCCGGTCGTGCGCCTGCCGAGAATCCTACCCGAGGCGGAAAGGGCAAGCTCCGGCAGATTGCATTCCTCGGATATATGGGCAAGCACGATGTGCTTCGGGGCCCTGCCCGCGAGCTTCTTCACGTTGTGCAGCGCCTTCGCGCACTGCTCGTTGGAGAGGTGGCCCGTATCGCCGAGCACCCATTCTATGGTATCGCGCGGCCTTCCCGAGTTCAGCTCCATCTCGACGTCGTGGTTCGACTCGAGCACCAGGATGTCCGAGCCTGCGAGCCGCTCTTCTATCGCGGGCGTGACAAGCCCGAGGTCGGTAGCGTAAGAGACCTTGAAGCCGTTTGCCTCCAGCGTGTAGCCTACCGGCTCGCCCGCGCTCATGCGGTGCGAGTGCGAGACCCTGAACGGCGTCACCGTGAAATCGCCGACCCGGAACTTCTCGTCCGGGCGGTCGCGCAGCAGCTTTTCCTTTTCGAGTTGTTCGAGCCGCCGGTTGGATTTGCGTCTCAGTGCAGCCTGCCAGGTGAGGCCGGAGCAGTAGACCGGAATCCGGTGGCGACCACAGAGCCTGTACGTCGTATCGCTGAAGTGGTCGGTGTGGCTGTGAGTTATGAGCACGCCGCTTATGTCGGATACATCGAGTCCGGCGCCTGCGAGGGATTCTTTTATATAACGGACGGCAAGCCTGCCTGCGTCAACGAGAATGACTGTATCACCGGTCCAGATGGCGGTGCAGTTTCCCTTGCTCCCGCTCCCGAGCACGCAGACTTTGATAGACACGGCCTCTCCCCCGTGGAACGGGAGAGATTATGCCAGCAACAAAGATTTATGGCAAGAAGGAAGTCGTGGAACTTCCTCCTGCTGCATCGTGCGACCGATGTTTCGGCAGGTGGCCGGTCAGAAGCTCATTGTGAGCTGCATCCTCAACTGGTGGTCGTCGAGGCTGCCGTGCGTCTGCCTTTCCCTGACCGTGCCCCAGTCGAGCTGGAGCTTCAGCGTGTGCCCGCTTATGTAGTAGCCTATGCCGAAGCGCATCTCGTGCTGCCAGCCGGAAGTCGCGCCGTGTCTGGCACGCGGGTCCTGGACGTCGGGCTCGACGAACGACATGAGGGCCACCAGCTCCAGCCTGCTTTTTACCACGAAATAGCTGGCCTGAAGCGAATAGCCGGTTGACCTGAGAGACTTTTCGTACGGGTCGCCGGGCCCGCCGGTTTTAGCGTTCTGCTGGGTTCGGCTGAAGCAGGCTACAAGGACGTTGAGTCCCTGCCAGTAGAGCGCCGCGTCGAGAGTCCAGCGGCTGGCATTGTCGTCGAAGACGCCGTTCATATCGAAGTCGTAGACGTCGTTTTCCGTCGAATAAGCGAACCCGAGCGAGAGCCCGGGCTTTTCGGACTTCTTCAAGTCGCCCTGGGTCGAGGGCGGATTGTTCAGGTTGAGCTGCAGCTTGGCCGTTATTCTGTAACCCGTGTTGTCGGACGAGGAATCGGCCATGCCGTTGAAAAGACCGAGGTCGAACTTGAGTTGGTCCTTAAGCAGCCTCGTAGTAATATTGACGCCGTCGTCCCTGCCGAGCCTGAATTCCGCATCGGCGAGGTTCCTGTTGACCAGGCTCAGCCCGCCGGAGGAAGTCAGAAATTCTCGCGAGAAGACGGGCTTGAAGTGTCCGAGAGTGATGTCGAAGGGGAGCTTTTCCCTTTCTTCTCCGCTCTGTTTGGTCGGAGTCCAGATGACAGCCCAGTCATCGAACACGCCGTTGTCAATGCGGTAGTTGAGCAGATACTGGAGTTCCCTGAAGGCGTGGCCGCTTATGAACAGGTAGGCCCGGGGAATGCCGAACTCCGAGTTGTGCTCGGGGCGCACCGTGCGGTGAATGTCGTAGTTGTCGAGTATCCAGTGGAACTGCATCCTGCCGCCAATGCGCAGGCTGTAATCGCCATCATCGCTCTTCCAGACGAAGCCCTTTCCGCAGACGTACTCGGCGGGAAGGCAGGGGATTATCGTCTTTTTCGGCGCCGGCTTCTCTTCTTCGGCAGGCGCTTTTTCCGGGGTTTCTTCAGGCTGCTCCTCTGCTGTTTCCTCGCCGTCTGCGGGGACGATTTTCAGCAGGTTGGGCGCTTCCTGAACGACCTTGCCTCCCACTTTGGCGGCGATTTCGTCCAGCGCCTTTCTCCAGGGCACGCCCACGAGCGTTATCTGCACCTGCTTTTCCTCGAGTTCGGGAGCGGACGCCAGGCTTATTCCCAGTTCCTTCTGGAGGTAGGTGAGGATTGTGACGAGCGGGACCGGTTCGTCGGCCGGCACATCCACGGTTTTTTCGTCCGGCGGAAGTTGGGGCTCTTCGACTGGCGGCGCAGGCTCTTCTTCCGGCGGCGAAGCAGGTGGCTCGGGAGTCTCTTCCGGCGGCTGGACTGGCGGCGGGGTCGGCTCGGCCGGTGGTTCCGGCTCGTCCTGGGCTAACGCCGTCGCGGCGAACAGCGTGCAGAGAGCCGCCATAAGCAGCACCTGCAATATCCCTGGTATTTCCTTCCTCATACTCCTTTACCTCCTTGCATCGGGAAATTCGTCAAATCAGTCTGATAGAAATTTGTGCAACGGGACTATTAAAATTAACCTGCGCGTGAGCCCAAGTCAAATCCAAATTTGTATTAATGCTTCTGGTGCGGAACGCCGGGAAAAATTTGACATCGGCGGGTACATCCGTTCTCATCGGGTATCATCAAGCAGTAACGCGCTAATCGGATTTGTTATTTTTTTGAAAGGAGGATGGAATGGGAGAAAAGAGCCTGAAAGGGACGAAGACGGAAAAGAACCTGCTCGCGTCCTTTGCCGGCGAATCGCAGGCGCGCATGAGGTACGACTACTTCGCCAGCCAGGCGAAGAAGGACGGTTACGTTCAGATTTCCATGATATTCCAGGAGACCGCGCTGAACGAGAAGGAGCACGCCAAGCGTTTCTTCAAGTTCCTCGAAGGCGGGGAAGTGGAGATTAAGGCGGGCTATCCGGCGGGCGTAATCGGAACGACCCTCGAAAACCTGAAAGCCGCGGCCGACGGCGAGAAGGAGGAATGGGGAACCCTGTACCCCTCTTTCGCCGAGGTGGCGCAGGAAGAGGGGTTCGAGGAAATCGCCTCCGTATTCAAAGAGATAGGCGAGGTGGAAGAGTACCACGAGCGCAGGTACCGCAAGCTCGCGGCAAACATCAAGGAAGGCAGGGTCTTCAAGAGGGACGAAACAGTCAAGTGGAAGTGCAACAACTGCGGCTACGTCCACGAGGGCAGGGAAGCGCCAGAACTCTGCCCGGCCTGCGCTCACCCGCGGGACTACTACGAACTCTGGGTCGAGGCTTACTAACAGCCCTTCCGGGAAGATGGAAGAAAGTTTCGCGGCCGGCACATGAACGACGCCGCCGGCCGCGTTCAATTTTGCTTGACAGTAAGGGATTCTTCTGATACCGTTGCCGCGGTTTGAGGTTCATGGAGGTGCAGCTTGATAGATAAGAAGCTGCTCGAGATACTGGCGTGTCCTGTATGCAAGACCCCCGTCCGCGAAGAGGAAGATTATCTCGTCTGCACGGAATGCGGCAGGGGCTATCCCGTCAGGGATGGTATTCCAATCATGCTTGTAGACGAGGCGAGGGAGCCACAGGGCAAAGAAGGGGAATGACAGGCCCCGCACGCGGCCGGGCGCAATGAAGGCTATACTCTCAGACATACATGCCAATGCGGAAGCACTCCGGTCGGTGCTCGAGGATATCACCAGGCGGGACGTGGAGGAGATAGTCTGCCTCGGCGATGTGATAGGATACGGTCCCAGCCCGCTTCAGTGCATCGACCTCGCCCGCCTCTTCAAGTTTTCTCTGATGGGCAACCACGAGGATGCCCTTCTCTTCAAGCCGCTGGGATTCAACGAGAAGGCTTACCGCGCGATTGAATGGACGCGCTCGCAGCTCAACCATCCCGACGAGCCGCCGGAGAAAAAGCGCTGGCGGTGGAACTTCCTGGGCGACCTGAAGCGCTCCGTCACCGAGGACGGGATCGTATTTGTTCACGGCTCTCCCCGCGACCCGACGCGCGAGTATCTCTTTCCCGCAGATATAACGGACAAGCAGAAAATGGAGATTAACTTCTCCAAGATAGAGTCGGTGTGCTTCGCGGGTCATACGCATGTCAGCGGGCTTTTCACCGAGAAAGGATACATAAGCCCCGTAATCGGCAAGCCAATGAGCCTGAAGGGCCTGGGCAAGGTAATCGTGAACGTCGGCTCCGTGGGACAGCCGCGAGACAACGACCCCCGGGCGTGCTACGTCCTGCTCGAGGGCGATGCAGTGACTTTCGTGCGCGTGAAGTACGATTTCGAGAAGACGATTGCGCTTATGGAAGCCGTCCCCGAGCTGGACAAGTACCTGACCAAGCGCCTGCGCACGGGGCACTGATATTCCCGTTTCCCTTACAGTTCTCTGAGAGTCGATGGAAAAAGACCGCACCATAATCGCCATAATCCTCTCCATGATTGTGATTCTGCTCTATTTCCAGTATTTCGCGCCCAAACCCCAGCCCCAGCCCGCGCAGGAGGAGCAGAAGCAGCCGGTTGAAACGACCCGGAAAGAACCGGATAAAACAGCGGAGCAGCAGAAGGAGCCGGTTCAAAAACAGCCCGAAACGCAGGAGCCCGAGGTCGTCGAAGAGCCCGAGGAAAAGGTGGAACCGGAAAGCGGTGTAATCAGGACGGACAACCTCGAGGTCAGGTGGAGCAACGGCTCGGCGGCTCTCGGCGAGGTAACCATCACGGCGAAAGAGGATGACCGGTATCTTTACCCCGACCACACGCGGGAGAGGCCGCTGCGCCTGCTGTTCTCGGAAGGCGGGGAGGATTTCGTCCTGCGCCTGTGCAAGGGCGACTCAACGGCGGACATCGCCCGGGGGAACTGGCACGTTTACCGCGATGAGAGCGACCCTCACAAGCTCGTCATGTGGACCGATGTCGCCGCGGCGAACGGAAAGAAGCTCAGGGTTACGAAATCGTTCCTGTTCGAGGATAATTCGTACCATCTCATTCTCGAGATTAAGATAGAGAACCTCGACAGCGCCGACCCCGTCACATGGGGTTACAGACTTCTCGGGGTGAGCGGAATAGTCGAGGAGGCCGATACGCGCACTTCCGGCGGCTCGCTGGTGGCGCATCGGTTCGAGAACAGTTTCGATGTCACGCGCAAGACGCCCGGCAGCCTGACCGACAAAGAGCCCCGCAAGGAATATTCCGCGGGCGGGGCGTGGGCGGGCCTCGAGAACAAGTACTTCGCAGCCATCGCTGCGCCCGCCGACAAGATAACGGGGGGCGCCGTCCAGAGCATAATGGTCGAACGCATCTCCAAGCCCGGCAAGGCGCCGCCGCCCGGGTCCGAAGAGCCGGTCCTTATGAACATGCGCGTCATTCTTGTCAGCAATGAGCTTCAGGTAAAGCCGGGCGGGGAAAACGCGCTGACTCACCGCTACCTGCTATTCGTGGGCCCCAAGCAGGACGATATCGTCGGCAGGGCGAAGTACCGCGAACTCGGGTTCGAAAACCTGCTCAACTACGGGAGATTCGGTTTCCTGAGCAAGCTTTTCCTGTGGATTATGCGCGGCGTATACTGCGTCATTCCCAACTGGGGCATTGCGATAATAATACTCACGCTGATTGTGCGCTTATGCCTGCACCCCGTCAGCCGCAAGTCGCAGATGTCCATGCAGCGATACCAGAAGGCCATGCAGAAGCTCAAGCCGAGACTGGACAAGCTCAAGGAAAAGTACAAGGGCAACAGGCAGAAACAGCAGGCCGAGACGCTAAAGCTCTTCAAGGAAGAGGGCGTTTCCATGCTGCCTGCGGGCGGCTGCCTGCTCATGTTCCTTCAGATTCCCGTATTCATCGGGTTGTACTGGGCCCTGAGCCTGTCAATCGAGCTGCGCCAGGCCTCGTTCGTGTTCTGGATTGACGACCTGTCCCGGCCCGATGCCGCCTTTACGCTGCCCGGCAACATACCGCTTCTGGGAACGCCGTTTATAAACATCCTCCCCATTATCATGCTCGTGGCCATGATTCTGCAGCAGAAGTCCCAGCCGAAAGCGGAGGACCCCCAGCAGGCTTCGCAGCAGAAAGTCACCATGTATATAATGATGATTGTCATCGGCTACATCTTCTACAACATGCCCTCGGGGCTTGTGCTGTACTTCCTCACCTCGACGCTCGTAGGCATAGCCGAAACGAGATACATAAGGCGCAGGCTCGCCGCGGAAGACCAGGGCAAATGACATGCCGCGCGGGGACACTATAGCTGCACTTTCAAGCGCCGCCGGCGCTTCGCACGTCGCAATAATACGCATCAGCGGGCAGGAAGCTCTTGAAACCGCAGGTTCCCTGTTGGACAGCATCACGCCCGGGCAGATGACCGGATTTCACGCCGGTGATGCATTTCTCGATGTTCCTGATGCGGGACGGATAAAATGCGGCGTTTATGTTTTTCGCGCCCCGAACTCATATACCACGGAGGATGTGGTCGAGATTCACCTTCCCGGCTCGCCGCTGCTTATCGAGAAAGTGCTGCTTGCGCTCGCCGCGAGGGGCGCGCGCCCGGCGCAGCCGGGCGAGTTCACGCGCAGGGCCTACCTTGGCGGGCGAATTGACCTCGCCGGGGCCGAAGCCGTCATCTCCGTGATAAGCGCCCGCAGCCGCGCAGAGCTGGCAGCAGCGTCGCGGATGCTCGCCGGCGCGCTTTCGGAACTCGTTGCTTCCGTCAGCGCCGGGTTGAAAGACCTGCTTGCGCTTGTCGAGGCCGGGATTGACTTCAGCGACCAGGACATAAAGCTTGTAGGCGCGGAGGAAATCTCCGCGCGGCTTCGCGATGCCGCCGACCGGCTGCAATCCTTGAGTGACAGAGAGCCCGCCGCGCGGCCCGACTTGATGCGCGTCCTCATCTGCGGGGCGGCCAACGTCGGCAAGTCCTCGCTGTTCAACTGCCTTGTAGGGAAAGACAGGGTTATCACTTCGCCCTTGCCGGGGACGACGAGAGACGTGGTGAGCGCGGAACTGGAAATCGGCGGCTCGAAAATACTGCTTCTTGACAGCGCGGGCCGCAAGGATGCGAAAGACGAGGTCGAATCGCTCGCGCTGTCAGCGCTGGAAGACTCGGTTGCAGAAGCGGACGTTGCGTTGTTCGTGATGGAAGCGAATCGACCACCCGCGAGGGAAGAGACGGAATTCTACGGTGCGATAAAGTGCACGAAACTCCTGGTCGCCAACAAGTCGGACCTCGGCGTTTCGCGCGGGCTGCCCGGATGCCTGAAGACCTCGTGCGTGACGGGAGAGGGACTCGACTCTTTGCGGGAAGAGCTTGCGCGGACCGTGTGCGGCGGGGCCCAGCGGCACCCGGACGCGCTCGCGCTGTCGGTCAGGCAGCGCGATGCGCTTTCGCGCGCGCGCAAAGGGCTTGAGCGCGCAATGCAGCAGTCCGGCGAAGAGCTTCTGGCGGAAGACCTGCGCGAGACTCTCGGCGCGCTCGGCGAAATAACCGGCGGCGCGCCCGGGGAAGGGCTGCTCGACAGGATATTCTCGCAGTTCTGTATCGGGAAGTAGGGGGCGGAAGATGAAGTGGCTGTTTCTTGCGTGCATATTGCTGTCGGCGGCTCTGATGCCGGCATTGGAACTTTCGGATGAAATCGTGCCTGTCCGGGAAGACCCGACGGTGGCGACTTTTTCCGTGGTTGGTTACGACCCCGAAACGGGCGACCTCGGCGTGGCCGTGCAGTCCAAGTTCTTCGGAGTGGGTTCGGTAGTACCGTGGGCGAAGGCAGGAGTAGGGGCGGTAGCGACGCAGGCCTTCGCTAACACGCGGTACGGCCCGGAGGGCCTTGCGCTTCTCGAAAAAGGCCTTTCACCCGAGGAGGCGATAAAGAAGCTTACGGAGGCCGATGCCGGCAGGGATTTCCGCCAGGTCGGAATCGTTGACTCGAAGGGCAGGTCTGCAGCGTTTACCGGCAAAAAGGCACAGGAATGGAAAGGCCACATAACGGGCGACAACTTCACTTGCCAGGGCAACATCCTCGCCGGAAAGGAAGTTGTCAAACGCATGTCTCACGCATTCCAGTTCACGGAAGGCCCGCTGGCCGAGCGGCTCGTAGCCGCGCTCAAAGGCGCCCAGTCGGCGGGCGGAGACAAGCGCGGGAGGCAGTCCGCAGCGCTGCTCGTCGTGCGCAAGGACGGCGGCTACGCCGGCTGGAACGACAGGTACATAGACGTTCGCGTCGAGGACAACGAGAAGCCCATTGAAGAACTCGAGCGCCTGCTGAAAATGCACCGGCGGTTCTATCCCGGAATTCCCGTGCCGGGCAAAGAGAAGGGCGAGCCGGCGCCCGAAGGAGAAGGTTCGCCGAAGGCGGTCTTCGAGGCCATGGTCAAAGGTCTTATGGAAGGCAAGTTCGAAGAGGTCTACGAACTCTACGGCAAAGACTACCATGAACGGGTCAGCAAGGATGTTTTCGTCGCATCCAACAAGCGCGCTCACGAGCGACTGAAGAGCCAGCTCGAGGTCGTTGTTTATGCCGAAACACTGGTAGAGGACGATACTGCCAGGGTTTACTATCGCCACGTGGGCTCGAACCGTCCGAACTCCAGCGCCGTGGAGATGGTAAAAGAAGACGGGAAGTGGCGGATTAAGCGGTAGCTGCGGAAAATTGCGAAGTTGTGCGAAATTGCCAACATGTTCTGTAATCCCGCCGTATATGACGATGGAGCATGCAGGGGTTTGGCTTTCACCCGGCGTGCAAGCAGTGTATAATCGGCACTGCGAAAGAGTCTCGGATTTATCCGGAGCACGAGGGTGAAAGACAGCACTGACAGCGACCTTGTCAAGCTCACAAGGAAGGGCGACCAGAATGCCTTCAAGGAGCTTGTCGAGCGCTATCAGGACCGTGCATACTGGGTTGCGTATAATATGCTGCGCAACCGGGAAGAGTCGACCGATATAGCGCAGGAAGCCTTCCTGCGGGTTTATCGCTCGCTCGACCGATTTGACACGAAGAAAAGCTTTTACACGTGGCTCTACCAGATTGTGGCCAATCTCTCGATTGACCACCTGAGGCGAAAGAGCGTGTCGAAGTCCGTGTCGCTGGATGCTGTGGGCGATTTGGACGGCAGGCACGAGCAGCCGGGCGAGGACATCGAGAGGACCGAGCTGCGTCTGAGAGTCAGGAACGTGATTGACAGGCTGGCGCCCAAGTACAAGGCGGTCGTCACGCTGCGCGACATCGAGGGGTTGTCGTGCAAGGAAATTGCCAGGATTGTCGGCACGACGCACGCGACGGTGCGGTGGCGGCTGCACAGGGCGCGGATAATATTCAGGAAACTCTGGGAACAGGAAGAGACGAAAAAGACACCGGAACAGGCCGAAGACGGGCGGGAGAACTGCGATGAACTGCAGCGAAGCGAAGAAACTGATAACGCTTAGGGCGGGCGGCGACCTCGACCCCGGGGAATCCCGGGAACTCGATGCGCACCTCGAAACGTGCGAAACCTGCCGCGCTCTCCTCGATGCGTATCGTACTGACCGCGAGCTTCTCGGCTCGCTGCGCGGGAAAGGCCCCGAGCCGCCCTCGCACGAGGAGTTCTGGGCCGCGCTCAAACCCAGGCTCGAACCGGAAGTGCGCAGGCGCAGGGTGCACCGCGTCACTCTCAGAGTGCTGCGCGTCGTTACCGCAGCCGCGGTGCTGCTGATTGCGGTGACTTTCCTTCTTCACCTCTGGGATGAAGCGCCGAAGGACATCATAAACGGCGGCGGAGGCAGTCCGCCCCCGGTGGAGACCACGAATACGGTAGGCTCGGCGCACGAGGAAGTTACCGTCGAGAAGGACCAGCCGGGGCTCGAACTGGAGGAGTGCGAGCTTCTGGCGGATTCTAATCCCCAGTACGACTTCTGAGAGGTCAGCCGGATGCGCAAGACTATACTTATTCTGACTGCCGTGCTTCTGACGCTCGGGACCGCCGGCGCGCAGGAGCTCAAGCAGATTGAAGAGGCCTACCTGAAGGTTGTGCGCAAGGTCAGGCCCTCCGTGGTGGCCGTGACGGTTATAAAGACGTCTCAGGACCGCGAGGCCGGAAGGCGCGTTAACCGCGTCTCCACGACCCAGTTCTCCGGAATCGTCGTGTCGAAGGAGGGCCACATCGCCACCATAGGCAAAGGCGTCTCCGGCGCGACGAAGATATACGTCGATACGCTAAAGGGCGACCGGCGCGAAGCGAAGGTCATGGGGGTGGACAACAGGCTCAACGTGGGGATTATCAAGGTTGACACGACCGCGGAATGGGATGCCAGCCCCGTCGAGTTCGGTGATTCGCGCAAGCTCGAAGTCGGCTCGCTCATAGTCGTCGTGGGCTGCCCGAGCGGCCTCAAGCATTCAGTGGTTTACGGGAACGTAAGCGGCCTCAAGCGCACGCTCGTCTCCGAGCGCACCTACTATACGGACATGATACAACTTTCCAACCCCGTCTCGCATTCGGACCCCGGCGGCATCGTGGCCAACTCCGACGGGAAGCTCGTCGGGATGGTCTCGCCGGCCTTCATTAAGACACCTTCCTTCCGGCGGGTCGAGGAGCTGATTGATGCGCTCAACCGCAAGATAGAGGACCTTACCGAGAAACTCGCCGGAATGAAGAAGAAGCAGGACCCCGAGGAGCGCAGGCCGAGAACACCGAGCGAGGGTTTCAAGAAAGGCGTTATTCGACCGCCACTGCCGCAGGACCTTTACGACCCGGCCCTGAGCCAGGGCATTAATTTCGCCATACCGGGAACCCACGTAAAGCAGGTCTGCGACCGGATTATTCATAACAAGACGCAGGCCTATCTCGGGGTGCTGGTGCGCGAGCTTACGCAGGCCGAGAAGGAGCAGCTCAAGGTGAAGCAGGGCATCTACGTCCTGCAGGTGGTCCCCAACAGCCCCGCCGCGAAGGGCGGGCTCGAGTCGAACGATATAATCATGCAGGTCGGCGACAAGACGGCCAGCAACGTCGAGACTTTCCGCGCCGTTATCGAGAATTCCAGCGTCGGCGACGAACTCAAGCTGACCCTGTACCGCAGGAAAAAGGAAGTCCAGGTCAGCGCCAGGCTCGGGCGCAAGCAGTTCGACCGCAAGTAGCGCTGCACCTTGATTCACAATAAGAGGCCCGGCGATTGACGCCGGGCCTTTTCGCGTTTCGCCTGTCGCACTTCTACTGCGAGAGATGCTTCTCTATCAGCCTGGTCAGCGTTTCCTCCGACTGTAGCCCGACTATTCGCTCCACCATGCGGCCATCCTTGTAAATCATGATGGTGGGAATGCTGTTGATTCCAAACTGGCTTGCTTTCTGCCTTTGGTCGTCCACATTGACCTTCCCGATGGTTACGCGGCCCGCGAACTTGTCCGCCAGGCTGTGCATAACAGGTCCGAGCTTGACGCAGGGCGGACACCACGACGCCCAGAAATCGACAAGGACGACACCCTTAGAAACGTCCGCGTCGAAGCTCGCATCCGTTATGGTCTTGATATGTCCGCCGCCCGCTTCACCACCGGTGCTCGTATTGGAAACCGTATTGGCGTCTCCGCCGTTTGCTTCCTCGCCGTTTTCGGCGCATCCGGCGGCCGCAGCCAGAAGGCACAGAACCACCGTCAGAGCAACTTCCCTCACCCGACACTCCTTTCAAAGAGGCTTATCCAAGTATCGCCTTCAGGTCCTCCTGCGGATTATTTATAGGCATAATATTGAACTTTTCAACAAGAACCTCGAGCAGCGCGGGCGTAAGGAACGCCGGCAGGCTCGGGCCGAGGCGAATATCCCTGATTCCAAGGTGCAGCAGTGAGAGCAGTATCACCACGGCCTTCTGCTCGTACCAGGAGAGTATCAGCGAGAGCGGCAGGGAATTGATATCCGTCTTGAAGGCTTTCGCAAGCGCACGGGCGACCACGATGGCCGAATAGGCGTCGTTGCACTGGCCCATATCGAGCAGTCGGGGGATTCCGCCGACCCTGCCGAAGTCGAGCTTGTTGAAGCGATACTTGCCGCAGGCGAGCGTAAGTATGAGACAGTTCTTCGGGACAGCTTCGGCGAGTTCGGTGTAATAGTTGCGACCGCTCTTCGCGCCGTCGCAGCCGCCTATCAGGAAGAAGTGCTTTATCAGGCCGCTCTGGACCGCCTCGACAATTTCCTCGGCGATGCTCAGTACCGTTATGTGGCCGAATCCGACCGTAATCTCCTTGTCGGGACCGTCCTCCTTGAAGCCTTCCGCCGCCAGCGCGGCCTCGATTACTGGTGCGTAGTCGTGACCTTCAATATGAACCACTCCGGGCCACTGCACGGGACCGCTCGTGAATATCCTGTCCCGGTAGCTGTCCTTCGGCTCCTGGATGCAGTTCGTGGTAATGAGAATGGCGCCGGGAAAGTCGGGGAACTCCTTGCGCTGGTTCTGCCACGCACTGCCGTAGTTGCCGGCAAGGTGCGTGTATTCCTTTAGCTCGGGATACCCGTGGGCCGGCAGCATCTCGCCGTGCGTATAAATATTGATGCCTTGCCCCTCGGTCTGCTTGAGAAGCTCCATGAGACCTATCAGGTCGTGGCCCGAAACGAGGATGGCTTTTCCCCTGACCGGCTCGACCCGAACCCTGGTCGGTACCGGGTGTCCGAACATCTCCGTGCTTCCCGCATCGAGGAGTTCCAGCACCCTGAGATTCACTTCGCCGCATTTCAGGCACATTGAAAGCAGGCTGTCGGCGTCCGTCGGGTCGTCGCCCAGAAAATTCAGCGCCTCGTGGAAGAACGCATACACCTCCTCGTCCTCCTTGCCGAACTCCATCGCATGATAGGCGTAGGCTCCCATGCCTTTCAGACCGTAGGTAAGAAGTTCCTGCAGGCCCGTCACATCCGGGCCGAGTTCATCGAGGCGCTTCGCGATGGTGACATCCTCGCCCTGCCTGATGAGCCCCCCGAGGTCGCCCGCCGGCTCCCACGCCGCCGGCCCGCCCAGCGTCTCGGCCCCGAGGCCCGCCTTCGCGCAGGCATCCTCGTAAAGCGATCTGGCCTCGTCGCGAAGCTCCGCCGCCTTGAGGCAGAGCCTGCCGAGGCTCTCGGGGTCGAAATTGACGTTGGTGATTGTGGCGAACAGGGCTTCCGGCACGAAACGGTCAATCCCGGCATCCGCGGCGCCGAGCTTTCTCGCCCTGTGGGCGTACATGCCGATTCCCCTGCACGCGTAGAGCAGCAGGTCTATGAGCGCCGCCACGTCGGGCTTCTTGCCGCATACCCCGCGCACCGTGCATCCCTTGCCGTGCGCCGTCTGCTCGCACTGGAAACAGAACATGCTCATGGGAAGCTCCTTACCTGCTACTCCTCGTAGGGCTCGAAGTCATCCTTGCCCACGCCACAGAGCGGGCAGACCCAGTCTTCGGGAACGGATTCCCACGCCGTGCCGGGCGCCACCCCGCTGTCGGGGTCTCCCTGTTCCGGGTCGTAGACGTACCCGCATACCTTGCATATCCACTTCTGCATTCTGCTCTCCTTTCTCTTCTTCATCGTGACTGATTAAATCCGAGCCTCGCGCAGTTCCTGGTCAAATGCATCCGCCAGACAGACTCTGTTTCTTCCGAGCCGCTTCGCCCGGTACAGGGCCTCGTCCGCCGAAGCTATTAACTGCTGTGTATTCCCGGTATCCGAGCCGAACTCCGCCACGCCGATGCTGAGCGTGATTCTATCGCCGTGGCTCGGGCAGTCTTTCATAATAAAGCTCTTCTGCATGCCTTCCCGCAGTCTCTCCGCAATGTGGTAAGCCCCGTTTATCGGCGTATCAGGCATGATGACCATGAACTCTTCGCCGCCGTACCTTGCAACGAAATCCGTTTCTCTGAGGTTGCTTTTCAGGTGTTGTGCGAACTTTCTCAGGAACTCGTCGCCCGCAAGGTGCCCGTATGTGTCATTATAATGCTTGAAGTGGTCGATGTCCATCATCATTAATGACAAGGGTGAGCGGGACCTGACGGCACGTAAAATCTCCTTCTGCAGTTGGTCCAGAAAGTTGCGGCGGTTATGCAGAAGGGTAAGTTCATCAGTTACTGAAAGAGATTTTGCATGCTCGTAGAGCATTCTGAGCCGGTGGGCATACGACCCCTGCATCAGACCTGCAATCGCTCCCAGCCCGGTGAAGTAGACAGCCATGGTCAGATGTTCTAAAGAGAAGGAAAGAACAAGGAAATGAAGGGGGCCGGATTCATGTCCGTAAAATTGGTTGTGAATGAACATTGAAAGCGGGTGCAGGACGAGACAGCCTGCCAGCGCACCCGCGAAACCGTGAAGAAGCACTCTCCTCAGCCTTTTACCCTTTTCAGGCAGTATCTGAATGAGATTTTTCATGCCCGCTTTCTCCCGGCTGTCAGTGCTCTTCGTTATTCTTTTCCTTATCCCGGGGTTTTTCCAGGGCCTCCATGACGCGTTTCCAGCGCTCTTCGCCGAGGCACTGCTTCGCGGCCTTGCACCACTGGATGCAGGACGGCACGGACTCGCGCTCGACCTTTGCGCCACACTTGCGGCACCGCGCGTGCATCTCGTCCGAGAAAAGCTCCACCATGTGCCCGCAGTCGGGGCAGGGGTGCAGGCTCGCCTTTATATCGCGCCTGTCCTGTCCGGGACATTTCATTGCCCACCTCGCCCTGAAATCAGTCCGACCCGCCTGCTGCCGTCTGCAGCAAATCAGAGAGCGTTATTTCAGCCAGGCTCTTGCGTACATCCTTCTGAATGCACGCCAGCCTGTTTCTAACGGGACACGTGCTTTCCATGGGGCACGTGTAGTTTTCGAGCAGGCACCTGCTCACGGCAAGAGGCCCCTGAATAGTATCAAGCACGCTCAGAAGCGTTATATCCGCCGCCGGTTGCGCGAGGGTAAACCCGCCGCCGGCTCCGCGCTTCACTTCGACAAATCCTGCATTCTTGAGTTTGCGCAGAATCTTCTGGAGAAAATCGAACGGCACAGCCTGTTCCTGCGCGATTTTCGCCGCCCCGAGGTATCCGCCGTCGGCACCCAGCGAAGCGAGCGCCCTGACTGCATAGTCCGATTCTTTCGTCAACATCTGCATGGAAGTCCTCCCACTGTTATTGGACAATTATAATCCACTTTACCCGGACATCAAAACAAAAACCTTACTAATTTTGTCAGAATTAATGGCGGTTTGGAACTGTCAATGAGCGCAGCTTGGTTTTTAGTGTTGACAACGCGGGCAGTTTGTCCTAAATCGGTGTCTCCGCGTTAGTTATTAGAGTGTCTGGAAGCTGCGCCAATGACGGGATTATTCACGAAATTCGTCGCTGTAATTATTTTGACTTCACTTGTCTCGTGCGCTCATACGCAGGTAAGGCAGGCCGGTATTGCGTCGCCTCCGTCGCAGCCGGAGGAAGGCCCAGGCGGCAAAGAATACAGGCATGAGAAGGTAATCGAGAGTTCCAGCGGGTGGGGCGGGGAGCAGTACTGGCTGTTCGAGCCTGACTGCCCGAAACCCGAAAAGGCCCCGGTAGTGGTCTTCAACCACGGCTGGGCGGGCATGCTTCCCCGTTTCTACAGGCGATGGATAGAACACATTGTAAAACGTGGCAATATCGTGATATTTCCCCGCTACCAGCGCTCCATACTTACGCCTTCGGAGAGATTCACGCCCAACATGGTTGCCGCAGTTAAGGCGGCGCTCGAAGAGCTTCAGTCGAGCGGGCACGTGAAGCCGGACCTTGACAGGATTGCGGCGGTCGGGCACTCCATGGGTGGCGCGCTCAGCGCAAACCTGGCCGCGGTCGCGGGCAGGGAGGACCTGCCGCAGTTCAAGGCTGTCATGTGCGTCGAGCCCGGAATGGGGCCGCGGGATGTGCTCGAGGACTTCTCGGAAATATCGGCCGGCACGCTGATGCTGGGCGTGCTCGGCGAGGATGACAGCTACGTCACGGAAGAAATGGCAAGGCGAATTCTAACCGGCGCCGTGCAGGTGAAGAGAGAGGACAAAAACCTGATTACCGTGCTTACGGATAACCACGGGAAACCGGCACTGAGTGCCGACCACTTTGCGCCCACCGACAGGAACCTGAACGCGCTGTCGTGGTACGGGTTCTGGAAATGGTTCGACGCGCTCTGTGATGCCGCGTTCTACGGGAAGAACCGCGAGTACGCGCTCGGCGACACACCCGAGCAGCGCTTTATGGGCAGGTGGTCTGACGGAAAGCCGGTCAAAGAAGCCAGTGTCAGGATTATGGAAGCAATCGAGTCAGGGGAGGAGAAGAAGCCATGAGGAAATTGGCCTTGATGTGTGCAGCAGTGCTTATACTGGTATTCGGATGCGAGACCAAACAGAGTCAGGAAGAGGAGAAACCCGGCGGGGCAGCCGGTGGAACCGAAGCCGGGCCGCAGGTTACAACTGTATCTCTGAAATTCCTGAAGAAGCTCGAAGGCCATGAGAAGGAAATCGAAGCCATGGCATTCACTTCCGACGGCAAGATGCTTGTCACGGCGGCTCCGAAGGATGCCGTGCGCGTCTGGGACCTCAAGGAAGGGAAACAGACTGCTTCCTATGACATCAAATCGGAAGGTGCGGTGGACATTGAGACCCTGCCCGGCGGAAAGGTGGCGCTTCTCCTTCACAGCGGCGGGGGCTTCGGGCCGGGACCGGAGGAGGAAAAAGAAGAAAAGACGCGCATAGTGATATGGAATCCCAAAGACCCCGACAAGACCAGGGAAATCGAAGACAATGAAATAGACTTCTCTTGGAAGGCAAGCCGCATAAGGCTGACGTGCAGCCCCGACGGCAAATACATCGCGACGTTCTGCTACGCTGACGACAAGGACAGCATCAGGGTCTGGAATGCCGAAGACCTCAAGCGGGTCAAGACATTCGCGTGGCCGGTTGGCCCAAAGGATGAACGGTCCAGAACAACCCCGCCGGACAGGGATGGCCGCGACGTTCTCTTTTCCCCCGACGGGTCGCATCTCTGGGTCAGGACGCAGGCGGCGCTGCACCGGTGGAAGACAGGTGCGTTCGACAGCCTTGCTACATTGGAGATGCCTTCCGGAGTCAATGCGGCGATAGCATTCAGCCGCGATGGGAAAAAGCTGGCGTACCTGATAGACTACGCGGAGGCTGGAGTTGTAACCCTGCCGGATGGCAAGGCGGCGAAGACCATCAAATGCTTCGCCGGCCCCAGAGCCTTCGGATTCGACGCATCCGGCGCGCTCCTGTTCTACGGCGCGGACAAGGGCGAAATATACGTGTGGAACCTGGAAGCGGACTCGCTCCTCACTTCCTCGGACCTTGCCGCTTCCGTACCGAAGGGGGCTCTGCCTCCCGATTCCTCGGAGCAATGGGGATTCTTTGCTCTGAGTTCGGATGGCGGGACGCTTGCCGCGATGACAGGCGGCACAATATGCCTCTGGTTGGTGGAGTACGCGAAGAAGAGCCCCGTCCAGGCCAAATGGCCGAAGGAGGCCGGGCAGGCAGTCTGCGGCAAGTGCGGGAAACCCCTGAACCGGCTCGCAATGCAGTGTCCCAACTGCGGGTCCGCGCTCGACTGGTCCGGCATGCCCGACCAGTCCGACGGCCCCGAAGCGCCCATGCGTAACATGTTCTTCGGCACTCTCTACCGGAATACCGCCTGGATAAAGGCTTCCGTAACGGAGAAGGATGCGCAGGCGTTCGCGGACCAGTGGCCCGAGGCCAGGGGGAGCAAGATATCGGCCGAGGAAGTTGAGCTTTTCAAGAAGCTCAAGCTCGAGGTCAGGAAGAAAGAAGGCGACCACGCCGAAGTAGTCATGAAGGATTTCCCCGGAATGTCGGAGGATATAGTCGTTCCGGCCGTGAAGAAGGATGGCAAGTGGAGGCTGAGCCTGCTCGAATCGGAATTCTTCAGGAACCGCCTCGAGCAGGGAAAGACCGTCAAAGCCAGGGTGGCGGTCATGAACCTTGTACAAGCTATGGAGCGTTTCTATATGGACCAAGGCCGGTATCCCGATGTGTCTTCGATCGGGGAGCTTGTTAAAAAGCTCAGGGATGCCGGAGATATCGAATCTTCCTCCTATCCGCTGAATGAGAAAGGCGAACTCATTGATTCGTGGGGAAATCCGTACGTGTTCAAGCGCATCAACGATTTCGAATACAGCCTGTACTCGTGTGGTCCGAACGGCAAGGACGAAAAAGGCGAGGGCGACGATATCACGGGCCGGTAAGCCGGAAGCCGCAGGGCCTGTGAGCCGCTCCCATTACAATTTCTCCACGGAATTGTAATGGACGCATCGCGGTATGCATCTTAGTATGTACCCGGAAGAGCTTTTCGGGACACACAACCTGCAAGGGGGGACATAATGAGAGGCATCATCCTGGGGCTGGTGATAGGGCTGGTGGTCGGCGCGGCGGGCGGCTGGTTCCTGTCGCAATTTACTACCGTCAAGGGCCTTGAGAAGCAGCTTGCCGATGAAAAGGCTCTTAGCAAGACGAACAGCGACCAGCTCGAGAAGCTCAAGACTGACTACGAAGAGCTTAGCAAGAGCAGCGAGGCCGACCTCGCGCTCGCCGGCGAGAAGCTTGCAGGGAAAGACACGCGAATAGGCGAGCTTGAAGCTGCCAACGCCGAAACGGCCTCGAAGATGGACAAGCTCAAGGCGGAGAACGATAAGCTGCTGGCTGCCGTCGAGGAATACAAGAAGAAGTACGGCGAGGTGGTGGAAGAAACTGCGGAGAAGAAGCCTGTAAATCCCGATGAGGAATACGGGAAAAAAGTGCAGGAGCTGTTCAAGCGCATCACACCCGTAGGCGGTCCGCTTAATCCGCTTGCCGTCAAGGAACTGGGCCTCGATGAAGGCCAGGTTGCGGGCATCAACGACCTTCTCAAGGACGAAGCGGGGCGCATGCGCAAGCGACTGCTGGAGTGGGCCGCGGAACTTATCGAAGGCAAGACCGCCGAGGAGCTGGGGCAGTTGTCGGAACTAAAGCTTGCCTACGAGGTAGGCAGGCATGTCTCGGACGAGATTGAGCAGGTCCAGAAACTCAAGCCCGAGCAGCTCAGAACGCTCCACATAGAAAACCATTTTATCAAGTTCCTGCCCAAGGATGCGAAGCTGGTCAGGATAGCCCGGTCGCTATATGAAGAGCGCAAGAAGACCTATGGCGGACTCGCCGCCTACCTGAGTGAGGAGCAGGAGAAAACCTTCAAGGAGAAATATTTCCAGAGCGGGACGTTCGTTTTCCCCCATATGGGCAGCTTCGGAATAGGGAACCTTACCGACGAGGACTTCCAGAAATAGCGGCTGCCGGAGACGCTGCATGAGGTTGCGATACAAGCTGCCGCTGATTCTCGCGCTGCTGCTGACGGCATATCTTTCCATTACGGCGACGCTGGCCATGATATGCTATCCCGACCCGGATATCGAGAAGCTGGAATGCTTCGCGGACGAAATCGAGCTGCCCGGTATCCGGAGGGCGGCAAAGGTAAACGACAACTTCTACCGGGGCGCGCTGCCGACGGGAGCAGGATTCGAGGCGCTGAAAAAGCTCGGCATCAGGACAATCGTTGACCTGCACGGCTTCGGCAAAGACGAGGACTACGTCAAGGGCATCAAATCTTCGGAGTTCAAGTATTTTCAGGTACTTCTCACGGATAAACCACCATCTCCGGAGACGGTGGATAGGTTTCTCTCAATCGTCAACGACTCGAACAATCAGCCCGTCTATGTACACTGCAAGCGCGGAAAGACGCGAACGGGCGTCATGCTTGCCGTTTACCGCATGCGTTGCGAGGGGTGGACAAACGAGGATGCATTCAACGAGATGCTCTATTTCGGCTTTACCATATTTCACAGAGAGACGTTCTTTTTCGGCTCATGCGAGGTTCACACCGGGCTTGCCGAGTTCGTGAAAGGTTATCGACTGCCGGTCGTATCGCCGTAAGGGCGCACGCCTCTCGGACCGCGCGGGGAATTTGGGGGAAATTTCGCAGGCATCATCTTACAAACAGGCTTGCCCGGACGTAACATCGAATGTAACATGTCTTTCATGACCATCAGGCGACTTATTGTTGAGGAGGCGGTAATGAAGTATTTCGTTGTGGCGATGACGCTGGCGATTGTGTTGGCGGTCGGGTCGGTCGCGCTGGCTGACACGGTTATCCTGTCAAACGGCGACAAAATCGAGGGCAAGATTCTCGAAGAAAACGAACAGATGGTGAGGATACAAACCAAGTATGGCCCGGTGAGCCTCGCGAAACGGGGCATCCGCAGCATTGTCAGGGAAGGGCCGGCCGAAGACGAATACAAGGAAAAGGCTGCGGCGCTGGCTAAGGACCACGTCGAGCTTGCCCGGTGGTGCAAGGAAAAGGGCCTCGAAGACGAGGCGAAGAAGCACTATGAAATGGCGCTGAAGTTCGACTCCGACAACGCGGATGCCCGCAAGGCGCTCGGATTCGTGAAGAAGGACGACAAGTGGGTCAAGGGCGAGGAAGAACCCGAGAAAGAGCCCCGGAAAGAGCCGGAAAAGAAGCCCGAGGAAGAAACGAAGAAAGAGCCGGAAAAGAAGACAGAACCGGCAGAAAAGCTGACGCGCGAGCAGTGGCAGGGCCTGCACCAGCAGGCGATAGAGAAACTGCAGGCGAAGGAATACGACGCTGCCGAGAAGCTCTACCTGCGGATTATCAAGGCCATGCCGAACGACAATCTGGCGCTGTACAACCTCGCATGCCTCTACAGCCTGACGAGCAAGAAGGAAAAGGCGCTGGAATATCTCGAAAAGAGCATCAAGGCCGGCTTCACGAACGCCGGTCACATACAGCAGGACAGCGACCTCGACAACATCCGCAACGAGGAGAAGTACAAGGAGCTGATAAAGAAGCTCATCCAGGGCGACAAGCGCAACATGTGATTCTAAGCGGAGGCAGGTGCAGCAGGACTCTGCAATATCGAATTCAAGTCATGGCCGGCGGCGTTAGAACGCGCTGCCGGCTATTCCTACGATGTTCCTTATATCCTTGTCTTCCCACTCGACGCTGATGCCGAAGGATATGACCGCCTGGTCTGCGGTGTTGTCGGCGCCGGCGTAGACGCGGAAGTGTTTGAACAGCTGCACGGAGAGATATGCACGCATGTAAAAAGGCGAGATGTCCTCGTAGAACCTGTCCTCGTCGCGGTGGCGGTCGCGGATTTCGGCGGTGATTCGGAAGTATCGCCAGAAGTCGAAATCGACGCCGCCGCCGACCTGGCTGTCAATCAGGCCGCCGCGCAGAGTCAGGCGGTACTGGTCGCTTTCCGTGCGCCACTTCTTCGCGGAGTCGCCGGAATTCTCCGGGTCTTTTTTTGGAGCCGGGCCGAGGTAGAGCACCTGGGCCATCTGGAAGTCCGCGCCCGCCTTGAGCTTCCCGCGCGTTTCGTAGTCGGGGTCGGTTATAAGAAGCGGAGAAGCCTCGCCCACGTCCGTGAAGGTGCCGCCTATCAGGAAGTAGCGATGGTCGTTGGGCCAGACCCGCAGGCTGACGTGGTAGCGGTATTCCTGGTACGGGTGATTCGACGTAAAAGTGTCGAGGTGTACGAAAATTTTCATCCTTGCGACGCCGCCCAGCGTTTCGCTGACATCGTCGAGCGCCCCCTCGGCCTTGTCGTAGAGCGTCGATTCGTGCAGCAGCTTGCCGATGGTGTTGTCTTTCTTGTTGAGCTGCGCGGCTGCGTCCCTGATATCGCCGGTAATCGACTTTATGTCGTCGTAGACCTCGTCGGAGGAGAAGAGCTTGCCGAGCGTACCCTCGCCGCTCGTGAGCATCCTGAAGAACTCTTTCGCGCCGGCTGCCGTGTCCTTGATGTCGGAGTAAAGCTCCGCCGACTCGTCCGAGAACAGCTTTGCCAGCAGGCCGCTTCCCTCGAAGCTCTGCTTGACCTTGGCCGTGACATCCTTCACGTCGCGCGTGATGTCGCGCACGTTGTCGTAGACTTCTTCATCCTTGAGGAACTTGCCCACGGTTCCCTCGCCTTTGCGGGCGGTATCGACGATTTCCCTTAGCCCGGAGAGTGTCTTCTCCGCCTCGGTCAGGGTCGAGTTGAGCTTCTCGTAGAGCGCGTCATCCTTGAGAATCTTGCCCGCCGTTCCCTTTGCATTGTCGAGGTCGGTCAGGATGTTGCCGAGCTTTTCGGTGGCGACGCGGAGGTTCTCTCCGACTTCTTCGCCGTAGATGAGTTCGTGCGCGGTGCCGGGGCCTTTCCTGACGGCTTGCGTTACATCCTCGATATTCTCGACCGTCGAGACGAGCGGCTCCCTGATATCGTCTATTGCCTTCTTGGCGGACGTGGCCGCGTCCGCGAGCGCCTGCGTGAACGCGGCAGGTTCGAGGCCTTCCTTGTGCTTCTCCTCGCGGACCGACTTCTGCGACGTTCCGGGCATGATGGACACCTGCATCCCGGCCAGGAGGTTCGACTGCTCTATGGCGAATCTCGAATCCGCGGGTATGAGGATGTTCTTGTCCTTGACCCTGATTAGAACCAATACCTCGCCTTTGGCCACGGTTATCCTGTCAACCGAGCCTATGTTGACGCCCGAGAACAGGACGCGCGAGCCTTCCTCGAGGCCGGCGACGTTCTTGAAATAGACGGGGAAAGTATAGCCCGATTCGAAGAAGGAGAAGCCCGTGACGACCACCGTCATGACGAGCAGAATCAGCATGCCTATGAAGAAAACGATACCGACTTTGATTTCCGTGCTCATCCCGCGTCCTTTCGTTCAGTCGAATCGGAGCGCTCGTAGTCCTTGTCCGTCATCGGCCCCTCGGAGAGGCCATTTATAAACTGCTCGACAGCCGGGTCGGCGGAGCCCTTTATCTCCTCGGGCGTGCCGACCTGCATGAGGTGGCCGCTGTGCAGCAGCCCTATCCTGTCTCCGACGTAATAGGCGCTGTTCATGTCGTGCGTGACGACGATGGAGGTTACGCCGAGTTCCTCCTGGGTCTTGCGTATCATGATGTTTATGTTGGCCGAGGTGACGGGGTCGAGCCCCGTGGTCGGCTCGTCGTAGAGGATTATCCTTGGGCGGCGTATGACTGCGCGGGCGAGAGCCACGCGCTTCATCATGCCCCCGGAGAGGGAGGCGACGGAGAGGTCCTCGGTCCCGGCCAGCTCGACTACGGTGAGCCTCGCGCCGACGCGCCTGCGGATTTCCTCTTCCGGCAGGTTCTCGTGTTCGCGAAGCGGCAGGGCCACGTTTTCCATAACGTTGAGCGAACTCAGAAGGGCGTTCGACTGGAAGAGATAGCCGAACCGCTCGCGGAACCTTACGAGTTCCCTGTGCGAAAGGTCGGGCACGCTGACCCCGTCAACCTCGACGGTGCCGCGGTCGGGCCTCATGAGGCCAACTATGTGCTTGAGAGTGACCGACTTGCCGATGCCGCTGCGCCCGATTATGACGAAGGTCTCGCCCTCCTCGACGGAGAGGTTCATGTCGGCCAGCACGTTCCAGCCGCTGAGGCGCTTCCATACTCCCTTGAGTTCGATTACGGCCATCCGATTCCCGTTAGTAGAACATCCTCGATATTATGCTTGTGAGGAAGTAGTTGAATATCAGTATCAGCAGCAGCGCGTTGACCACCGCCCGCCGCGTGGATTCGCCGACGCCGACCGTTCCGCCCCTGGTGCGCAGGCCCTCGCTGCAGCTTACCGTGGCTATCACGACTCCGAAGACCAGCGCCTTGAAGAGGCCAGAGTAGATGTCCTTGAACGCCATGCTCTCTATCGCATCCTTGAAGAAGGCCTGCATGGGCACGCCTATCTGGAGGTTGCCGACTATCGCGGCGCCGACTATGCCTATCGAGTTGGCGAACACGGTGAGAATCGGGCACATTATGGTCAGGGCCACTATCCGGGGCATGACGATGTACTTGACCGGGCTCACCGACATGACCTCGAGCGCTTCAATCTGTTCGGATACGCGCATCGAGCCGATTTCCGCCGCCATGGCGGAACCCACGCGGCCCGCGAGAATAATCGAAGTCATGAGCGGGCCCATCTCCCGGGTCATGGACAGGGCTGCTATCTGTGCGACGAGATGCTCCATCCCGAACGTCTTGAGCGACAGGCCGGTCTGCAGGGCGAGCACGAAGCCCACGAATATGCCCACGATGAGCGTTACCGGCAGGGACTGGTAGCCGACGACGTACATCTGCCGGAGAATCTCGCGGAACTTGCTGAAGAATGCCTTGAGCCAGTAGACCGACTCCGCGAGCAGCACGCAGCCGTAGCCGGCGTTGTGAACGCTCGTGATTAGCTGCCTGCCCGAGTTTTCGAGAAACACTTTCATTGCATCCCGTGAAACGCTGGTATGAAATACGGGAATATTGAACCGGATTCTATACTGAAAATAAACGCCCAAGTCGAGAAATATATTCATTTTTTGGCGCCTGGCGCGCTTGCGAAGCATCCCGGCGGCATTTTCGGCGACACTGCACGCCGGGACCCGGATGCGTCAACAGCCCGCTCGCAGAAGTGGGCAGCTTGTGCAAGGCGATTCTGCAGGCAAGGCAAGCGCTGGAAACTGGCTGTCCGTGGGCAGTTCAAAATGCCAAAAGCAAAGTGCAAAGTTACAGTTAAAAATTCAAAATTGGGAACTCCGCGTCTCTGGTCTGCACCATTTGACTTCATGGCTCGTGTGTGGTATAATCAGGTTGAACGCAGGGGCATGTACTCGTCACGTGTCCCGGAATCGAGAATCTTGTGCTCGTTGAGTTTGCAACGTATTCAGGGAGAAAAATGATGACGCAACATGAGTCGCAACAAAACATTGCGACAGAAAACCCGTATTATGTCAGCGGATTTTCCTTATTATGTCCGCGGATTTTCCTGTCCGCGGATTTTCCGGATTTACCCCGCGATTGATGCTCAGACTGCCGAGCGCGTCCTAAGGGGGTACACATGCTTTACAAGAATGCCTTCATGTTCGCAATGATATTCCTCGTGATGATATTATTGGCTGGCTGTGAATACACACCCAATGAGCAAGCTGTAACTAGGACTATGTTGAACCATGTCGCCGACACCCAGGCCGATTTCTTGGCGATATACATTGCTGCTGCATTGTATCGCGACTCAGAAGGTACTTATCCGAAGAGCCTGTCAGACTTGGCAACCAAACCAGAGTTACTAGGAATACTGGACCGCGTTGAGAAAACAGCAGAGGGATATGCAGTCTTAGATCGGTGGTACAGTAAGCCCGTGAAGTATGTCTGTCCAGGTCGAGTGTGGCGTGATGCATTCGATGTCTATTCGTTTGGCCCCGATGGTATCGACGATGAAGGAAAACATGATGATGTAACCTCGTGGGATTTGATAGAACGCAATGAGGATTCCCATCGCACATGGAGTTATCGCTTGAATTATTCTGGAGTCGCGGAGGTAACGAAAAGGTTAATACGGATTTCTAATCATGAAGAACATTAAGACGAGCCTCGGAGGGTACTTTGCACTTTATCGTGTGGTTGTTGTTTCATCCCACATTCACCCCGCGCGGCTGAAGATTATTCATGATTTCCTTTCGTTCAGGTGCCTGCAGCGCGGCGCAAAGCGTCCGCAAGAAGGCAATGAGCCAATAACCAAATAGCCAATGGTCTCGGCTTCGCCGAGAGAGTAGTTAGTAAAGCAAACTGCGAATTAGTAATGTGGAATGGGAAATGAGGAACAGTGCGGCACGGCTTGGCAGCCGGGAAAGTCGCAAGTAGAGCATATCTGCATTCCTGTGACTTACCCCCGTTTTATGTACCAACTGCAATGAGAGGATCTGCGTTCTGTAAG